>JAIUOS010000015.1 GCA_020161755.1 Actinomycetota bacterium
AGCCGCCACCGAACTCGCCCTCGCCGACTACTACAAGCAGACCTACGCCAACCTCCCCGACTGGCAACGACTGGACGCCCGGGGCTGACGGACACCCAGCCCGCCCATCATTGCAAATAACCAGAATCCCGGATATAGTATGAACATGGTAGTGGACATGGAACCGTTCATGTCGCGAAACGGGCTGGCAGCGATGCAGCTCTCGCGGCAGATCCTCGCCCTGCCCGTCGGCGGCCAGCTCCCCCGGGCTCGTGACATCGCCGTCGAGCTGGGCTTCGGCAACGGGACCGTGCAGGCCGGTCTCCAGCTCCTCGAGCGCGTCGGGGCGATCAGCACGTCGTCCCACGGACGCCTCGGCACCACCCTGGAGGCCGCCGACCGGGCGCTGCTGTGGGAGCTGGGCGGCATGCACACCCTGACGATGTCCATGCCGTTGCCCTACTCCCGGCGCTATGAAGGGCTCGCGTCCGGCTTCCTGGCGGCCTTCAAGGACGTCGGCATCCCGTTCGACCTGCTCTACCAACGGGGTTCGAAGGGCCGCCTCAACGCCCTGGTGCAGGGCAGCATCGACATCGCGGTGACCTCGGGCCTCGCCTTCGACCTGCAGCGCGACGAACTCCCCGTCCTCGAGCTGGCCGATCTCGGGCCGTCAAGCTACGTCGGCGCCCACGGCATCGTGCTCGCGCAGGGCAAGGACCTGTCCACCCCCGGCCTGCGGGTCGCTGTCGACCGCGCCTCGGCCGACCAGACCCACCTGGTCGAGAGCGTCTTCGGCGGGCGGGACGTCACCTTCGTCGAGACCTACTACTCCCAGCTGGACGAGGAGTTCGCCAGCGGACGGATCGACGCCACGGTCTGGAACGTGGACGAGATCGACCAGCACCTCCACGCCGCCGTCACGGTGCAGGAGCTTCCGGGCACGGATCGGAGCACGCACGCCGTGCTGTCGGTCCGCGAGGGCACCACGCGGGTGCCGCGAGCGCTCTTCGACGACCTCGATCTCGACCTGGTCCACACCGTTCTGGACGACGTGCTGGCCGGCCGTCGGTTCCCCGCCTACTGACAGGAGCTGCTGACCCCATGTTCGACGAGAGCCTTGAGCTGCGCCTCGAGATCTTCACCGGCAGCGACCCCGAAGGCCCGGTCGTGGTGCCGTTCGTGCGCCGCGAACTGGAACGGATCGGCCTGCCCGAACCGGCCCGTACCGACGACACCCTCGGCATGTTCGCCTCACACCTCTTCGCCGCCCTGTGCCGATCGCTGCGCGGCGAGGCGCTGACCGAGTTCAGCGCCGACGACGTCATCGACGCCGCGCTCGCCGAGCGTCCCGAGGCGCTGCCCGCCTCCCAGGCGATGGCACAGCGAGCCGTGGACGAGTTGGGAGCCGAACTGCCCCACACCGAAATCCGCATTCTCGCGCTTCATTTCGCCACATTGATGGCCCAACACCCGCAGGAGAACCAATGAAGATCATCACCGGAGGCGTCGGTAAGGCCCATGTGGCTGACGCGCTCAAACCGCTGGTCAGGCCCGAGGACGAAGTCGTCGTCGGCTCGGACATGCAGGCCGGCATGGCGCTGCGCAACGGAACTGCCGACTACTACCTCGGCACCTGCCACACCGGGGCCGGCGCCTCTCTGGGCGTCCTGGTCGGGCTGCTGGGTTCGGCCAGGTGCCACACCTTCGGACGGGGCGTCCCGTCCGCTGAGGCCGTGGCGGCGGCCGTGGGAAGTGGCGCCGTAGCGCTCGGCTTCGCGATCGATCAGATCGACGACGTCGTCCCTGTGGTCTGGGGCGTTCTCGACGCCCAGCGCTGAGAACGAGCGCCCGGAGACAGCGGGCTCGTACCCCCGCTGCCCCCGGACTCCGACCCGCCCCCGTGAAGTGCCCGCCGGCATCGCCGGCGGTTTCCATCCATCCGCGAAGTGAGCCAACCCCACTTTAGTTGGCCGTCCGAGCGGGCAACCACCTAAGGAGTGTGTCCTCATGGGCGCAGCGCAAGGCGCAATCAACTTCCAGATCTGGCAATCCATCGTCGTGATGCTCGTCTGCGGCATCGGCGCCGTTCTGGCCCAGCAGGCCCTGGCCGTCTTCAACGACGGCGTGCGGCCCTTCCTCCTCGACTTCATCCAGGGACGAACCGCCCGTCCCGCCATGGCCGCGATCGCCTTCGGCCTCTCGGCAGGCTTCATCTTCGGCCTCGGCGCACCGATGGCCCTGGCCACGACGGTGCTGAACCCGTGGCTGCTGTTCCTGCCGGTCGAGATCCTCGGCCTGCTTGCACCACGAAAGTGGATCGCCGCGATCGCCGGTGTGGCCTGGGGCGCGGTGTGCTCCTTCGGCCTGGTCGGCGCGACCCAGGTCGCCAGCCTGCTCCCGGTCGACTTCCTGGGCTCGCTGCAGTCGATGTCCGGCCCGATCCTGTGGCTGTTCGCGCTGTTCCCCGTGATCGCGATCACCCGGCAGTTCGGGAAGATGTGGGGCGCGATCAGCTTCGGCGCCGAGCTCCTCGTCGTGCTGTTCATCGTCAAGGCCGCCGAGTGGTGGGGCTGGTCGGTGTTCGCACCGTCCGTGGCGATGGCCCTGGGCGTCGTCATGCTGATCGTCCTGGCCCTGGTCAAGGACCACCGCGAGAAGCGGGCCGGCAACCTGGTCACCTCGGCCGAGGACGAAGCTGTCATGGACGAGCTGTTCGGCCCGAACGCCGCTCGCCTCCGCAAGAACATCGTCTGGTTCATGGCTCTCGGTACGGGCGTCGCGATGGTGGCCGCGTCCGGCATCTTCGGTGGCGGTGAAGCCACCAGCTTCCTGATCGCCAAGGGCGACTTCGCCGGCGCCGCGGCGTTGGACGCGGTGCGCGTCCTCGGCTTCGTCCCGCTGATCGTCACCACCGCGCTGGCCTCCGGCGCGTACGCGATGGCCGGCATCACGATCGTCTACCCGATCGGGTACCTCATCGCGACCCTCAACCTGCCGGTGCCGGCGACGCTGGGGCTCGCCGCGGTGGCCGGCGCCGCCGTCTTCGGTGCCGAGATCCTCGGCGTTGCCGCGATCGGACGCTGGCTCGGACGGTGGCCGTCGCTGCGCGACTCCTCCGACCACATCCGCAACGGCATCACCGAATCCCTCGGCCTGGCGATCCTGATCGGCTCGCTGATGGCAGCCAACACCATGGGCGGCGGCATGGGCATGCTGATCGTCGGTGGCCTGTACCTGCTCAACGAGGCGATGGGCAAGCCCGTCGTCCGGATGGCTGCCGGGCCGGCCGCCGTCATCGTCGCCGGGATCCTGCTGAACCTCATGACCTGGGTGGGCCTGTTCACCCCGATCGCGGCAGGCTGACATGGCAACCGTCGAGACCACCGCGGGCCCGGTTCCCGCCGACCGGATCACCGGCACCACGCTCGCGCACGAACACCTGGCGATCGACCTGCGCACCCCCGAGGACGCGGCCGGCACGCTCGCCCAGGAAGCCGACATCATCGACGAGATGCGGGACTGCCGGGAGCGCTTCGGCCTGTCCCTCGTCGTCGACCTGACCTGCCGCGGCATGGGCAGGGACGTCGAGGCCGTCGACCGCATCGCACGGGCAGCCGGCATCCACGCGGTGGTCTCGACGGGCTACTACTACCAGAAGTTCCACCGTCCGGAGGTCGCCCGGCTGGACGTCGAAGCCCTCGCGGCCGACCTCGTCGAGGAGATCGAGACCGGCTGCGACGGCACACGGATCCGGCCCGGCCTGCTCGGCGAGATCGGGTCGCACGGCGAGACGCCGACCCCCGCGGAGGAGCGATCCCTGCGGGCGTCCGCCCTGGCCGCGGTCGCCACGGGACTGTCCGTGGCGACCCACGCCCACCTGGGCAACGGCGGACTCGGCCAGTTCGAGCTGCTGCTGTCCTGCGGGCTCGCGCCCCACCGCATCTCGATCGGACACCAGGACCTCTGGCGGGACGCGGCCCAGCACCGGGCGATCGCCGAACAGGGCGGCTACGTCGCCTTCGACACCTTCGGCAAGAACTCCTACCGCCCCGACCAGGAGCGGGTCACCGCGCTGCTGGGTTTCATCGAGGCCGGGTACGCGGAGCGCGCCCTGCTCTCCAACGACGTCTCCCGGGACTCCTACCTGCGGGTCAACGGGGGGACGGGCTACAGCCACGTCCTCGACACGACCGCAGCCACCCTCCGCGCAGCCGGCGTCGACCAACCCACGATGGAGCTGCTCTTCCGTCGCAACCTGGTTCGCTTCCTCACCGGAGAACAGTCATGACCCCACCCACCCTCCCCACCACCCATCCGCTCCCGACCACCACCCCGGCGGAGGCCCTCGAGATCCAGCAACGACTGGTCGCCGCCCTGATGCGGCACTTCCCCGACGGGGCGTTGTTCCGATCCGATGTCGGCGTCGTGCCGGGACTGGGCCGGCCGGACACCACCGCCCGGGTCGAGCGGGCGCTCGCCGAGGCTTTCGGAGCCCCGGCCGCCGCGCTCGTCCAGGGCGCCGGGACGGGCGCGATCCGGGCTGCCCTGAGCGCGGGGCCGTGGCGGACGCCCGCGCGCCGGCTGCTCGTCCACGACGCACCGGACTACCCGACGACGGCCACCCTGTTCGTGGACGCCGGTGCGGAGCTGGTACGCGCCGATGCGAACGACCCGACGGCCTGGGAAGCGGCCCTTGCCGACCCCGGCTGCCCCGCGTGGGTCTACCTGCAGCACAGCCGACAGCAGCTCTCGGACAGCTACGACCTGGGCGCGGCGATCGAGCTGGCCCAAGAGCACGGCCGGCGGGTCGTGGTGGACGACAACTACGCGGCCATCCGCACCCCGAGGATCGGCGCGCAGCTCGGCGCCGCGGCGAGCTGCTTCTCGCTGTTCAAGCTGCACGGCCCGGAGGGCGTCGCGGTCGTCGTCGGCGACACCGACCTGGTCGAGGCCGTGCAGTCCGCCAACTACTCCGGCGGCGGCCAGGTCCAGGGCCACCAGGCACTGGACGCCGTCCGGTCGCTGGTGATGGTGCCGCTGAACTGGGCCGCGCAGACCACCGCGTCCACCGAACTCGCCGCGCGGCTGAAGGCCGGCGAACTTCCCGGCGTCGCGGACGCGACCCTGGCCAACGCCCAGGACCTCTGCGTCGTGGCGCTGCTCGAGGAGCCGATCGCAGAACGCGTCCGCGCCGCTGCCGCTGCGCTCGGCGCGGCGCCCTATCCGGTGGGGTCGAACTCCCGCTACGAGATCGCGCCGCTGGTGTACCGGATGTCGAGTTCATCGCTCGCCGCCAACCCGGAACTGGCGGCCTGGACCCTGCGGATCAACCCGATGCGTGCCAGTGCGCACCTGGTCATCGACCTGCTGCGGCGTGCGCTCGACGCCGCCGTCCGCGGCTGACCAGCCCCTCTTCCACAAACCGCCTCCCGAAAGGAGCTCCCGGTGTTCCTCCCCGTCACCCGCGCTCGCAACCCCGAACTGATCGAGGCCGCCTTCGCGCTGCATGCCACCGGCGTGGTGCCGCCCGACACCTACCTGATCGACCTCGACCAGGTGGCGCAGAACGCGAGCGCCCTGGCCGCCGAAGCCGATCGGCTCGGCCTCACCCTCTGGTTCGTCGTCAAGCAGATCGGGCGCAACCCGCTGGTCACGGCAGCGGTCGCCCGCTCGATACCCCGGGCCGCAGCCATCGACGGCCGTGAAGCCGAACGGCTGACCGCCGGCGGCGCCGAGCTCGGCAACGTGGGGCACATCGTCCAGATCCCGGTGCGGGAGCTCGACGGCGTGCTCGCGCGACGGCCGAGCGTGATCACCGTGTACGACGAGGAGAACCTCCGGGCCGTCGGCGCCGCCGCAGTGCGGGCGGGCATGGTGCAGGACATCCTGCTCCGCATCGCCGGCGCGCCGGAGGACGTCTATCCCGGCCAGGAGGGCGGCTTCCATCCCGACGAGGTCCAGGCGATCCATCGTCTCGCGGCCGACGTCCCTGGCGTCCGCGTGGCGGGGGTGACCGGGTTCGCGTGCGTCCTCTACTCCGAGGCCGAGCAGCGACCGGCGCCCACGGCCACCCTCGCCCGCGTGATCGCCGCGGCCGACGTACTGCGCGCCGAAGGCCTGGAGCAGCCGATCGTCAACCTGCCCAGCCTGTCCTCGGTGGCCACACTGCCCGAACTCGCACGACTCGGGGCCACCCACGCGGAGCCCGGGCACGCCCTGACCGGCACGACTCCCTACCACGCGGTCAACGAGAACCTGGCCGAGATCCCGTCAATGGTGTACCTCACCGAGATCGCCCACCAGGACGCGATCGGGCCGTCGGTCTTCGGCGGTGGCTTCTACGACCGGGCCCGCGCGCTGAACGCGATCGTCCGCACCGACGCCGGCGATGTGCCGGCGAGCGTCTTCGAGGAACCCGCGGAGTTCATCGACTACTACCGGCGGATCGATCCCGCCGGCCCGGTGCACGTCGGGGACGGCGTGGTGATGGCCTTCCGGACCCAGATCTTCGTCACCCGGTCACTGGTGGCCGTGGTGTCGGGCCTGAGGACCGACGCTCCGGTCCTGGAAGGGTTCTTCGACGCGAACGGCCGTCCGGTGCGACCCGAGGAGGTTCGTGTCGGCAGCGGTGACCTGCCGTTGCCGGCGGGCTGGCGTCTCGGTGACGCCCTGAGCGCATCGTGACCGGCGGTGCCGCCGAGCGCCGGGCGCTGATCCTGGTCATCGACGGGTTCGGGGTCGGCGCGATGCCGGACGCGGGTGACCTGCGATCCGGCGACGTCACGGCCGACACGCTGGGCTCGCTGGAACGGTGGTCCCGGGAGCACCGGGGCCGGGGGCTGGAGATCCCCCACCTGGCGGCCATCGGGCTGGCGGCGCTGCGTCCGGACCTCGGCCTGTCGGCGCGGCCGTTCGCCGGCCAGTCCTCGTCCACCGCGCGCCGATCCGCGCTCGGTTATCCGGGCGCCGACACCTTCGCCGGCCACCAGACGATGATGGGCGCGGACATGTCGCGGGTGGTGATGTGCCGGGTCGGGGAACGGATCCCGGAACTCACCCGGGTGCTCGTGGCCGCCGGGCACCGCGTGGACCTGCTGGACGGGGACAAGCCCCTGCTGGTGGTGGACGGGGCGGCGCTCGTCCATGACAACCTGGAGGCGGACCCCGGGCTGAACTGGAACGTGTCGGCCCGTCTGGACGAGATGCCGTGGGAGCAGATCCTGGAGATCTCGACCATCGTGCGCGAGCACTCGCCCGTGGCCCGGGTGATCGCCGTGGGCGGGCATTCCGACCGTCCGCTCGCCGACTCGGTGCGACCCGGCGCGGACGGCACCATCGGCCTCGACACCCCGGCCAGCGGCTTCTACCAGCACGATGAGCTCAGCGTGCAGCACCTCGGGGTGGCCATCGACCACGAGCGCCAGCTGCCCCAGCTCGCCGACTCGGCCGGCGTCCCGGTCACGCTGGTGGGGAAGGCCGCCGACATCCTGGTCGCCCGCGGCGCGGACTACCGGCCCGGCGTGGAGACCGCGCACGTACTGGCTGACACGCTCGCCGGCGTCCGGCGCGGTGGGCTGACCGTGGCCAACGTCCAGCAGACCGACCTGGCCGGCCACCAGCAGGACCCGGCGCGGTACGCCGACCTGCTCGAGGAGGTCGACGCCGCCGTGCCCACCCTCCTGGCCGAGCTGGGTGAGGCCGGGCTGCTGGTCGTGACCGGCGACCACGGCAACGACCCCACGATCGGCCACTCGTTCCACACCAGGGAGTTCACGCCGGTCCTGGCCGTTCACGGGAGTGCCCCCGGGTCGGGGACCGTCCGGCCGGGGGCTCCCCAGCTCGCCCCCGACCTGGCCTCGCTCGCCGACATCGGCGCGAGCGTCGCCTGCTGGTTGGGTCTGGACCCTGGGCTTCTCGACATCGGCTCCCCCGCCGACCTGGAACCGGCCCGCTAAGGGAGGTCTCGTCGCAAACGCCCCCGATACTGACAAACGCCCCCGAAATTTCGGGGGCGTTTGTCAGTATCGGGGGCGTTTGTGCGGGACGGGGGGCAGACCCCGGCCTGTTGGGTGTCGGACGGGCGCGGCATGCTGGAGGCATGAACCACCCCGCCTCCATCGTCCCGCCGTACCTCCTGCAACACCTCGCCGACAGTGACGAGGAGGTCGCCGAACACGCCCGCTACACGCTGATCGCCGACAGCGCGCAGCGCTCGACGCGGGCCTCGGCAGGGCGGCGTTCGCGCACCACGGCGATCGCGTCCACCAGCGCGCCGGCCGGCCCGTCGCGGGAGGTGTTCGACGCCGACAACACCGAGCGACTACCCGGGCGTTCGGTGCGCGCCGAAGGGGCCCTCGCCACCGCCGACCCGGCCGTGGACGAGACCTACGACGGCTTCGGGTCCACCTGGAAGCTGTTCGACGAGGTCTACGCGCGCAACTCCATCGACGGCGAGGGCCTGCAGCTGCGCGGCACCGTGCACTACGGCGAGGGCTACCAGAACGCGTTCTGGAACGGGTCGCAGATGGTGTTCGGCGACGGGGACGGGGTGATCTTCGGCCGCTTCACCGCCAGCCTCGACGTGATCGGCCACGAGCTCACCCACGGCGTCGTCGAGCGCACCGCCAACCTCACCTACTCCGGCCAGTCGGGCGCCCTGAACGAGTCGCTGGCCGACGTCTTCGGCTCGCTCGTCGCCCAGTACGCGGCCGGGCAGTCCGCGGACGAGGCCGACTGGCTGATCGGGGCCGAACTGCTGCTGCCCGGGGTGAAGGGCACCGCCCTGCGCAACATGCTGCACCCGGGCACCGCCTACGACGACCCCCGCCTGGGCACCGACCCCCAGCCCGACCACATGAGCGGCTATGTGCAGACCAGCGCCGACAACGGTGGCGTCCACTACAACTCCGGCATCCCCAACCGGGCGTTCGCCCTCACCGCGACCACGATCGGCGGCCATGCGTGGGAGCAGGCCGGCTGGATCTGGTACGACGTGCTCACCGGTTCCGACATCACCGCCCGGTGCGACTTCGCCACCTTCGCACAGCTGACGATCGACGCCGCGATCGCGCGGTTCGGCGACGCCGCCGAGGCCGCAGCGGTGCGTTCGGCCTGGGCCACCGTCGGGGTGGGCGAGGGCACCCCGAACACCACGCCGCCGGACGGGACGTCGACGGTCGACCCGAACGCCGAACTCGTCCTGCGGCGCACCGGCGGCTTCGCCGGCATAACCCGCGAGCGCCAGACCACTCTTGCCGAGCTGCCGAAGCCCGACCGCCGGGCGTGGACGGGGCTGCTGGTCGGCGAGACCCTCACCCAGCTGGCCGCAGCCGGCGGCCGTCCAATGCCCGACGCTTACTGCTACGGCGTGGTCTGCCATGCTGCCGAGGTGGACGTGGAGCTCGCCGAACCCGACCTGCCCGAGCACGTCCGCGCCCTGTTCGAGCGCACCCTCGGGTAGGTCCGCCGCTCGCAGGAGAGGACCACCGCCGAGAAGCACGCTCACCACAGTTGCACGGCCACCGACGACTGAGCGCGCCGGACGTGGCCCGGTCGCGGGTCACCGCATCGCTACCCTGTGCGGGTGCTCGAATCGACCCGCCTGCGCGCGACCGTGAGCATGATCGGCGCGGCGGTCCTGTTCGGCACCACCGGCACCGCCCAGGCGTTCACGCCGCCCGGCACCAACCCGCTCAGCGTCGGCGCCGTCCGGCAGGTGATCGGCGGCTCGCTGCTGCTGGCCATCGGCGTGGTGTGGTGGCTGCGGCACCACGGACGGCGGCTGCCGCGCTGGTCGGCCAAGGCCGGCTGGGCCCTGCTCGGCGGCGCCTGCGTGATGGTCTTCCAGGCCACCTTCTTCTTCGGCACCCGCGGCAACGGGGTCGCGGTCGGCACCGTGATCGCGCTCGGCTCGAGCCCCCTGTTCGCCGGGCTGTTCGACGGGCTGCGCGGACGCCGTCCGTCCCGCCGCTGGCTGGTGGCCACCGCCCTGGCGTCCTCGGCATCGTGCTGCTCTCCGGGGTGCTCGGACGGGCGGCGCCCCTCGACCCGGTCGCCGTACTGGCCTCGCTGGTGGCCGGTGCCGGGTACGCCGGCTACGCCGTGGCCGCTGCCGAGCTCGTGCAGCAGCACGTGGACAGCCTACCGGCGACCGCCGCCATGATCGGCGCCAGCGGCCTGCTCGGCGCCTGCATCGTGCCGTTCACCGACAACTCCTGGCTGGCCGTCCCGCAGGGGCTGGCGGTCGCGCTCTGGCTGGGCGGGGTGACCGTGGTCGTCTCCTACCTGCTGATCGGTTCGGCCCTGCGGCACCTCTCGGCGTCGACCGCGATCACCCTGGGGCTGGCGGAGCCGATGACGGCCGCCGTCCTGGGCGTGGCCGTGCTCGGCGAGTCGCTGGCCGCCGGGCAGGTCCTCGGCGTCCTGCTGGTGCTCGGGGGCGTGATCGTTGCGGGCACCGGACGCGCCGTTCCGCCCGTCCCGGTGGTCGCCTAGTCTGATCCCAGCCCGACGCGAGGAGACCTGTTGCCCAGCTTCACCACCACCCTGCTGCTCAACGGCAACAACGTCGGGATCAAGGTGCCCGAGGACGTCGTGGCCGGCTTCGGCGCGGGCAAGCGCGTGCCGGTCATCGTGACCGTCAACGGTTACAGCTACCCCTCGACGATCGCGGTGATGGGCGGGAAGTTCCTGCTGCCGGTCGCCGCCGTGCACCGTGAAGCCGCCGGTGTCGCCGGCGGCGAGACCCACGAGGTCACCCTCACCCACGACACCTCCGCCCGGGACACCCCGGTGCCGGACGACCTCGCCGCGGCACTCGCCGCCGCCGGGCTGCGCGCGGCCTTCGACGCCCTGGCGCCGTCGCACCGCAAGGAACACGTGCGCTCGGTGACCGAGGCGAAGGCGGAGGCCACCCGCGTCCGCCGGATCGAGAAGGTCGTCGCCGCGCTCAGCTGAGGCCCGGGATCGGGCCTCACCGCACGATCGAGCCTCACCGCACGATCGAGCCTCACCGCACGATCGAGATCGTGTTGCTGGTCGCCGACACCAGCGTGTTGTTCGCCGGGTCGAACACCGTGGTGACGACGTCACCGGAGCGGGTGTTGATGCTGACCAGGCGCACCGGGTTGTGGTTGGACCCGGACAGCAGGTTGCCCAGGTAGGCCAGCACCGTGTGGCCGTTCGGGGTGTCGACGCGGGCGCCGAAGCCCCCGGTGTGCCCGGAGAACACCAGCTTCACATTGGGGTACTTCGCGATCACCTGGTCGTACAGGTACCGCGGGCTGGTGGCGCCGTAGCCGCCGTTCCCCTTCTCGATGGTGCGCTTCGAGGTGAGGTAGTTGTGCGTCTGGATGATCACGTTGTGGTCGGGGTGGCCGGCGACCACGCCCCGCGCCCAGTCCACCACGCCCGTCCGCGGCCACAACTCCAGCGTCAACACCAGCCAGTCGGTGCCGTTGGCGCTGAAGGTGGTCCAGTTGTTGTCGATCTTCCCGTTCTCGTACACGCCGCCCACGCCGGCGATGCTCGCCACCGGGAACGTCTGGTTGAACGCCTCGGTGTGGCGCAGCAGCAGCGTGGACTTGCAGGCCGCCGCGCCCAGCCGGATCAGGCACTCGGGGTTGTCCTGGTAGGCCGAACCGCCGTAGGTCGTGCCGTGGCCGCTCCAGCCGACCGCCTCGGTGTCGTGGTTGCCGACGGTCAGGCTGTACGGGATGCCCGCGCGGGCGATCACGTCCATCGCGGCCTTCGCGCGCGTCAGCTGGACGGGCTCCAGCCAGCCCCAGTTCGTCATGTCGCCGGTGTGCAGCACGTAGCGCAGGTCGAACGTGCCGCGGTTGGCGACCAGCCAGTTGACCCGGCCGAGGAACGGGGTGTTCGCGCTGTTGCTGGTCTCGTTCTGGGTGTCGGGCAGCACCGCGATCGAGAACGTGTCGGTGCCCGGCTCGGACGGGACGACGCCGATCGCGGCGGCCTTCGACGCCGACCAGGTCTTCACCGAGGACGAGCTGTAGGCCAGCCGGGTGGCCGTGTCGGACTCCGCCCACAGGTAGGTGCGGCCCGCGCTGGTCCGGCGCTTCGCGGACGCGTCGCTGACCGCCAGCTGCCACGTGGCCGGCTTGGCCACCGAGGACGACCATGCCCGCAGGTACACCCACACCCGGGACGTGGCGACCACGGCCGCCTGGAACCACAACTTCTCGCCGGCCGCGACCCTCAGGCCCAGGCCGGTGGCCGGGAGGAGCGTCGTCTCGGCGCCGGAGTCGAGGCGTCCGATCGAGCCGGTCACCGACCCGTTCGCGGCCACCGCGAGCGTGGTGCGGTAGCCGGAGGAATGGGAGCCCCGCAGCTGGAGACCCACCGCGAGGGGCAGTGCGGACGGCACGGTCACCGCCACCGAGGCCAGCGTGGAGGTGCGGGAGCCGCCGAGCGTCGCCCAGGCGGTGCGTCCAGGGTCGAGGGCCAGCGTCGACGAGGCGGCGGCCGCAGGCGCCACCGGCGGGGCCAGGGCGAGGACGACGAAGAGGGCCAGGAGGGTGGTCAGGGCGCGCCGGATGCGCGCAGCAAAGGAGGTGGGGGTGGAGGGGGTGGGCATGTTGTGACTCGGCGTTTCTCTCGGCGCGGCCCGGGTACCTCACCCGTGCCGGTCCCCCCTCCAGGACCCGTCCATCCTGCGACGGCGGCCGCGGGCGCGGCAACGAGGAACGTCGTTCCTTAACAGAATCTTCGCGGGGGCGACGCGCGCCGCCCCCGTCGCGGCGTGCCGGCTCAGTTGTCGGTGGAGTGCCCCACCAGCGGCGGCTCGCTTGACCACGGGAACGAGATCCACTCGTCCGTCCGCTTCCACACGTAGTCGCACTTCACGACCGACTGCGACTTCTCGTACAGCACGGCGGTGCGGGTCTCGGCGACGTGTTCGGCGCAGAAGTCACGCACCATCCGCAGGGTCTCGCCGGTGTCGGCCACGTCGTCGATGATCAGCACCTTCTTGGCCGACAGGTCGACCGCCGCCGGCACCGGCGGCAGCAGCACCGGGAGCGGCAGCCGGGTGTCCACGCCGGTGTAGAACTCGACGTTGATGATGTGCAGGTTCTTGATGCCCATCGCGTAGCTCATCGCCCCGGCCGGGATCATCCCGCCGCGCGTGATCGACATGATCAGGTCGGGCTGGAAGCCCGCGTCCACCACCTGCTTCGCCAGCTCACGGGACGCTGCCCCGAACGCGTCCCAGGTGAGTACTTCGCGGACCGATTCGCTCATGCGGCCCATCCTTTCCAGAACTCGCCCGTCCAGCAACACCGGGGCTCGCAGTGAGCCCGTCGACGAGGTTGAATGCTCCCATGCTGGCCGCGATCATCACCGTCCGTGGACGTGTGCAGGGCGTCGGCTTCCGCTGGTGGGCGACCGGCGAGGCCCGCTACCTCGGCCTGTCCGGGTACGCCGAGAACCAGGCGGACGGGTCGGTCGAGATCCGCGCGCAGGGCGAGGACGAGGCGGTCGGGCGGATGATCCGGCTGGCCGTCGAGGAGCCGAGCACGACGGCGAGGCCGGGCCGGGTCGAGGACTTCGACGTGAAGTGGGTGGACGTGATCGACGGGGCGCGCGCCTTCGGCTACCGCTGAGCGGACCGCGTCACGGGCCGACCGTGGTCTCGTTGAAGGGCATGTACGGCGCGATCTGCGGGAACACCCAGGTGAACAGCACGGCCACCACGACGAGCGCGAGCAGCAGCGCCTCCACCACCTTGAGCGCGCGTGGGCCGGGCAGCAGACGCCACAGCAGTCCGTAGAACGACATCAGCCGGTCACCTCCAGCACGTCGGTCGGGACACCCTGGTCGTGCGGGTACTGCGCGGTCAGCGTCGCGTGCACGACGTAACGCTCGCGGGCGCTGAACTCGGGGTGGCAACTGGTCATCGTCAAGACGGCGTCGGTGGCCTGCTCGTCCGGCTCGTTGGGCACCGGCAGCAGCACCGACACCTGGCTGGGCGGGACGATCTCGTGCCCGCTGACCCGGTAGACGAACCACGTCGACGTCGTCTCCACCAGGATCACGTCGTCCTTCTTCAACTCCGCGATCCGGTTGAACGGCTTGCCGTAGGTGGTGCGATGGCCGGCCATCGCGAAGTTGCCGACCTCGCCGGGAAGCGCCGTACCCACGTAGTGCCCGACGCCGCGCTGCAGCACGTCCCGGGCGGTGCCCTCGTAGAGCGGACGCGCGAACTTCGCGCCGAACCGGGGGATCCGGACGATCGCGAACGCGTCCCCGAGCTTGGCGTTCTTCGGCATCACCCAGCCGTCGCCGGTGCCGACGTTGCCCTCCATCGTGGACACGACCTGGGCGGCGTCCGCGTCGGAGACCACGTCGGTCCACCACAGCTGCCAGCCGACGAACAGCAGCAGCACCGCGCCGAGGGTCACCAACAGCTCGCCGAGCAGGCCGACGACGCCGCGGACGATCCGCATCGTGTCCTCCTGCCCGCCCGTGACCGGGATGCCGGGCCGCGGACAAGGCTACCCGGCCCCGTCGCCTTCTCGCGTCCCACGCGATGCACAGTTGGGCCACAGTCATAGGGTTCTCACAGGAACTTGCCAGCCACCACCAACCCCGCACTGAGAGAGTCAGGACATGGCGATCACTGCACGTAGCGGACAAGAAGCACTCACCCGACCCGACGGGAGCCCGATCCGCGTCCTCACCGTGGACGACGAGACCAGCCTCACCGAATTGCTCAGCATGGCGCTGCGCTACGAGGGCTGGGAGGTGTCCACCGCCGCGTCCGGTCTGAACGCGGTGAAGACCGCCCGCGAGGTGCGTCCGGACGCGATCGTGCTCGACATGATGCTGCCCGACTTCGACGGCCTGGAGGTGATGCGTCGCATCCGCGCCGAGCAGCCCGACGTGCCGGTGATCTTCCTCACCGCCAAGGACGCGCTCGACGACCGCATCGGCGGCCTCACCGCCGGCGGCGACGACTACGTCACCAAGCCGTTCAGCCTCGAGGAGCTCGTGGCCCGGCTGCGCGCGTTGCTGCGCCGCTCCGGTGCGGCGACGCTGCGCAACGAGTCGCAGCTGGTCGTCGGGGACCTCATCCTCGACGAGGACAGCCACGAGGTGTCCCGCGCCGGGGAGATCATCAACCTGACCGCCACCGAGTTCGAGCTGCTCCGCTACCTGATGCGCAACCCGCGGCGCGTGCTGTCCAAGGCGCAGATCCTCGACCGGGTGTGGAACTACGACTTCGGCGGCCAGGCCAACGTGGTCGAGCTGTACATCTCCTACCTGCGCAAGAAGATCGACGCGGGCCGTCCGGCGATGATCCACACCATGCGCGGGGCCGGGTACGTCCTCAAGCCGGCCAGCGAATGACCCTGTCCGCCCTGCCCGCTCCGCCGCCCGCCCCGCCCCCGGCTCCGATGGGCCGCGGGACGCTGAGCCGTCAGCTCGTGGTGCGCACCACCGCGCTGGTGGCCGCGGTCACGGTGGCGCTCAGCCTGCTGACCGCGCTGGCGATCTTCCAGGTGCTGCAGAATCAGCTGGACTCCAAGCTGCAGGTGGCGGCGAGCCGCCCGGGCGTCCGCTACGGCCAGGGGCCCATCGATGACGACAACGGCCCCGGCGACCTCGGCGGCGCCGGCCTGATCCGGCTCGACCTGATCAACGGCACCTGGTCGTTGAGCAGCGCCCCGGAGGCCGTGACCAAGGACGAGGCGGCCACGCTGGTCAACAACACCGCTCTCGGCCACGACCCGAAGACCGTCGCGGTCGAGGGGGTCGGGCTGTACCGGTTCGTCCGGGTCGACCGCCAGAACTCCTCGACGATCGTCGGGCTGCCGTACACCGAGATCACCACGCCGATGGCCAGCCTGCTGGTGATGGCGGGGCTGCTCACGCTCGGCGCGATCCTCGTCTCCTACATCGGGGCGCGGCGCGTGGTGGAGCGCAGCCTGCGTCCGCTGACCCGGCTGTCCGCGACCGCCACCCAGGTGTCGAACCTGCCGCTGGACAGCGGTGAGGGCCACGTCCCGATCCGGGTGGCGCCCGGGGACGCCAACCCCGCCTCCGAGGTGGGGCAGGTCGGACTGGCGTTCAACCACATGCTCGACAACGTCGAGAACGCGCTGGCCGCCCGGCACCGCAGCGAGACCAAGGTGCGACGGTTCGTCGCCGACGCCTCGCACGAGCTGCGCAACCCGCTGGCCTCGATCCGCGGCTACGCCGAACTGACCCGGCGCGGCTCCGACGAGCTGCCCGCCGACACCGCGCACGCCCTGGGTCGGATCGAGGCCGAGTCCGAGCGCATGTCGGTGCTGGTGCAGGACCTGCTGCTGCTGGCCCGGCTGGACTCCGAGCCCACCCTCGAACTCGAGCCGACCGACGTCACCGAGATCGTGCTGAACACGGTCAGCGACGCGCGCGCGGCCAGCGCCGACCACACCTGGGCGCTGGACCTGCCCGACGACGTGGTGATGGCCCGCGCGGACGCGCACCGCCTGCACCAGGTGATCGCCAACCTGCTCGCCAACGCCCGCACCCACACCCCGCCCGGCACCCGGGTGGAGACCGCGCTGCGCGCCGAGGACGGCTGGGCGGTGATCGCGGTCAGCGACAACGGCCCCGGCGTCCCCGCCGAGATCCAGGACTCGGTGTTCGAGCGGTTCACCCGCGCGGACGCCAGCCGCGTCCGCCAGGCCGGGGGGTCGTCCACCGGCCTGGGACTGGCCATCGTCGCCGCGGTGGTCAACGCCCACGGCGGCCAGGTGTCGCTGGACAGCCGTCCGGGCGGCACCACCTTCTCGATCCGCATCCCGCTGGCCTGACGGCTCACCGGAGGCTCACAGGAGGCTCCGATGCCAGGCCCAGCGGGGCCGCGTTCGATGGGTCCATGACCGTGATCGAAACGCAGGCGCCGGCCTCCTCCGACGGGTCGGTGGACGCCGCCGAGCCGCGCAGCTACTACTCCTTCGTGGACGACCGGCCCGACTGGGTGGCCCGCGGCAGCGTGATCGCCCTGCTGGTCGCCACCGCGTTCCTGTACCTCTGGGGCCTGTCCGCCTCGGGCTACGCCAACTCCTTCTACTCCGCGGCCGCGCAGGCCGGCTCCACCAACTGGACGGCCTGGTTCTTCGGCTCCCTGGACGGCGGCAACAGCATCACCGTCGACAAGCCGCCGGCCGCCATCTGGCTGATGGCCCTGTCGGTGCGGCTGTTCGGGTTGAGCTCCTGGAGCATCCTCGTGCCCGAGGCCCTGCTCGGTGTCGCCAGCGTCGGCGTCCTGTACGTCACCGTGCGGCGCACGCTGCTGTCGTGGCGCAACACCCCCGGCGCATCACACCCGCTCTCGACGCGCGGCGCCCACTGGGCCGCGCTCGCCGGAGCGGCCGTCTTCGCGCTCACCCCCGCCGCGACGCTGATGTTCCGGTTCAACAACCCCGACGCCCTGCTGGTGTTCACGATGGTGCTGGCGAGCTACTTCACCGTCCGCGCCGCCGAGCACGCGTCCCGCGGCTGGCTGGCGCTGGCCGGGGTGGCGATCGGCTTCGGCTTCCTCACCAAGATGATGCAGGCGTTCCTGGTGCTGCCCGCGCTGGTCGTGGCCTACTGGATCGCCGCCCCCGCGGCCTGGCGCAAGAAGGTCGTCGACCTGCTGGTGGCCTTCGTGACGATGGTGGTCTCCTTCGGCTGGTACGTGGCCGTCGTCGAACTCACGCCGGCGTCGATGCGTCCCTACATCGGCGGTTCGCAGAGCAACTCGCTGCTCGAACTGATCCTCAGCTACAACGGCCTGGGCCGGATCACCGGCAGCGAGGTCGGCTCGGTGGGTGGTGGCAACGGCGGACGCTGGGGCTCCGCCGGCATCCTGCGCATGTTCTCCGGCGTCTCCGGCGGCATGGTCTCGTGGCTGATCCCGGCCGCGATGGTGCTCGGGCTGGGCGCGCTGGCCTACGCGATCCTCCACCGCCGGCTGGTGCCGGAGATCGACGCCGAGGGACGCCGCCGGCAGACCCCCAGCCAGGCGCTGGCCGGCGGGCTGGTGGTCTGGATCGGCTGGCTGGTCGTCACCGCGCTGGTCTTCAGCTTCATGGCCGGCATCTACCACGACTACTACACGGTCGCGCTCGCCCCGGCCATCGGCGGTGCGGTCGCGCTCGGCGGGGCCGCCCTGTGGGCCTACCGCGGACGCCTCACCGCGCGGCTCCTGCTGGCCCTCACCAGCGCCGGCACCGGCACCTGGGCGCTGGTGCTGCTCCAGCAGGCGGGCAGCTGGTACACCGTGCTGGGCTGGACGGTCTTCGGCCTCGGGATCGCGGCCGGCCTCGCCCTGGTCTGGGTCGACCAGCTCCCCCGCGCGCTGGCGTCCGCGACCCTGGGCGCGGCGCTGGTCGCCGGGCTCGCCGGCCCGTACGCCTACTCGATCAACACCGCGGCCACCGCGCACACCGGCTCGATCGTGACCGCCGGCCCGGTGAAGAGCTCCGGCCTCGGCGGCGGTGGCGGCGGCCGTGGCGGCGGAGCGCCCGGTGGCACGCCTCCCGGCCGGACGTCCACGTCCAACGGCTCGTCCTCCAACGGCTCCTCCACGTCCAACCGCCCGTCCACGAACGGCGGGACGCAGGACGGCGGCGGCATGGGCGGGCTGCTCAACGGCGCTTCGACGAGCACCGAGCTGGTCACCCTGCTGACCACCGACTCCGCGTCCTACACCTGGGTGGCGGCGACGGTGGGCTCGCAGAACGCGGCCAGCTACCAGCTCGCGACCCAGCAGCCGGTGATGGCGATCGGCGGCTTCAACGGCTCCGACCCGTCCCCCACGCTCGCCCAGTTCAAGGAGTACGTGGCGTCCGGCAGGATCCACTACTTCATCGCGAACAGCATCGGCGGCCGGCAGAACGGCGGCTCGGACGCGGCGGACACGATCGCCGCGTGGGTGGCGGACAAATACACCGCGACCACGGTCGGCAACACCACCGTCTACGACCTGACCGCGAGCAAGTGAGGGGGCTGCGATGACCGTGCAGACCTCGCCCGGGGCGTCGGCGCGGGCCGCCACCCGCACCGCCCGGGTCGACGTGGTCGTGCCGGTGTACAACGAGCAGGCCGATCTGGCCGCGTCCGTCGTGCGCCTGGAGTCCTACCTCGCCGAGACGTTCCCCTACGACTACCGGATCGTGATCGCCGACAACGCCTCCACCGACGGCACCTGGCCGATCGCCCAACAGCTGTCAGCGCACCACTCCAGCGTCTGGGCCGTGCACCTCGACGCCAAGGGACGCGGGCGCGCGCTGCGGCAGGCCTGGCTGGCCTCGGACGCCGACGTCGTCGCCTACATGGACGTGGACCTGTCCACCGACCTGAGCGCGCTGCTGCCGCTGGTGGCGCCACTGGTGTCCGGGCACTCCGACCTGGCGATCGGCACCCGGCTGGCCCGCGGTTCGCGGGTCGTCCGCGGGCCGAAGCGGGAGTTCATCTCGCGCACCTACAACCTCATCCTGCGGACGCTCCTGGGCGCCTCGTTCTCCGACGCCCAGTGCGGCTTCAAGGCGATGCGGACCGACGTCGCCCGACGGCTGCTGCCGCTGGTCGAGGACAACAACTGGTTCTTCGACACCGAGCTGCTGGTGCTGGCCGAGCGGGCCGGGCTGCGGATCCACGAGGTGCCGGTCGACTGGGTGGACGACCCGGGCACGACCGTCGACATCGTGGCCACCGCCACCGAGGACCTGCGCGGGGTCTGGCGGCTGTTGCGCGGTCTCGGCTCGGGACGCATCCCGATCGCCCGGGTGCGCGCGGAGCTGACCCGCCCCGGGCTGCCGTCCGCGGTGCCGGGGGTGCCGACCGGCCTGCTCGGCCAGCTGATCCGGTTCGGGGCGGTCGGCGTCGCCAGCACGCTGGCGTACTTCCTGCTGTACCTGCTGCTGCGTCCACTCGGCGCCCAGCCGGCCAACCTGGGCGCGCTGCTGGTGACCGCCGTGGCCAACACCGCCGCGAACCGTCGCCTCACGTTCGGCGTCACCGGACGCGAGGGCGCCCTGCGACACCACCTGGGCGGGCTGATCGCCTTCGGCGCCGCGCTGGGCCTCACCAGCGGCTCGCTGTGGCTCCTCGACACCCTCTTGCCGACCGCCGGCCGGCTGGTCGAGGTGGGCGTGCTGGTCGTGGCCAACGCCGTCGCCACGATCCTGCGGTTCGTGGCCCTGCGGGTGCTGATGCGCTCCTCAGGCGGCCTGCCGGCCGATCCGCCACGCCTCTCCGGCGACCCGGTGACCGGCGAGGTCGTCGACGGCGAGCGGGGATGACGGCTCCTCGCGCTGGGCGGCCGCCCGCAGGTCGTCGGCGAGCCGGGCGCGGTCGCGGTCGTCGCGGGTGTCCAGACCGGGACGCCAGCCGCCCGCGGCCCGGCGGTGGGTGACCTCGAGGGCCACTGCGAGGAGTGCGATCGCGCCGAGGAAGAGGAGGAATCCGGTCATGGCAGCAATCCTTCCCTCGCGTAATCCCTGCCACCAGTGGCGGGAAAGACATTGACCGAAGGAAATCCGCCAGTACGCTGGACGCATGGCGCTGCAGCGGGTGAGCGTGATCGCTCTCGAACCGGTCTCCGTCTTCGAGTTCGGAGTCGCGGTCGAGGTCTTCGGCCTCGACCGGAGTGACGAAGGCATCGCACCGTTCGACTTCCGGGTGTGCGGCGTCGAGCCCGGGCGTCCGCTGGCCACCAAGAACCGCGACCCGTTCACCATCACCCCCACGCACGGCCTGGACGCGGTCGCCGAGAGCGACCTGGTGATCGTCTCGCCGAACCTTCCGGCCCGCGGGGCCGGCTACCCGCCTGAGGTGCTGGACGCCCTCCGGGCCGCGCACGCCCGCGGCGCGACGCTGCTCAGCCTGTGTACGGGTTCGTTCGTGCTGGCCGCGGCCGGCCTGCTGGACGGGCGGCGTTGCACCACCCACTGGCTGTACGCCGACCAGCTCCAACGCCGTTACCCGAACCTGGACGTCGACCCGCGGGTGTTGTTCGTCGAGGACGGCCCCATCGTCACCAGCGCCGGCACGGCAGCCGGGATCGACGCCTGCCTGCACATCGTGCGCAGGGAGCTCGGCGCGGCGGTCGCCAACCGGATCGCCCGGCGGATGGTGGTGCCGCCGCAACGCGACGGCGGCCAGCAGCAGTTCGTCGAGAACCCGATCCCGGCGTGCACGGCCGACAGCCTCGCCCCGCTGCTGGCCTGGGCCGCCGAACGGCTCGACCTCGACCACAGCAACGCCAGCCTCGCCGAGCGGGCGGTGATGAGCGAGCGGACGTTCGCGCGCCGCTTCCAGGCCGAGACCGGCACCACGCCGCACAAGTGGCTCACCCAGCAGCGCGTCCTCGCCGCCCGCGACCTGCTGGAGCGCAGCGACCTGCCGGTCGAGCAGGTCGCCGACCGGGTGGGCTTCGGCTCCGCCGTGGTGCTGCGCGACCACTTCCGTCGCGCCACCGGGCTCTCGCCGGTCGCCTACCGGCGACGCTTCGGCAGCACGGCACCTGCGGTAGCGTCGGCGTCATGACCCTGAGTCCTGCACAGCTCGCGCGCCACGTCGACCACACGCTCCTCTCCCCCACCGCGACGGCCGACGACGTCGCGGCCCTGGCCGCGGAGGCCGTCCACCTCGGCACCTACTCGATCTGCGTGTCGCCGGCGATGCTGCCGGTCACCGCGGAGCTGGACGGGGTGCTGGTCGCCACCGTCTGCGGGTTCCCCTCGGGCAAGCACACGGCCTCGATCAAGGCTGCCGAGGCGGCCGACTCGATCGCCCGCGGCGCCGACGAGGTCGACATGGTGATCGACCTCGGGCTGGTGAAGGCCGGACGCTTCGACGAGACGCGGGCCGAGATTGCCGCCGTCCGGGCGTCCGTCCCGGCCCCGAAGGTGCTGAAGGTGATCATCGAGTCCGCGGCGCTGACCGACGACGAGATCGTCGCGGCGTGCCGCGCGGCCGAGGCCGCCGGAGCCGACTTCGTGAAGACCTCCACCGGCTACCACCCGGCCGGCGGCGCGTCCGTGCACGCGGTGGAGCTGATGGCCGCGACCGTCGGCGGCCGGCTCGGCGTCAAGGCGTCCGGCGGCATCCGCGACTGGGACACCGCCGTGGCGATGCTCGACGCCGGCGCCACCAGGCTCGGCCTTTCCGGCACGGCCGCCGTCCTCGCCGGGGGCACCGCAGAGGGCTACTGACCTCAGGCCAGACCCTGGTCCTTCAGCCAGCGGTCGGCCACGTCGGCGACCGAGCCGCCGGCCACGACCTGCGCCTGCAGGTCGACCAGCCCGTCGGTGGTGATCGCCTGGGCGACCGCGTCGAGGGCGAGCACATTCTCGGGCTCGGCGTCGGCGAGCGCGTTGTTCACCAGCAGCACGCCGGGGTCCGGCGTGGCGAGTTCCTCGGGGTCCACGAGCGCGACGAGTCCGGTGGCGCCGGTGTACTCGGTGCGGCGGAACGCGGCCAGCGCGTCCTTGCCATCGGTGAGCCGGGACGCCCGCTCGACCGGATCCGCCACGGTGTCGACCGCGAACTTCGCGCCGTACACGGCTTTCAGCCCGGGGACGCCGTCGCCACGGGTGAGCGCGAGCTCGGGGACGGCCGCCCGCTTGCCCTTCGACCACCCGGAGATCCGGGCGAGGCTGGTGATCCCGGCCTTGGCGGTCTGGGGCGTGACCAGCCAGACCAGGCCGCCGTCGATCCCGGTGACCGCCAGGACGCCGATCTCGGGCGCCACCAGCGTGGCGAGCTCACCGAGCACCTCGTCCGCTGCCGGCGTCTCGCCCTTCTGGCTGAGCGCCGCCCACAGGGTGCCGCCGTAGCCGGGCACCGCCGCCAGGTCGCCGTGCCCGAGCGCGGCCTGCCAGTCCGTCCCGAGGGCGACGGTGGCGGCATCGCGTCCCTTCGCCAGGAGGGCGCCGACCATCAGGTGGGCCAGGATCTCACCTCCCGGCGAGCCGTCCGAGCCGATGGCCAGCGGCGGCGCGGCCGTGGTGGCCGGTGCCGACGGGGTCGGGCTCAGCCCCGGGGGTGGCACCCGGGCGCACCCCGCCACCATCACCGCGGTCACTCCGAGCAGGAATCCTCTTCTGTCCACGCCTTCCAGTCTCACCGACAGGTTCGCGACGATCGGGCCGCCCACGCCGGGAGTGCCCGATCGGTCCCCCTTTCGAGGACGTCCGCTCTGGCGCTTCCCGCGCATTCTGGCTATTATCACTTTGACCGTAAATTCTCGGGGGGGAACACTGCGGTCGGCCGGAGAGATCTGGCAACAAAGGGGGACGGCCGGCATTCCCGCTTGCGCAAGCGGACGCTGCCCAAGTCCTGACCGAAGGTCCGGCGACTGAGTCGCCGGGCCTTCGGTCGTTCCGACCCCCGACGCTCCACGCCCGCCTTCCACGGCCACATGAACGGGTGCGCGTCGCGGCACCCCTGGCCACGCAATCTCCGGAAAAGCAAAGTGCGCCGCCCCTTCTGGAGGGGCGGCGCACTTTCCTACGAAATGCTTACCGGGCCTTCAGCGCGGACTGCGCGGCGGCCAGGCGCGCAATCGGCACCCGGAACGGCGAGCAGGACACGTAGTTCAGGCCCACCTGCTGGCAGAACTCGATGGACGACGGGTCGCCACCGTGCTCACCACAGATGCCCAGCTTGATGTCGGGGCGAGTGGTCTTGCCGAGGTCGACGGCGGTCTTGACGAGCTTGCCGACGCCCTCGGTGTCCAGCCTGGCGAACGGGTCGTTCTCGTAGATCTTCTTCTCGTAGTAGGCATCCAGGAACTTCCCGGCGTCGTCACGGCTGAAGCCGAACGTCATCTGGGTGAGGTCGTTGGTGCCGAAGGAGAAGAACTGGGCCTCCTTCGCGATCTCGTCGGCGGTGATGGCCGCGCGCGGGATCTCGATCATGGTGCCGACCAGGTACTCCAGGTCGACGCCGGCCTCGGCGATGATCGCGTCGGCGGTGTCGGTGACGATCTTCTTGACGAACGCCAGCTCCTTCACCTCGCCCACCAGCGGGATCATGATCTCCGGGACGACCTTCCACTCCGGGTGGCGCTTCTGGACGTTGATCGCCGCCTCGATGATCGCGCGCGTCTGCATGGCGCCGATCTCGGGGTAGGTGACGTCCAGGCGGCAGCCGCGGTGGCCCATCATCGGGTTGAACTCGTGCAGCGAGG
The DNA here is from genome assembly GCA_020161755.1 of Actinomycetota bacterium. Classification (GTDB taxonomy): domain Bacteria; phylum Actinomycetota; class Actinomycetes; order Propionibacteriales; family Propionibacteriaceae; genus Propionicimonas. Next base: position 24,170 of record JAIUOS010000015.1, read on the forward strand.
CGATGATGTTCTTCAGCTCCGGCACCTCGAGCTTCATCTCGGCCGCGAGGGCGACGATGTCGTCCTCATCGGTCGGCAGGAACTCGTGCAGCGGCGGGTCGAGGAGGCGGACGGTGACCGGGTAGCCCTCCATCGCCTCGTAGATGCCCTCGAAGTCGCCCCGCTGCATCGGCAGGAGCTTGGCCAGGGCGGCCTCGCGCTGCTCGACGGTCTTGGAGACGATCATCTCGCGAATGGCCGCGATCCGGTCCGTCTCGAAGAACATGTGCTCGGTGCGGCACAGGCCGATGCCCTCGGCGCCGAACTCGCGGGCCTGACGGGCGTCGGCCGGGGTGTCGGCGTTGGTGCGGACCTTCATGGTGCGGTACTGGTCGGCCCACTCCATGATGCGGCCGAAGTAACCGCTGATCTCGGCCGGGACGGTGTCGATCTCCTCGCCGTACACGTTGCCGGTGGACCCGTCGAGGGAGACCCAGTCGTTCTCGGTGAAGGTCTTGCCACCGAGGGTGAAGGACTTGCCGTCGGCGCCGAAGGCGACGTCGCCGAGGCCGGACACGCAGCAGGTGCCCATGCCTCGGGCGACCACGGCCGCGTGGGACGTCATGCCGCCGCGGGCGGTCAGGATGCCCTGGGCGTAGTGCATGCCCTCGATGTCCTCGGGGGTGGTCTCCAGGCGGACCAGGATGACCTTCTCACCGGCCTTGCCGCGGGCGGCGGCGTCCTCGGCGGTGAAGGAGACCTTGCCGGTCGCCGCACCCGGGGAGGCCGGGAGGCCCTTGCCGATCGACTGCGCGGCGGCGAGCTTGGCGACGTCGAACTGCGGGTGCAGCAGGGCGTCGATCTGCTTGGGGTCGATCATCGCCACGGCCTTCTCCGGGGTGATCTTGCCCTCGTCCACCAGGTCGCACGCGATCTTGAACGCGGCGGCGGCGGTGCGCTTGCCGTTGCGGGTCTGCAGCATGTAGAGCTTGCCATCCTCGATGGTGAACTCCATGTCCTGCATGTCGGCGTAGTGGTTCTCGAGCTTGTTGACGATCTCGACGAACTGGTCGTAGACCGCCGGGTTCTCGGACTTCAACTGGTCGATGGTCTCCGGGGTGCGGATGCCGGCGACGACGTCCTCGCCCTGCGCGTTCATCAGGAACTCGCCGAACAGGCCGGAGTCACCGGTGGCCGGGTTGCGGGAGAAGGCCACGCCGGTGCCGGAGGTGTCGCCGGTGTTGCCGAACACCATCGACTGGACGTTGACCGCGGTGCCCCACGAGGAGGGGATGTCGTTCATGCGGCGGTAGTAGATGGCGCGCGGGTTGTCCCAGGAGCGGAACACGGCCTTGATGGCGCCGAAGAGCTGCTCGATCGGGTCGGACGGGAAGTCGCTGCCGACCTTCTCCTTGTACTGCGCCTTGAACTCGGTGGCGAGCTCCTTGAGGTCGTCGGCGGTGAGCTCGGTGTCGAGGGTGACCCCGCGGGACTCCTTCATCTCGTCGATGAGCTTCTCGAAGTAGGACTTGCCCACCTCCATGACGACGTCGGAGTACATCTGGATGAACCGACGGTAGGAGTCGTAGGCGAAGCGCGGGTTGTTGGTCTTCTCCGCGAACCGGGCGGCCACCTCGTCGTTCATGCCCAGGTTGAGGATGGTGTCCATCATGCCCGGCATCGACGCGCGGGCGCCGGAGCGGACGGAGACCAGCAGCGGGTTGTCGAGGTCACCGAACTTCTTGCCGATCGTCTGCTCGAGCTTGCCGACGTACTCCAGGACCTGCGCCTTGATCTCGTCGTTGATCACCTCGCCGTCGGCGTAGTACTGGGTACACGCCTCGGTGCTGATCGTGAAGCCGGGCGGCACGGGCATGCCGAGGCCGGTCATCTCGGCGAGGTTCGCACCCTTGCCGCCGAGGAGGTTCTTCATCGAGGCGTCGGCCTCACTGAACTCGTACACATACTTGGTGGTCATCGTGAAGCTGGATCTCCTTCAATGGGCTCCGGTCATGGCCTTCGCGGCGTCCCCGATGCATCAGCGTCGGCAGTGACGTCCGCGGCGTCGGCGGAGCAGACCCGACGCCCGGCGCATACATGACCACCGTACCGGACCTGACGGGCGGTAACACCCGGGGTCCGGCGCCGCCCAAGGAGTGGACGTTGACACATTCCCGGCGGGACCCGACGATGAGCGCCATGCGTGCGGAACGGGTCACGGACCGGGTCAGCTTCCACGGGGAGGGGCCGGTGTGGTGGGACCGCTGGCAGCAGCTCCGCTTCGTCGACATGTTCGCCGGCGACGTGCTCACCCTCGACGGCGACACGGTGGTGCGTACGCCGGTCGGCTCCTCGATCGCTGCAGTGATCCGCCCCCGGCTCGGTGGTGGCGCCATCGTGGCCAGGGAGCACGACCTGGCGATCAGCAACCTCGACGACCTGTCCGACCTCGCCGGGTTCGTGGAGGTCGACCCGCGCCCGGGAATGCGCTGCAACGAGGGCGGGTGCGACCCGGACGGCGGCTTCTGGATCGGCACGCTGGCCTACGACCTCGCCCCGGGCACCGGCACCCTCTACTCCCTGGATGCCGGCTCGCGGCGTCCCCGGCCCGTCCTGGACGGGCTGCACATCAGCAACGGACTGGGCTGGAGCCCCGACACGGCGACGATGTACTTCAACGACTCCGGCGCCGGGGTCACCTGGGCGTTCGACTACGACCCGCTGGAAGGCCCGACGAACCGCCGCGCGTTCGCGACGGAGGGCCCCGGGGTTCCGGACGGCCTCTGCGTGGACGCCGAGGGCGGGGTGTGGGTGGCCCGGTACGACGGCCACTGCGTGCAACGCCTCGACCCCGACGGCAGTCTCTCCGGGGTGGTCGAACTGCCGCCCTCCCGGGTGACCGCCTGCTGCTTCGGCGGTGACGACCTCGCCACGCTCTACATCACCACGTCGCGCGAGGGCCTGTCCGAGGACGCCGAACCGGAGGCGGGGTCGCTGTACAGCGTCCGTCCGGGCGTGGCCGGACAGCCCGTCGCCGGCTTCGCCGGCTGAACCGTCCGGACGACGCCCGGAGACGCCGACCGCACCGTGCGAATCCTGAGAGGCGGCCACCGCTGTGCGGGGCCCGCCCACACCTCGCTGACGCGGGACGGCGAAGATTCCGCCCGCTGCACGCTGTCCCAACCTTAAGATTTCCTGATAGTCTCTTGGCTGCCGATCCCCCCACCGGCGATGTCCAGACCCCTTCTGGTGCCACACCCCCCACGTGTTATAGGAGTGCCATGCGTTTGTCCCTCAGGCGAGCAATCGGCGGCCTGATCGCCGGATCGGCGGTGATCAGCAGCCTCGCCGCCCTCCCCGGTGCGCCCGCGAGTGCCGCGTCCGCCGACTTCTGTGCGGCGTCCGTCGCGCCGGTGTACCGCACGATCAACCCCACCACCTCCTCCCAGCTGCTCACCCGCTGGCAGAGCGAGGAGCTGGGCGCCGTCCGCTACGGCTTCAGCGACGACCGCGGCGTGTTCGGCTACGCGGGCCGGGTCGCGGCCACGGGTCTGGCTCCGGTGACGCGGCTGTACAGCCCCAAGACCCACGACTTCCTCTGGTCGGCCACCGCCGCGGGCGTGAAGAAGGCGATCGCCGCCGGTTACCTCAACCAGGGCGTCTCGTTCTACGCCCCGACCGCGTCCAGCAACTGCACGGTCGGCGTCAAGCGCTTCGTCAAGGGCACGCACAACCGCAACGCCTGGACCACCGCGGAGAAGAAGGCCCTCCTCGCCGCCGGCTGGAAGGACGCCGGCACGGAGTTCTACCTGCGCCAGGCGACCGTCGCGGCGGCCTCGGTGCCGACGGCAGCGCCCACCACGGCGGCGCCCACCAGCGCGGCGCCCACCAGCGCGGCCCCCACCACCGCGGCACCCACCACCGCGGCACCCACCACCGCGGCACCCACCTCCGCAGCGCCCACCACCGCGGCACCCACCACCGCAGCGCCCACCACCGCGGCACCCACCACCGCAGCGCCCACCTCCGCGGCACCCACCACCGCAGCACCCACCCCGACCACCACGACCGCCGCAGCGGCGCCGGTGGCCGGTGCGTCCACCAGCGACAGCTTCACGCTCGCCGTCATCGGTGACACGCAGGACGAGATCTACTCGGCGTCCGACGCCCGGTTCTCCCGGCGTACCGCGTGGCTGGCCAGCAACAAGGACTCGCTCGGCCTGAAGTACGTCCTCCACACCGGCGACCTCAGCAGCTGGGGCTGGCTGGCAACGAGCCAGTTCGACAACGCCAAGGCGGCCATGTCCAACCTGACCAACGCGGGCATTCCGTTCGCGGGGGCCATCGGCAACCACGACACCGCGGCGGTCGGCTGGAACGGCGTGGCCGGCAGTTCGGGACTCGGCGGTTCCGCGTTCGCGCAGAGCCCGGCCTGCCCCGCGAAGGTCGGCGCCGCGAACTGCAACTCCAACTACCTGGTCCGCCAGACCGGCACCTACAACTCCTACTTCCCCCAGAGCAGCATCAAGGCGGTCGGCGGGGCGTTCGAGTCGGGCAAGGTCGACAACATCTGGACCACCTTCACCGCCAACGACACCAAGTGGCTGGTGCTCACCCTCGAGCTGTGGCAGCGCCCGGCCGTCGTGGCGTGGGCCAAGGACGTGGTCGCGTCCCACCCGGACTACAACGTGATCATCTCCACCCACAGCTACCTGGAGGGAGACGGCTCCATCTCCTCGTCCAACGGCGGCTACGGCGCCACGGCCCCGAGCTACCTGTACGACCAGGTCGTGAGCAAGTACAGCAACGTCAAGCTCATCTTCAGCGGCCACACCGGCACGATGACCAGCCGCACGGACAGCCCCGGCGGCAACACCGTGGTGTCCTACCTGGGCAACGAGCTGGGCAATGACGCGGTGTTCCGGGTCCTCAAGATCAACACGAAGACCGGAGCGGTCACCAGCACCGTCTACAACGGCTCCCTCACCTCGGTGGGGACCACCAGCAACACCATCAAGGTCATCAGCTGACCGACAACGGCTGACCGCACAGCGCAGGGGCACCATCGGCGAGAGCCGGTGGTGCCCCTGATGTGTGTCCGGAGCCGGCCCGGCTGACCGTGCCGCCCCCCTGTCACCCGTGCGGGGAACTGCGACCCCATACAGGATTCACTCATACTGTTCTCAGCTTTCGGGGGGAAAGCTCGCCCGGGTCAGCCGACCCCGGGCGTCGCCGTGAAAGCTGGAGTCCTGCCATGCCGCACGTCCCCCCGATCAGCGGGCACGCCCTGCCCCCCGCGAAGCGCTCGCTCTCCGTCGCCCTCGCCGTCCTCACGATGTCGCTCGCCGTCCTCACCACCGCCGTCGCGGCGTGGGTGAACCCGACCGAGGCGCACGCGGCGGGCTCCCGGACCCTCACGGTGACGCCGGGCGCGGTCACGCAGGTCAGCATCGGACGGTCCCGCGTCACCTCGATCGCGTCCGCGACCTTCACGGTGCCGGAGGGCTCCCCGGTGGACGCGGGCTTCCAGTTCCGCGCCTCCTCGAAGTCGTCGGGCTACCTCACCAAGCTGAGCGTGGGCGCCGACGGCGCGCTCTCCGGCGCCTTCAGCCGGCTCAGCCACAGCGTCCAGACCCCGCTCGGCAGCGCGGTCGACCTCGGTCTGGCCGTCACCGCCGGTGACGTCGTCCACCTCCAGGCGACCGTCACCGCCAAGAGCAAGGTGAGGATCTACCTGCGCGCCTGGAAGGACGGGGAAGCGAAGCCGTCCGCCTGGCAGGCCACCGTGACCGACGCGACCTCCAGCCGGATCAAGCGTTCGGGTCGCACCTACCTCTGGGTGGACGGGTCCACCGCCACCGCCTCCAGCCAGTACACCTACGGCGACGTCTCGGTGCGCGCCTTCACGGCGCGCAAGGCCGCCAAGGTGGGGGTCGCCGACCAGAGCTCCCACGCCACCGACAACCCGGGCGACGGCACCGGCACCGGGACCGGCACCGGCAGCCCGTTCACCATCGCCGTGATGCCCGACACCCAGGACGAGACCCTCAACCCGGCGAACACGAAGTTCTCGAACCGGACGCAGTGGCTGGTCGACAACCGCGACGCCCTGAACCTGAAGTACGTGATGCACTCCGGCGACGTCGTCAACTGGGGGTGGCTGGTCCCGTCCCAGTTCACCGTCGCCAGGACCGCGATCGCGAAGCTGGCCGACGCCGGCATTCCCTACGCGCTGACCATCGGCAACCACGACACCGCCGCGGTGGGCTGGAACAACGTCGAGGGCAGCACCGGCTACGGCGGCTCCGCCTACATGTACAACCCCGAGTGCCCGTCCCGCGTCGGGGCCAGCCAGTGCTCGAGCAACCTGCTCGTCCGGCGCACGGACGCCTTCAACGCCGCCTTCCCGCTGAGCAGCATCCAGAACCTCGGTGGCGCCTTCGAGGCCGGCAAGGTCGACAACATCTGGACCACCTTCGCCGACGAGGGCAGCGGCACCAAGTGGCTCGTGCTCACCCTGGAACTGTGGCCGCGCAAGGACGTGGTGAGCTGGGCGGCCGGTGTGGTGGCCGACCACCCCGACTACAACGTGCTGGTGCAGACCCACTCCTACCTGACCTCCGGCGGCGGCATCGACCAGTCCAACGGCGGCTACGGGGCGACCAGCGGCCAGTACCTGTACGACAACCTGATCGGCAAGTACGCCAACATCAAGCTGGTCTTCTCCGGCCACGTGGGCCAGGCCACCAAGCGGATCGACACCGGCGTCCACGGCAACAAGATCGTGAGCTACCTGGAGTGCTTCCACTCCGGCAGCACCAACCCGGTGCGGATCGTCACGATCGATCCGGCGTCCGGCAAGGTCACCACGAAGATCTACTCCCCCTACACGGACGAAACCTGGTCGCAGTACTCGACGAGCGACACGATCGACCTCGTACGATGAGGGGATGGCTCCACTCAGCCGACGACGACTCCTGGTTGCCGGTGGAGTAGGTCTGGCCGCCCTCGCCGGTTGCACGATCGACGGCGCGTTCGGGGGCAACGGCTCGGGGTCGGCCACACCGAGTCCGGCCCGGGACGCGACGCTCGAACGCTGGCTGCAGAACCGGCGCGCCCCGTACTTCATCGGGCACCGGGGCGCCGGCGACGTCGTCCCCGAGCACAGCCTGCCGAGCTACCTCCAGGCGCTGGACTGGGGCGCGGAGGCCATCGAGGTGTCCGTCGTGATGAGCAGCGACGGCGTGCTGTTCTGCCACCACGACCTCACCCTCGACCGCACGTCGCCGCTCAGCGGCCGCGCGAACGACTACCCCGCACACGTCCTCGACGACACACCCGTCCAGATACCCAGGCTGGGACCGTACTGGACCGGCGAAGCGATGCCCCGGCTGCCGCGACTGGAGGCCGTCCTCGACGAGATCGGCGGGCGCGCCGTGCTGTGCATCGAGCCGAAGCTGGACGCCGCCTACCCCGCGCTGGTGGAGACGATCACCCGTCGCGGCCTGGCGTCGTCGGTGATGCTCAAGCTGGATGCCACCAGCCCGCGCATCCCGATGGCCAAGGAGGCCGGCTTCGCCGTGTTCGGCTACCTCGGCAACATGGACGTGGCCACGCCGAAGGCGATCACCAGGCTCGCGGGGGCCCTCGATCCCCGCACCGACGCGATCGTCCTGCCCTCGCGCAGCGTCAAGGGGCTGCTGCCCCCGGACGTCGTCGCCCACGCCGTCGCCACCGAGGTCCCGCTGTGGCTCTTCCCGGTGCACCGGCGCTACGAGGTCGACTACTTCACCCAGCTCGGGGCGCAGGGCATGGTCACCCCCGACCTGGGCTACGTGAACGGCTCGCTCCCCGCCGTCGCGACCGACCGCTGGCGCGCCGGCCGGATCAGCGCGGGCGAGCTCACGCTCGACCCGTACGGCAACCGCTTCGGGCTCCAGTGGCCCGGCGAGGGCGTGGTGGGACTCGCGTTCCCCGACCGGCCGTCGTTCCTGCTGCTCGGCAACACCAACCCGCTCCCACAGCCCTCCTACCGGCTGTCGGTCGACGTCTGCTACGACCCGCTGCCCGTCGACCGCTGGCAGCACATCTCGATCGCCTTCGGGCACGCCGACGACCGCTACTACGAGCACCGGATGGGCGAGTCGGACGGCTACCACGCCATCCTGCGCGCGGACGGGCAGATGGGGATCTTCGCCCACACCGCCGGCGACCGGGACGGCGAGGCGCTCACCGCGAGCGTGCTGACCGGCTCGCTGGCCCCGGGCACCTGGTCGCGGCTCACCCTCACCGTCGGCCCGGACGGGATCTCGTGGTCACGCGACAACGGCACCTCGGTGCGGTCGGGCGACAGCCGGTTCCGGGGCGGCTACGTCCACATCGGCTCCTCGGCCTCGGACGGACGCCTGCTGGTCCGCAACCTCACCGTGTCCTGAGGCAGGGTTCCTGAAACCAGGTGTGGCGGCTCCCCGGGTCGGGGAGCCGCCACAGACTGTTCGGCGTCAGGGCAGCGGCGTGACGACGAAGTTGTCGATCGTCGCCGTGACCGGTGCGTTGGTGGCCGAGCTGGACAGGTAGGAGTACAGGCCCACCGCTCCGGCCGCCTGGAGGGCAGCGGTGCTGTCGGTCGTCGTCGTCTGCCACGACGCCGGCTCGGTGGTGCCCTCCTTCCACACCTTCGCCCGCAGCGTGGTGCTGTTCGCACCCTGGAGCTGGAACCGGACGTTCAGCACGTCACCGGGCGCGTAGACCATCCCGGAGATGTTCTGGGTGGTGAGCACCGTCTCGGTCCCACTCACCGTCCGTGCCAGGTACAGGGTGGTCACCGTCGCGGTCACCCGCAGCTTCACCCGGTAGTCGGACGTGCCGATCCGCCGCCCGATCAGCGAGGTGTAGATGCCACCCCCGGTGCCGGCCTTGTCGTAGCCCACCTGGACGGTGAGATCGACGTCGCGGGCCGAGACCGAGTTGAGGTAGGCCGACGGCCCGCCGCCGGCGGTCATCCGCATGGTGCCCGCGGAGCCGTTGACGGCCAGGTTGCTGGCGCCGGTCACCGTCCAGTTCCCGCCGGTGTTCGCCGTGCCCCACCCACCGGTCTGCGTCCGGGTGAAGGTGTCCCGGGCGATCGTGGTCGGTGCCGCGGTGACGGTGACGGTGTGGGTGACCTCACCGGTCGCCCCGTCATCGTCGGTCACGACCAGCTTCACCGTGTACGTGCCCGCGGCGCCGTAGGTGTGGTTCGGCTTCTGGGTCGTGGCCGTGTCCCCGTCACCGAAGGTCCACGCGTAGCCGGCGATCGTGCCGTCGGCATCCGAGGAACCCGACCCGTCGAACGACACCGCCAGGTTGTTCGGCGTGCTCGTGAACGCAGCCGTCGGCGCCTGGTTCGGCGGCGGGTCGGTCGCCACGACCTGCCGGGTCGTGGTCGCCTGGCCGAAGCGGTCGTCGGTCACCGTGAGCGTCACGGTGTAGTTGCCCGCAGTGGTGTAGGAGTGCTGGGCGGTCAGGCCCGTCCCGGTCGCACCGTCCCCGAAGTTCCAGGCGTAGGTCGCGATGGTGCCATCCGGATCGGTGGAACCACCGGCGTCGACGCTCAGGTCGAGGTGGTCGATCGTCGTCGTGAACGATGCGTTCGGCAGCACGTTCGGCGCGAGCACCGACACCTGCTTGGTGATCGAGTTGGTCCCGCCCCGATCGTCGTTGACGGTCAGTTTGACCGCGTAGGTGCCGGTCGCCGGGAACAGGTGCGTCGGCTGGAGCGTGTCGGTCACGCTCGGGCTGCCGTCGCCGAAGTCCCAGGCGAAGCTGGTGATCGTGCCGTCCGGGTCGTTCGACCCGGTGCCGTTGAACACCACGTTCAGGTCGGTGGGCGTGTAGGTGTAGGCCGCCACCGGGTTCTGGTTGGGAGCCGGTTGTGCCGCCTCGTAGTGGGCGAGGACGCGCGCTGCGCTCAGCTCGCTCTCGTAGACGGCCACCTCGTCGATGTCACCGTTGAAGTACCAGGAGCTGGAGTTCCAGGTGACGTCGCCGCCGACCTTCCAGTACCCCGGGTAGTCCTCGGCGCTCGTCTGCGGGTTGGTGCCGACCAGGGCCCCGTCCACGTAGAGCTTCATCCCGTTGCCGGACAGTTCCGCGACCACCTGGTGCCAGCTTCCGTCGTTGTAGGACGCCGGGCTGGTGATGATGTTCATCTGACCGGTCCAGACGCCGAACTCGAGCTGGCCGGCGTTGTTCATGTAGACGTGCCGGTCGTAGCTGCTGGAGTTGTCGGTCTGGTTGCGACCGAAGCCGATGATCTTGCCGCCGACCGTGGTGGTCGTGCGGAACCACGCCTCGGTGCTGAACACCGTCGGGTTGTTGAAGACGTCGTCGGAGGAGACGAAGTCGTTGGACCCGTCGAAGCCCGCGGCCGTGTTCGGGATCGGCAGTGCCCCGTTGCGGCCGAGCGTCGGGCCGTTCCGGTAGGTGCCGGTCGAGTGGCTGCCGCTGGCGTCGTTCGCGACCGTGCCGGACGCCTCACCGAACCGCCAGTAGATGCGCGGGTGGTCGGTGTAGACCGCGGCACCGTAGTTGTCCAGCGGGCCGGAGCCGGCGGTGATGGTCACCTGGTGCACGACCGTGCCGGTCGCGCCCTTGTTGTCGGTGGCCGTCAGGGTCACGTTGTAGGACCCCGAACCGGCGTAGACGTGCACCGGGTTGACCCCGGAGCCGGTGGTGCCGTCACCGAAGTCCCAGCTGTAGCCGGTCACCGAGCCGTCGGGGTCGGTGGACGCGCTGCCGTCGAACGTCGCCCGACGGTCGAGCACCGTCGAGGTGAACGCGGCGCTCGGGGCCTGGTTCATCGCGAACCCGGCGGCGGTGTAGTGGTTCTGCACCTGGGCCGCGGTGAGTTCGTAGGAGTACACCGCCGCCTCGTCGATCGTGCCGTTGAGGTACGGGTCGGAACCCCAGGTGTTGTCGCCACCGACCTTCCAGTAGCCGTTGTAGTCCTGGGCGGCCGTCTGCGGGTTGGTGCCCACCAGGACGCCGTCCAGGTACAGCTTCATGCCGTTGCCGGACTGGGTCGCGACCACGTGGTGCCAGGCTCCGTCGTTGTAGGAATTGGTGCTGGTGATCGTGTTCGTGGTGCCGGTCCAGACGCCGAAGACCACCCGTCCGTCACCCTGGAGGTAGACGTGCCGGTCGTAGCTGTCGGACGTACCGTCGTTGCGGCTGCCGAAGCCGATGATCTTGCCGCCACTGGTGTCGGTCGTCTTGAACCAGGCCTCCTCGGAGTAGACCGTCGGGTTCGAGAACTGCGCGTTCGAGGCGACGAAGTCGTCGTTGCCGTCGAACGTCGCCGCGGTGTTGCCCGAGATCACGCCGGTGACGCCCTTGGTGGGCCCGTTGACGTAGGTGCCGTCGTTCAGCGACCGGCTCGAGTCCGCGGCCGTGGTGCCGGTGGTGTCGGCGAGGCGCCAGAACAGGTCCGGGTCGTCGTTGTAGATCATTGCGCCGTACGCGTCGGCCGGGGCCGGCGGGATCGTCGCGGTGCGTCCCGACGCCGTGTACAGGTCGAGGACGTCGGTCTGGCTGAGCGCGGTCGGGTAGATCGCGACCTCGTCCACCAGCCCGGTGAAGTTGTTGCTGTTCGGCCGGTTCGCCCACCCGTCGAGGTTGTCGCCCTGGACCTTCCAGTAGCCGAGGTACGCCTCGCCGGCGGTCACGTCGGAACGCTTGGCGACGCGGACGCCGTCCACGTACAGCACCATGCCGGCCGAACTCATGCTGGCCGACAGCATGTGCCACTGGCCGTCGTTGTACGCGCGGCCGCTGGTCACGGTGCGGTTGCTGCCGTCCTGCGCCCGGACGCCGAAGCTGATACGTCCGGCGTTGTCCATGTAGAGGTGACGGTCACGGTGGCCCGAGTTCGGCTTCTGCAGGTCGCCGAAGCCGAGGATCCGGCCACCGTTGGTGGTGGTCGTCTTGATCCACACCTGTTCGGTGAACGTGTCCGCGCCGGTCTCGGTGCCGTTCTCGAAGATGCGGCCCCATGGCTGGTCCGGCACCTGGCTGCCGACGAGCATGGAGCCGTTGCCCGCGATCGCGCCGTCGTTGCTGGGCACGACGTCGGTGTCGCCGGTGCCGTCGTTGACGCCGGAGCCGGTCACGCCGTTGACCGCAGCCCGGTCACGGATGACGGTGCTGGAGGTCTCGTCCAGCGGCCAGTAGATGCGGGCGCCCTTCGCGCGGACCACGTTGGCGTAGCTGGTCAGCGCCGCCACCGAGGCCGGCATCGTGATCGACGTGGACGCGCCGTAGACGGTGTTGCCGTCGGCGTCGTTCGTCACGATCTGGTACCGGTAGGTCGCCCCGGGTGTCAGCCCGGTGTCCTCGTAGCCGAGGGACGGCAGGTTCCACCAGGTCGACGCCGCGTTCTTGGTGAACCGCGGGCTGCCGGTGGCGCCGTCGCGGACCACCTTGTAGGTGAGCGTCGCGTCGTCGCGGTCGTAGGCGGTCGGCCAGATGACCCGCACCGAGGTCGGCGACGTGGCGGCCAGCGTGGGTGCCGCCGAGCCGGTGGGGAACTTCGGCCCCTCGGCCTTGGGCGCCAGGGCCGCGCGGCCGAACCGCACGATGCCCTGCTGGGCAACGCCGTTCACCCGGGGGAACTCACCGCCGACGGCGATGTAGTCGCTGTTGCCGACGACGTTCCAGCCGGCCTGGTACTGCCCGGTGTAGCTGCCGATGGCGAAGTCGGGGAACCAGTTGACCATGCTCGGGGCCGGCTCCTTGCCGTGCCAGTTCGGGTAGCCCCAGACGTCGTTGAGGATCTCGCCCTGGGCGTCGTCGGTCCAGGCGGTGGCGTGCAGGAACTTCCACTGCTCGTACTGCGGGTGGCCGCCGCCCATGTTGCCGCAGTAGTGGGAATGGCTGACCGTGTAGACCACGCCGTTGGAGACGAACTCGGAGTAGTTGTCACCGTGGCAGTCGGTCACCCACGACACCTCGCCGGTGTCGACCGAGGCCTTGAACGTGCCCTCCAGGTTGCCGCCGGGACCGAAGTGCCAGGTGGTGCCGTAGAGGTAGTCGCCCTGCACCCGCAGGCTGCCGACGGCGGCGTCCGCCCCGGCGTTGCGGACGATGGTGTTGGTCAGCCACGCGGAGTCGACCGCACCGGTCGCGGCGCTGACCTTCGTCATGCCGTACTGCGGCTGGCCGCCCACGTTCTGGAACATGCCGCCGGCGAACACGTTGGCGCCGTCCTGGCTGATCGCCATGGCCCAGACCGTGGCGTCGGCGTTCGGGTTCCACGGCAGCAGCGCGCCGTCGGTGGCGCGGAAGGCGGCCAGGTTGTTGCGAAGCGTGCTGCCGGCCCCGAGGAAGCCACCGCCGACATAGACGGCGTCGTTGGTGGCGATGACCGCGCGGGCCTGCGAGTTCACCCCGACCGGGTTGAACGCGGTGATCAGCGCGCCGGTCGCGGTGCTGTAGGCCGCCACCCGGCGACGGGCGGTGCCGTTCGCGGTGGTGAAGTCACCGACCACGTAGATGCGCGACCCGTCCGGGCTCGCCGCGACCCCCAGCACCTGTCCGTTCAGGTTGGGCGCGAAGGAGGTCACCAGCGTGCCGTCGGTGATGTTGTAGGCGAGAAGGTTGTTGCGGGTGGTCAGGTTCGTCCCGGCCGCCGCCCCCGCGGGGCGTGCGTTGGTGAACTTGCCGCCCGCGTAGACGATGTTGCCGACGATCGCCTGCGACCAGACCACACCGTCGATCTGGACGCTCGGCAGTCGGTCAGCGGTGATCGCGCCGGATGCCCTGGGGATCAGCGGCGCGAGCGCCGCCTCCGCCACCGGCGCGGAGTTCACCCAGAACCCCGCGCTGACGACGCCGAACGAAACTGCCAGCGCCAGCCATGAGCGCAACGGTCGTCGAGACCTGTGCATCGCCTAACCCCCCGGTGAGGACCGGCCTCTGAGATGCCGGTCGATTGGCGTCGGAAGGGCTGGACGGCTGCGCGACAGGCGGGCGGCGGCGCACAGAGATGCGTCGGCTCGCGGCCTGAACTGGATACCCCCCAATTACGGCTGTCATAGTCCCCCCGAACTACAGCAAGCTCAACTTACCGCGCACCGGTGTACGGGCTCAATGGCCCGTAGGCGTCAGAATTGAGCATCCCGTGGGGGTTGACCCCGGCCTCCTCAGCGGAGCGCGCTCACCTCGCGGTACCACTTGACCAGGACCAGCAGGGTGTAACCCGCCATGGCCAGAGCGAGCAGCAGGTACAGCCAGCGGAAGACCGGGACGAAGCCCCACGCCGCGAAAGCCAGGCAGAGCACGCCGTAGTCGGTGGGCAGCTTGAGCAACGACACGGTCGAGGACGCGGCCGCCGACGGCTTCGGCGTGGCCTTCGTGCTCCAGTACAGCCGCGTCAACAACTCGGTGAGCAGCATCCCGAAGAAGTGCACGACGTAGAAGACGAGGAAGCCCAGCGCGACACCCAGCCACACCGGTTCGGCCCCCTGCCGGTAGAACCCGATCAGGACGGCGACGTGCAGGGTGGCGATCTTGCCGGCGTCGACCACGTGGTCCAGCCACTCCCCCGCCAGGCTCCCGCCACCGCGGAGCCGGGCGAGCTGGCCGTCCGCGCTGTCCAGCGCGTACCCGAGGACGAGCAGGACGCAGATCACCAGGCCGGACCACCACGTCACCGGCGCGAGCGCGATGGCGACGATCCCGGAGTACGTGAACAGCGCGCTCACGACCGTGACCTGGTTCGGCGTCAGGTGGGCCTGGTAGGCCGCGGCGGCGAGCAGCCGACCCAGGGGCCGGTTCACCAGGAGCGAGTAGAGGGGCGCGCCCTTCGACGACTTCTGGGCGCCGCGCAGGCGCTCCACGGCCTCGCGATAGGAGCCCGAGTGCCCGGTGTCCGTCATCTTCTCCCCCCACGGGCAGCCTAGCCGAATCGAGGTCGCCGGGCCCGACCGGACGCCACCGGCCCGCCCGGAGCGTACGCCTCGCTAGCATTGGGACAACGAAGTTCGACAGCGTCGGTACCGGGGATTCACGTTCGCGTGCGGGCCGCGCTGTACTGGTGGGGGGACGAGAACGGTGAGTGAGACGGAGCAGCGGGGCACCGCCGCCGCGGTGGGGGCCGACATCCTCCCACTGGGGCTGGCGGGCAGGATCCTGCTCAGGAACTGGGTGTTGCTGATCGCCGGGCTGGCGTTGGGCGTCGCGGGCGGCTGGGCACTCGCCCGCGCCGTGCCGCCGACCTACTCGGCCACCGCCACCCAGTTCGTCAAGGGCATCCCCGGCACCGGCGTCGCCGCCAACTACGAGGCCGCCCAGTTCGCGGTCAGCCGGGCGCGTTCCTACCCGTCGTTCATCTACAGCCAGGAAGTGCTCGAAGGGGTCGCCCGCGACATGGGCGTGAGCGACATGAGCTCCCTGCGGGAGAGCCTGACCGCGACGAACCCGTCGGACACGCCGCTGGTCCAGATCACCGCGACCGGGGCGACCGCCACGGAGGCGCGCGACAAGGCCAACTCGGCGGCGCGCCACATGGCCACGTTCATCACCGACATCGAGACCGTCGACGGCAAGACCCCGATCACCGTCGAGACCGCGGTGCAGGCCCTGCTCCCCACCGAGCCGTCCGACCCCCGCCTGTCGGTGTACGTGGCGATCGGCGGCACGATCGGTCTCGCTCTCGCCGTCATCCTGGCCCTGGTGCGGTTCTTCGCCGGGCAGCGCGTGACCGGGAACTGGCGGCCGTCGCGCCAGTTCCGCCGCTTCCGCAAGACGCGTCCGGTGCGCGCGCCCGCCCACGCCGTCCCGTCCGCCCCGTTGTCACCGGATGAAGCGGCCGAGGCGGTGGCCGACGCGGAGCGGTCCGCCCACGTGCTCGAGGCGGCCTCCGACGACCGGGGCACGAAGCCGCAGGCGAGCCGTCCGCCGGCCAAGGCCGGCCACAAACGTGGCGCGCGACGGCGCAAGCAGATGGCCTCGCGCCGTGTCCACAGTCGCGTCTGAAGCCACCCCCCGCGCCCCCTCCGGGCGCGTCGCACCGCGCCACCGGGTCTCCTTCGCCTGCTATCTGGTGCTGCTGGTCGTCATCGCCTCGGTGATCCCGTGGCAGTCCGACAGCTACTTCTCCGGCGCGTTCGACATCGTCGCCGTCCTCAAAGCCATCCTCGCCCTCGTGGGCCTGCTGGGCGCGCTCCTGCTGTCCGGGTCGAGCCGGGACCTCCACCCGGTCCCGTTCGGGCCGGTGATGTTCGTGGGCGCGTACCTGCTGTGCACGGTGCTCGGTGCGCTCGCGGCCGGCGACCTGCTCGCGTCCGTGGTCGTCGCCGTCCGCGTCGGCATCCAGGTGATGACGATCGTGGTGCTCGCCCACCGGTACCCGGCCGCCTCCCTCCTGCCCAGCCTGGTGGCCGCGATCGGCACCATCGGGGCTCTCGCGGCCGTCACCGGCCTCAGCGACCTCGCCGGCGGGGGACGCCTGTCCGGCGGCTTCCCGCCGATGCACCCCAACGAGCTCGCCTTCGAGGCCGCGGTGGTCCTCGCCTGGGTCGCCGCCAAGGTCACCCAGGGGCTCGACACCATCGGCCACCTGGCGGTCGGCGCCGCCGCCCTGGGCGTCCTGCTCGCGACCGGTTCGCGGACCTCCCTGCTGGTGATGGTTCCCACGGTCGCGATCCTGATGGTCACCGCTGTCGCGATCCGGATCCGCACCGCGGTGCTCGTGGGTGCCCTGATCCCGATCCTGGTGTGGGCGGCGCTCGGGAGCGACGCGGTCGCGCAACTCATCAGCCGGGGCGAGGACGTGGACCAGCTCACCACCCTGAGCAACCGCACCATCGCCTGGCAGGCCGCCCTCGCCCCGAAGGACACGATCTGGCAGACGCTGTTCGGCAGCGGCCTGGACACCAAGCAGATTCCGGTCGCCGGGCAGTGGTGGGCCTTCCAGATCCTCGACAGCAGCTGGGTGTCGGCCCTGGTCCAGGGTGGTCTGGTCGGCCTGGGCATCTGCCTGCTCTGGATGCTGCACGCCGGCGTGCGGGTGATCCAGACGTCCTCGCGGGACCTCCTCGGCTGGCAGCTGGCGATGATCGTGCTGCTCACGTCGCGGGGGCTGCTGGAGAGCGGCCTGTTCGACGCAACCACGGCGTTCCTGGTCCTGATCTGCGTCACCCTCGGCAACGGGACCACCGTCCGTCGCTGGCGTCCTGCGTGGCTCAACCGCCCGGCCCCGGTCGCCCGGCGCACACTGGGCCGGCCCGGGGGGTCCGCCCGGGGAGAGCCGCAGCCGGCCCTTACCACTGGATGAGGGTCCACCGCTCGGAATTCTTCAGAAAGCTGAGAGAAATCTGAGCGATCTTATGTATAATCTCATCATGCCCCCCGAGCTAAAGATCTTCTCTGCCCTCATTGGCCTTGTGGCCACTGGGGCCATCGCCCTGCAGAGCGCTCCCCCCGCGCATGCAGCAGCGGTCCGCGCCGCCGATTCGGCCGGTTCCGTACAGGTCGGCTCAGCCGTCTACTCAGCCCCCGCCAACGCCATCTACGTCGCCAAGAACGGCTCCGACTCCAACGCCGGCACCCTCAGCGCCCCCCTCGCCACGCTCACCCAGGCCCTCGCGGTCGCCGGTGACGGCGCGACGATCGTCCTGCGGGCCGGTTCGTACAACGAGTCGGTCGCGGTCTACAAGAGCGTCACCATCCAGAACTACCCGAACGAGGCCGTCTGGTTGGACGGCACCACCTCGGTCAGCGGCTGGGTGAAGGACGGGTCGACCTGGCGCCACGACGGCTGGACCACCCGGTTCGACCACAGCCCCACCTACACCAAGGGCGCCGCGGACTCGACCACGGCAGGCTGGCAGTTCGTGAACACCACCACCGCGCCGATGGCCGCCCACCCCGACGCCGTCTGGATCGACGGCCAGGCCATGTGGCAGGTGAAGTCGAAGTCGCTGGTGACCGCGGGGACCTTCTTCCTCGACGAGAGCACGTCCAAGCTGTACGTCGGCACCGACCCGACCTCGAAGTCCGTGGCCGCCAGCAACCTCCAGCAGGCGATCAACGTGCGGGCCAGCGGCGTCACCGTCCGTGGCATCGGCGTCCGCCGGTACGCGACCTCGGTCTGGCAGATGGGCACCATCACGGCCGAGAAGCCCGGCGCCACCTTCGAGAACGTGGACATCCAGGACTCCGCGACCACCGGCATCAGCCTGGACGCGGCGAACGCCACCCTGCGCAGGGTCACCGTCACCAACAGCGGCATGCTCGGCGTGCACGCCAACTACGCCGACAACCTCGTCCTCGACAAGGTGTCCGCGCGCTACAACAACAACCAGAAGTTCAACGCCGCTCCCAACGCGGGCGGTGTGAAGATCGGCCACCTGCGCGGCGTCAAGGTCATCGACACCGACGTCAGCGACAACTACGCGTACGGCTTCTGGGAGGACTGCTCGGTGTACAACACCGTGATCACCTCCTCGAACTTCACCAACAACGCGAACGCCGGCGTCTTCCTGGAGATCTCCGCGAAGGCGATCGTCGCCGACTCCCTGGTGGCCGACAACGGCGCCGAGGGCATCCTGGTGAACAACACCAGCGACGTGAAGCTGTGGAACAACACCATCGTCGGCAACGCCCGCCCGCTCAACCTGGTGCAGGACTCGCGCCGCAACACGAACAAGAACGACCAGGCCGTCGACACCCGCCAGTCATTCCCCGACCCGACCATGCCCTGGACGCTCGGCCCGGTCGTGGTGTCGAACAACGTGATCGGCCCGATCGCCTCCGGCAACTGTGAGCTGTGCGTCGAGGACTTCAGCTCGTCGAAGTACTCGGCCGCCAAGATGGGCATCACCGCGAACGGCAACGTGTACAACCGGACGTCCGCCTCCAGCCCGACGTGGCTGGTCGTGTGGGCCCGTACCGACACCAGCCCGGCCGTCTACAACACGCTGTCCGCCTTCCAGAGCGCCACCGGCCACGAGGCACGGGGTCGGGAGTTCACCGGCAGCAAGGTCGTCGACTCGGCGGGCGTGCTCAGTTCGTCGGTGACGGACGTGACCTCGCAGGTCGCGCTCGGACTGCCGTCCGACATCGCGTCGGCGCTCGGCCGCTCGGCCGGCGACAAGCACCTCGGCATCTGGACCGACACGGTCTCCGTCGCCGTGACGCCCACGACCACCCCGACGGCGACAGCCACTGCCACCGCCACGGCCACGGCCACGGCGACCGCGACCGCGACCGCCACGGCGACTCCGACCGCGACGGCCACCACGACCGCTGGGGCCGGCAAGGTCGCTTCCGACGAGTTCGGGCGTTCGGTCAAGTCCGGCTGGGGCTCGGCGGACGTCGGTGGCACCTGGGTGGCCTCCACCCCGAGCAAGTTCACCGTCGGCAGCGGGCTGGGCACCATCAAGCTGGCCAAGGGCCAGTCGAGCATCGCCCGGCTCAACGCGGCGAGTTCCACGTCCACCCAGCTGACCGCCTCGGTGACCATGAACCAGAAGGTCACCGGAACGGGTCAGTACGTGAGCTTCGTCGGTCGCACGGTCGACGGTGTCGGTGACTACCGCGCCCGCCTCAAGATCAGCAAGGGTGGTGCCGTCACCGCGCAGCTGCTGTCCCGGGCGAACGGCAGGACCACCGTGCTGACGAGCACCCCGGTCTCCGGCCTCACGTGGACGACCGGCAGCACCCTCCACGTGACGCTGCAGGTCACCGGCACGGGCACGACCAACCTGCGCGCCAAGGTCTGGCGCTCGGACGCCGCGGAGCCCAGCACCTGGCAGGTGACCGCCAGCGACAGCTCGGCCGGGCTCCAGAAGGCCGGCGGTGTCGGTCTGGCCGCCGCCACCAACGCCAAGACGTCGAACGGTGCCGTCCTGTACCGCTTCGACCAGCTGGCGGTGACGACGGTCGCCTGAGCGACCCCGAGCGTCCGACCGGGTGACCGGCGGACGCGCCCGAGAGCAGACGAGTGCCCGGTCCCCTCGCGGGGGCCGGGCACTCGTCGGTTCGGCTTACTGCGCCAGGGACTTCACCAGCAGCCCGTCGTAGGAGAAGACCACCGGACCGTTGGTCGTCGACCCGGACAGGTAGGTGTACAGCCCGACCGCTCCGGCGCCCTGGAGGGCAGCGGTGGTGTCGGTCGTGCTGGACGTCCAGCTGGTCGGCTCCGTCGCGCCCTTCCAGGCCTTCGCCCGGATGGTCGTCGTCCCGTTGCCGGTCACCTGCACCCGCAGCTGGAGCACCTCACCGGGGCTGACGGTAAGGCCGCTGACCGTGGTCGTGGAGAGCACCGTCTCGGTGCCCCCGACGGTCCTCGCCAGGTAGACCGTGACGCCGGTGCTCAGCACCCGGACCTTCGCCCGGTAGTCGTTGCCGGTCGAGACGAGGCGTCCGATCGCACTCACATACTGGCCACCGCCGGTCGCCGCCTGGTCGATGCCCACCGACACCGTCAGGTCGGTGTCCGCCGAGGAGACCGACGGAAGGCTCGCGGTGTAGCCCTGCCCGGCGGCGAGGGTGACCTTGCCCGTCCCGCCCGAGACCGAGAACTTGCTCGCACCCGAGGTCAGCGACCAGGCGCCGCCGGTGTCCGCACTCCCCCAGCCACCGGTGACCGTCCGGCCGAAGTCGTCCTTCGCCAGCGGTCCGGGAGCCACCACCGTCACCGTCTTGGTCACCGAGTCGGTGCCGTTGCGGTTGTCGGTCACGGTCAGCTTCACCGAGAAGCTGCCGCCATCGGCGTAGGTGTGGCTGGCCGTCGCGCCGGTGGCGGTGCCGCCGTCCCCGAAGGTCCACGCGTAGGAGGCGACCGTCCCGTCGGGATCCGTCGAGCCGCCGGCGTCGACCGTCACCTGGAGCCCGTTGACCGTGCTCGTGAAGGCCGCGGTCGGGTTCTGGTTGGGCCGGACCGCGGTGACGCTCCGGGTGGTCGTCGCCGTGCCGCCGTCGTCGTCGGTCACCGTCAGCGTGATGGTGAACGCGCCGGCGTCGGCGTAGGCGTGGGTCGCGGTTGCGCCGCTCCCGGTGGTGCCGTCGCCGAAGTCCCAGGCATAGAGCGCGACGTTGCCGTCGGGATCGCTGCTGCCGGTGCCGTCGACGCTCAACGACAGGTCGGTGATCGACGCGGTGAAGGACGCCGTCGGCAACTGGTTGGGCGGGTTGACCGCGGTCACCTGGTGGGTGACCGAGGCGGTGCCGCCCCGGTTGTCGGTGACGGTGAGGGTGACCAGGTAGTCGCCGGCCACGTCGTAGGCGTGCGTCGGGCTGACGCCCGCCGCCGTCCCGCCGTCACCGAACGTCCAGCTGTAGCCGGTGACCGACCCGTCGGCGTCGGCGGACGCCGCGGCGTCGAAGCCCACCGACAGGTAGGCCACCGTGCTCGTGAACGCCGCCGTCGGCAGCTGGTTGGCCACGACGGTCACCGACTGCGACGACGTGCCCGTCGCCCCGCGGTTGTCCGTCACGGTGAGGACGACCTGGTAGGTGCCCGCCGCCGCATACGTGTGCGTGGTGGTGGCCCCGGTGTCGGAGTGGCCGTCACCGAAGTCCCAGGCGTAGCTCGCGACCGTGCCGTCGACGTCGGTGGACGCCGAGGCGTCGAAGCCGACCTGGAGCAGGTCCTTGGTGGCCGTGAACGATGCCACCGGCGCCTGGTTCGGGCCGACGCTGACCGGCGTCGACCGCGTGCCCGTCGCACCCTGCGGGTCGGTCACGGTCAGGGTGATCGTGTACGTCCCACCGGCAGCGTACGTGTGGGTGGCGGTCGGCCCGGTCGCCGTGGCGCCGTCGCCGAAGTTCCACGCGTAGCTCGCCACCGGCCCGTCGGGATCGGTCGACGCCGACCCGTCGACGCTCACCTGGAGGAAGTCGGCGGAGGTGGTGAAGGAGGCGACCGGGTTACGGTTCGACGCCGACCGCCCGGAGGCGGCGTAGTGCGCCCGGATCGCGTCCTCGGACAATGCCGTCGGGTAGACGGCGGCCTCGTCCAGGGTCCCGGTGAAGTAGGTGTTCGTCGAACCCGACCAGACCCGGTCACCGCCGATGCGGAACGAGCCGGTGTAGTCCTGGCTCACCGAGTTGCTGTTGCTCCCCACCAGGACGGTGTCGACCCACAGCCGCATCCCGCCGCTGCCCTGGCTCGCCACCAGGTAGTGCCACTGGCCGTCGTTGTAGGCCGACGTGCTGGTGAGGACCACCTGGCTGCCGGCGTTGGCGCCGAAGGACACCTTGCCGTTGTCCAGCATCCACACGTGCCGGTCGTAGCTCGAGCTCAGGCCACTGGTGGCGTTGCCGAACCCGATCAGCTTGCCGCCCTTGGTGGTGGTGGTCTTGAACCACACCTCCTCGGTGTAGGCCTGCGGGGCGTTCCAGGAGTACTTGTCGACGACCAGGCCGTTGGTCTGGAAGTTGGCGGCGGTGTTCCCGGTGATCGGGCCGGTCTGGCCGCCGGTCACCGAACCGGTCTGGTTGCCCGTCCGGCCGTTGCCGCTCTCATCGACCAGGGTCGAGGAGATGGTGTTCAGCCGCCAGAACAGGTCGGGCGAGTCCGCGGTGACCGCCTGGCCGTAGGCGTCGGTCGGCGCCGCCGGCCACGTCTGGGCGCGTCCGCTGGCCAGGTAGTGCGCCTTGACCTGGGCGGCCGTGAGCGCGGACGGGTAGACCGCGACCTCGTCGAAGCTGCCGACCAGGCCGGCGTCGCTCGGCGCGCTGCTGTAGCCGCTGACCGAGTCGTTACCGATCCGCCAGTAGCCGTCGTAGTCGCGCGCCGAGACGTAGCGCTGGTCGCGCCCGACCCGGAGCCCGTCCACGAACAGCTGCATGCCGTTCGTCGGATCCAGCGTGCCGACCACGTGGTGCCACTGGCCGTCGTTGATCGCGACCCGGCTGGACACCGGGCGCTGGGCGCCGCTGTACACCGTGAAGTTCGGCCGGCCCGAGGTGTCGAGGTAGAGCGCCCGGTCGCTGTAGCCGGAGGTGGCCGTTCCGGTCGGGTTGTTGCCGAACCCGACGATCCGTCCGCCGCGGGTGCTCGTGGTCTTCACCCACGCCTCGACCGAGAAGGTCTGCGGCGCGGTCGAGATGTCCCTGGTGGTGACCTTCGCGGAGTTGGCCGTGGAGGTCACGCCGGTGCCGGTCTCGCCGACGATCGCGCCGGCCGTGCCCAGGGTCATGTTCGTGTAGGCGCCGTGGTAGTCGCCGATGTCATCGACGGCCGCCGTGCCGGTCGGCTCGGTGAGCCGCCACAGGTGGGTCGCCCCGTCCCCGCGCACCACCCCGGCGTACGTCGACGGTGTGGCGGAGCTGACCGTGATGTAGCTCGACCACGCGCTGAACTGGTAGTTGCCCGACGCGTCCCTGGCCCTGATCTGGTAGCGCACCTGGCTGCCCGGTGTCAGCCCGGTGTCGGTGAAGGTCTGGCTCGGCATCTTCCAGAAGGTGCTGTCCTTGGTGACCGTCAGGATCTTCGCGCCGGAATTCCGGAAGACGTCGTAGCTCAACGTCGGGTCGTCGCGGTCCCAGATGCTGTTGAAGAGCACCTTGACCGTGCCGGAGTCCGTGGAGATCGGGTTCGGGTTGAACGTCGCGTTGTAGATCGGGCCCATCTTGTTGGGCGCGACGCTGCGCTTGGCGAATCGCACCAGACCCTGCTGGGCGACACCGTTGACGATCGGGAATTCCCCGCCCAGCACCAGGTAGTTGCTGTTGCCGGTGACGCTCCAGGCGGCCTGCCGGTCGGCCGTGTAGGTGCCGAACTCGAGGTCGGGGAACCAGTGCAGGACGCCCGGGTAGGACAGCCCGGTGAAGTCCCAGCCGTACGCGTCCTTCCGGGTGATCGTCCCGGTACCGAAGGTCGGCATCGCCCCGGCCTTCTGCCAGCGAGAACGCGGGCTGGTGTCGGGGAAGCCGCCCACGACCGAGCAGTCGTGGTTGTGCGACACGGTGTACAGCACGCCGTTCATCGGCCAGCTGTCGTAGGTGTCACCGAGGCAGTCCTGGACCCAGTTGATCGTGCCGGTGTTGGGGTCGGCGGAGAAGGTGCCCTCGAAGGAGGCTCCGGCGCCGTAGGCGTAGCCGGTGCCGAACACCTGCGTGCCGTCCGTGCTCAGCGAGGCGATCGCCCCGTTGAGGCCGGCGGTCCGGATGCGGGTGGTGGCCGCCCAGGGAAGGTTCGCGCCGGTGCCGGCGTCGATCGCGCCCATGCCGTAGGCGTCGGCGCCGTTGAGGGTCGTGAACGACCCGGCCGCGATCACCCGGGAGTTGTCCGGGCTCATCACCATGGCCCAGGTGTACCCGCCGTCGCCCACCGGCGCCCACGCGGTGATCGCGCCGTTGGTGGGCGAGAACGCTGCGAACAGGGTGCGGGGCTTCCCGGCGGCGGAGCGGAAGTTGCCGCCCACGTACACGGTGCTGCTGGTGATGGCGAACGCGCGCACCTGGCCGTCGGTGTTCGGCGCGAAGGTCGTCAGCAGGCTGCCGGTCGCGGTGTCGAAGGCCGCGACGTGGCCACGCGCGACCCCGTCCACCGCGGTGAAGTCGCCACCGACGTAGATGCGGCTGCCGTCGGGCGCGGCCCGGACGATCAGGCCCTGCGCATTCAGCGAGTGGCTGAAGGACGTGACGGCGTTACCCGTGGTGACGTCGAAGGCGAAGATGTTGTTGGCGTCGATCTCGCCCGCGCCACCGACGGCCACGCCCGGCGGCCGTGCCTTGCTGAAGCTGCCCACCACGTACACGGTGTTGCCGACGATGGCCTGGCTCCAGACCACGCCGTTGACCTGCCAGGTCGGCAGGGCGTCGGCGCTGACCGTCTCCGGGAGCGTGACCGTCGCGGCGGCCGGAGTGTCCGCGCTCGCCGTGGTGGCCGTGGTCACCCCGATCCCGACGACGGTGAGGGCGAGGGCCACCAGGACCCGCAGGGACGCCGAAACGGCTCGTGAAACTCGTGCGCTAAGCGTGAACATCGCAGGTCCTAGCTGTCGTGAGGTCGCCCGTGGAACCGGTCGATTCAGGATGGATCAGTGGTCGGAGGGCGAACTGGCGAACCAGGATCCCGCCGAGGAAGAGCCCCGTCGCCAGCGCGTACGGGGTCAGGGATGCACTCAGCCCGAGCGGACCCAGCAGGAGCCACACCAGGGAGAGCGCGATCGTGGCGTCGACCGCGCGGCAGGCGAGCACGATCGGCTGCCTGCCCAGGACGGCGCCCAGGGATGCGAAGGGTTGCACGGTCGCCGAACCGGCCACGTACAGGGCCCAGCCGGCGACGGCGATCTGGTCGACGCTGAACGACGGCCCGGTGACCAGGTGGCCGAGGTACGGGGAGAGCAGGGTGAGCGCTGCACCGGCCGCGAGCGCGGCGCCGCACAGCTTCAAAGAGGCGTTCCGCGCGCGGGCGGCCAGCCGTGCGGCCGGCTGCCGGCGGTCACGCACGTAGCTGGTCAGCAGGTACGAGCCCAGCCCCTGCACGATCAGCAGGGCCGGGGCGACGAAGATGCGAGCGGCCTCGACCTGGCCGAGCGCGGCCTGGCCGAGGATGAGGATCACGATCGTGCGTGACGCGGTGAGCAGGCCCGGGGTGACACTCACCTGCAGGCCGCGCATGGTGCCGAAGAGGGCGACCTGACGAATGCCTGCCACGGTGACCGGGACGACCGTCCGCTCGTCCGCCGAGATGAGGATCAGGCCGGCGACGATCCCTGCGGTCTGCCCGACGAAGAGTGCCAGCAGGAAGACGCCGACGTTGATCGGGCCGTTGAGGTAGCAGATGCCGAGCGTGCCGAGGCTGAACACCAGCGCCGTCGAGTCGAGCACCACCAGGCGCCAGAACCGCATGGTCGCCATCAGGATTCGTCGCACCAGCTCCTCGAGCTGGAAGGCGCCGAGCGCGAGCCCGAACCAGACGCCCTCGACCGGCGTCAGCAGGCCGAGGCCGACCATCGAGCCGGCGGTGACCAGCACGCTGAGCAGGCAGATGATCACGGCCATGCCCTCGAGCCCGCCGCGGACGACCCGGTCGCCGCGGTCGAGGATGACCAGGGAGTCACCGATGATGCCGCTGGCGAGCGTCGTGGCGAGGACGATGACGCCGAGGCTGAGGCTGATCACGCCCAGCCCGGACGCGCCGAGCAGCCAGGCCGCCAGCACCTGGAGCAGGAAGCTCCCCAGGGCCTGCCAGACCTGCGCCACGGCCGCGCCGGCCGCGGGTGCCCGGACGATCCGTCCGATCCGATCGGCGATCACTGGCTGAGCCCTCCCCGGAACACCGCGGAGGTGTGCACCCCGTCGAAGTCGACGACGACGGTGACCTTGGACCGCGAGGACTTCGGCACCGCGAACGCGTACTTCGCTGTGGCGGTGGCGCCCAGCTTGAGGGTGCCGGAGAAGTCCTGCACCTTGGCCTTCTGCACGTAGACCGGCGAGACGTCCTTGCCATCCTTGTCCAGCACGGTGACCACGACGGTGTCGAGCGACAGCGCCCTCTTGGAGCCGTTGGTGATGCTCAGGGTGAGCACGGCGTACTGCCGTCCGGGGAAGGCCCCGGGCCCCTTGTCGGTCTCCTTGCCGAACGCGACGTCCTTGACCTTGAGCGCCACCCCGTCGGGGTACTTCACGGTCGAGGTCGTGTCGGCCGGCTTGGCCGTGATGGTCGGCGTGGCGGCGGATCCGCGGTTCACCTTGGGAACCGGCTGGTCCTTCGTCGGCTTCGGCGGCGTCGTCGTGGGCGCGGCCGATGGCTCGGACGTACTGCCCGACGTTGTTGATGCGCTCGGCACCGGCGTCTGCGACGGTTGGTCCTGACCACCCGTGCACCCCGCGCCGGCGAGAACGACGATTGTCAACCCGCCAATGGCGAGTCTTCTCCCCCAGACCCCCAACATTCTTGCTTCCCCCCCCAAGGACGCATGAAACTGTGGAAGGCGGCAACATCGCGGCGCGGTCGCCGACCCCAGATTTGGGCCTGCCCACGCGGCTAGAAACTCCCCCCGCCCACCAAGTTACCACTCCGCACGACGGGCCTACCAGAGAGAAGTCCGGGATGCGGGCGGCAATGCTACCCCTGGCGCACGGCGCCGACGGCGTTCGCGGGCAGGGCCAGCGCGTCGAGCAGGCCCGCGACGTAGCGGTCGTGCGAGAACCGCTCGGCCACGATCGGAGCCGCCGACAAGGCCCCGGACGCCTGCGCGGGCCAGTCGTCGACGAGTTCCCGGACCGCGTCGGCCAGTGCGTCGCTGTCGCCCGGCCGGACCCGACGGACCGACCCACTGGCCTGCGTCGCTTCACGAATGCCGGCCAGGTCGCTGACCACGGCCGGCCGGGCGGCGAGCGCAGCCTCCACGGCGACGTTGCCGAACGACTCGTCGAGGAGCGACGGCATGAGCACGATGTCGGCCCGCTCCAGTTCCGGCCAGACCTCCCGCTGGAACCCCACGAAGGTGACGCGCTCCGTCAGGCCGAGTCGGGCCACCATCGCCTCGGTCTCGTCGAGGAAGGAAGCGTTGCCGGCGAACACGGAGCCGACGATGCGCAGGTGCGCCTCCAGCCCCTCCTCCCGCAGCCGGCCCAGCGCCTCGATCGCCACGAGCACCCCCTTGCGCTCGGAGATGCGTCCGACGTAGACCAGCTGGACGGGACCGGTCAGGGCCGGGCGGGGCGGAACCACCGCCGGCGGGCCCGGCACCGCGTTGTGCACGACAACGGTCCGGGCGGCGAGGCGCGGCACGGACGCCGCGAGCACGTCCAGGGTGTGGTGGCTGTTCGCGATGATGCGGTGGGCGCAGAACAGGGGCAGGTAGAGCACCCGGAGCAGCCAGCCGGAGAGCGCCTGCTCGGCCTCGTGCAGGTGGCAGGCCACCCGGACCCCGGGCACGAGCCGGCCGAGCACCAGCCACAGCGGCTGGGTGACGGTGTTCACGACCAGCACGGCCGGCCGGGCGCGCCACAGGATGCGGGTCGCCGCCGGCAGTGCCCTGAACGCCTGCACCGCGAGGCCGGCCACCCCACGGACCGACATGCTGCCCTTGCGGAGGATCGGCGTCGGCTGGTGGACGACCTCGGCGCCGGCGGCCTCCAGCTCGTCCACCAGCGGGCCGGTCTCCGGCACGGCCACGACCACCCGGTAGCCGGACGCCGCGATCCCGCGCGCCGCTTCCAGCAGCATCCGGTCGGAGCCGAACAGGTCCGCGCCCGGGTTCGCGAACAACACCCGGCGCGGGCCGGCAGGGGTCACGGCGTCTGCCTGCCCGACGAATCCGCCCCCGCCGCCTGCGTGGGCCAGTAGCGGTCGACGAGCTGCCGCGTGCTCGCGATGTTCCGCGCGGACGACGCTCCGAAGACGATGGCCTCGATGTGGGGCTGCGCGCAGACCCACTCGATCGCCTCCTCCGGGGGGATCGCCCCGGAGGCGTACACCGACATCGCCACCGCCCGGAAGCGGTTCTCGTCCAGCAGCCGGCGGTAGGCGTCGATGCCGCCCGACATCCGGAAGCCGATCTTGTTGATGTTCGAGCAGATCAGCGGGTTCTCGATCCCCACGGCGTTGAGCCGCTCGACCGCCAGCGGCAGGTTCATGGTGATGAAGCCGGGCTCGGCGTCGTACTTCTCCCGGACGTGCCGGGCGAACACCTCGAAGGCGCCGTTGAACCCCATGCCGAGCAGCAGGTCGGTGACCACGTTCTGGAGCCACACCACCGGGGTGGGCAGCCCGGCGAACATCTTCATCTCCGCGTCGACCAGGAGCGTCAGCACGCCCTCGATCTCCTTGCGCGCCATCGACCGTGTGCCGCGGACGGCCGCGTCCAGCAGCCCGCCGTCGGGCAGGAACTTCTGGATCGCACCCACCATGCCGTCGGTCGTGACCGCGTTCGCGTACTTGTGGGCGTAGGGCATGCCCGGCAGCACGGTGAACTCGGGGAACTCGTCCCGGTGCGCCCGGAAGTGGTCGGCGATGGCACCCATCCGGTCGTGCGTGGTGCACATGAACGAGTGGATGCCCTCGGCGTACGCAGCCTCCAGGACGGCGATGATCGCCTCGTCGTCCTGGAACTGCATCTGTTGCTGCCTGGCCTTCTCCTCGGACATGTGGTTCACCCCGAAGAACTGGTTGTCCCCCAGCAGAAGTCGCTCCATGATTCCCGTCCCCCCGTTCTCAGTGCCGCCGCAGCCTGGCCAGCAGCCCCGGCTTGCGCGTGTGCGTCGCGGCTGGCGTCCGTGGTGTTCCCTCGACGCTCACCCGTGCGTCCGGCTGGTCGGCGTCGACGCGCATCTGCTCGATCAGCCGGTCGGTGACCACCGCGGACGCGAAGTCGTTCGTCCCGGCCACCTGGTGGTCGGCCACCCGTTGCGCGAAGTGCTCGAGCTGGGCGGTGTACTCCTCGCCCCGCAGGTAGAACGACACCGGCTCGGTGAGCTCGGTGGTGTACTTCACGTTCCAGCCCGGGCGGTACCCGGCCAACTCGGGCGCGTCCTCGCGGAAGTACGCCTGGAGCTCCTGCCGGTCGGCGAAGATCCGCCCCTTGGTGCCCCACAACGTGATCCGGGTGGTCATCTTCCGCACCGACTCGTCGCACCAGTTGACCGACACCTGGGTGGTCACGTTGCCGGGGTAGACCAGGGTGCTGGACACCTCGTCGTCGATCTCGCGGGAGAAGACCGAGTTCAGCACGGTGCCGCCGACCGACTCGGGCTCGCCGAGGTACCAGTTCATCAGGTTGAGCGGGTGTGCGGCGTAGTCGTAGAGACAGCCACCACCCTCGGACTTCCGGCTGCGCCAGGTGCCGCCCTGCGGCTTCAGCACCACCGGGCCGTAGGCCTCGGCGAGGGAGTGCGTGACGTCGCCGATGGCTCCGGCGTCCAGCAGCCGCTTGACCTCGGCGAACACTCCGACGAACCGGTTGTGGTAGCCGACCTGGGTGACGAGGTCCTTCTCCGCCGCCAGGGCGACCAGCTCCTCCCCTTCGTCCGTGCCGAGGCAGAACGGCTTCTCGCAGAAGACCGCGACCCCGGCCTCCAGCGCCGCCCGCACCATCGGCGCGTGCAACCGGGTCGGCGTCGCCACGATCACCGCGTCCAGCGGCTCGTCCGCCAGCATCCGCTCCAGGGACGTGTAGGTCTTCAGCCCGGTGTACTTGGCCAGGACGTCGAGCATGATGCCCGAGGAGTCGCAGATCGCCGCCAACTCCACCCCCGGCAGCGCCCGCGCGATCGAGAGATGGGAGATGCCCATCTTCCCCAGGCCCACCACGGCGACTCTGATCATGACGTCATCCTTGTCTGCTCACGCTCGTCCCGCCCCGAAGCGGCGAGCACCTCCAGAAGTAGTTCCTCGTACTGACCGGCGACGTGTTCCCAGGTGAACTCCTCGCCGTGCCGCTCCCGGCTCGCGCGGCCGAGCGCGGCCAGCCGCTCCGGGTCGGAGAGGACCTCGTCGAGCCGGTCGGCGACGTCCCCGGCGGTGCGGAAGTAGACCGCACCCTCGCCGGCGACCCAACGGTTGTACGGGTTGTCGTGGGCGAGCACCGCGTTGCCGGCAGCCATCGCCTCGACCAGGGACGGGTTGGTCCCGCCGACGGTGTGGCCGTGCAGGTACATCGCGGAGTGCAACCGCAGGGCGCGCAGCCTCTCCGGCTCGTAGATCGAACCCGGGAAGAGCACCTGGTCGGAGGCTGCGGCCAGCACCTCGGCGTGGTACGGGTCGGACGGGTCGTACCCGCCGACCACGACCAGCTGGTGGTCGCGCCGGGCGGCGGAGAACCCGGTCACCAGCTCGAGGATCGAGTTCTCCGGGATGGGCCGGCAGACCAGGGTGAGGTAGCCGCCGGGCTCCAGGCCGAGGTCGGTCACCGGCCCGGTCCGGGCGGTCGTGACCGCGTCGGCGCCGTAGGTGATCATCGCGATCTTCCGCGCGGGCGCCCGGGTGCGCAGGTACACCTCGATCTCGGGGTGGTCGGCGATCAGCCGGTTGCCGACCAGCGCCGCGATCCGCTCGTTCACGTAGAGGATCGCCTGCCGGAAGAACCCCCAGCGCGCCCTCGACCACTCGATCCCGTCCATGTTGATCACGAGCGGGATGCGGCGCAGGCGCTGCCAGGTGTTGAAGATCCCGGTGTTGTAGCCGAACACCAGGCACAGGTCCCGGTGGCGACTGGCGTGCCGCACCGAGCGGAGGTCGAAGAGCGAGGTACCGCGCCAGCCCGGCAGGTGCACCGGGATGTGGACGCGGCGCAGGCCCTCCCACGTGTCCTCGGTGATCGGCCCCTTCCCGTCCGCCTGGCAGTAGACGACGACGTCCCAGCCGCGGCCGGCGAGGAACTTCCCCACGTGCTCGGCAGCGGTCTCGAAACCGCCGTAGGCGGCCGGAACCCCGTGGGTGCCGAGAATGCGCACCGTCGGCATAAGTCAGAATCCCCCTGAATCAGAATGGACAGCAGCGTCCGGCCGCTCGGCCGGTTCGATCATCCGATGGATGCCGTCACCACTCAGAGAGGACGCGCCGCAGTTCGGTCGACGAGGTGTGCAGCGTGTACGGGAAGTAGAGCACCCGGGCACCGACGCCGGCCAACTGCTCCTCCAGGCGGAGCCCCTTGGGCGTCCCGCGCCAGTCGTCGCCCTTGAACAGGACGTCGAAGTGGACCTGTTCCCACACCTGGAGCTTGTTGGCCGAGTGGTCGACGACCGCCTCGTCGACGATGCCGATGGCACCGACGATCTCCAGCCGTTCGTCGAACGGGATGATCGGCCACTTGTTCTTCATTGCGAACAGCGCCTCGTCGGTGACCACTCCGGCCACTAGCCAGTCACAGTTCTCCCGGGCGCGTTTCAGGATGTTCAGGTGGCCGATGTGGAACATGTCCCACCCGCCCGGAACGTATCCGACCACGCCTCCAGCACGTCGAATTGCCATTGCCGATCCTCCCCCCAGATTTACCGTCTTCTCCGATCCCCCACCGGAAATGACAGCTTCGGCATGTACTGCAGTGGCCGGCAGTTCACCTGCGGGCCAACAACTCAATTATGGGCGTCTGCCGCCGGATGTCCACCCGTGCCCTCGGGTGGGGTGCCGGCGCGCACCCCGACCGGCCGACGGCCGGCGTCAGTGCGGCGTCTCCACCAGCTGGCGCAGGTAGGCGCCGTACCCGGACTTGGCAAGCTCGTCCGCCCGGGCCAGCAGCTGCTCGTCGGAGAGGAACCCGCGCCGCCAGGACGCCTCCTCCGGACACCCGACCTGGAGGCCCTGCCGGGCCTGGATCGTGCGGACGAAGGTGCCGGCGTCGTTGAGGGAGTCGAACGTGCCGGTGTCGAGCCAGGCGGTGCCGCGCGGCAGGATCGAGACCTGGAGCTGACCACGCTCGAGGTACACCCGGTTGAGGTCGGTGATCTCCAGCTCGCCGCGCGCCGACGGCTTCAGGCCGGACGCGATCTCGACCACCTGCTCGTCGTAGAAGTACAACCCGGGCACCGCGTAGTGCGACTTCGGCACCGCCGGCTTCTCCTCGATCGAGACCGCCATGCCGGCCTCGTCCACCTGGACGACGCCGTAGGCGGTGGGGTCGGCCACCCAGTAGCCGAACACGGCGGCGCCGTCCACGTCGGCGAGCCGGCGCAACTGCGAGCCCAGCCCCTGGCCGTAGAAGATGTTGTCGCCGAGCACCAGGCACGCCTTCTCGCCGTCGATGAAGTCCGCACCGATGGTGAACGCCTGCGCCAGACCCTTCGGTTCGGGCTGGGTGGCGTACTCGATCCGCAGTCCGAGCTGGGTGCCGTCGCCGAGCAGGCGCTGGAACGCGTCCTGCTCGTGCGGGGTGGTGATCACGAGCACTTCCTGCATCCCGGCGAGGATCAGGGTGGTCAGCGGGTAGTAGATCATCGGCTTGTCGTAGACCGGCACCAACTGCTTGCTGGTGGCCATCGTGATGGGATGGAGCCTGGTGCCGGAGCCGCCGGCAAGAATGATCCCGCGCATGTCGGGTAGTCTCGCACGGCCCCGAGGGCCCCGCGTAGGATCGCGGCTCATGGGGGGAATGCTCGTCACCGGCGGCGCCGGTTTCATCGGAACGAACTTCGTGCGGCTCGCGCTCGCTGAGGGCCACGACCGGGTGACGGTCCTGGACGCGCTCACCTACGCGGCGAACCGCACCTCGCTGGACGGGCTCGACCCGCACCGGTTCCGCCTCGTCGAGGGCTCGGTGTGCGACGCGTCCGTGGTGGACGAGCTGGTCGCCGACCACGACGTGGTGGTGCACTTCGCGGCCGAGTCGCACAACGACAACTCGCTGCGCGACCCGTCCCCGTTCGTCCAGACCAATCTGGTCGGCACCTACACGCTGCTGGAGGCCGTCCGGAAGCACGGCACGCGGTACCACCACATCTCGACCGACGAGGTGTACGGCGACCTCGAGCTGGACGACCCGGCGCGGTTCACCGAGTCGACGCCGTACAACCCGTCCAGCCCGTACTCGGCGTCCAAGGCCGGCTCCGACCTGCTGGTGCGCGCCTGGGTGCGGTCGTTCGGCGTGCAGGCGACGATCAGCAACTGCTCGAACAACTACGGGCCCTACCAGCACATCGAGAAGTTCATCCCGCGCCAGATCACGAACGTGCTCTCCGGCATCCGTCCCAAGCTCTACGGGGCCGGGGCGAACGTCCGCGACTGGATCCACGTCACCGACCACAACCGGGCGGTGCTGCGCATCCTCGAGGCCGGACGCGTCGGCGAGACCTACCTGATCGGCGCGGACGGCGAGAAGGACAACAAGAGCGTGATCGAGCTGGTGCTGACCCTGATGGGTCAGCCGGCCGACGCCTACGACCACGTCAACGACCGGGCCGGCCACGACCTGCGCTACGCGATCGACTCGTCCAAGCTGCGCACCGAGCTGGGCTGGGCGCCGACCTACCGTGACTTCGAGTCGGGCCTGGCCGCGACGATCTACTGGTACCGCGCCAACGAGGACTGGTGGCGTCCGATCAAGGCCGCGACCGAGGCGAAGTACGCGGCGGCCGGCCAGTGAGCCCCGACGCCAACCGAAACGAAAGGGGACAGTCCCCTTTCGTTTCGCAGCCGGTCCCTGAGGAGGGCTCGCGAGGCACGAGCGAGGCCGTCACGAAGGGCCAGCCGGACCAAGAGGGGACTGTCCCCTTTCGGTCCGCCGAGCTCACCGTTCGCCCCACCGCGATCCCGGGGCTGCTCGTCCTGACGCTGCCGCTGCACGGCGACGACCGCGGGTGGTTCAAGGAGAACTGGCAGCGGGCGAAGATGACCGCGCTGGGGCTGCCCGACTTCGGCCCGGTGCAGCACAGCATCGCGTTCAACACCTCGACCGGGGTGACCCGCGGGTTCCACGCCGAGCCGTGGGACAAGCTGGTCTCGGTGGCGACCGGACGCGTGTTCGGCGCCTGGGTCGACCTGCGTGCCGGCGACGGCTTCGGCGCCGTGGTGACCGTCGAGCTCGGCCCGGGGACGGCGGTGTTCGTGCCCCGCGGGGTCGGCAACAGCTACCAGACCCTGGAGGACCGGACGGTCTACTCCTACCTGGTCAACGAGCACTGGAGCCGCGACTCGCTCGCGGAGTACACCTACCTGAACCTGGCCGACCCGAGCGTCGCCGTCGACTGGCCGGTGCCGCTGGCCGAGGCGACCATCTCGCCCGCCGACGTCGCGCACCCCCAGCTCGCGGACGTGCGCCCGATGCGCCCGCTGCGCACGGTCATCGTGGGCGCCAACGGTCAGCTCGGACGCGCGCTGCGCGCCCTGCTGCCCGACGCCGAGCTGCTGGACCTCCCCGGGTTCGACTGCACGGACGCTGCGCTGGTCGACGCCCACCTGTGGCGGGGCGTCGGCACCATCATCAACGCCGCCGCGTACACCGCGGTGGACGCCGCCGAGACCGCCGAGGGACGCCGGGCCTGCTGGGCGGCGAACGTGCAGGGCGTGGCGAACCTGGCCCGGGTCGCCGCCGCGCACCGGGCGACGCTGGTGCACGTCTCCAGCGACTACGTGTTCGACGGCACCGCCGAGCTGCACACCGAGGACGAGCCGTTCAGCCCGCTGGGCGTCTACG
Organism: Actinomycetota bacterium; assembly: GCA_020161755.1. Classification (GTDB taxonomy): domain Bacteria; phylum Actinomycetota; class Actinomycetes; order Propionibacteriales; family Propionibacteriaceae; genus Propionicimonas. The sequence goes on from JAIUOS010000015.1 coordinate 59,218, forward strand.
GCCAGACCAAGGCCGCCGGGGACGCCCTGGTCGGCCAGCTCGCCCGCCACTACCTCGTCCGCACCAGCTGGGTGATCGGCCAGGGCCGCAACTTCGTCGCCACCATGGCCGACCTGGCCGCCCGCGGGGTGTCCCCGTCCGTCGTCGACGACCAGTTCGGGCGGCTCACGTTCACCACCGACCTGGCGGCCGGCATCCTGCACCTGGTCACCTCCGGCGCCCCTTTCGGCACCTACAACCTCACGAACGACGGCCCGGTGCAGTCCTGGTGTGACATCGCCCGCGACGTCTTCGCCCTGTGCGGACGCGATCCCGCCGATGTCACCGGGGTGAGCACCGAGGAGTACGCGCGCGGCCGGGAGATGGCCCCGCGCCCCCGACACAGTGCGCTCGACCTCACCCGGATCGGGGAGGCGGGTTTCACGCCGGCCCCGTCGTCGGTCCGCCTGCGCGACTACGTCGCGTCCCTCGGCTGAGCCCCGGCCCGGACGGCGCCCCGGAGCACGACACGGGCCGCCTGATACCGCGTTGAGTAGATGTGCGCAACTGGTCTGCACGGTTTCCCGGCCGCTTGGCATGGTTTCCGCCGCTCTGGCAGACTGGGTCGCGATCGACAGACCGCTTGGGGGAGTAGGTGTCGATCCGGTCTTCCCGGGGGGGTTGATCGTTCGGGGGATTTCTGGTCTGAACCGGGGGGATCATGACCACTTTCAGCGCGTATCTTGACGCACTCACCAGCCATGGGACCACCAGCCGGAGCGCCCGGAAACACTGGTTGCTCTCCCACGGCACACAGCACGCGATCCTTTTCGCCGGCGACCTCCTCGTGATCGCCGGAGCCATGCTGGTCGCGGTGTACGCCAGGGGCGCGGTGCCGTTCGACACCGCCGGCGACAGCTTCCACGTGATGGCTGTCGCTGCGCCGCTGCTCGGTGCGATGTGGCTGCTGATGCTCCAGCTCTTCGGCACCTACCAGCTGCGGCACCAGCGTGCGGGCGCGGTGGAGTACAAGCGGGCCCTGATGGCGTCGTTCACGATGGCCGGGCTGGTCGGCATCGGCAGCTACCTGCTCAAGGCCGAGTTCCCGCGCGGGCTGTACGTCCTGCTGTTCACGGTCGGCACGGTCGGCCTGGTCACCGCCCGATTCGCCCGCCGCAAGGTGATGAACCGGGTGCACCGGCGGGGCTACTTCCTCACCCCGATCGTCGTGGCCGGTGGCAGTGGCCACGTGGACGCGATCGCCAAGGTGCTGCGCCGCGAGACCTGGCTCGGCTACCGCGTCGTCGGCGCGGTCACCGCCGACAAGGCCCACACCACCCCGGGTGGCCTGCCGGTGCTCGGCGCGATCGGTGACACGGTCGACGTGATCGAGAAGCACGACGTGGCCACCGTGATCTTCGCCGAAGGCTCCTTCTCCTCCCCGGCGGACTTCCGCCGGATGGCGTGGGAGCTCGAGGAGCAGGACGTCCACATGATCGTGGTGCCTGCGCTCACCGACGTCAGCGCCCAGCGTCTCGACGTCCGCCCCGTGGCCGGCCTTCCGCTGGTGGACGTCGACCGTCCGCAGGCCATCGAGGCCGCCCGCTGGATCAAGCGGACGTGGGACATCATCGGCTCCGCGGTCCTGCTGCTGCTGGCCGCACCGGTGATGGGCCTGGTCGCCCTCGCCATCAAGCTCGAGGACAGGGGCCCGGTGATCTTCCGCCAGACCCGCGTCGGGCTGAAGGGCGAGTCCTTCGAATGCCTGAAGTTCCGCAGCATGGCTACCGACGCCGAAGCCCGCCTGGCCGCACTCATGGCCGAGAACGAGGGCGCCGGACCGCTGTTCAAGATGACGCACGACCCGAGGATCACGCGAGTGGGCCGGTTCATCCGGCGGTTCTCCCTCGACGAGCTCCCGCAGTTGTGGAACGCCCTCCGTGGAGACATGAGCCTGGTCGGACCCCGCCCGGCACTGCCCACGGAGGTCGCTCAGTACGACCCCGACACCCGACGACGCCTCGACGTACGACCAGGCCTCACCGGACTGTGGCAGGTCTCAGGACGCTCCAACCTGTCCTGGGACGACACCGTTCGCCTCGACCTCTACTACGTCGACAACTGGTCCATGGTTCAGGATCTGATGATCCTCGCCCGGACCGCGAAGGCCGTCGTCGGCTCGAGCGGCGCGTACTGAGCAGCCGGTGGCGCCGGCGCGAATCCCCCCCGGCGCCACCGGGCCAGCTCTTCCCACCGCGGGCAGCGTCCCGCCGTGGACGCTGACGTCCCACCGTTGACGCGGACGCCTACGCGCGCTCCAGGGTGAGGTCGAGGACCAGGTCCTGCAGCAGCGGCGTGGCCAACGAGACGTGTTGGGCGTCCCCGCTCGTCGCGACCCGGGCGCCGTCGTTGCGGAACTCCGCCGCCGAGCTGACGATCCGCCACCCCGAGGGCGCCTGCACCGTGATCGTCGTGTCGGTGTCCACCAGGTCGGCCTGCCGCACCAGCAGCAGCCGGTAGTGCCGTGCCGCCGTACCGACGTCGGCCGACGGCGCAGCCCCGGTCGTCGGTGGTGCCACCCCGTCGCGGACGGCGTCCGGCACCCGCGTCCGGAGTTCGACCGTGGCCGAGGCGGCCTTGGGCACCCCGAACGTCCGGGCGAAGGTCGGCAGCCCGGTCGCGTCGTCGACAGCGGTGAACGGGCTTTCCCCGTCCAGGGTGGTTCCGGTCGCCCGGTGCACCCGCAGGTAGGGGCGGAACCGGTCGGCGAGGTAGCCCAGCGGCACGTCCGGGTCCTTGTGGTACCCCAGCGTCAGGACGGTGGCAGCGGTGCCATCCTCACCGAGTTGCACCTGGTAGTCCAGGCTCTTCGCGACGCCCATGTTGCCCTTCGCGGGGCGCTTGACGATCGCATGGCTCACGGCGAGGACGTCGGTGGTGCCCTCCGGCGGGGCGATCGCCCCCGACCAGCCCGTCGCGACCAGGGCGCGCTGGGCGTCCGCATCGGTCAGGTACAGCTGGATGTGCCGCTGGTTGGCGGACGTGGCGAGGGCGGTCATCACCGGGCGGAACTCGTCGTCGGACAGGTCGAGGAGGCGCTTCATCACAGCCTTGGCGAGCGAGACGACGGCGTTCTTCTTGTTCTGCTCGTCCAGCCCGCTCTTCTCGACCTCGACAACGTAGCTGAGCTGCTCGACGACGTTCTGCCAGGTCAGCGCCACCTTGGACTCGGGCACCCGGATCGGGCCGAACACCTTCAGCAGGTCGCTGATCGTCGACAGGTCGAGCGCGATGATCCCGTCGAGCTTCGGCTGCCGGGGCTCCATGCTCTCCCAGAGCCGGGTGATCACCTCACCGCTGGTCGGGAAGTCGATCCACCAGTTCGCGTTGCGGAGGTACAGCTGCGGTTTCTTGTCCATCCCCGGCGGGGACGGGAGCATCAGGGTGTCGGCCGGCAGGGTGAAGATGTCGGCGAACTCGCTGAGCTTCAGCCCGTCGGGTCCCACCTCGACCAGCCCGTAGGTGCCGGGGAACCCCCCGGTCGGACGCAGCTGCGCGCCGTTCTGCGCGAGGACGAGGAACCGGTGCTGGCCGGAGAAGACGTAACGCTCCAGCGCCAGCAGTGACTCGCTGCGCTCGAGGGTGGTGCGCAGCGGGTCGAGCAGCCCGTTCAGCTCGGTGACGGCGCCCGCGAGCGGGGGCACCAGCCCGTCCGTGGTGAGCCCGTCGACCCGGTCGGCCACCACGGTCAGGTGCACCAGGGCCGCGTCCAGGTGCGGGTGGGCGAGGGCGAGCAACTGGCCGAGTCGGTCGCGGTCGGAGGCTCCGGACGCCTTGCCCAGCAGTTGCGCGGCCTCCGAGCCCGCGCCCGACCCTTCCAGCCCGATGGTGAACAGGTCGTCCGCCGCGTCCAGCTGCCGCCCGACGAACGGGACGGAGCGCAGCCACGCCGGCCCGAGCAGGTCCCGGCCGCGGGAGAACTCCCCGGCCGCCCGCTCGAAGGACGCCTGAGCGCTCGTCGCGTCCCCGGCCTCAAGGCTCTTCAGGCCGGCCTTGGCGTCGGCGCGTGCGGACTGCGCAGCCCCCTGGACGTCCTGGACGCGCAGGAGGGCGAGGATGCCGAGCGCGACCACGGCGACCAGGACCACCGCGCCGGCGATCCACGAGGCTCTGCGCTTCACGCGGCAACGATATCGGGGCGCCCCAATCCGCCAGGCGGCACCGTCCCGGACGCGCCGCGGCACCGGCGGCGAGGTTCGGTAGCGTTGCACCATGCCCCGAATCGCACCGTTCCCGGCCCTCCGCTACGCCCCGGGCGCCGACCTCCAGCAGGTCATCGCGCCCCCCTACGACGTGCTGTCGGACGCCGACGTGACCGAACTCGGCACGCGCGACCCCCACAACATCGTCCACGTCGACGTGCCGACCGGCGGTGACGACCGCTACGAGGTGGCCGCCCGCACGCTCGCCGAATGGCTGGACGAGGGCGTCCTGGTGCGCGACGCGGCGCCGACCCTGACGATCTACCGGATGTCGTTCACCGACGCCACCGGCGCCGACCGCACCATCGTCGGCGTGCTGTGCGGGCTGGAGGTCGTCGACCTCGACGCGGGCGGCGTCCTCCCGCACGAGCGCACCACGCCCAAAGCGGTCACCGACCGGCTCGACCTGACCCGGGCCACCGCGACCAACCTGTCCCCGGTGTGGGGCCTGTCGCTCGCCCAGGGCCTCACCGCAGCCCTGGCCGAGCCCGGTGAGCAGGTCGGCGAGATGGTCGCCGAGGGCGTCGTCCACACCGTGGAACGCATCACCGACCCCGCGCGAATCGCGGCGATCACCGACATCCTCGCCGCCGACGACGTGCTGATCGCTGACGGCCACCACCGCTACTCGATCTCGCGCACCTACCGCGACGAGGTGCGTGCGGCCACCGGACGGGACGACACCGAGGCCGAATTCACCCTCACCTTCGTCAACGAACTGGTCGCCGACCAGCTGAGCATCGAGGCCATCCACCGGGTCTACACCGGCATCACCCTCGACCAGCTGCGCCTGCAGCTCGGCGTCTGCTTCGACATCGAGCCGGCGCCCGAGCCCACCCCGGCGATGCTCGGCGAGATGGTGGCACAGGGCCGCCTGGTGCTGCTCTCCCCCGACGGCACCGCCGAGTGGCTGGTCCCGAAGCCGGAGATGTTCACCGGGGTGCGGGCGCTGGACGGCGCCTACCTCGAGCACGCCCTGGACGGATCCCTCGCCGAGGTCCGCTACCAGCACGGGCTGGACGAGGTGCTCGACCTGGTGGGCTCGGGTGAGGTCGCCGCCGCCGTGCTGATCCGTCCCACCTCGCTGGCCGAGATCGAGCGGACCGCGCGCGAGGGCCTGCTGATGCCGCCGAAGTCGACGTTCTTCACCCCGAAGCTGCGCACCGGGCTGGTGATCCGTCCGACGGCTGCGCTGAACTGAGTCGCCCGCGGGTGGTGTTCCCGGACGACCGGGAGCGCTAGCCTGCGGGGATGCCCAGTGCACCGTTCCCCGGCATCGACACCTACCATCTCGGCGACCACTACGCCGTCCTCGACGCCGGCGCCCAGGTCCTGCAGTGGACACCCACCGGCCACAATCCGGTCCTGTGGGTGAGCCCGCTGGCCTCCTTCGAGCCCGGCGTCGCCGTGCGTGGTGGCGTGCCGGTGGTGTTCCCGTGGTTCGGCGCCGGCCCGCAGGGTGACCTCACGCCGTCCCACGGTTTCGCCCGGACGGCTGAGTGGCGCCGCACGTCGGTGACCAACGAGCTCGTCGCGTCCGGCCGGCTGGAGGTGCGGCACGTCCTCGACGCGAGCGGGTTCGACAGCCCGCCGTTCGAGGCCGAGCTGGTGTCGACCTTCACCCCGCGGCACGTCAGCATCTCCCTGGTCGTGACCAACACCGGCACCGACACCTTCCGCTACGAGGAAGCGCTGCACACCTACCTGGGCGTGAGCGAGGCCGCCGGCGTCACCGTCGAAGGGCTGGACGGCTGCCGCTACCTCGACAAGGCGGACGGGGCGGGCCCCGACGAGCTCGTCCAGGAGGGGTCGATCCGCTTCGACGGGGAGGTCGACCGGGTCTACGCCCACACCGGGGACGCGGTCATCGACGACCCGGCCTGGAGCCGTCGCGTGCACGTCGCCAAGGAGGGCTCGGCCAACACCGTCGTGTGGAACCCGGGCGAACGCAAGGGCACCGCCCTGGCCGACGTCGGACGCAACTGGCCCGACTTCGTCTGCATCGAGGCCGGCAACGTGCGGGACGACGCGATCGAGCTGGCCCCCCGCGCACAGCACATCCTGACGCAGACGATCAGCCTTTCCTGAGACGTGTTCGTCGATCCGCGTTTGTCAATGGCGGGTCTCAAACCTCGATAGCCTGACTCCTGTTCAACCCACCGCTCGAGGAGAGGTCATGGCGTCCCGTATTGAGAACGCGGAGTTCCGCAAGAAGGTCACGACCGCCGAGGAGGCGGCCAAGCTGATCAAGCCCGGCATGAACGTGGGCTTCTCGGGCTTCACGGGCGCCGGCTACCCCAAGGAGGTGCCGGTCGCGCTCGCCGCCCAGATCAAGGAGGCGCACGACCGCGGCGAGGACTTCATGATCGGCATGTGGACCGGCGCGTCCACCGCCCCCGAGCTCGACGGCGCCCTGGCCGAGGTGGACGGTGTCTCGTTCCGCACCCCGTACCAGTCCGACCCGATCATGCGGGCCAAGATCAACGCGGGCATCTCGGAGTACTCCGACATCCACCTCTCCCACCTCGCACCGATGGTGTGGGAGGGCTTCCTCGGCAAGCTCGACGCCGCGGTCGTCGAGGTCACCGCGATCGCCGAGGACGGCGAGCTCGTCCCGTCCTCCTCGGTCGGCAACAACAAGACCTACCTCCAGGAGGCCGACCAGGTCATCCTCGAGGTGAACAGCTGGCAGAGCCGCGACCTCGAGGGCATGCACGACATCTACTACCGGGCCGCCCTGCCCCCGAACCGCCTGCCGGTGCCGCTGACCCACCCCGGCGACCGGATCGGCCAGCGCAACTTCCGCATCGACCCGAAGAAGATCGTCGCGATCGTCGAGACCGACTCCGAGGACCGCAACACCCCGTTCAAGCCGCTGGACGAGGACTCCCGCGCGATCGCCGCGAACCTGCTCGACTTCCTGGCCAACGAGGTCAAGCAGCACCGCCTGCCCAAGAACCTGCTGCCGCTGCAGTCGGGCGTGGGCAACATCGCCAACGCGGTGCTCGCGGGCCTGCTGGACGGCCCGTTCGACTACCTCACCTCCTACACCGAGGTGATCCAGGACGGCATGGTCGACCTGATCGACTCCGGCAAGATGACGATCGCCTCGGCCACCGCGTTCTCGCTCAGCCCCGAGTACGCGACGAAGATGAACGACAACGCCCGGGACTACCGGTCGAAGATCATCCTGCGCCCGCAGGAGATCTCGAACCACCCCGAGATGATCCGCCGGTTGGGTGTCATCGCCTGCAACGGCATGATCGAGGCCGACATCTACGGCAACGTGAACTCGACCCACATCATGGGCTCGAAGATGCAGAACGGCATCGGCGGCTCGGCCGACTTCACCCGCAACGCCTACATCTCGGCGTTCGTCACCCCGTCCACGGCGAAGGGCGGCGCGATCTCCGCGATCGTGCCGATGGTCTCCCACCACGACCACACCGAGCACGACGTGCAGGTGCTGATCACCGAGCAGGGCCTGGCCGACCTGCGTGGCCTGTCCCCCAAGCAGCGGGCGAAGAAGATCATCGCCAACTGCGCGCACCCGGCCTACCGTCCGATGCTCGAGGAGTACTACGAGCACTCGCTCAAGGTCGCCAACGGGCTGCACACCCCGCACGACCTGCGCCAGGCGCACTCCTGGCACGTGCGCTTCCTCGAGACGGGCTCGATGCAGGCCTGAGCAACGGCGAACGAGCGGGAGCCACCGGCAGGGGGCTCCCGCTCGTCACATCCGGGCTCAGAACCCGGACACCTTCACCGGCGCCGGTGAGTCGGTCGGGGACGCGCCGTTGCCCAACTGGCCCACGGCGTTGTCACCCCAGCACCACACCGCCTTCGACGACGTGATCGCACAGACCTGCAGGTAGCCGACGCTGACCCGTGTCGTCTTGCCGAGGTTGTACACCGGCACCGGGGTGAGCCGGGTGACCGTGGTGTTGTCCCCGACCTGGCCGGCGGAGTTCTCACCCCAGCACGACAGCGCGCCGCTGGTCTTGAGGGCGCAGGTGTTGACCAGACCGGCCTTGACGACCTTGGTCTTGGACGAGAACCCGGTCACGCCCCGGGGCTTCGATGAGTTCGTCGTGGTGCCGTCCCCCAGGTTGCCCGACGCGTTGTAGCCCCAGCAGAGGCCCTTCCCGCTGGTACGGGTGGCGCAGGTGTGCACGTACCCGACCGAGAGCGAGGCGACCTTGCTGCCCATGCCGTACACCGTCACCGGTGCGGGGCGGTCGGTCGTCGTGTTGTCGCCGAGCTGGCCGAAGCCGTTGGTGCCCCAGCACTTCACGGCCTTGCTCTTGGTGATCGCGCAGGCGTAGCGGTAGCCGACCGACACCGTCCGGACGCCCGAACCCAGGCCCTTGACCGCCACCGGCTTGTACGAGGTCGTGGTGGTGCCGTCGCCGAGCTGGCCGTTCGAGTTCTCACCCCAGCACCACACCTTTCCCTTCGTGGTGAGCGCGCAGGTGTTCAGGTAGCCGGCCGAGATCGCCTTCACATCCTTGGTCAGGCCGTACACGCCGACCGGCGTCGCCGCGCTGGTAGCGCTGTTGTCGCCGAGCTGGCCCAGGCTGTTGTTGCCCCAGCACAACGCCTTGCCCTTGGTGGTCACCGCGCAGGAGTGGTAGTAGCCGGCCGAGACGGACGCAACCTTGGAGCCCAGCCCGGACACGCCGACGGGCGTGTCGCGGTTGGTGGCGGTGTTGTCGCCGAGCTGGCCGAAGTTGTTGAAGCCCCAGCAGAGCGCAGCGCTCTTCGTGGTCACCACACAGGTGTGCGCGTAGCCGGCGGACAGGCTCGCGGCCTTGTAGGTGGCCGCCGCCACCCCCACCGTCCCGCTCGGCGTCACGGTCTTCGCGGTCGGCTGCGGCAATGGCGGCAGGGTCGGGCCTGCCGCGGACGCCGAGGCGGGTGCCGTCACCAGCGAACCCACGACGACGGCAAGGGCCGCGAGCGTTCGCGGCCAGGAACATCCAGACATGACTACTCCCCTCGGTAGCGGCGGCCCCGGCCGGCGCCGGGGCCGCCAGGAAACTAGAATCCATACACCTCCACCGGAGCCTTCGAGCCCGTGGTGCTGTTGTTGCCCAGCTGGCCCGAGGTGTTGGAGCCCCAGCACTTCACGGACTTCGACGACGTGACCGCGCAGGTGTGCAGGGAGCCGACACTGATCTTCTTGGTCGAACCCAGGTTGAACACCTTGACCGGGGTCAGCCGGTCGGTATTGGTGTTGTCCCCGACCTGTCCGTCGCCGTTGTGTCCCCAGCAGTACGACGTACCGCTGGTCTTGATCACGCAGCTGACCAGGACGCCGGTCTTCACCACACTGGCCTTGCTGGAGAACCCGGTCACCGTCACCGGCGTGAAGGAGTTCGTCGTCGTGCCGTCGCCCAGCTGGCCGTAGTTGTTGAGTCCCCAGCACACCGCCTTGCCGGTCGACCGGGTGGCGCAGGTGTCATAGATACCCACCGAGATCGACGTCACCTTGGTGAGCCCATGGACGGTCACCGGCGTCAGCCGGGTCGCGGTCGTACCGTCCCCGAGCTGGCCGAACGCGTTGTAGCCCCAGCACACGACCTTGCCGGAGGTCTTCAGCGCGCAGGCATGCGTGAGCCCGACCGACACCGATTTCACGCCCGACGTCAGGCCGGACACGGTCACCGGCTTCACGGATCCGATGGTGGTGCCGTTCCCGAGTTGGCCGGCGGAGTTGTCACCCCAGCAGCGGGCTTTGCCCGAGGTCTTCACTGCGCACGTGCCCACCCAGCCGGCGGAGATCGACTTCACCTTGGTGTCCATGCCGTACACCACAGCCGGGGTGTGGGAGTCGACGGTGGTGTTGTCCCCGAGCTGGCCGTTGCCGTTGTAGCCCCAGCACAACGCTTTGCCCTTGGTCGTCACCGCACAGGAATGGGTCTCCCCGGCAGAGATCGAGGCCACCTTCGAGCTCAGCCCGGACACCCCGACCGGCTTCAACTGGGTCGTGGTCGTGCCGTCGCCGAGCTGGCCGTCGGCGTTGAAGCCCCAGCACAACGCCTTGCCCGTCGTCGTCACCGCGCACGTGTGTGCGTAGCCGGACGACACGCTTGTGGCCTTGTCGACCGCGATCGCCACCACCGTTCCGGTCGGTGCCGCGGTCTTCGCGGCCGGTGGCGACAGGGACGGACCGGCGGCGGACGCCGACGTCGGCGCCGCCACCAGTGAGCCGAACACCACAGCGAGGGCCGCGAGCGTGCGCGGCCAGGAACAAGCAGACATGACTACTCCCCTCAGTGAGGGGCCCGCCCCCGCGGGCCCTCGATCCATGCGAGCACCGGCGGAGGGGGTTGATACCCGCGGGCGGCCAACAACCCCACACGCACCGGTGGTGATCAGAACCCCGAGACTGTCACCGGCGACAGCGAGCCGGTCGTGGTGCCGTTGCCGAGCTGGCCGGCGCTGTTGTCGCCCCAACACTTCACGGACTTCGACGACGTGATCGCGCAGGTATGGATGTAGCCGACGCTGATCCTCTTCGTCGAGCCCAGGTTGTACACCTTCACCGGGACCAGCCGGTCCGTCGTGGTGTTGTCCCCGACCTGTCCGTGGTTGTTCGGCCCCCAGCAGTACGACGAGCCGCTGGTCTTGATCAGGCAACTCCCGGCGAGGCCGGTCTTCACCACGCTGGCCTTGCTGGAGAACCCGGTCACCCCCACCGGCTTCGGCGAGTTCGTCGTGGTGCCGTTGCCGAGCTCACCCTCGGTGTTGCGGCCCCAGCAGACGGCCTTGCCGGTCGTCCTGGTGGCGCAGGCGTGGTAGTAGCCGACCGAAAGCGACTTCACCTTGGTGAGGCCATGGACGGTCACTGGCGTGACCCTGTTGGTGGTGGAGTTGTCCCCGAGCTGCCCCTCCGAGTTCGCCCCCCAGCACACGACCTTGCCGGAACTCTTCAGCGCGCAGGCGTACTCCTGCCCGACCGACACCGACGTCACCCCTGAGGTCAGTCCGTGCACGGTCACCGGCTTCGGCGAGCCGGTGGTGGTGCCGTCACCGAGCTGGCCGGACGTGTTGTTCCCCCAGCACCGGACCTTGCCCTTGGTGGTGACCACGCAGGAGTTCAGCACACCGGCGGAGATCGACTTCACGTTCTTGTCCAGGCCGTACACCAGGACCGGCGTGAAGGAGCTCGTGGCGGTGTTGTCCCCGAGCGCTCCGTCACCGTTGTAGCCCCAGCAGAACGCCTTGCCCTTCGTGGTCACCGCACAGGAGTGGTACATCCCGGCCGAGATCGAGGCCACCTTCGACCCCAGACCGGTGACCCCGACCGGGGTCGACCGGCCCAGCGTCGTACCGTCACCCACTTGGCCCCAGCTGTTGTAGCCCCAGCAGAGCGCGGCGCCCTTCGTGGTCACCACACAGGTGTGCCCGTAGCCGGCCGACAGGCTCGATGCCTTGTACGTGGCCGCCACCACGCTGACCGTCCCGCTCGGCGCCGCCGTCCTCGCGGTCGGCTGCGGCAACGGCGGCAGGGTCGGGCCGGACGCGGACGCCGACGTCGGCACCGCCACCAGGGAACCCAGGACCACCGCCAGGGCCGCGAACGTGCGCGGCCAGGAACTTCTGAACATGACTTCTCCCCTCATGGTGATCAGAACCCGGTGACTTTCACCGGCGCCAGCGAGCTGGTCGCGGTGCCGTCGCCGAGCTGGCCGAAGCCGTTGTAGCCCCAGCACTTCACGGACTTCGACGACGTGATCGCGCAGGTGTGGACGAGGCCGACACTGATCTTCTTCGTCGAACCCAGGCTGTGCACCTTCACCGGAGCCAGCCGGTTCGTCGTGGTCTTGTCCCCCACCTGCCCCCAGCCGTTGTCCCCCCAGCAGTACGCCGCGCCGTTGGTCTTGATCAGGCACGTACCGAACTCCCCGGTCTTCACCACACTCGTTTTGCTGGCGAACCCGCTCACCACAACCGGCCGGGACGAGCTCACCGTCGTCCCGTCACCGAGCTGCCCGTAGGTGTTGTAGCCCCAGCACACGGCTTTCCCGTTCGTCCTGGTGGCGCAGGTGTGGTGGAAAGCGATCGACACCGACTTCGCCCCGGAGAGTTCGTAGACGAGCACCGGGGTCAGCCGATCCGTGCTGGTGTTGTCGCCGAGCTCGCCGTAGGCGTTGCTCCCCCAACAGACGACCCGCCCGCTGTTCTTCAGCGCGCAGGCGTACGCCAGCCCCACCGACACCGACTTCACCCCCGACGTCAGGCCGCGCACGGTGACCGGCTTCAGCGAGTTGGTCGTGGTGCCGTCCCCGAGCTGGCCCGCGCTGTTGTCGCCCCAGCACCGGACCCTGCCCGCCGTCGTGACCGCGCAGGTGCTCGTCCACCCGGCCGAGATCGACCTGACGTTCTTGTCCAGGCCGTACACCGCGACCGGGGTGGCGGAGTTGTTCGTGGTGTTGTCGCCGAGCGTCCCCAAGGCGTTGTAGCCCCAGCAGTACGCCTTGCCCTTCGTGGTCACGGCGCAGGTGTGGGTGTAGCCGGAGGAGATCGAGGCCACCTTGGAACCCAGCCCCGACACCCCGACCGGGGACGACTGGGGCGCGCTCGTGCCGCTGCCCAGCTGCCCGTAGCCGTTGTCGCCCCAGCACAGCGCCTTGCCCTTGGTGGTCACCGCGCAGCTGTACATGTACCCGGACGACAGGGTCGCGGCCTTGTAGGTGGCCGCCGCCACGCCGACCGTCCCGGTCGGCACGACGGTCCTCGCTGTCGGCCGCGGCAACGGCGGCATCTCGGGGCTCGCCGAGGACGCCGCAGTGGGCGTCGCCACCAGGGAACCGAGGACGATGACAAGGGCCGCGAGCGTGCGCGAACAGACCGGACCCCACATGCCCACTCCCCTCCTCGCAGAGGCCCGCCCCCGCAGGCCCCGCAACGCAACTGCAGGCTCCGGCGGGCGATGCCGCTCCGCCGCCAGATCCACCCCTGAGCGTCCTCCTGCTCACCGTGATCCGGCGAGGGGTCGGGGGTCGGTACTCCTACCGATGCCCGACCGTCCCGATCGGCGCGCATCAGAACCCGGAGACCTTCACCGGCACCAGCGACCTTTCGGCGGTGCCGTCGCCGAGCTGACCCACGCTGTTGCTGCCCCAGCACTTCACGGCCTTGGACAACGTGATCGCGCAGGTGTGGAAGTAGCCCTGGCTGATGGTCCTGGTCGAACCGAGGCCGTACACCTTGACCGGCGTCAGCCGGCGCGTGGTGGTGGTGTCGCCGACCTGCCCGTACCGGTTGTAGCCCCAGCAGAAGGACGTGCCATTCGTCCGGATCACGCAGCTCCCGCGGAACCCGGCGGTCACCGCGCGCGCCTTCGAGACAAAGCCAGTCACAACGACGGGCTGCGGAGCGCCGAAGGTGGTGCCATTGCCGAGCTGGCCCTGGCTGTTGCGGCCCCAACAGACCGCCGTTCCTCCCGCCTCGACAGCACAGGTGTGTGAGTAGCCCGCCACCATCGACGTCACCGTGGTGAGGCCGTTCACGCCCACCGGGGTCGACCGATCGTTGTAGTTGCCGTCACCGAGTTGGCCCTCGTTGCCCCTCCCCCAGCACACGACGGTTCCGGAGTTCTTCACTGCGCACGCGTGCTGGCGGCCGACCGACACCGAGGCCACGCCCGAACTCAGGCCGTGCACGGCCACCGGTTGCAGGGAGTCGGTGGTGGTGCCATCGCCGAGTTGGCCGTAGCTGTTGTCTCCCCAGCACCAGACCTTGCCCGTGGTGGTGACCGCGCAGGTGCTCGCCCAGCCGGCGGAGATCGATGCCACGTTGGTGCCGAGGCCGTACACCCTCACCGGGGTGGTGGAGAAGGTGGTGGTGAGGTCCCCGAGCTGCCCGGCGGCGTTGTAGCCCCAGCACAGCGCCCTGCCCGCTGTGGTCACCGCACAGGAGTGAGCGCGCCCGGCGGCGATGGACGTCACCGTCGAACCCAGTCCGGACACCTCGACCGGAGCCAACCGGGTCGTGGTGGTACCGTCGCCCAACTGCCCGGCCGGGTTGAACCCCCAGCACAAGGCCTTTCCCGTCGTGGTCACGACGCAGGTGTGGCCGTAACCCGTTGACAGGTCCACGGCCCGATAGGTCGCTGCCGCCGTCGCCTCCTCAGCCGGCGCGGCTGCCACCGAACCGAGGACGACCACCAGGGCCACGAGAATGCGTTGCCAGGCACAGCACTTCATCACGACTCTCCTCACCGAGGGCGCCCGCGTCCGCGAGCCCGCGATGCCCATCCGAGCGTCGGGGGCGGCCGCTGATACAGCTCCGCATGCTGAACGGCGGGAGGGCCGGGCGGGGATGACGAGGGCGCGGATTCGGCCCGTCAGCCGAGGAGCAGGGCGCGGAGCTCGTCGACGGTGTCCACCAGGACGTCGGGATGGGCCGACTCAAGGTCGGACCGGGCGGCAGCGCCCCAGCTGACCGCGACGGACGCCATCCCCGCGGCCTTGGCAGCCAGCACGTCGACCACGGCGTCGCCGACGTAGGCGGCGCGCTCGGGGGTCTCACCGAGCAGGCGCAGGGCGAGCAGGAGCGGCTCGGGTTCGGGCTTGTGGATGTCGGTGTCCTCCATCGCCACGGTCACGTCGAGGCGGTCGGCCAGGCCGGCGTGCAGCAGTGTGTCGGTGGCCGAGGCGCGCCGCTTCGAGGTGGCGACGCCCACCGTCACTCCGGCGGCCGCCAGCGCGTCGAAGAGCTCCGGCGTCCCGGGGAACTCCTCGACGAGTTCGGCCAGGTGCTCGGTGTTCCAGGCCACGTAGCTGTCGACGAGCTCCTGGGCGTGCTCGGGGTGCCGCGCGCCGAAGGTGCCGTAGAGCGTCTGGCCGATCCAGCTGCGGGCCTCCGCCACCGTCGGGCGTTCCCCCAAGACATGCAACATGGCGTGCTCGTAGGACGCGATAATGAGCGGGATGGTGTTCACCACCGTCCCATCGAGATCGAAGACGACGACGGGCCAGCGCGGTGAGGACACGACCGTGAGGATACGACCCCGCGACAGGGAGGAACGCAGGTGACCATCCAGGCGCACCGGCCACGAGGCCGGCGCCCCGGCCGGACGGATACGCGCGCCGCGATCCAGACGGCGGCGCTCACGCTCTTCTCCGAGTTGGGCTACGAGAAGGTCTCGCTGCGCGCGATCGCCCGTGCGGCGGACGTCGACCCGGCGCTCATCCACCACTACTTCGAGAACAAGGCCGACCTGTTCGCCCGCTCGGTGCTCGACCTGCCGCTGGACGCCGAGGAGATCGTCCGCAGCATCCTCGACGGTCCCGTCGAGAGCATCGGTGAGCGGACGATCGCCGCGTTCCTCGACGCCTGGGAGCGTCCCGGCGCCACCGACCGATTCACCGCGATGATGCGCGCGGCCGTCACCGACCCCAGCGCCCGTCGGCCGCTGAGCGAGTTCATGACCAAGGAGATCCTGGTCAAGGTCGTCGAGTCCGTCGGGCACGGCAACGCCCGGCTGCGCGCCCAACTCGGCGTCAGCCTGGTGCTGGGCCTGGCCCTGAGCCGCGACATCCTCGAACTGCCTGCGCTGGTGAAGTCCCGCAAGCCGGTGCTGGTGAAGGCGTACGGCCGGGCGATGCAGGCCCATCTGGTCGATTCCTGGTGACGTAGGCTTGGCCACCCATGCAGGAGGTGCAGTGACCGCGGACCAGACGATCGGAGGACCGGCGCCCCGGCACGCCGTCGAGGAGCAGCCGCCCGCCCCGCTCCCCGCGCCCGCCGACGAACCGACGCCCATCCCGCCCGCACCCGCACCGATCGCCACCCTGGACGCCCCGCCCGACGCCGTCATCGGCGTTCCCGACGACCCGCGCACCGGGGAGCCCCGCGTCCCGTGGCTCGTCGTCGCCGCGGCGGTGCTCTGCTACCTGGCCGTGGCGAACCTCGCCGGCGCCCTGCTCACCGTCTACTGGAACGCGGTGCCCAAGGAGAACTTCGCGAACGCCTCCTGGCTGATGGGCCAGTTCGTCACCGAACCCGGCTCGCTGGGGCGGGTCCTGCTCGCGGTCGCGGTCACGGTGATCACGCTCCTGATCGCCGTGCCGGTGGCCATCACCGGCTACTACGGGTGGGCCGGCTACCGCTGGACCCGGGTCGGCGGACTGATCTGCGCCGCGCTGAGCTTCGGCGCCCTCACCCTGAACGTCTGGGCCCGGCCGGCGATCCCGCTCACGCTGCTCGCGGCCGGCCTGTTGTGGACGCGTCCGGCGGGCCGCTACTTCCTCGCCTGGCAGGCGCGGCGGCACCCCGTCCAAACCTTCGCGCCGCCCACCACGAACGTGTACTACGGGCCGCTGCCGCGCTACCGGTGAGGCCCGGACCGAGGCGACGGAAAAACTCTCCGAAGACCGCGTAACGTTCGCGTCCCGGCGCGCGTTTACCTGATCGAGGGCGTCCCCCGGCGTCCTCCGGACATCACCGAGAGTGACGCCCGAGTCCCCCCGAAAGAGGTTCCCCATGACCCGCTCGACCCTGAGCCGCACCGCCGTCGGTGCCGCGCTCTCCATCGTCCTCACCAGCTTCGCCTTCGCCGTCCCGGCCAGCGCGGACACCACCGAGGACCCCACCCCGCCCGGCATCGAGTGGGTTTCCGACATCGAGGACGGCGACGCGTTCGTCGTCGGCCAGGTGCCGTCGGAGCCGACCTGTGTCGCCACCAGTGACGACCCGTCGGTCGACCTCACCTGCGAGGTGACCGGCTACAGCACCGCGAGTGGCGAGCACACCCTCGTGGCCACCGCCGTCGCCACCCTGGCCGTCGTCGACCCGGTGGTCGGCGAGGAACTCCCCCACTCCACCACGACCGAGTCCCGCAGCTACACCGTGGACGACGTGTGGAAGGCGACCGGCTTCGCGAAGCCGGTGAAGATGACCTCCGTGACCAAGGTCAAGGGCGGCTCGGTCGTCCCGCTGGTCTTCAAGGTCTACCGCAACGGCGTCAAGCAGTCCGCCAAGAGCAGCGTGACCGCCTTCGTGGCCCAGAAGGTGGACTGCTCCGACTCCACCGTGGTCCTCGGCACGTCGTCGATCCTGTCGACCAAGAAGGGTTACACCCTGAAGTACACCAGCGGTGCGTTCCACCAGAACTGGAAGGCTCCCAAGCGCGATCGCCAGGTCGTCAACGGCAAGACCGTGTCGGTGCCGACGTGCTACCTGGTGACCATGACCGGTCAGGGCGACGCGGTGCTCACCGCGTCCTTCTCGATCAAGTGATCCCCCGCCGGGCGCAACTCCCTGACGCGCTCGGCACGCTTCACCGCGAACGGCGGTCCACCTTCCCCCCG
This sequence comes from Actinomycetota bacterium, assembly GCA_020161755.1. Lineage (GTDB taxonomy): Bacteria > Actinomycetota > Actinomycetes > Propionibacteriales > Propionibacteriaceae > Propionicimonas. The sequence goes on from JAIUOS010000015.1 coordinate 76,781, forward strand.
GGGGTGGACCGCCGTTGGTGTGTGCGCGGACGGGTGTTCAGCCGGCCATCGAGGCGACGGCGCCGGCGAGGTAGGGCACGAGCCAGATCGCCCAGACCACCACGCTGAACGTGTGGAAGCCGGCGAGTTCACGAGGACGGTTGCGTACCAGCACCACCACCGCCCAGACGAAGTGGACGGCCATCAGCGCGAGCGCGATGCTGCCGCTGACGCCCATGATCTGCTGGAGCACCCCCGAGGACTCCCCGGCGGCCTCGTTCGCGGCGGCGATCCGGGTCATCACGAACGTCCCGAACGCATCGTTCGCCAGCCCGAGCCCGAAGAAGACCACGTGCCAGCGCTTGAGCACCCGCTGCAGCCGCTCGCCCCACACCCCGATCGTGTAGCAGACCAGCGCGAGGTTGATCGTCACCAGGGACACGATGAACACGTCGTCGAACCTTCCGTCATGTTAGCGACAGGGTGTCGCCAACTGAGGAGACGATAGGGTTGGCGACACGCTGTCGTCAAGTTGGCGACAGCCTGTCGCGAACGATGGGGACGCCGATGCCGCGCATCGAGGCAGCCACGGTGGCCGAGCATCGCGCCCAGGTGCAGGCACGCCTGGTGGATGCGGCCGAGGCCCTGCTGCGGGAGCGCGTCCCACTCACCGCCGGCGCTGTCAGCACCGCAGCCGGGATCGCCCGCAACAGCATCTACCGCTACGTCGACTCGGTCGAGGACCTGCGTGCGCTGGTGGTGGCCCGCTACCTGCCGGCGTGGGTCGCGGCCGTCGAGACCGCCATGGACGGGGCGGGCACGCCCGCCGACCGGGTGGTCACCTGGGTGCGGAGCAACCTCACCGTGGCCGCCGGCTCGGGCCACGGCTGGCTGATGGAGGCCACCCGCTCGGCCCCGTCCTCGGTGCCCGACGACGGGCTCGTCGACCGGGCGCACACCGGCATGCGCGACACCCTCACCGACGCCTGGCGCGACCTTCTCGGCGACGAGCCCGACCAGGTGGCGATCGCGGTGGCGCTGACGATGGGCGTGCTGGAGGCGGGCTTCCGCCGGCTGGACGCGGGCAGCCCGGTCGACCTGGTGGTCGACCTCGCCGGACGCGCCGCGCGCGGCCTGGTCGACGGCCTCACCTGAGCGTCGCGACGGGACGTGACGCGATCAGGCGTCCCGATCCGCCGGCTACGGCTCCAGCGGCAGCAGCAGCGCCCCGGCGTGCGGCGCCAGCACCACCGCCGAGCCCCGCAGCGTGGCCCCCGCCGGGCTCGCCCAACGCAACTGGTGGCGTCCGCCGACCTCCACCAGGGCCTCGGTGTCGCCGAAGTTCACCACCACCGCCAGACCGCCGCGCCGCATCAGGAACCAGCGCGCCTCCTCGTCGACCTCGCAGGTCGTTCGGGTGAGCTGGGGGTTGGTGAGCTCCGCGTACTGCCGACGCAACCCGATCAGCTCGCGATAGGTCTGCAGCAGCAGCCGGTGCCGGCCGTCCTCGGGCTCGGCCCAGTCGAGCCGGGCGGACGCGAACGTCGCCGGAGCCATCGGGTCGGGCACGGTGCCGGCGTCCCAGTTCATCCGCGAGAACTCGGCCAGCCGCCCCGCCGTCACGGCCGCGGCCAGGTCGGGCTCGGGGTGGCCGGAGAAGAACGGGAACGGCGTGCTCGCCGCCCACTCCTCGCCCATGAACAGCATCGGGGTGAACGGCGACATCAGGGTCACCAGCGCGGCGCAGGCGAGCTGGTCGTCGTCCAGCCGTTCGGCGAGCCGGTCGCCACGCGCCCGATTGCCGATCTGGTCGTGGTTGGAGTTGGCCACCACCAGCCGCCAGCCCGGCACGGTGGCGCGGTCCAGCGGCGCCCCGTGGACGGCCCCGCGGAAGCTCGACCACGTGCCGTCGTGGAAGAACCCCCGCTCGCACACCTTCGCCAGCGCCGACAGGGGCGCGAAGTCGGCGTAGTAGCCGTCCACCTCCCCGGTCAGGGCGACGTGCAGCGCATGGTGGAAGTCGTCGCTCCACTGCGCGTCGATGCCGTAGCCGCCGGCCTCCCGTGGCGCGATCAGGCGTGGGTCGTTCTGGTCGGACTCGGCGATCAGCGTGAGCGGACGCCGCAGGTGAGCGGAGAGATCGGACGCGATCAGCGCCAGCTCCTCCAGCAGGTGCACCGGGGAGTTGTCCACCAGGGCGTGTACCGCGTCCAGCCGCAGCGCGTCCACGTGCAGGTCCACGAACCAGTGCCGCAGGTTCTCCCCGATCAGGCGGCGCACCTCGGTCGAGTCGTCGCCGTCGAGGTTGATCCGGGTGCCCCAGCCACTCTCCTCCGCGGACAGGTAAGGCCCGTACACCGGCAGGTAGTTCCCGCTCGGCCCGAGGTGGTTGTAGACCACGTCCTGCACCACGGCCAGCCCGGCGGCGTGGCAGGCGTCGACGAACCGGCGGTACGCGTCCGGCCCGCCGTAGGGCTCGTGGACGGCGAACCACGCCACCCCGTCGTAGCCCCAGCCCCGGTCGCCGTTGAACGCGTTCACCGGCATTAGCTCGACGACATCGACGCCGAGGTCGACCAGGTGCGGCAAGCGCGCGATCGCCGCGTCCAGGGTGCCCTCGGGGGTGAACGTGCCCACGTGCAGCTCGTAGACCACCGAGCCGGGCAGCGCGCGTCCGGTCCAGTCGTGGTCGCGCCAGGCGAACCCGGCCGGGTCGAACGTGCGCGACAGCCCGTGCACCCCGAACGGCTGCCAGCGGCTGCGCGGGTCGGGCAACGGGTCGGGACGGTCGTCGACGAGGTACCCGTAGTCGACCCGGCCCAGCGGCTCCGGCTCCGACGGCGTCCACCAGCCGTCCGGCGCCTTCTGCATCGGCACCACCCGGTCGCCGACCTGGAGACGGACACGCTCGGGCAGCGGCGCCCAGACGTCGAACCGTCCGCGCTCGCCGGCCCGCCGCTCCTCCCGCACCAGCAGCGCGACCGGGTAGGTGGCGAACACGTCGGCCAGCAGCACCGAGCCGCGCTCGTCGGCCGCGACCAGCCGGCCGGACACCAGGTCGCGCCAGCGTCCCTCGGGCAGGGCGATCCAGGTGCCGCGCCAACCGCCCGCGGCGGCGAGCCCGACCGGCAGCCGGGTCGCCAGCGCGATCGCGCCGCCCCGGTCGAACCCCACCAGGTGCGCGGACGCAGGCCCTTCCGCCTCCAGCGGCTCGTAGCCGGTGAACAGTTCAGGGTGGTCACGGCGCAACGTGAGGGCGCGGTTGCACAGCAGCAGCTTGGCCGCGCCGTCGTCGTCCAGCGCGTCCTCCGACAGCGCGGGACGAGCGCCGTTGCGCACCCGGGTGAGCAGTTCGGTGCGGGCGGCGAAGTCGACCGCGCGCCGGTTGTCCGGGTCGACCAGGCTCGTCTCCCACAGCTCACTGCCCTGGTACACGTCCGGGACGCCGGGGATCGTCAGGTCGAGGAGCTTGGCCGCGAGCGCGTTGCTGCGTCCCGGGGCGGCGACGACGTCCAGCACCCGGCGCAGCACCGCACCGACCGCCTCATCGTCGAAGGCGGCGTCCACGCAGGCCTGGATGGCCGCCTCGTAGACGGCGTCCGGCGCGGTCCAGGCGGTGCGGTCGCCCGCCTCGCGCATCGCCTTCTCCGCGTAGGCGTGCAGTCGTTCCCGGCTCGCCGGCCACGACCCGACGATGGCCTGCCACAGCAGGTTCGCGAAGCCGGCGTCCGGCACCGGGACGAGCTGGAGCAGGTCGCCCAGCGCCTCGGCCCAGAGTTCGGGGACCTCCGCCAGAACGCTGATCCGGGCACGGACGTCCTCGCCGCGCTTGGTGTCGTGGGTGGTGCCGGCGGTCATGGCCAGCGGCCACTCCAGCTGCCGCACCTGCATCAGCTCGTGGAACTCGGGCACGTCCACTCTGAACACGCTCGGGTCGCCGCCCACCTCGTTGAGGGAGGTGAGCCGCGCCCAGCGGTAGAACGCCTGGTCCTCGACACCCTTCGCCATCACCATGCCGGAGGTCTGCTGGAACCGCTGCGCGGGCCCGGACGCCCCGTCCCCCAGCACCGGGTAGAGCACGTCGAGCTCGCCGCCCAGGTCCGGGCGCCGTTCCCAGGCGAACCCGAACGCGCGGTCGAGGTGCTCGCGGCCCTCGGGGAGGTAGGAGCGGTAGACCTCGAAGTCGGCCAGCACCTCGGCGACGGCCTCGGCGAGGCGGTCGGGGTCGATCTCGTCGGCGGCGGCCAGCACGGCGATGACCTCGCGGGCGATCCGCCGCACCTCCGAGTTCAGGATCCCGTTGGCCACCGCGAGCTTGCCGTCGTGGACGAGCTCGCGCCAGTCCACGGGACGGCCCCGCAGCTCGTCCTCCAGGGCGGTCAGCCGCGCCTCCCCGGACGGGTCGACCAGCACCCGGTCAATCAGGGCCAGCGCGTCGTAGCCGGTGGTGCCCGCGGTCGCCCAGGTGGACGGCAGCTCCTCCATCATCACCTGGTCGGCCTCGCCGTCGGTGATCGACAGGATCTTCTCCACCAGCACGTAGGCGCCGCCGGTGAGCGCGGACAGGTCCTCCAGGTAGCGGCCCGGGTCGCGCAGGCCGTCCGGGTGGTCGACGCGCAGCCCGTCCACCTGGCCCTCGTCGAACCAGCGCCGGATCTCGGCGTGCGACTTCGCGAACCACTCCGGGTCCTCGACCCGGATCGCGACGAGGGTGTTGACCGCGAAGAACCGTCGGTAGTTCAGGGTGTGGTCGGCCTCGCGCCAGCTCACCAGCTCGTAGTGCTGGCGGGCGTGCACCACGTTCGGGTCCTCGTCGCCGCCGAGCACCGAGTCCGGCGCCAACGGGAACCGCTGGTCGTAGTAGTGCAGCTCCCCGCCGAGCACTTGGAGGTGGCCGATCCGGCCGTCGTCGAGCAGGTCGTCGTCCCCGATGACCGGGATCCGCAGGCGTCCGCCCCCGGCTTCCCAGTCGATGTCGAACGCGGACGCGTACGGCGACTCCGGCCCGTGGGTGAGGACGTGCCACCACCACTCGTTCTCCCACGGCCGGGCCACGCCGACGTGGTTGGGCACGATGTCGACCAGCACGCCCATGCCGAGCCGCCGGGCCTCGCTGGCGAGCGCGGCCAGCCCGGACGCGCGTCCGCGGGACGGGTCGATCGCGCGGTGGTCGGACACGTCGTAGCCGTGCTCGCTGCCCGACTCGGACGCGAGCAGCGGCGACAGGTAGACCCAGTCGACGCCGAGCTCGTGCAGGTAGCCCATGATCCGGGCCGCCGCGACGAGGTCGAACTCCTCCGTGATCTGGAGCCGGTACGTGCTGGCGGGGGTGCGCTGCATGTCGTCCTACCCCCCCTGCCTCTCCGACTTGTCAGAATCTGAGGTCGCTAGAGCGTTCTCAGATTCTGACAAGTCGGAGGGGGCCGCCTGCTTCGCCATCGCTGCGACCGAGGCAGCGGCCGAGAGCTCCGGCTCGGCGGGGGCGCCGGTGTGCTGCATCAGCACCAGGACGCTCTGCGCGGCCAGCGCGCGGGCCGACCCGGCCGCGAGCGGCTCGGTCTCCTGCTCGTCGGCGGCGGTGTCGATCGCCACGTCCCAGGCCTGGGCGTACTCCTCGGTCGGCAGGCACACCAGCACCGGCTCGTCCCCGCCGTTGAAGTAGAGCAACGCGTGCTGATCGGTCACCGGGTTGCCGACCGCGTCGGTGCTCGGGATGCCGTGGCCGTTCAGGTACATGCCGAGCGATCGGGCGCCCTCGGCGTCCCAGTCGGCGTCCTCCATCGGACGCCCGTCGGGGTGCAGCCAGACGATGTCGTTCAGCCGCTGTTCGTCGCCCACCCGTACCGCCGTGCCGGTGAAGAACCGCTTGCGCCGGAAGATCGGGTGCTCGGCCCGCAGCCTGGCCACCGTCGCGGTGAACTCCACCAGCGGGGCGTCGACGGTGTCCCAGTGCACCCAGGACAGGGCGGAGTCCTGCGCGTAGGTGTTGTTGTCACCGTCCTGGGTGCGGCCCACCTCGTCGCCGTGCAGCAGCATCGGCACGCCCTGGCTGAGCAGCAGGGTGGTCAGCAGGTTGCGCTGCGCGCGCGCCCGGGCTGCGAGGATGCCGGCGTCGGTCGTCGGGCCCTCCACCCCGTGGTTCCACGAGCGGTTGAAGCTCTCCCCGTCCCGGTTGTCCTCGCCGTTGGCCTCGTTGTGCTTCTCGTTGTAGGAGACGAGGTCGCGCAGCGTGAAGCCGTCGTGGGCGGTGACGAAGTTGATGCTGGCCACCGGACGCCGGCCGGAGTGCTCGTAGAGGTCAGCCGAGCCCGCGATCCGGGCGGCGAACTCACCGAGGTTGGGTTCCCCGCGCCAGAAGTCGCGGACGGCGTCGCGGAACTTGCCGTTCCACTCCGACCACTGCGGCGGGAAGTTGCCCACCTGGTAGCCGCCCGGCCCGACGTCCCACGGTTCGGCGATCAGCTTCACCTGGCTGACGACCGGGTCCTGCTGCACCAGCTCGAAGAACGCCGCCAGCCGGTTCACGTCGTAGAACTCGCGCGCGAGCGCGGACGCCAGGTCGAACCGGAAGCCGTCGACGTGCATGTCCAGCACCCAGTAGCGCAGCGAGTCCATGATCAGCTGCAGCGAGTGCGGGTTGCCGACGTTCAACGAGTTACCGGTGCCGGTGTAGTCCATGTAGTACTGGAGCTGGCCGTCGACGAGCCGGTAGTACGCGGCGTTGTCGATGCCCTTGAAGCTCAGCGTCGGCCCGAGGTGGTTGCCCTCTGCGGTGTGGTTGTAGACCACGTCGAGGATCACCTCGATGCCCGCCTGGTGCAGCGTCCGCACCATGCCCTTGAACTCCTGCACCTGCCCGCCGGGCTCGCTGATCGAGGAGTACTCGGCGTGCGGCGCGAAGTAGCCCAGGGTGTTGTAGCCCCAGTAGTTGCGCAGGCCACGGTCGACCAGGCCGGAGTCGTGCACGAACTGGTGCACCGGCATCAGCTCGACGGCGGTCACGCCCAGCTGCTGCAGGTGCTTGATCACCGCGGGCTGCGCGAGCCCGGCGTAGGTGCCGCGCTGGGCCTCGGGCACGTCGGGATGCAGCTCGGTGAGCCCCTTCACATGCGCCTCGTAGATCAGGCTCTCGTTGTAGGGGACGGCGAGGCGCCGGTCGCCGCTCCAGTCGAAGAACGGGTTGACCACGACCCCCAGCATCATCCGGGCCGCGGAGTCCTCGTCGTTGCGCGAGTTCTCGTCGCCGAAGGTGTAGCCGAACAGCGACTGGTCCCACTCGATCGAGCCGTCGGTCGCCTTCGCGTACGGGTCGAGCAGCAGCTTGTTCGGGTTGCAGCGCTGCCCGTTGCCCGGGTCGTAGGGGCCGTGGACGCGGAAGCCGTAGCGCTGGCCGGGGTCGACCTGGGGCAGATAGCAGTGCCAGACGAAGGCGTCGACCTCCCGCAACTCGATCCGCTGTTCGACCCCGGCTGCGTCGAACAGGCACAGCTCGACACGCTCGGCGACCTCGCTGAACAGGGCGAAATTCGTGCCGCTGCCGTCGTAGGTCGCACCGAGTGGGTACGGCGATCCTGGCCAGACCTGCATGGAACCTCCTTGCTTCCTGCGGTGCCAGACTAGCCATGACCCGCCTCCGGGCGGGGGCCGCCCGGCAGCGCTAGCGTTGCGTCCGTGGCGACCAGCGACCTCATCAGGACCATCGGCCAGGCGATCATCGACGCGCTCTCCCCGCGTCGCCGGAGCAGCCGCCGGCAGACCCGGCGGGCCCCGTCCACCCGCCGCACCGGCACCCGCAGCGGCACCCGGACGGACGCCTCCGGCTACCCCGGCGACTTCACCGGACGCCCGGTGCTGAGCTACGACCCGCACCCGGGCAGGGTCGCCGACCCGGGCGAGGTGGTGTGGACCTGGGTGCCGTTCGAGGAGGACCACAGCCAGGGCAAGGACCGGCCGGTGCTGGTCATCTCGCGCGACGGGCACTGGCTGCTGGGGCTGCCGATGACCAGCAAGGACCACGACCGGGACGCCCGCCAGGAGGCCAGCGAGGGCCGGTACTGGGTGGAGGTCGGCAGCGGGTCGTGGGACTCCTCCGGCCGGGTCAGCGAGGTGCGGGTCGACCGCATCATCCGGGTCGACCCGGAGAAGATCCGGCGGCTGTCCGCACCGATCTCCCGGGAACGCTTCGAGCGGGTCGCGGACGGCGTGCGCCGGCACCGCTGACCACCGCGCCGGCCCCGCGCCGGGCCGCTTCGGCCGGTAGGTAAAGTTAGCCTTGCCTTGGCCGGACTCCGGGACCCACGGCCCCAGACCCCCGAGCCAGGAAACACCACCGTTGAGCACCGTCACGACCGTCGCCGCGACGTCGACGGCCACCGCGCGCCTCGCGCGGCTCTGGGACGAACTCCACTCCCCCGTCGTCGGCCGCCGGGTGCCCGGCACTGTGCCGGTCTCGGTCGCGGCCGGGCTGGTCTCGCTGATCGCGTCGGCCTGGTTCGTGCCGTCGGGGCTGAGCCTGGCCTACGGCGACGCGCTCAGCCACCTCACCATCGCCCGCCGTCTCATGGACACGATGACCGAGCCCGGCCTGGGCCAGCTGGGCACCGTCTGGCTGCCGGTGCCCCACCTGCTGCTGGCGCCGTTCGTGCTGGCGATCCAGGCCTGGCAGTCCGGGTGGGGCGCGGCCGTGCTGGGCGCCCTGTGCCTGGCCGCCACCGCGTCCGGCCTGTACCGCACGGCGGCGCGCTGGGGCCTGGGCCTGACCGCCCGGCTGGTGGTGGTCGTGGTGGCGGTGCTCAACCCGTCGATGCTGTACCTGTACTCCACCGCCCTCACCGAGCCGGTCCTGCTCGCCGGTATCGCCGGCACGCTGGCCGGCGTGTCGAACTGGGCCACCAAGACCCGGCGACTGAGCGCGGGTGAACTCGCAGTCTTCGCCGGCATCCCGGCCGCGGTCGCGACGATGTCGCGCTACGAGGGCTGGGCCCTGGTCGCGGGCGGTTCGCTGTTCGTGGCCCTGGTGAGCCTGCTGCGCGACCGGTCCTGGCGCGCGGCCGCGTCCTACGTCTTCGGCTTCGCGGTGGTGCCGTTCGCCACCATGCTGTGGTGGCTGGCCTACAACTGGGTCACCTACCACGACCCGTTCGCGTTCATCGCCGGCCCCTACTCGGCGGCGGCGCTCCAGGCCGACATGGTCGCGCAGGGTCTGACCACGACCGGCGACCTCGGCGCGAGCGCGGCCACCCTGGGCACCGCCGTCGTCACCACCGCCGGGGTCGGCACGATCGCCCTCGCCGCGGCCGGACTGCTGCTGATGCTGTTCGTCGAGAGGTCGGGACGACGCTGGCTGTTCGTCGGCCTCACCGCCACCACCACCGCGTTCATGCTGGTCAGCCTGTACACGGGGCAGGCGGTGATCTTCAACCCGGCCTCCTCGGACACCTCGGTCTGGAACAACCGGTACGGCATGGCCAGCGTGCTGGGGCTCGCGCTGGTGATCGGCATCGCCACCGACTTCGTCTCGGTGCAGTTGGGACGGGTCGCGCCCAACCTCGTCCGCCAGCGCCGCATCCTGCTCTCGCTGCTGGTCGCGGTGGTGCTGTGGGGGCAGGCGAACTGGGCGTCCCAAGACTGGTCGACCCGGGCCCTGGTCCTCGGCGAGGCCGTCACCCAGGTGTCGAACACCGGCCCCCGCGAGGCCGCCGCCTGGCTGGGCACCCACTACGACGGCGGCTTCATCGTGCTCGACGAGTCGGTCGCGGCCAACAACATCCTGCCGCTGGCCGGCATCCCGCTGCACGAGTACTTCCTGCGCTCCAACGACCAGTTGTTCGACGACGCGCTCGCCGACCTCCCCGGGCATGCCCGGTGGCTGTGGGTCGGTGACTCCGACACCGACGCGGTCGGGCAGGCCGCCGCCGCGACGACGGGCTTCGCCACAGAGTACGCCGTGGCGTACACCGCACCGGGCGTCACGATCTACCGGGCGGTGAACCGGTGAAGCTCGGCGAACGGCTGCTCGACGCCGGCCTGGTCGACCCCGGCACCCTGATGTGGGCCCGGGCCGAGCAGGAGGTCGAGGGCGGCGCGCTCGGCCGCCACCTGGTGACGCTCGGCGCCCTCACCCCCGACCAGCTGTACGTCGCGCTCGCCGAGCAGTGGGACGCGCCGCTGGTCGACCTGGCCGCGGAGCCGCCCGAGCCCGACCTGCTGCCCGACGCGGGCATGGCGCCGCACGAATGGCAGCGCTGGATCCCGTGGCGCCGGTGCGACGACGTGCTCTGGGTCGCGACCTGCGTCCCGCCGGACGCGGCCCTTGCCGAGGAGGTGGCCGCCCGCTTCCCCGGTGTCGAGGTGCGGTTCCGGACCGCGACGGAGGCCGCGATCCAGGCGTCCGTCCAGGAGCAGCTGCGCGAGCAGCACCTGTTCGAGATCGCCGAACGGTTCGCCGTCGACCACCCCGACCTGTCGGCCAAACCGGGCCTGGCCCGCTGGCAGATGGTGGTGCCGACCGCGTTCGCCGTCCTGAGCGTGGTCGGGCTGATCCTGGACTGGCGGCTGACCCTGATCGTGTTGCTGGTGATCGCGAACGTCGCGTTCGCCGCGAACGCGTCCTTCAAGGTGGTGGCCACCGTCTTCCACCCGATCACGTCGCTGCGGTCGCGCCGGATCGCCAAGGCCGAACGGCAGGCCCTCGAACAGCAGGGCCTGGACGCCGACAACATGCTCGCCCGCGGCAGGGAACTGCCGATCTACACGATCCTGGTGCCGGTGTACCACGAGGCGAACATCATCTCGAAGATCATCGAGAACCTGGAGCTGATCCGCTACCCACGCTGGAAGCTGGACGTGCTGGTGCTGCTGGAGGAGTCCGACACCGAGACCATCGAGGCCGCCCGGGCGGCCAACCCGCCGGCCTACGTGCGGCTGCTGATCGTCCCGGACGGCGAGCCGCGCACCAAGCCGCGCGCCTGCAACTACGGGCTGCTGTTCGCCAAGGGCGAGTACGTGGTGATCTTCGACGCCGAGGACCGTCCCGACCCCGACCAGCTGCTGACCGTGCTCTCCTCGTTCCGCCACGACGACCGGTTCCGCTCCCGCCACGCGCCGCCGCTGGCCTGCGTCCAGGCGGCCCTGAACTACTACAACGCCGACTACAACGTGCTCACCCGCATTTTCGCGATCGAGTACGCCCACTGGTTCGACTCGATGCTGCCCGGCATGGACTCCACCGACATTCCGATCCCGCTGGGCGGCACGTCCAACCACTTCCTCCTCAGGGCGCTGGTCGAGGTGGGCGGCTGGGACCCGTACAACGTCACCGAGGACGCCGACCTGGGGCTGCGGCTGGCGACGTCCCGCTACCGGGTGGACGTGGTGAGGTCGACCACCTGGGAGGAGGCGACCGCGCGGGTCGGGCCGTGGATCCGGCAGCGCACCCGCTGGATCAAGGGCTACATCCTGACCGCGGGGGTCAACCTGCGGCACCCGGTGCGGTGGGTGTCCAGCAACGGCTGGCGTGGCCTGGTGACGATGTTCGGCCTGATCCTCGGCACCCCGATGTCGTTCCTGTTCTACCCGCTGATGCTCGGGTTCACCCTGTTCGCGTGGCTGATCGGTCCGGTGTGGCCGATCCACCTGCCGACGTGGCTGCTGGTCTTCGGCTACATCAACATGATCGGCCTCAACCTGCTGATGGTGCTGGTGTCGGCGTGGGCGGCGCTGCGGCGCTACAACTGGCGGATCGCGGTGTTCGCGGTGTTCATCCCGATCTACTGGCTGCTGCACTCCTACGCCGCCTGGCGGGCCGCCCTCCAGGTCGGCTGGGCCCCGCACCTGTGGGAGAAGACGCCGCACGGCCTCACCGAGGAGTACGACGACGGCATCATCGACACCGGTGGGCTGCCGCACGCGTCGACCACCTGAGAGCCGGACGCGGCGCGCAGCCGGCCGTCCGGGACCGACGGGATTCTTCTGCAACTCACAGGAAAATTGGCGTGAGTCACTCGCAGGGGGACTATACTGACCGCAGGTTAGTTCTACTTGTGGCAGTCCTTTAGGGATAGGGGACAGCAGCCCCGCCTCCATCCAAGGCGGGGCTAAGCCAATTCTGGGGCCGAATTCGGCCCCTCCACCCGGTGCCGCCTAGGGTGCTTCCCATGGTGAAGCGGCAGGACTCCGACGGCCCCGCGCCCCCTCGACTCACCCCGATCCGGATCGGTGAGGTGACCGCGCTCGACCATGCCGAGGCGATCGACGGCCACCTCGACCTGGACGCGGTGGAGCTCAGCGACCTGCGCGCCGACGAACTGTCCTGGACCGGCCGGCGGCGCCTGCGTGCCTCCCGGGTGCAGGCTCTGGTCGCCCAGCGTTGGTCGGCCCTGGGGGCGTCCGTGGTGGGCTCGGTGCTGGACGGCGTCGAGGTGGTCGGGCTGAGCGCGGCCGGGTCGAGCTGGTGGAACGTCGAGGTCACCGGCAGCCGCATCGGGTCGGCCGAGCTGTACGACAGCGCCTGGCGCTGCGTGACCTTCACCCGCTGCAAGCTCGGCTACCTCAACCTGCGCAACGCCCAGCTCACCGACGTCGCGTTCGTCGACTGCGTCATCGAGGACCTCGACCTGGGCCGCGCCAGCGCGACCCGGGTGGCCTTCCCCGGCAGCCGCATCGGCCGACTCGAAGTCACCGGCTCGAAGCTCACCGACGTCGACCTGCGGCCGGCACGGCTGGGTGAGGTGTCCAACCTGGAGGGCCTGCGCGGGGCGAGCATCACGTTCGACCAGCTGCTCGACCTCGCGCCCGGACTGGCCGCCCGGCTCGGCATCAAGGTCGAGTAGCTACCCCGTCCAGCCCAGCTCGGCCCAGGCCGGTGCCGGGGCGAGGTGGTCGACCCGCTCCAGCACCCAGGTCGGCAGCTCGTCCGGCCCGGCCTCGACCTCGGCGGCGCTGGTCTCGCCGGTGAGCACGACCGCACTGTCCAGGCCGGCCTGCGCCGCCATCGCGATGTCGGTGTGCAGGCGGTCGCCGACCACCAGCACGTCGGACGCCGGCACGTCGAGGCCGGCCAGCACCGCGTCCAGCATCAGCGGTGACGGTTTGCCCAGGCTCACCCGGCAGGTGGTGCCGGTGCATGCCTCGATGGCGGCGGTGATCGCCGCGCAGTCGGGCTCGCCGCGTCCGCCCGGGAACGGGCAGTACCGGTCGGGGTTGGTCTGGATCAGGAAGGCCCGGCGGTGGAACCAGATGGCGTCGAACGCGATCTGGAGCTTCCGGTAGTCGAACGTGCGGTCGTAGGACGCGATCACGATGTCGACCTCGGCCGGGTCCTCGCTCTGCCGGATGCCGGCCGCGGCGAGAGCCCGCTTCAGCGGTTCCTCGGCAATCGCGAACACCACCGCGTCGGGGTGGTGGGTGGTCAGCCAGGCCGTTGTGGTGACCACCGTGTTGACGATCTCGCCCACCGTCGTCGGCAGGCCCAGCCGGGTGAGCTTCGCCGCGTGCTCGGCGGCGTCGTGGGTGGGGTTGTTGGACAGGAAGCGGACGGGGACGCCGCGGCGCCGCACCTCGGCCACCATGCGCGCGGCCCCCGGCAGCAGTTCGTCGCCGAGGTAGACCGTGCCGTCGAGGTCGAAGACGTAGGCCCCGTACCACCGGTCGGGGCGTCTCAACGGCGAGGGCATGGGTCATTGTTGCGCGGCGTGCACCCCCCGGGCACCGGACGGCGCGTGCGTTCCGCGGGCCGCGGAACGCACATCCGTCCACGAGCGGTCAGGTGTAGTGGCCGGCGGCGAGGTCCTCGGCGAGCGTGGCGCGGGTGGGCACCCAGCCCAGCCGCTGCCTGGTGAGCTCGGCCGAGGCCGGCAGGTCCATCGCGAAGATCGCACCCAGCCAGCCGAAGTGCTCCCCCACCTGGTCGGGCGCGACGCTGACCGGCGGCACCCCGAGCGCCGCGCCGATCGCGTCGGCGATCTGTCGGGACGTGAGGGTCTCGGCGACCGCGTGGACGGCCGAACCGGCCGGCGCGCCGGCCAGGGCGAGGGCGACCAGCGCTCCCGCGTCGAGCCGGTTGACCGCGGTCCAGCGGTTGGCGCCGTCCCCGACGTAGCCGGACGCACCCCGCTCCCGCGCGATCCGGACGAGCTGGGCGAGGAAGCCGTGGTCGCCACCGGCGCCGTGGACGTTCGGCGCGAACCGGAGCGCGACGCTGCGCACGCCGCGGCCGGCGTACTCCATGGCCAGCGCCTCGGTGCCGCCGCGCGGGGCGTCCGGACCGGCGGCGGGGTTGCGGTCCTCCTCGGTGAGGACGTCGCCGATCGGGATCGCGGTGCCGGAGGCCAGCAGGAACGGCTTGCCGGTGCCCTCCAGCGCGCGCACGAAGGCATCGACGGCTGCGCGTTCGGCGCGGTTGGACTCGGCCGGGTTCGACCAGTCGTGCTTGTTGGCGAGGTGGATCACGGCGTCCGCGCGCCCGGCCTCGGCCGCCAGCACTTCGGGCCGGTCGAGGTCGCCGTCGACGGGCTCGACGCCGGCGAGGCGGAGCGCGTCCGCCGAAGCGGTTGAGCGGGCGAGGGCGCGGACGGTGTGTCCCGCAGCGCGGAGTTCGGGCACGACGGCGGAGCCGATCCAGCCGGACGCGCCGGTCATGAAGACGTTCATCGGGGGTCTCCTCTGATTGATGTCAGCTTCTGACATCCGAGTCTAGCTCGCATGTCAGAGTCTGTCATCGCTAGGATGGCGGCCATGGTGAGGTGGCAGCCCGGAGCATTCGAGCGGCTGCGTTCGGCCGCGCTCGAGCTGTTCGAGGAGACCGGGTACGAGCAGGCGACGGTCGCAGGTATCGCGGCCAGGGCCGGGGTCACCGAGCGCACGTTCTACCGCTACTTCGCCGACAAGCGCGAGGTGCTCTTCGCCGGCGGCGAGGACCTGCAACGGCTCATGGCCGACGCGGTGGCGGCCGCCCCGCACACCGACGATGCCGCCCGGCTGGTCGCGGTGGCGCTGGACGCCCTCGCGACCGCTTTCCCCGACGAGCTGCGCGCCCACGCGCGGCGCCGCGGCGCGGTGGTGAAGAGCCAGCCGGCGCTGCTCGAGCGGGAGATGCTGAAGCTGGAGAGCCTCAAGGCCACCCTGTCCACGGCTCTGGCGAAACACGGCGTCGCTCCCGTGCGGGCGGCCGTCGCCGCCGAGTCGGCGGTCGGGGTGTTCCACGTGTCGTTCGCCCGCTGGGTCGCCGACGGCGAGGAGCGCAGCATGGCGGAGCTCCAGCAGGAGGCCCTCGAAGAGCTGCGCGCCGTGGTGATGTGGGTCTGAGCCGGCGCGGAAACGGTCAGGTCGCGCTGAGCCGACGCGGGGTCAGGCGGTCGGCCGGACGCTGTCCACGCCGCGGTTCGCCAGGGCGTCCGCACGCTCGTTGCCCGGATCGCCGGAATGGCCCTTCACCCACACCCAGCGGATGTCGTGCCGCGTGACCTCGGCGTCCAGTTCCTGCCAGAGCTCGACGTTCTTGACCGGCTTCTTGTCCGCCGTCCGCCAGCCGTTGCGCTTCCAGCCGGGCAGCCAGCGCTGCACCCCGTTCATCACGTACGACGAGTCGACGTGCAGGGTCACCCGGCAGCGCCGGTTCAGCGCCCGCAGCCCCTGGATCACCGCCGTCAGCTCCATGCGGTTGTTGGTGGCGAGCACCTCGCCACCGAACAGCTCCTGCTCGTGCCCGCCGGACCGCATCCAGGCACCCCAGCCACCGATCCCGGGGTTGCCCTTGCAGGCCCCGTCGGTCCACATCTCCACGGCGGTCAGTTCTTCGGGCACGCAGCAAACCCTAATGGAGCATCGACAGCCGCACCGCGCTCTGGCCGCCTGACCCCGGCAAGGAGGAACAGTTGGACGCAGCGTTCTGGCCCACCACTCTCGTCGTCGTGGCGACGCTGGGCACCGGGGGGTCTACACCTTCTCGACAGGCCTCGCGGGGGCGCCGGTGGGAACGGGACTGCTGCATGAGTAGGTGACAACTGATCTGTGGGGCCCTGTGGGGTTCCGCTGGAAGGATGTGCACCATGC
>JAIUOS010000016.1 GCA_020161755.1 Actinomycetota bacterium
CGGTGGTGGTGCCGTCGCCCGCGACGTCGTCGGTCTTCTTGGCGACCTCCTTGACCAGCTCGGCGCCGATCTTCTCGTAGGGGTCCTCCAGCTCGATCTCCTTGGCGATGGACACGCCGTCGTTGGTGATCGTGGGGGCGCCCCACTTCTTCTCGAGGACCACGTTGCGGCCCTTGGGGCCGAGGGTGACCCGCACCGCGTCGGCGAGGGTGTTCATCCCGCGCTCCAGGCCGCGGCGAGCCTCGACATTGAATTCAATCAGTTTCGCCATGTGTGTTCGGCAATCCTTTGGCGTCTCGGGGGCCAGGGCCCCTCGGGTGGACTCAGTTCTTGGTCTCGCCTCGATGCCCGCGACGGACGATCAGGAGATCTCATCGAGTCAGAGTGGTGGCACTCTCAGCCTGAGAGTGCTAACTCCATGTTTAGCACTCACACCCGGGGAGTGCAAACGTCCGGACGCGCGGAACGGGCGACGCCCAGAGGGGGAGGACGCCGCCCGCCACCCACATCGTGCGCGTCCCAGGAACGGTGGAACGGACGCGCTCCGACGCGTCGGGAGACGCGCTGGGGTGTGCCACCCCCGGCCAGGCACCTGTCCTGGGCCGGGGGCGCCGAGCAACACCACCGGCGGCTAGCGGGCCGGCCCGGTGACCTGTCCTCGGCGATCCGCTCGACAATCGGCGTCTCCGATGGCTGCAGGCTAGCCACTCATCCCGGAGACGCTCGCAACTGGAACGTGATCGGCTGTGACCGGGGGGCCCGGCCACGACATCCAATCAACCAGCCGAACCTCAGCGGACGATCAGCCAATTGCGAAGGTTTGGTCAAGACGACGCCGTTGGCGCACTTCGCCCTGACTCTAGAATGTGCGGGGGCAACGCAATGACCTTCACTGCCCCATTGGTGGTGCACCCGCGAGTGATGTCTGTTTCAGTGTTCGAGTCGTGTCGCCTGGCTGGGTCGGCCAGACGTCGAAGCGGTAGTGCTCCACCGGTGGATTCACCGACTCATCCTCGTCAGCGGCGTCCCGACCTCGAGAGCGGCAGCAAACGGTGTAGGTTCCCGGGCCGGGCACAATCCCGTCGATCGCTTCGCCCCAGCCGCCTTGAGGGATGACCCAGAGGTCAGCCTTCGGGCAATCCACAATCAACAGATCAGCGTCCTCCCACCCGTCCAGATCGAGGGCCGGGCGGGTCTCGTGGTACTCAAGCTCCACTCCGACGAGGCCGCTGTGGACCTTGGTGTTGACCAAGGCCCCTCCGCGACAGGGTTCAGGCTCCATGAGAAGGCCCACAATCCCGCGGCCCTGGAAGTCATATTGAAACTGGGTCCAATCTTCGACGCCAACCCAGAAGCTGTGGAACTCCGCGCCAATCACTGCCGTCTTCACACTCATGCGACAACCGTAACTGTGAACTTGTCACCGATGAGGACCCGGTACTTTCGGTACATCTTTGTTGACCTTGTCACCCCCGGCTCCGTTCTCCCCCTTTGGGGATTTGGCACCTGCTGAAGCCTGTCGGGCCGTGGCCGTGGACTTCCGGCCACACGCAGTCCTTGAAGACCCGGACGGGACCGCCGGAAGCAGCACCCTGTTGTGAGGATGCGATGGGGTATTCGTCGCGCTGGTAGAGCTCGACCGATTTGGACAAGACGGACGGGGCTCAGCCCGGCGAGTCCGGCAGCAGCAGCGTGAACCGCGAACCCAGCCCCTCGCCCGGGCTGGACGCGACCAGCGTCCCGCCGTGGGCCCGGGCGATGGCCAGGCTGACCGCCAGCCCGATGCCGGTGCCGCCGGCGTCCCTGGTGCGGGCGGCGTCGGTGCGGTAGAAGCGTTCGAAGATCCGCTCGAGGTGCTCGGCGGCGATTCCGTCCCCGTCGTCGGTGACTGTGACCTCGGTCGCCTCGGGCAGCGTCCGGGCGGCCAGCACCACCTGCCCGCCGGGCGGGGTGTGCCGCAGGGCGTTCGAGAGCAGGTTGGCCAGCACCTGGACGATGCGCTGCGCGTCCGCCCGCACCGGCCCCGACGGCGAGCCCTCGATCGCCAGGGCCACGTCCTTGCGGGCGAACGCCTCGGCGGCGGCCGACTGGGCCTGTTCGAGCAGTTCGGACAGCTCGCATGTGGTCGGGAACACCGACAGCCCGCCCTGGGCGTCGGAGATGTCCCGCAGGTCGCCGGCGAGACGGGTCAGCCGTCCGGCCTGCTCGGTGAGCGTCGCGAACGTCTCCGGGCCGGCGTCCAGCACCCCGTCGGAGAGCGCCTCGACGGTGACCGCGAGCGAGGCGATCGGCGTCCGCAGCTCGTGGGCCAGGTCGGCCAGCAGCTGCCGGCGGGCGTCCTCCGACTCCCCGAGGCGGGTGGCCATGGCGTTGAAGCTGTCTGCCAGCAGCGCGACCTCCTCGCCCGCCGCCCGTCCGGGATCGACGCGCTGGGTGAAGTCGCCCGCGGCCACCTCCCGGGCGACCGCGCCGAGCTCACGCAACTGCCGACGCAGCGGACGCACCATCGCCAGCCCCAGCGTGATCGCCACCGCGGCGGCGACAACGACGGCGACAGCCAGCGAGATCCACATCGCCGAGGCGAACGCGTTCTCGGCGAACACCAGTTGGTCGGTGGTCTCCAGCGGCCCGTTGTCGACCAGGTAGAACTCGAACAGGCTGGGCCCGACGGCCGCCATCACCAGGGCCACGGTCGCGAGCAGCACGCCGGCGACCGCTAGCTCGCCCAGGAGCAGGCGCCCGTAGAACGTGCGGCTGAACCGCTCCCCCGGCCTCAGCTGCGGCACGACCGGCCCCTCACCCGGCGCCCATGCGGTAGCCGACGCCGCGGACGGTGACCACGTAGCGCTGGGTTGCCGGGTCGTCGCCGAGCTTGCGGCGCAGGTTGGCGATGTGCACGTCCACCATGTGTTCGTCGCCCACGCCCACGTCGCCCCAGATGGTCTCGATCAGCTGCCGGCGGCTCAGCGCCAGCCGCGGCAGCTCCGACAGCACGGTGAGCAGGTCGAACTCGGTGGGCGTCAGCTCCACCAGCTGCCCGGCGACCGTCGCCTCGCGGGCGGCCGGGTCGACGCTCAGGGCGCCGAACCGCCGCACCGGCGCGGCCGCTGTGGTCGCGCCCCCGGAGCGCGGCCGGCGCAGCATCGCCTGCACGCGCGCAACCAGCTCACGGGCGCTGAACGGCTTGGTCACGTAGTCGTCGGCGCCGACCGACAGGCCGATCAGGACGTCCACCTCGTCGGTCCGGGCGGTCAGCATCACCAGGTAGCAGTCGCTGAACGTGCGGACCTGGCGGCACACCTCGATGCCGTCCATGCCGGGTAGCCCGAGGTCGAGGATGATCACGGTCGGGTCGAGCCGGCGCGCCAGCTCGAGGGCCTCCAGTCCGTCCCCGCTGATCGTGGTCTCGAAGCCGGCCCGGTCGAGGTAGGACGCGACCACGCCCGCGAGCACGGCCTCGTCGTCGACGATCAGCACGTGGCCCAGACTGCCCGCCTGCATGGGCACCTCCTCACCGGCCAGACTACGGGTGACGGCGCCGTCTTGGGGAGCGGCAGAATGGGGACATGCCGCTCGCTCCGTCGAACCGCACCCGGCCGGTCCACTGGGTCCGCGCCGTGGGCAACGTGGTGAACCTGTCCACGCCACTGGGGCTGGCGGTCGCCGCCGTCGGGCAGGCCCGGCTGTGTCGGGGGCCCGAGCTGCTGGTGTTCGCCGAGCACTACCGGCTGCGCGTCCCCCGGGCCGGGGCGTTCACGATCGGCAACGTGGTGCTGGTGCCGCGCGGCACCGCGTCCGCCCTGGAACGGCGCACACCGGGGACGCTCGCGCACGAGGCCACCCACAGCTGGCAGTGGTTCTGGTGCCTGGGGCTGCCGTTCCTGCCGCTCTACGGGCTGGCGTCTGCCTGGTCGTGGCTGCGGACGGCCGACACGGCGTCGGCGAACTGGTTCGAGCGCAACGCCGGGCTGGTGCGGGGTGGCTACACCGAGCACCCGAGGAACAATGCGGGCCTGCGCCGACTGCTCGGACGCGGCCGCGTCCCGCTGAAGTCCTGAGGCTCGCTCAGACCTTGAGGTTGACGCCCAGGCGACGAGCGGTGCGCTCCTTCTGCCGGGTGGCGCGCAGGCGACGCAGCCGCTTCACCAGCAGCGGGTCGTGCGCGAGCGCCTCCTCGGAGTCGATCAGCGCGTTGAGCAACTGGTAGTAGCGGGTCGGCGAGATGTCGAAACGCTCGCGGATCTCCGACTCCTTCGACCCGGGCAGCGCCCACCACTGCTTCTCGAACTCCAGGAGCGAGGCCTGCTGCTCGGAGAGGCCGCGGGCGGGAAGGGCCATCGCGTCGGACATGGCGCAAGGTTACCGCGCGAACCACACCGATGTCATTCGATCCCGAGACCTCGGGGCCACAGGAGGATGCAGGGAGGCCCGGGGTCTGTCGGGCCGGAGGTTCCCGGTGTGTCAGGTCCACCGGTGCCGGACGGATAGAGTGGAGGGCGCCCCGCGGGCGAAGACGTGAACCCCCGAAGAAGTGAGGATGCTCGATGCAGTTGCTGCACGGCACTGTCCAGCACTACGCGTGGGGGACCACCGATGCGATCCCTGAACTGCTGGGCGTGCCCGCCGACGGCCGCCCGTTCGCCGAGTACTGGCTGGGTGCCCACGCGCTGGCTCCGTCCGAGCTGGACGGGGTGAAGCTCGACCAGGTCGTGCGGGACCACCCCGAGGTGGTCGGCGAGCCCAGCCGGTTCACGTTCGGCGACCAGCTGCCCTACCTGCTGAAGGTGCTGTCGGCGCGGCACGCGCTGTCGCTCCAGGTGCACCCCTCCCGCGACCAGGCCCAGGAGGGCTTCGCGCGGGAGAACGAGGCCGGCATCGCCGCGGACGCCCCCGAGCGCACGTACCGCGACGACTGGCCCAAGCCCGAGATCATGATCGCGATCGAGCCGTTCCACACCCTGTCCGGCTTCCGCGACCCGCGGCAGACCGCCGCCCTGTTCGCCGGGCTGGGCGTCGCCGACCAGCTCGCCTCCGTGATCGGCCCGCTCACCGAGCGCAAGGGCGAGGCCGCGCTGGCGGAGGTGTTCCTCGACGTGCTCAGCCTCGACGGCGAGCGCGCGCAGCTGTCCGAGCTGGTGTGCGCGGCGGCGATGGCCCACAAGGACGACGAGGGCGAGGTCGGCGAGTTCGCCCGCACCGTGCTGGAACTGGACGAGGTGTTCCCCTCCGACCCCGGCATCCTGGCCGCCCTGCTGATGAACCGGGTCGTGCTGGCGCCGGGCGAGGCGATCTTCGTCCCGGCCGGCCACATGCACGCCCACCTGCGCGGCACGGGCATCGAGGTGATGGCGAACTCCGACAACGTGATCCGCGGCGGCCTCACCAACAAGCACGTGGACGTCAACGAGCTGGTCAAGGTCGTCGACTTCGCCCCCGCCGCGGCCGAGCTGACGCTCCCGGAGCCGGTCGGGCCGGGCGTCGACCACTACGCCACCGGGTGCCCCGAGTTCGACGTGTGGCGCCTCGCCCCGACCGACAGCGACGCGGTCGCCCTGCCCGGGGTGGGCTCGGCACGCATCCTGCTCGTGGTCTCCGGCAGCGCCGAGCTCGTCCGGGCGGACGAGCGGCTGGCGCTGCACAAGGGCGAGTCGGCCTTCCTGGCCGCTGACGAGGAGGACGTGACGCTGCACGGCGACGCCGTCGCCTTCGTGGCCGCCTCCGGCCTGCGCTGACATGCCGATGGCGCTGGCCGCGCTCGCTCGGGCGGTGCGCGAACTGGTCGCGTCCGGCGTGCGTCCGGTCGTGCTGATCGACGGCGGCGCCGGCTCCGGCAAGACCACGCTCGCGGAGTCGCTGGCCCGGTTCTGGCCCGGGCCCGTCCAGGTGGTCGGCCTCGACGAGGTCTATCCCGGCTGGCACGGGCTCGCGTCCGCGTCCGCGGCGGTGCCCGAACTGATCCTGGGCAGCGGGTTCACCACGTGGGACTGGGAGCGGGACGCCCCCGGGCCGTGGCGCGCGCTGGACCCCCGCGAGGCACTCGTCGTGGAGGGCTGCGGGGCGCTCACCCCCGCCAGCAAGGCTCTCGCCGGGCTGGCGGTCTGGCTCGAACTGGACGAACCCACCCGCCGGGAGCGGGCGCTGGCCCGCGACGGCGAGATCTTCGCCGCGCACTGGGACGAGTGGGCCGCGCAGGAGGCCGTGCACTGGCAGGTCGACCACCCGCGCGAGCTGGCCGACCTCGTGATCGACACCGACGCCCCCTGAGGCGCCCTGGGCCCACGCCCCCTGAGAAGCTCGGCGCCACACGATCCCTGAGGAGCTCGTGAGCGCAGCGAACGAGCGTCACGAAGGGGCGTCCCGTCACTTGCTGGCACAATGATCGCCGGGCTCCGGCCCGCGCCGCGTTAGCTCAGTTGGTAGAGCCCCGATCTTGTAAATCGGTTGTCGGGAGTTCGATTCTCCCACGCGGCTCGTGACGTTTCCTCAAGGACAGTGGCAGCAGATCATCGCGCGCGACCCCGGCCACTCGGCCCGCTACATCGAGCGCTTCCGGATGCTCGCCGCGCAGGGCCACGACCTGTACGGCGAGGCCCGGCTGATCGACGCGATGGTCGGACGCGGGTCCGCGCTCCTCGACGCCGGCTGCGGGCCGGGCCGCCACGCCGGCTACCTGCACGAGGCCGGCCACCGGGTCGTCGGTGTCGACGTGGACCCGGCCCTGATCGCCGCGGCGCAGGCCGACTCCCCCGGCCCGACCTACCTGGTCGGCGACCTGGCCGGGTTCGACCTGCCCGAGGAGGCCCCGCAGGAGTTCGACGCCATCCTGTGCGCGGGCAACGTGATGACGTTCCTGCACCCCGAGACCCGCGTCCCGGCGCTGGCACAGCTGGCGTCGCGGCTGGCCGCGTCCGGGCGTGCGGTGATCGGTTTCGGGGCCGGACGGGGCTACGCCTTCGACGAGTTCCTCGCCGACGCCGCCACCGCCGGACTGTCGCTCCAGCAGGCGTTCGCGACGTGGGACCTGCGTCCGTTCACCCCGCAGGCCGACTTCCTGGTCGCGGTGTTCGGCCGGGCCTGATCGGGCCCGATCACACCGGTTCGGGCCTCAGGGCTTCGAGGCCGCGCGCTTGCTCTGCGTCCGCCAGCCCTGGGCGATCAGCACGACCAGGATCGCCAGCGACACCCAGGTGAGGTACTTGCCGTAGGTGTCCATGACGGCGACCGCGGGCTCGCCGATCCAGTAGCCGGCGGCCAGGCACAACCCGTTCACCACGACCGAGGTCGCGATCGAGACCGACAGGAACCTGCGCAGGCTGGTGCCGGCCTCGCCGAGGACGGCGAGGACGACCGCCCGGCCCGGGACGCCGGGCACCATCGACAGCACCAGCGCGGCCAGCTCGTACTTGCGGGCGAACCGCTCGACGCGCTCGTTGATGCGGCGGGCCCGCTCGGAGCGTCCCGACCACACCTCGATGAGCTCGCGGCCCCACAGGCGTCCGGCCCACCAGTAGATACAGTCGAACTTGATCAGCCCGAACGTGCCGAGGAACCAGACCAGCGGCCACCACGGGTCGCCGATCGCGGCCCGGGCGCCGATCAGCACCATGCCCGACCAGGACCCGAGGGACGCCAGTACGTGCGGCCCGAACGCGAGCAGGGTGGGACGCAGGAAGCTCATCACCAGCCCGTAGGCGGCGGCGATGCCGAGCCAGGTGAAGCAGGCGACGTCGGCGGGCGTCGGCTTGTGCCGCCAGGGCAGGGACGGGTCGTCCCACCACTCCTTGGGCGCCTCGGGCTCGGGCCCGTCCGGCGGTGCGGTGCGGCCGTCGTCGGGCTGGGCGTCACTCACCCGGCGAGCCTACCCGAGGCCGTCCGGGCCGTCGGTGGCCGGGGTCGGACGCGACGGTCCGACGCGACCGGGGTTTGAAACGAGACTATGGCCGGTTCGCGCGTCCGCATGCGAAGATGGATGCGCCGCACACCCGCGGCGCTTCTCTTCCACTACGGATCGTCGGGCACGTACCTGCCCGTGGAAAGGTGTTTCTGGCATGGCCACAGTTAGTTTCAAGGACGCGACCCGGGTGTATCCCGGCGCTGACCACCCCGCCGTCGACAAGCTGAACCTTGAGATCGGCGACGGCGAGTTCATGGTTCTGGTCGGTCCCTCCGGTTGCGGCAAGTCCACCTCGCTGCGCATGCTCGCCGGCCTCGAAGAGGTCAACGCGGGCAACATCTTCATCGGTGACCGTGACGTCACCGACCTGCCGCCGAAGGACCGGGACATCGCGATGGTGTTCCAGAACTACGCGCTGTACCCGCACATGACCGTCGCCGACAACATGGGCTTCGCCCTGAAGATGGCCGGCGTCTCCAAGACCGAGCGCGACCAGCGCGTCCTCGAGGCCGCCAAGCTGCTGGGCCTGGAGTCGTTCCTCGCCCGCAAGCCGAAGGCCCTCTCCGGTGGCCAGCGCCAGCGCGTCGCGATGGGTCGCGCCATCGTCCGCCAGCCGCAGGTCTTCCTGATGGACGAGCCTTTGAGCAACCTGGACGCCAAGCTCCGCGTGTCCACCCGCACCCAGATCGCGGCCCTCCAGACCCGCCTGGGCGTCACCACCGTCTACGTGACCCACGACCAGGTCGAGGCCATGACGATGGGCGACCGGGTCGCCGTGCTGAAGGACGGCCTGCTGCAGCAGGTCGACAGCCCGCTGACTCTCTACGATGCGCCGGCCAACCTGTTCGTCGCCGGCTTCATCGGCTCGCCCGCCATGAACCTGATCAGCGGCTCGATCGTCGAGGGTGGTGTCAAGGTCGGTGACTACACCGTCCCGGTGCCGCGCGAGACCCTGGCCAAGGTGACCGACGAGAAGACCCTCGTGCTGGGCATCCGTCCGGAGAACTTCAAGATCTCCACCGAGGGCATCGGCCTCGAGGTGGACGTGGTCGAGGAGACCGGCGCGGACGCCTACGTGTACGGCACCCTGGCCGGTCTGGGCGCCGACGAGAAGCTGACCAGCCAGCAGATCGTGGCCCGCGTCTCCGCCCGGACGCCACCGCAGCGTGGCACCACCGTGCGGCTGAGCACCGCCGACCCCTCCAGCATGCACGTCTTCTCCGAGAAGACGCAGGAGCGGTTGAGCGCCTGACAGCACCAGCGAAGGGCCGGACGGGACACCCCGTCCGGCCCTTTCGCCGTCCCGGACCGAATCGGGGACGGTTCCCAACCCGGTCCCGGACCGAGATGGGGACGGATCCCGGCCTTCGCCGGGATGACCGTGGACGGCGGGATGACGATGGACGGCGGCCGGACCGCCACCCGTTCCCGGGATTCTCGGCTTATCACGGGCGTCGGAGGCAGGAGCAACAGTGCTTCCCGCGTTCCTCGGCTTATCAAGGCGAATTCCGGGCCCATAACCCGAGTTTCCCGGGAAGCGTTTGCCGAGCCGCCAGGGGCCGGCCCGGTATGCCGAGAAACGCGGTAATCCCCGGGGGCCGGGCCCGTCCCCCAGATCGGTCCGAGGGCAGGCTTCGGTGCATGGTGTAGAAAAGACGGGTGCCCCGGTTCCTCTCCTCGCGCCCGGACTCACGGCTGATCCCGCTGCCGTGGGAGGTGCCACTGTCCGACTGGCCGGTCGAGCACCTGGTCGCGCTCCCCCGCGGCATCTCCCGGCACGTCGTCCGCTTCATCAAGGTCGGCAGCTCGGTGTACGCGGCGAAGGAGGTCATCGAGAGCCTCGCCATCCACGAGTACCGCATGCTCACCGACCTGCACCGCACCGACACCCCCGCGGTGGAACCGCTGGCCGTGGTCACCGGACGCGTCGACATCGACGGCGAGCCGCTCGACCCCGTCCTGATCACCCGGCACCTGGAGTTCTCGCTGCCCTACCGCTCGCTGTTCGCCCAGGGCGTGCGTCCCGACACCGTCGGACGCCTGCTGGACGCGATGGTCGTGCTGCTGGCCCGCCTGCACCTGGTGGGCTTCCTGTGGGGCGACGTCTCCCTCTCGAACATCCTGTTCCGCCGCGATGCCGGCGAGTTCGCCGCCTACCTCGTGGACGCCGAGACCGCCGAGATGCACGAGACCCTCACCGACGGGCAGCGCGAGCACGACCTGACGATCGCCACCACCAATCTCTACGGTGAGTTCAGCGACCTCGAGGCCGGGCAGATGCTGGACGCGTCCCTCGACCCGCTGAAGCTCGTCGAGTCGATCCTCACCCGCTACCGCGAACTGTGGGCCGAGTTGACCGGCGCCGAGGAGTTCAGCGGCCAGGAGGTGTTCCGCATCGAGAACCGGGTACGCCGCCTCAACGCCCTCGGGTTCGACGTGGCCGAGCTCGCCATCGACACCTCCTCCGACGGCTCCACGATCCGCATCCAGCCGAAGGTCGTGGACGCCGGCCACCACACCCGGCGCCTGCTCCGCCTCACCGGGCTGGACGTCGAGGAGCACCAGGCCCGCCGCCTGCTCAACGACCTGGACACGTTCCGGGCGCGCACCAACCAGGGCCACGTGGACGAGGCCGTCGTCGCCCACCAGTGGCTCACCGAGTGCTTCCAGCCGGTCGTGACCGCGGTGCCACCCGAACTGCGCGGCAAGCGGGAGGCCGCGCAGATCTACCACGAGGTGCTCGACTACCGCTGGTACGCCTCGCAGCGGGAGAACCGCGAGGTGCCGCTGCTGGACGCCACCTGGGGCTACATCCAGGACGTGTTGCGTGCGCTGCCCGACGAGGCCATGACCGACACCCGGGCCATCGGCGAGGAGCGCCAGCTGGCGAACCCGTTCGACCCGTCCCAGGGGTTCATCGACGACGAGGGCCCGATGCCGGTCGACCCGTGGGAGGCCGCGGCCGAGGACGACGACCTGCCCTCCCCCGCCTTCCTCGACATCGACGCGCTCCGCGCCGGCCGTAAAGGCTGATCCGGCGGACGGGGGCGAGCCGGCGGGTGGCTAAACTGCCGCCGTGAGTTTCCGCCTGTACGACAGCGCCCGGCGCGCAGTGGTCGAGTTCCAGCCGATACGTCCCGGCGAGGTCTCGATCTACTGCTGCGGGCCCACCGTGCAGTCGGCGCCGCACCTGGGCCACATCCGCAAGGAGGTCAACTTCGACGTCCTGCGGCGCTGGCTGACCGCGTCCGGGTACACGGTGACGATGGTGACCAACATCACCGACATCGACGACAAGATCCTGATCAAGTCGGCGGAGGCCGGCCGCGAGTGGTGGGCGCACGCCTACCTCTACGAAGCCGTCTTCCACCGCGCGTTCGCCGCGCTCGGCGTGCTGCCGCCCACCTACGAGCCGCGCGCCACCGGCCACGTCCCGGAGATGATCGAGCTGATCGCCACCCTGATCGAGCGCGGACACGCCTACGCCGCCGACGACGGCTCCGGCGACGTGTACTTCAGCGTGGTTTCCTGGCCGGCCTACGGCGAGCTCTCGGGCATGAAGGTCGACGAGATGGAGGCCGCCGAGGACTCCGATCCGCGCGGCAAGCGCGACCCCCGCGACTTCGCCCTCTGGAAGGGGTACAAGGCCGGCGACCCGGAGACCGCCGCCTGGCAGACCCCGTGGGGCCGCGGGCGTCCCGGCTGGCACCTGGAGTGCTCCGCGATGGCCGGCAAGTACCTGGGCGACGAGTTCGACATCCACGGCGGCGGGCTCGACCTGCGCTTCCCGCACCACGAGAACGAGCTCGCCCAGTCGCGCGCGGCCGGGCGTCCGTTCGCGCGCCACTGGATGCACAACGCCTGGGTCACCATGGCCGGGGAGAAGATGAGCAAGTCGCTCGGCAACACCGCCGACGTCCTCGCCGCGGTCGACGCCTACGGCGGACGCGCGGTGCGCCTCTACCTCGCCGGGCCGCACTACCGCTCGGCCATCGAACTGTCGGACGCCTCGCTCGCCGAGGCCGCCGCACAGCTCGCCCGCATCGACTCGTTCCTCGCCCGCGCCTCGGCCGTCGCAGCGGGCTGGACGGCCTGGACGCCCCGCGAGGCCATCCCCGCCGCCTTCGCCGCGGCGATGGACGACGACCTGGGCACCTCGGCCGCGCTCGCCGTGCTGTTCGGCACGATCAAGGAGGGCAACGTCGCGCTGGAGGCCGGCGACGTCGAGAGGGCGAAGCAGGCGTACGCCGCGGTGAAGGCCATGCTCGGCGTCCTCGGCCTCGACCCGGACGCCCCCGAGTGGGCGCAGCAGAACGCGTCCGGCGGCGACCTGACGCCGGTCGTGGACGGGCTGGTGGCCGCCCTGCTCGAACAGCGCGCCCAGGCCCGCGCCCGCAAGGACTGGCCGGCGGCGGACGCGATCCGCGACCAGCTGTCCGCCATCGGGCTGAAGGTCGACGACACGCCCAACGGCCCTCGCTGGTCGATCGAGAAGTAGGAGCACCATGCCAGGGAACAGCCAGCGCAAGGGCGCCGTCCGCAAGAAGGGCAAGACCACCCCGGCCGGGTCGGGCGGACGCGTCCGTCGTGGCCTGGAGGGCAAGGGCCCGACCCCGCGCGCGGAGGACCGGCCCTACCACAAGGCGTACCGCAAGCGCGGTCCGGACGAGCCCGGGAAGACCACCGGCGGCAAGCCGAAGTCCGGGCGCGGCGGCGCGGGCGGACGCGGCGCCTCGGGCACCGCGACGGCCGGCTCCGACTGGGTCATCGGCCGCAACCCGGTGCTGGAAGCCATGCAGGCCGGGCTGCCGATCAAGCGCGCCTACGTGGCCGAGGGCCTCGAGCGCGACGACCGGCTGCGCGACATCTTCACGTTCGCCGCGGGCAACGGCATCCCGCTGCTCCAGGCGACCCGCTCCGAGCTCGACCGGCTCACCGGCGGCGGCGTCCACCAGGGCGTCGCCCTGCAACTGCCCGCCTTCGAGTACGCCGACGCCGAGGACGTGCTCGCCGACGCGCTGGACGGCGAGACCGCCGGCCTCGTGGTGGCCTGCGACTCGATCACCGACCCCCGCAACCTGGGCGCGATCATCCGCAGCGCGGCCGCGTTCGGGGCACACGGCGTGATCATCCCCGAGCGACGCTCGGCGCAGATGACCGCCGCGGCCTGGAAGACGTCCGCCGGAGCGGCCGCGCGGATCCCGGTGGCCCGGGTGACCAACCTCAACCGCACGCTGAAGACCTACGCCGACGCCGGGTTCACGGTGGCCGGTCTCGACGGCGAGTCCGAGGTCGACGTGGCCGGTTTCCCCGGCATCGACGGCCCCGTGCTGCTGGTCATCGGGTCCGAGGGCGAGGGCCTGGCGCGGCTCGTCCGCGAGAACTGCGACGTGCTGGTGAGCATCCCGATCGACTCCGACGTGGAGTCGCTCAACGCCGGGGTGGCGGCGGCGATCGCCCTTTACGAAGTTTCGCGCTCCCGCGCGTAGCCGTTCCTGACCCTCTGCTGAGCATGGGCTGAGGCCGCGGTAAAGATCGCCCGTTCGGGTGCATGAGGTTGCGAATACCTCTCCCTAACACTGTTCACCTCTGGCATGGTCAGCGGTGGCCGGGACCCACCCCCCGGCCTCCAACGCAGGAGGGAAACACACATGCAGCAGTTGTCCCGAGGAGCCGTCAAGGCCGCGTCCCCGACCAGCGCGAGCAGATGGCGCCGTTCCCTGGCGGTGGTCGCCGCCACCGCCGTGGGCGTCGGCACAACCATCGCCGCCACGCCCGCCTCAATGGCCGCAGAGGTGTACTTCTGCGCGGACAACACCCAGCCGTACGTCCCGGTCTCGACCGTCGAGGCGTACGCCGCAGGGACCACGGTCCACGGGCTCTCGGTGACCAGCGGCACCACGCCGGAGGCCTTCACGGGCACCTACATCGGCTTCGTCGACAACTACATCGGCAGCAACAAGGATCTGCTGCTCTTCAAGCTCAGCAGCCCGGTGATCGACGGCACCAACGGCCTCAAGCCGGCAGGCATCTGGGCCGGCATGTCCGGCTCGCCGGTCTATGACGCCGACGGCCGGCTGATCGGCGCGGTCGCCTACAGCCTGAACTCCGACAACCTCCCGATCGCCGGCGTCACCCCCGCCGAGTACATGAAGTCGATCGGCTCGACCGCGGTCAGCACCGTGAACAAGGTCAAGGTCACCCCCGCCAACCTCCGGGTCACCGCGGACGGTGCGAAGGTGGCCGGCACCAACCTGGTCGGCGGCACGCTCTCGCCGGCCAGGATCGTGAAGGTCGCCGGCGGCGCCGGGACCGCCCTCAACGCGTTCACGAACCGCACCCTCGCCCGCACCCCGAAGACGGTGAAGGGCGCGTCCTTCCTGCGCAGCGGCAACTTCGCGCCCGCCGCGGCCGTGAACGCCGGTGTCAACGACCCGCTGGTGGCCGGCGGCACGATCGCCGCCCTGTACGGCACCGACGAGCTGGTCGCCGGCGGGATCGGCACCGTGACCGCGGTCTGCTCCGTCGGCGGCACCACCACGGTGTGGGCCTTCGGACACCCGATGTCGCACGACGGCAGGACGTCGATGTACATGTCGAACGCCTCGACCGCGATGATCGTGCCCGACGGCACCGGCGTGTACGGCTCCTACAAGCAGGTCTCCGAGTTCGGGCAGCCGCTGGGCATGGTCACCCAGGACCGCGCGGTCGGCCTCCGCGGCACCGTGGGCGCGACCACCGGCTTCGGTATCGACGTGGCCGTCCAGAACCCGGCCGGCACCGAGGTCGGCACCTACCACGGTGAGCTGGCCTACCAGGACCTGACCGCCTCCGCGCTCGCCTACATGATCGGCTCGGCGGCCTACGACCAGCTCGACGAGATCAGCAACGGCACCGGTGAGGTCACCTGGACGATCAACTTCACCCGCGGCGACGGTTCGCCCGCCACGCTCACCAACAACCAGGTCGTCGCCGGTTCGTTCTTCCTCGACGACCTGGGCACCCAGGCCGCCAACGACGCCTGGGCGCTGACCTCGAACGAGTTCGAGGACGTCACGATCACGGGCATCGAGGTGACCGTCAAGCTCCTGAGCGCCGACAGCCTCACCTACAAGGCCAACGACGTGCAGGTGCTGGGCAAGGACAACGTCACGTGGGGTTCGCTCGACGGCAGCAAGCTCAAGGCCGGCGGCACCTACACGGTGCGTCCGGAGTACGTGGTGAAGAAGAACGGCCGGACCGCTGGCAAGGCGACCGGCGCCACCCAGTCGGTGACGCTGTCGACGAAGGCCCGCACCGGCGGCTCGTTCAAGTTCGTCGGCACCAACTCCGCCAGCGAGGACTGCGTGATCTACTCCGACGGCAGCATCGAGTGCACCGTTTGGGACACCGAGGATCCCACCTACACCGACTTCGACGAGTTGCTCGCCGCACTCGACGACGAGGTGTCGGACGCCTCCGTGGACGCCACCCTCCGCTACAAGAAGACCTCGGGTTCGGCGATCCAGGAGTTCACCTGGACCGGACCGGGCGTCGTGTCCGGCAGCGCAAAGGCGCTGTTCACCATCAAGAAGTAGGTCCGCGCAGGGGACGAAGAGACACGCCCGCGCCTCGGCGAACGGGTGTCGGCGCCGGCCGGGAGACAAGGGGCTCCCGGCCGGCCCTTGTCTACACCCCGAGGCGGGTGCGACGGATCAGCTCGCCGTCGGTGTAGTTGGCGCCCGGGACGTGGCCGGGCAGCGGCAGGATGCGTTCGTGGACGGCGTCCACGATCCAGCCCGGCTGCGGGAAGAACAGGTCCTCCAGCTCGGGAGCGGGGGTGATGTGGTTGCGGGCTCCCACCACGACCACCGGGGCGTCCAGAGCGTCGAAAGCCAGGTTCGCCACATCGGTGGCGACGGTCTGCAGGAACGAGCCGCGCGCGACAGCGTCCGAGGCCAGCACCAGGCGTCCGGTCCTCCGAACGCTCTCGACGACGGTGGTGTAGTCGAGCGGCGCGACGAAACGCAGGTCGATGACCTCGGCGGAGACGCCGTACTTCTCGGCGAGGATGTCGGCGGCCTCCAGAGCTCGGTACAGGGTCGCGCCGAGCGTGGCGATGGTGAGGTCGGTGCCCTCACGGCGGACGACCGGCTGGCCCTCGGGGGTCTCGTAGTAGCCCTCGGGCACCCCGTCGGCCTCGAACTGTTCGCCGATGTCGTAGAGCAGCTGGGACTCCAGGAAGACCACCGGGTCGGTGCCGGCCAGAGCCAGGTTGAGCATGCCCTTGGCGTCGGTCGGGGTGGACGGGAAGTACACCTTCAGGCCCGGGATGTGCGCGACCAGCGCCGCCCAGTCCTGGGAGTGCTGGGCGCCGTACTTGTTGCCCACGCTGACCCGCAGCACCAGCGGCATCTTCAGCAGGCCGGCCGACATCGACTGCCACTTGGCCATCTGGTTGAACACCTCGTCGCCGGCGCGTCCGAGGAAGTCGCAGTACATCAGCTCGACGACCGCGCGTCCGCCGGACAGGGCGTAGCCGACGCCGGCGCCGACGATCGCGGCCTCCGAGATCGGGGAGTTGAACAGCCGGCGGTAGGGCAGCAGTTCGGTGAGCCCGCGGTAGACGGCGAACGCGCCGCCCCAGTCGCGGTTCTCCTCGCCCCAGGCGCACAGCGTCGGGTCGATCGCGTACCGGTGCGCCATGGCCTCGAACAGGCCGTCGCGGAACTGGTACATCTTGACCTTGGAGACCGGCTTGCCGCTCGCGTCCGTCGCGGTGCGGACCTTCTTGGCGATCGCCTTGACCCGGGCGTTGTCGGCCAGCGGCTCGTTCAGCTCGGGCTCCTCACCGTCGCCGAACGCCTCGACGTGGCCGTTGCTCAGCATCCTGGACTCGATGTAGGTGGCGTCCACCCGCTCGAGATCGTCGCTGGAGGCCAGCGCGAGCACCTTGGTGAGGCGCTCGACGATGCGGGCGTGCAGGTCCTCGACCGCGGTGGCGGTGATGGCCTTCCTGCCCACCAGCAGGTCGGTGAACGCGGTGATGGAGTCGGCCTGCTCCCAGGCCTCGATCTCCTCGCGGCTGCGGTAGCTGGACGCGTCCGAGGGGCTGTGGCCGGAGATGCGGTAGGTGATGGTGTCGAGCAGGACGGGGCCGCGTCCGGCCAGCAGGAGTTCCTTCTTGCGCGCGATCGCGTCCGCGACGGCGAGCGGGTCGTAGCCGTCCACGCGTTCGGCGTGCATGGCCTCGGGGTTCACGCCTGCGCCGACCCGGGCGAGGATGTCGTAACCCATGGTCTCGCCGTCGGTCTGGCCGCCCATGCCGTAGAAGTTGTTGAAGAAGTTGAACAGGATCGGGGGGTTACCGCCGTCCTCGGTGCGCCACAGCTGGCGGAACTGGTCCATGGCGGAGAACATCATGGCCTCCCACACCGGGCCGCACCCCATCGAGGCGTCCCCGATGTTGGCGATCACGATGCCCGGACGCCGGTTGACCCGCTTGAACAGCGCGGCCCCGTTCGCGATCGGCGCCGAGCCGCCCACGATGGCGTTGTTGGGCATCGAGCCGAACGGGGTGAAGAAGGCGTGCATCGAGCCGCCCATGCCCCGGTTGAAGCCGACCTTGCGGGCGAAGATCTCGGCCAGGGTGCCGAACAGGATGAAGTTCTCGGTGAGCTCCTCGGCCGTGTCGTAGCCGATTTGCTCGGCGTAGCGCAGGGTGTCGCCGCCGAGGAAGCCGCTCATGATGCCCTGGAGCTTGTCGGCGTCCAGCTTGCGCGCGGCGGAGAAGCTCTTGGCGAGGATCTCGCCGTGGCTGCGGTGGGAGCCGAAGATGAAGTCGTCGGCGTCGAGCTCGGCGGCCTGGCCGACCGCGGACGCCTCCTGGCCCATCGACAGGTGCGCGGGGCCCTTGTGGTTGTACTCGATGCCCTGCCAGCCGCCGGTGGTCTTGATCGAGTTCAGCATCGACTCGAACTCGCGGATGGCGATCATGTCGTGCAGCATCGCGACCAGGCCGTCGGTGCCGTACCGCTTCTTCGCACTGGCGAAGTCCTGGGTGTAGGCGTTGACCGGGATCGGCGGCACCGTGATCGTCGAGGCCTTCCGGACCTCCGCCGGGTTCACGTTCAGTGACTTGGGCATGTCTTCCTTCTTCGTTCTTGGTTCGGGCCCCTCCGACTTGTCAGAACCTCAGGTCGCTCCAGCGGTCTGAGATTCTGACAACTCGGCGGGTGGGGTCAGTTCTTGATGGCCCACGCGGCTTCGCGGATGCCTTCGCTCACGGTGGGGTGGGGGAAGACGACCTGGCGCAGGTCGTCGACGGACAGGTCGGTCTCGAGGACGGCGGCCGCGCCCCAGATGGTCTCGGGCGCGTAGGTGCCGAGCATGTGGACGCCGAGGACGGCCCGGGTGGCCTTGTCGGCGATCAGTTTGACCGCGCCCGGGCCACGGACGCCGTTCTCGGCGACGAACCGGCCGGAGACGGCCAGCGGCACGGTGGCGGTGGTGACCTCGTGGCCCCGGTCCTTCGC
The DNA here is from genome assembly GCA_020161755.1 of Actinomycetota bacterium. Classification (GTDB taxonomy): domain Bacteria; phylum Actinomycetota; class Actinomycetes; order Propionibacteriales; family Propionibacteriaceae; genus Propionicimonas. Next base: position 18,409 of record JAIUOS010000016.1, read on the forward strand.
CTGGGCCTCGGTGAGGCCGACGCCGGCCGCCTCGGGCATCGAGTAGACCGCCCACGGGATGGTGTCGCCGCGCAGCAGCTGGCCGGACGCGGTCGCGGCGACGGGATCGATGATGTGCGCGGCGGCGATCTCGCCCATCCGGTAGGCGGCGTGTGCGAGCAGGCTGCGTCCGGTGACGTCCCCGACCGCCCACACGTTCGGCAGGTTGGTGCGCATCGTGTCGTCCACGACGACCCCACGCGGGCCGACCTCGAGCCCGGCCTCGGCGGCACCCCAACCGTCGACCAGCGGTCGCCGGCCCACCGCCATCAGGACCAGGTCGGCCTCGGTGCGCCGCTCGGCGCCGGTCGCGTCGGTGTGGACGACCGTCGAGCCCTCGATGCCGGTCACCCGGCAGCCCAGGTGGAACGTGACGTCCTTCAGGGCCTTGCGCAGCTTCGCGGCCAGGTCGTCGTCCATGAACGGCACGATCTCGGGCAGCATCTCGATCACCTCGACCTGCGCGCCGAACGCGGCGAACAGCGAGGCGAACTCCAGCCCGATCACGCCGCCGCCGATGACCGCGAGCCGCTTCGGGACGGCGTCGACGGCCAGCAGGCCGGTGGAGTCGACCACCAGCGGGTTGTCCTTCGCCCCCGGGATGGGCGGCATCACCGGCACCGAGCCGGTGGCCAGGATCACGTGGTCCGCGGTCCGGCGGACGCCGTCCACCTCGACCACGCCGGGCCCGACCAGGGTGCCGTGCGCCTTCGCGACCTCGACGCCGGCCCGCTTCTCGGCCGCGCCCACGCCTGCGACGAGCTTGCCGACCACGTCGGCCTTCCACGCCTGGACGACGCCCCAGTCGTAGGCCACGTTCTCGGCGGTCACGCCGAACGGGGCGGAGTGGCGGGCGTGCTCGTACAGCTTCGCCGAGTTGAGCAGGCTCTTGGTGGGGATGCAGCCCACGTTCAGGCAGGTGCCGCCGAGGGCGTCCTTCTCGACCAGCAGCACCTTCTTGCCGGCGTGCCCGAGTCGTTCGGCGGCGAGGTAGCCGCCGGGACCGCCGCCGAGGACGATCACGTCATAGTCAGCCATGTTCTGCTTCCTCAGCCCAGGACGGTCAGGTCGATGTCGGCCACGGCCCGGCACAGGTCCTTCAGGTAGCGGGCCGCGTCCGCGCCGTCGATGACCCGGTGGTCGGCGGTCAGCGAGAAGCCGATCCGCTGCTCGGCGCCGACGGAGCCGTCGGCGTTGATGACCGCGCGCGGGAAGATCGCGTCCACGCCGAGGATGGCGACCTGCGGCACGTTCAGCAGCGGCGTGAACGACTCGATCCCGAACGCGCCCAGGTTGCTCACCGTGAAGGTGGCGCCGGCGAGCAGGTCGGGGTTGATCGAGCCGCCGATCGCCTCGTTGGCCAGGGCCTTCGACTGCGCGGAGAACTCGCGCAGCGAGAGCGTGTCGGCGAACCGCAGCGTCGGCACCAGCAGGCCGCGCGGGGTGTCGACGGCCATCCCGAGGTGGATGGACGCGAACTCCCGCAGCACCCCGTCGGTGAGGTGGGCGTTCACCACCGGGTGTGTGGCCAGCGTCTTCACCGTCGCGTAGCCGACCAGGTCGCCGATCGTGACCGCGGCCAGTTCGGGGTCGGCCGCGCCCTTGAGCCGCGCGCGCAGCGCCAGCAGTCCGGCGGCCGGGGCGGTCGCGGTGTACGTCAGCTGGGCGGAGGTGGCCAGGCTGTTCATCATCCGCTCGGCGATCACCTTGCGGATGCCCTTCAGGGGGGTCTCGGTGACCTCGCCCGGGAACTCGGCCACGGCCCTTCGTGACACCTCGCCGGCGAACTCACCAGGCTCCTCAGGGACCGTGTGCAGGTCGGCGCGGGTGACCCGTCCGCCGATGCCGGTGCCGGGTGCGCCGGGCACGAAGCCGTCCGCCTCGGCACGGGCACCCGGGGTCAACGCCGCACCGGACGCCATCGCGGCCCGGACGTCACGCTCGATGACCCGTCCCTGCGGACCGGTCCCGGCCAGCTTGCCGGCCGCGATGCCCTGGGACGCGGCCAGGCCACGCGCCCGCGGGGAGACGCCCTCCCCGGTCCCTGCGGAGCCGGCGAGGAACGAGCCGGCGTCACGAAGGGCCGCCCCTGACGGTTCGCCGGAGGCGCTTCGGGACGCCTCGCTCGCACCCTGACGAGGCTCCTCAGGGATCGTGGTGGGGAGCTCCTCAGGGCCCGTGGTCAAGGACGAGATGTCCTCGCCGGGCTCGCCGACGACGGCGATCGGCTCCTTGACCGGCACGTCGTCGCCTTCCGCGGCGAGCAGGGCGAGCACCGTCCCGGCGACGCCCGCGGGCACCTCCATCGAGGACTTGTCGGTCTCGATCTCGCACAGCAGGGTGTTGGGTTCGACGGTGTTACCGACCGCGACCAGCCAGGTGGTGATCAGGCACGACTCCACCGTGTTGCCAAGCTGTGGCATGACCACTACCTGAGCCATTCGTTGTTCTCCTGGTTCCTAGACGAAGCGGGCGCTGACGCCGCTGTTCATGAGGTCGGTGCGGGCGGTGTCGTCCAACCCGGCGTCTGTGATCACGCCGGTGAGGTCGGCCAGGTCCATGACCCGGACGAAGCCGGCTTTGCCGTACTTGCTGGAATCGGCCACCAGCCAGGACTCCGCGGCCCGGGCGCGCATGGCCTGGATCACTTCCGCGCCCTCGGAGAAGGCGGTGGTGAGGCCCCGTCCGGCGGTGAAGCCGTCAGTGCCGAAGAAGGCGAGGCGGACGTTGAAGTCCTCGATCGCGCGCAGGGCGACCGGCCCGACCAGCGATTCGCTGGTGCGGTGGAAGGTGCCGCCGGTGAGCACCACGGTGAGCCCGGGGTGCAGCCGGGCGTGGCGCACGACGAGGGTGGAGTTGGTGAGGATGCGGACGCCCCGGCGTCCGCCGAGGTGGGCGACGATCTCCGCGCAGGTGGTGCCGGCCTCGATCATCACCAGGTCGTCGTCCTGGACGAGCTCGGCGGCGGCGGCGCCGATGCGCTCCTTCTCGCCGGAGTGCTGGAGCTGGCGTTCCAGGACGTTGCGGTAGCCGGTGGCCTCCGCGCCGCCGTGGGTGCGGGCCAGCAGGCCCCGGTCCTCGAGGTTGCGCAGGTCGGTGCGGACGGTGACCTCGGAGACCCCCAGCTCGCGGGACAGGCTCGCCACCGAGAGGGAGCCCTCGCGGGCCAGCCGAGCCAGGATCGCGGACTCGCGCTCGACGCGCTCGGTCGCCATCAACCGATCCTTTCGATTAGCTTTCGTTTTAGCGTTTATACCGATTCAATCGTAACCTGTTCCCGGCCGGCCGCGCAACCGTCCGTCGGCCGCATCGTCCACACCAGACGCCGAACGCCACCGTTTCGGTCAAACGCTCCACCCGGTGCGGTGGCGTTTGACCGGAACGGTGGCGTTCGGCGGGAGAGGGTCAGGACTGGCTGGCGAGCAGGGCCTCCTCGGCGGCCTTCGTCCAGCGGGCGCCGTCCATGGCGGCGGCGACCTCGGGCAGCACGGACGGCAGGTCCTCCAACCGGGTCAGGCCGAGGTCGGGCAGCATCGGGTAGACCATGATCTTGCCGCCCGAGGTGCGGTTGTTGACGCTGTCGATGGCGTCGGCGACCCCGGCCATGCCGGTGACCGCCCACAGCGACACGTTGGTGTCCAGCGACCCGTCCTCGACCTTGGCGAGCATGGTCTTCATGTCCTGGATGCGGGAGCCCGACGTGCCGACCAGATAAATGCCCTTGGTGGCGATCGCGGTCAGGTCGAGCTCGGCCATCGTGCCGATCGCGAACCCGGCGAACGCGTTCACGATCGCGTCCTCGCTCGCGATGTCCACGGCCTGCGCGATCAGGAACGGCGCGGGCACCATCGCGGCCACGTAGCTGTAGCCGGCCTCCAGCGGCTCGGTCTTCGAGTTCCGGAACGACGCGGGCACACCGTTGGCCTCGGCCACCGGCGCCACCACGGCCGCCAGGTGCGCGAGCCGGGCGTCGTCGACGTCCACGGCGTCCATCGAGATCCCGGGGACGCCGCTGACCGCGGTCCGCACGGTGTGCATCAGCCCCATCGGCCCGGCCGCTCCGACGATCGCGATCCGCTCCCCCTTCCGCAGCTCGCACTGCGCGGGGATGCGGGCGTACCCCTCGGCGGCGTTGCTGCCGGCGGTGCCGGTGTAGCGGATCAGGTCGTAGTGGACGCGGCCGACGTCGATCTGCACCCGGCGGTCGAACGCGCCGCCGGCCAGCACCACGTCCAGCACGCCGCCGAACGCCAGGCGCGGGCCGAGCGCCTCGACGACGTCGGCGTCCGTCCCGGCGTAGACGATGTCGTCGAAGGTGCCGTCCAGGTCGTCGACGGACGCGACCGCGGTCGCCCCCGGCACGACCGCCCGGCCGACGACGGTGATCGAGCCCGGCGCCGAGGCGGCGACCAGCGCGTCCACGCCCTCGACGGCGTCGGCCACCACCAGCAGCCGGCCGCCCGGCTTCAGCGTCTGCCGCTCACCCCACGCGTACGCGGCCTCCACGCACGCCCAGGGCTCGATCAGCGCCACCGCGGACGCGGACGGGCCCTCGCTCACCGGGATCAGGAACCGCTCGCCGGTGTCGGGGTCCAGGATCACCCGCTCGTCGAGCACCACGTACTCCTGCAGCGCGCCCTCGAAGTTGTAGCCGAACGCGGCGTTCGAGCTCGCCGTCGGCAGGTGGCGGTAGTCGGTCTGCACGAGCACCCGCTCCCCCACCCGGTGGCGCTTCACGTCCGCGCCGACCGCGACGATGCGTCCCACGGGCTCGTGGCCGGGCACGCCGGCCAGCTCACCGGGCCGGTAGCTCGGGATCTGTGCCAGTTCGGCCGCGCTCAGCCCGCTGAGCACCTCGCTCTTGCGCGGGTGGCTGGTGAACGCGTGCAGCAGCTTGGTGTCGGAGAAGCAGACACCGCACGCCTCCGGCTTGAGCAGCACCTGCGTGGGGCCGAGGTCGTACATCGGCTTGGCCGGGTTGTGCACCACCTCGTCGGCTCCGACGAACTGGATCGCGTGCTGGGTGGCGGGGAACTCCTGGGTCACGATTCTCCTCGGGTCTCAGTTGAGCATGTTCTGGCCGCCGGTGACCGGCACGGCCTGGCCGGTCTCGTAGGCCTGGTCGACGATGTAGTACACGGCCTTCGCGAGGTCGGACGGGAGGCAGCCGCGGCCAAGCGGCACCTTCGCCTCGTACGACCGCCGGACGTCCTCGACGGTGGTGGCGCCGGGCACCTTGCCCGCCTTCAGGTACTGCACGAACAGGCCCCGCTCGGGGTCGGTCCACAGCGGGCCGTCCAGGTAGTTGCCGGGGCAGATCGCGTTCACCTTGATGCCGTACTCCACGAGTTCGAGGGCGAAGCTCTGGGTGAGCCCGATGCCGCCGAACTTCGACCCGGAGTAGGCGAAGTTGCGCTTCGACCCCTCCAGGCCCGACTTGGAGTTGATCTCGATGATGTCGAACAGCGCGTCCGGACGCGCGGCGTGCTGGGCGGCCATCACCGGGGCCACCGCGCGGACGCCGAGGAAGTACCCCCGGTAGTTCACGTTCGTGACCAGGTCGAAGTCGGCCACCGGCTGGGTCATCACGCCCTCGGCGCGCAGCACCCCGGCGTTGGAGATGAACACGTCCAGCCCGCCGAAGATGGCCACCACCTCGGCGACCGCGTCCAGCTGGGACTGCTCGTCGGACACGTCCACGCGCACCGCGACCGCTCGCCCGGGCCCGTACTGCGCGCTCAGCTCGGCGGCGTTCCGCGCGGCGAGGTCGACGTTGAGGTCGGCCAGCAACACCTGCGCGCCCTCGGACAGCAGCTCGGTGGTGATGCCCAGCCCGAAGCCCTGCGCGGCGCCGGTCACCAAGACCACCTTGCCGTTCATCCGGCCCGTCCGGGTGCCGGCGGCGACCGACCGGCGGTAGGCCTCGGCCTCCCAGTTCTCGATGAAGCCGCGCTCGGCGGCGTCCAGGCAGCGCACGGTGCCGATGCGGTTGGCGTCGCGCGCCACCCGCAGCGCGTCGGTGAACGTGAGCAGCGCGGTCTGCGCGGCGGCCAGGTCGGCGCCCGCGCCGAAGGCGACCACGCCGGGGACGACCGCGATGACCGGGTCCTTGCCGTGCCGCTCGCGGAAGGCGGCCACGCCCGCGGTGACCGCGGCGGCGTCCGCGTCGGCGGGCAGCACCAGCGGCAGCGAGCCGGCGTAGACGATCTGGTCGGGGATCAGCGGGCCGTCGGTGAGGATGGCCGCCCCGGCCGGCGTGACCGTGACCGAACGGACGAGCTCGGACGCGTCGGAGGTGACCACCGCGAGCGCGTCCGGGCCGCCGAGCAGCCCGCGCAGGGTGGGGGCGACCACGGCGACCAGGGCGCGGAGCGCGGCCGCGTCCACCGGTGCGGCGGACGGGGCCGGCGTGGCCTCGATCGCGGCGGCGATCGCCCCGGTGAGGCGCTGGGCCCGTTCGGTGAGCTCGGCCGCGGAGTCGGCGGAGACGATCGTGCCGTGGTTGCCGAGCAGCGTGATGCCGGGGGCCGGACGGCCGGTGCGCGCGGTGTAGGCGTCGCGGCAGCGTCCGATCTCGCGGGCGAGCGGCACGCCGGGGTCGGTGTAGGGCACCAGCACGGCGTCGTCGCCGAGCAGCCGGGCGACCAGCGCCTCGGCGTCGGCGTTGCAGGTGAGCGCGTTGGCGACCAGCGGGTGCGTGTGCAGCACGAGCGTGTCGGGGATCAGCGCGTGGAACAGGATCTCGACGCTCGGACGGCGTCCGCCCGGGGCGTCGACCAGGGCCTTCGTCGCAGCGGCCACCACCGGGTCCCCGTCTGTTCCTCGGGCCGCTGACGCGCCCCTCGTCAAGACTCCTTCACCAACATCGGCTGACGCCGCTGTTGGCTCCTCGTCTACCGGCTCGTCGGACGCCAGCGCCTCGAGCAGCACGTCGAGGCGCAGGCCGACCAGGTCGTCCGCGGTCAGCGTGGCCAGCGGCACGCCGGACGGCTTGATGCGCAGCACCCCGTCCACCTTGACCGAGGCGTTGCCGCCGCCCGCGCGGGAGTACTCGGGGTCGGCGCCGAAGGCGTTGGCCACCTGGATCAGTTCGTCGACGGGGTTCACTGCTGCTCCTGCGGGTTGGTGATCAGGCGGGCGCCGAGGGCGACCAGGTCGGCGACGGCCACGTCGGTGCGGGCGCCGGTGGCGTCCACGTACCCCGGTCGCCCGGCGGCGACCTCGTACTGGTGAGCGGCGACCACGCAGGTACCTTCCCAGAAGGCGCGGCGGGCGAACTCCGACAGCGGGCCGTCCGCGCAGGCCACCTCGATCGGGATGCGGTCCGGCGTGTTGTGCTCGGTGCCCGCCATCACCACGATGCCCGCCGCGGTGAACGCGGCCACGTACGCGTCCACGCAGGCGCCGGTGTTGCGCATCGGGATGAGCTCGGCGGCGTGGATGCCCCGCTCCAGGAGCTGCGCGGCGAGCCGCTCGGCCGGGTCCTCGAAGGGGCAGACCGGGCTGACGCCGTCGGCCAGCGTCGGGTAGGTCGGGATGCCGCCCATCTCCAGGACGTAGCGGTACGCGTCGGCGAAGCTCAGCGGCACCTCGGCGACGAAGCCGGGCGTGCCGACCTTGATCAGCCGCGACCGGATCTCCCCCTGCAACACGCCGGCGTCGTCGAGGTCCACCCCGGACGGGCCGCCGTACGCCTTCGCCAGCACGGACGCGCGCTTCTCGCGCGGCAGTTCGGCCAGCGCGCGCTGGAACGCCCGGGCCACGTGGCGCTCCTGGAGCGAGACCCACTCGACCGGGACCCCGGCCGACGCAGCCACGTCCGCGGCGACGGACGCCGCGTCCAGCCCGGTGTCGAGCCCGCACTCGGCGAACCGGGCGGCCAGCCGGTCGACCATCTGCGCGGCGCGCTCGTCGTTGCCGGTGCGGATCGCGGCCGCGATGCGCGCGGCCGCCTCCGACCTGGGCGCGAACGGCGCGATGCCCTTGCCGCACAGGTACAGCCGGCCGGGGTTGGCCGGGTCGTTGACGCGGACGCCGGCGGCGGCCAGGTCGTGGTCGAGGGTGATGAACTCCAGCCCGTAGAGCGGCACGATGCCCGCCTGCGTGGCGGCCTCGGCGAAGCGCCCGTAGACCTGCTGGTCGAAGAAGTTGGAGATGCCCACGGCCAGGGCGCCCTCGGCGGCCGCCGCGCCGACGGCGTCGTCGACCGTGGTGAACGCGGAGAAGTTGGGCGGGACGTGGACGTGGGTGTTGACCACGGGGATCCGCTCCCCGGCGTCGGCAGCGATCATCGACAGGAACCCGTTCTACGAGGCGGACGGCCGGCACGCCGTCGTTTGTAACGATTCAAGACCCTAGCACCAAACCTCCCAGGGCGACAGCCTCCGCGGCCGGCTCCCGGCGGCAAGCCCTTCGGTCACCGTCCCGCACGCTCGGACGGGCCGCGCAACAGAAATCGATATCAGATTGATCACGATTCGGTGGCGTCACGTGACAAGCATCCCCTACTCTTCCTACGATAGTGAAATCGATTTCTGGCAAGAGAGGCAACGATGCTGCTCAACCTGGACCCGGTGCTGACCGGCCGGATGCTGCTGGCCCTCGACGAGATGGGTCACGGCGACGCCGTGGTCATCGCCGATGCGCACTTCACGGCGGCCAAGCTGGCGAGGAAGCACCTGATCGATGTGCCCGGGCTCCCGTCCCCCCGCGTGCTCACCGCGATCCGCTCGGTGGTGGTGCCCGACACCTACGGCCCGGCCCTCGACCTGATGGCGGCGCCGGACGGCGTCCTGCCCGTGCAGGAGGAGCTGATGGCCGCGGCCGGCCTCGACGTGGCCGCCACCCGCTTCATCGAGCGCTTCGCCTTCTACGACCTGGCCGCGGAGGCCGAACTGATCATCCGCACCGGCGAGACCCGCATCTACGGCAACGCCATCTTCCGCAAGGGCGTGACCCCGGTGGTGTCGGCGTGACGAGCGTCGAGGCGACGCCGTCGGTGGGCAGCCACGATCCGGGCCTGTTGTTGCAGGTGGAGGGTGTGGACAAGTCGTTCCCGGGCGTGAAGGCGCTGGAGGGGATGCGGTTCGACCTGCGCAAGGGTGAGGTGTTGGGCCTGGTCGGGGAGAACGGTGCCGGGAAGTCGACGCTGATGAAGCTGTTGACCGGGATCTACTCCCGGGAGGCGGGCGAGTTCTGGTTGCAGGGCCGGCCGTTGGTGGTGCACAACCCCAAGGAGGCGCAGGAGGCCGGGTTGTCGATCATCCACCAGGAGTTGAACCTGGTGTCGCACCTGAGCGTGGCGGAGAACATCTGGTTGGGCCGTGAACCGGTCTCGGGCGGGTTCTTCACCCGTCCCGGTGAGCAGGTGCGCCGCACGCGGGACCTGCTGGCCCGGCTCGGGATGGCGCTGGACCCGAAAGCTGTGGTGTCCAGCCTGAGTGTGGCGCAGCAGCAGATGGTCGAGATCGCGAAGGCGTTGTCGTTCGAGGCGACGAAGGTGTTGATCATGGACGAGCCGACGGCCGCCCTGAACGATGCCGAGGTCGACCAGCTGCACGAGTTGATCCGCCGGTTCATCACTCCCGAGACCGGTGTGGTGTACATCTCGCACCGGATGGCGGAGCTGAAGCGGATCGCGGACCGGATCACGGTGATCCGTGACGGCCACTACATCGACACCATGCCGATGGCCGACACCAGCATGGACCAGGTCATCGCGAAGATGGTCGGGCGGGCGATCAACACCGCCGCCCGTCCCGAGAACGTCCGCACCGACCGGCCGGTCACCCTGAGCGTGACCGGACTGTCCACCAAGACCCTACTCAACGACGTCAGTTTCGAGCTGTACCGCGGCGAGGTCCTCGGGTTCGCCGGCCTGATGGGGGCCGGACGCACCGAGGTCGCCCGCGCCCTGGTCGGCGCCGACCCGATCACCGCCGGCCACATCACCCTGAACGGCACCCCGGTCACGATCAGCTCCCCCGCCCACGCGGCGTCCCTGGGCATCGGCTACCTGTCCGAGGACCGCAAACGCCTCGGCCTGATGCTGCAACTCCCCGTCTCGCACAACATCGCGATCAGCTCGCTCAGCGGCCGGTTCTCCCGCTCGCTGTTCGTCAACGACAAAGCCGTGAAGGCAACCGCCGAGGAGTCCAGGAAGCTGCTCAGCATCAAGACCCCGTCGGTGAACCAGCTGGTCAAGTACCTGTCCGGAGGCAACCAGCAGAAGACCATCATCGCCCGCTGGCTGGTCAAGGACTGCGACATCCTGATCTTCGACGAACCCACCCGCGGCATCGACGTCGGCGCCAAGGAAGAGATCTACCAACTCCTCAACAAACTCGCCGAGCAGGGCAAGTCGATCATCATGATCAGCTCCGAACTCCCCGAGATCCTCCGCATGTCCCACCGCGTCATCGTCATGGCCGACGGACACATCACCGGCACCCTCCCCGCCCAGGACGCCACCCAGGAAACCATCATGCGCCTCGCCACCCACCGCGACGCCACCACCGCAACCACCACAATCACCGAGGAAGCAGGACACTGATGTCGAGCGAACCCACTGCCGCCGCGCCCGCGGCACCCACCGTGGTGAAGGGCGGGTCCTGGCGGGAGCGCGTCCAGCAGCTGATGGCGCTGGCCGGGCTGCTGCTGATCTTCCTGGTCTTCTCGGTCGCGAGCCCGCAGATCTTCCCCGGCTATTCCAACGTCACCACGATCCTGTTCTCCACGACCGTGGTCGGGCTGCTCGCCCTCGCCGCGACCCTGGTGATCATCTCCAGCGGCATCGACCTGTCGGTCGGCACCGCGATGACCCTGTCGGCGGTCATGTCGGCCACGTTCATCGTGAACTGGCACCTGCCGGTGTGGCTCGGCATCATCGCGACGATCCTCTTCGGCGGGCTGATCGGCCTGATCAACGGCTTCAACGTGGCGATCCTCGGGCTGCCGCCGTTCATCGCGACGCTGGCCATGATGCTGGTCGCCCAGGGCCTCGCGCTGGTCATCTCCAACGCGCGTCCGATCTACTTCGACACCACCGAGCACGCCGGCTACATCTGGCTCTCCACCGGCAGCATCATCCCCGGCACCCGGTTCCCCAACGCCGTCCTGGTGCTGGCCCTCGCCGCGGTGGTGGCCTTCGTCCTGCTCAACAAGACCCTGCTCGGCCGCTACGACATCTCGATCGGCAGCAACGAGGAGGCCACCGCGCTGTCCGGCATCAACACCAAGAAGTGGCTGATGATCATCTACGCCGTGGCCGGCCTCTTCGTCGGCCTCGCCGCGATCATGATCTCGGCCCGGCTGGGGTCGGCCCAGCCGGCCACCGGCGCCGGCTACGAGCTCCAGGCGATCGCTGCGGTGGTGATCGGCGGCACGTCACTGTCGGGCGGCAAGGGCACCATCGTCGGCACCGTGATCGGCGCCCTGATCATCGCCGTGATCAACAACGGCCTCCAGATCCTGTCGGTCCGCCAGGAATGGCAGAACGTCATCCTCGGCCTCGTCATCCTCGTCGTCGTCTACATCGACCAGGCCCGCGCCAAGCGCGCCGCCACCACCTGACCCACCCCACACCACAGTCCCCACCCTCACCACCACCACCCGAACTCCCGCAACAGAACCAACGAAGGAGAAACAATGCGGAAGATTTCAATCGGCCTCGCCGCGCTCGGCGTCGCGGCCTCGCTGACCCTGGCGGCCTGCTCCTCAGGCACTCCGGCCGCCAGCGGTACCGCCGGGGGCACCGCGTCCTCGGGCGAGAAGCCCTACATCGCGATCGTCTCCAAGGGCTTCCAGCACCAGTTCTGGCAGGCTGTGAAGAAGGGTGCCGAGCAGCAGGCCGCGAAGGACGGCGTGACCATCACCTTCGAGGGTCCCGCCACCGAGGCCGAGGTCGAGGCCCAGATGAACATGCTGACCGCTGCGCTGGCGAAGAAGCCGGCCGCGCTCGGCTTCGCCGCCCTCGACAGCAAGGCCGCCGCCCCGGTCCTGCAGCAGTTCAAGGACGCGAACATCCCGGTCGTCGCCTTCGACTCCGGCGTCGACTCCGACATCCCGGTCACCACCGCCGCGACCGACAACAAGGCCGCTGCCGGTGAGGCCGCCAAGCACATGTGCGAGCTGATCGGCGGGGCCGGCACCGTGGGCGTCATGGTGCACGACCAGACCTCCCGCACCGGCCAGGACCGTCGTGACGGCTTCCTGGACGGCATGAAGGCCAACTGCCCGTCGGTCAAGGTGCTCGACCCGCAGTACGGCAAGGGCGACCCGAACGTCAGCGCCGACATCGCGTCCTCGATCATCGAGGCCAACCCCGACCTCAAGGGCATCTTCCTGGCCAACGAGGGCACCGCGATCGGCGGCATCAAGGCCACCAAGGAGAAGAACATGGTCGGCAAGATCGTGCTGATCGGCTTCGACTCCGGCAAGGACCAGATCGACGCCATCAACGACGGCACGATGGCCGGCGCCATCACCCAGAACCCGGTCGGCATCGGCGAGCAGGTTGTCGCCGCTGCGGTGAAGACCCTGCACGGCGAGACCGTGCCGAAGGTCATCGACACCGGCTACTACTGGTACGACAAGACCAACATCAACGACGCGAAGATCCAGGCCGTCCTGTACCAGTGAGTCGCTGAACGGTTAGTCTCTGCCCACTACAGGGGGGCGGCACCCGCCCGGGTGCCGCCCCCCGACCTCCCCCGGAAGCCAACCATGCTGATCGCGCACGACCTGGGCACCTCGGGCAACAAGGCGTCCCTGCACAGCACGGACGGGGCCTGTCTGGCCACCGCCACGGCCTCCTACCCCACCCGCTACGCCGCGGACACGACCAGCGAGCAGGACCCCCACGACTGGTGGGCCGCGGTCGTCACCACCACCCACGAACTCCTCGCGCGCACCGGCACCCCCGGTGATCGCATCGAGGGCATCTGCATCTCCGGCCAGATGATGGGGCTGGTGCTCCTGGACGCGGACGGGGTTCCGCTGCGTCCGGCCATGATCTGGTCCGACCAGCGGGCGTCCGCCGAAGCCGCCGAACTGGGCGCACGGTTCGGCGAGGACGCCGCCTACCGGATCACCGGCAACCGGATCGCCGCCCCCTACACGCTGCCCAAGCTGATGTGGGTGCGCGCGCACGACCCTGCGGCCTACGAGCGCGCGACCGCGATCTGCGCGGCCAAGGACTACGTCAACCTGCGCCTCACCGGACGCCTCGCCACCGACCGCTCGGACGCGTCCCACACCGGCGCCTACGACCTGGCCACGGGAGCGTGGTCGCCCGGCCTGCTGGACGCCGCCGGCGTGGACGCCGCGCTGTGGCCGGAGGTGCTCGAAGCCACCGACGTGCTCGGCACGCTCACCCCGCAGGCCGCGGACGAGCTCGGCCTGCGGGCCGGCACCCGCGTCGTCACCGGCGGCGGGGACGGGCCGATGGCCGCGGTCGCCGCCGGCTGCGTGACCCCCGACTCCCCCGGCTACGTCTGCCTCGGCACGTCCGCCTGGTACGCGTGCACCACCACCGCGCCGTTGCTCGACCCCGAGCGCCGCACGTTCAACCTCGGCCACGTCGTCCCCGGCCTGTGGACCCCGACCGCCACCACCCAGACCGGCGCCGGTTCTCTGCAGTGGGCGGCGCAGGCGTTCGGTGACGCGCCCGCCGAGGTGAGCGAGCTGATCGCCGCGGCCGCCGGGGTGGTCGCCGCCGAGGAGGACCTGTTCTTCCTGCCCTACCTGATCGGCGAGCGCACCCCCTGGTGGGACCCCGCAGCCTCCGGGGTGTTCGTCGGCCTCCGGATGCACCACCGGCGTCCGCACCTCACCCGCGCCGTCCTCGAGGGCGTGGGCTACAGCCTGGCGCTGTGCATGGCCCCGCTGCGCGCCGGCACCGCGGCCACCGGCGCGGTCGACGTGATCGGCGGCGGGGCGGCCAGCGACACCTGGCTGTCGCTGCTGGCCGACATCTGGGGCGTGCCGGTCCGGCGACGCTCGGTGACCAGCCAGGCGAACAGCCTCGGCGCCGCGGTGACCGGACTCGTGGGACTGGGGTTCGCAGAGTTCTCGCTGGCCCCTACGCTCTCCACCGTGGAGGCAGAGTTCGAACCGGGAGCGGACGCCGGGGCGCAACCCGCCCGCCTCGCCCGGTTCGCCGACGCCTACCGGGCGCTGCGGCCGTGGTTCGCCCGGGAGGCGGTCCGATGATGGTCACGATCTACGACGTCGCCGCCAAGGCCGGGGTGTCCCCGGCCACCGTCTCGCGGGTCTTCAACGGCATCAAGGTGACGCCCGAGCGCGCCGAGGCGGTGCGACAGGCGGCCGAGGAGCTCGGCTTCGTCCCCAACCGCAACGCCCGCCGCCTGCGCACCAGCTCATCGGAGATCATCGCGATGATGGTGCCCGACATCGAGAACCCGTTCTTCACGGTGATGACCCGCGCGGTCGAGGACGTCGCCAGGGCGCAGGGCTACTCAGTCATGCTCTGCAACACCGACGAGGACCCGACCCGCGAACAGGAGTACCTGCGGGTGGCGGTGAGCGACCCGGTGGCCGGCGTCATCATGGTGCCGAGCAGCCGCACCACCAGCCTGCAACTCGCCCAGGAGCGCGGCGTGCCGGTGGTGTGCGTCGACCGACACGCGCCCGGCAACGCGGTCGACGCCGTGGTGGCCGACAACATCGGGGGCGCGATCGCGGGGACGAAGATCCTGCTGGAGTCGGGCTACCGGCGAATCGGGTGCGTGAGCGGGCCCGAACGCGTCGAGACCGCCGAGGACCGTGCGACCGGCTGGCGGCGGGCGATCGAGGAGGCCACCGGCAGCACCCCCGACCCCTCGCTGCTGAAGCGGGTCGAGTTCACCATCGCCGGCGGCGAGCAGGCCACCCGGGAACTGCTCGCCCTGCCCGAGCCGCCGGACGCGATCTTCGCCGCCAACAACAAGCTGTCCACCGGTGTGATCCGGGTGCTCTCCGAGCGCGGCATCCTGCCCCCGACCACCGGGCTGATGGCGTTCGGCGGCCTGCCGCTGGTACTGCTCGCCCCGCTCGGGATCAAGGTCACCCACCTGCCCGCGCGCGAACTCGGCCGACGCGCGGCCAACATGCTGCTGGAGCGCATCGCGGGGCTGGACGTGCCCGCCCGCGACATCGTGCTGCCGGTCGTGATCAGCGACGAGGCGGAGGGCCTGATGCTGATCGACGGCCACGTCGAGGCCTGAGGGCGATCAGGACGGCTCCCCGTAGAGCCGGAGCAGCCGGGCCACTTCCGCCGCCACGGCGGCACGGGCGGGCCGCAGCCAGGCCCGGGAGTCGACCAGGGCCGGGTCGGCGCCGAGCGCGTCGCGGACCGCGCCGGTGAACACCTTGTTCAGGTGGGTGGACACGTTGATCTTGGTCATGCCCGCCGCGATCGCGCCGCGCATGCCCGCGTCCGACACCCCGGACGAGCCGTGCAGCACCAGCGGGACGTCGACCGCCGCGGCGATCGCCCGGATCAGGCCCTCGTCGAGGCGGGCGTCCCGGGTGGTCATCGCGTGCGAGGAGCCGACCGCGACGGCCAGCAGGTCGACGCCGGTGTCGGCGACGAACGCGGCCGCGTCCGCCGGGTCGGTGCGGGCGGACGGGTCGTGCACGCCATTCTTGCCGCCGACCTCGCCCAGCTCGGCCTCCACGTCCACCCCCGCCGCGTGGCACAGCTCGACGACCGCCCGGGTGGCCGCGCGGTTCTCGGCGTCCGGCAGCTTCGAGCCGTCGTACATCACCGAGGTGATGCCGAGGTCGACCGCCTCCCGGATCAGGTCGACGTCCTCGGCGTGGTCGAGGTGGACGGCCGTGGGCGCGGGGCAGTCCCGGGCGATCGCGAGGGTGGCGAGGCAGAGCGGGGCGAGGGCGCCGTGGTACTTCACGGCGTTCTCCGAGATCTGGAACACCACCGGCAGCCCGGTCGCGGCGGCGGCGTCCGCGAACGCGGTGGCGTGCTCGAGGTGGATCACGTTGAACGCGCCGAGCCCCACCCGGCGGGTGCGGGCGTCGCGGGCGAGTTCGCGCAGCGGCGTCAGCATGCGCGGGTCGGGTCGGTCGGACGGGTCATCGGGATCCTCCTGGGTTCTGGTTCGCCGCGCAGCGCGTCACAGCGCGGTGGTGGTCGTGGTCAGGGTGTCGGCGTAGGCCGGGTCGAACCGGCCGGTCTCGGGGTGGGCCGCGGCGGCGGCGGACACCCGGACGCCCAGCGCGAGCGCCCCGGGCAGGTCGAGCCCGCCGGCCAGCCCGGACGCGATGCCGCCGACCAGCACGTCGCCGCAGCCGACCGGGTTGACCGCCACCACCCGCGGGGCCCGGACGCGCACGCCGGCACCGTCGGGTCCGACGGCGAGGGCGCCGTCCGCGCCGAGGGAGACCACCACCCACTCGGGGCCCTGGTCGCGGAGGGCCCTGGCCGCCCCGATCACGCTGTCGAGGTCGGGCAGGGCGTGGCCGGCCAGGGCGGCCAGCTCTTCCCGGTTCGGCTTCACCACGGTCGGGCGGGCGGTGATCCCGGCGGCCAGCAACGCGCCGCTGGTGTCGAGCACCACCGGGCGTCCGCGCTCGCGCGCCGCCGCGACCAGCGGGGCGTACACGTCGGGCGGGCACCCGCCGGGCGCGCTGCCGGACAGGGTGACCACTTCGACGTCGTCCAGCAGCTCGCCCAGCCGCGCGGCGAGCCGGCCCAGGTCGTCCGCCGTGACGGTGACGCCGGGTTCGAGGAACTCGGTGGAGTTCCCGTCCGCGTCGATCAGGTTGATGCAGGTGCGGCTCTCCCCGGCCACCCGGACGAAGCCGTCCTCGATGCCGTCGGCGGCGATGCCCGCGGTGATGAACTCCCCGGAGAAGCCGGCCACGAAGCCGGTGGCGACCACGCGCTGGCCGCACAGCCGCGCCCCGCGCGCGACGTTGAGGCCCTTGCCGCCCGCGCTGGCGAGCACCCGTTGCACGCGCTGCACCTCGCCGACGGCGACCCGGGCCACGTCGTAGCGCTTGTCGATCGCCGCGTTCAGCGTGACGGTGAGGACGGTCACGACAGGCCCCTCTCGTAGGTGGACGCCTCGCCGACGACGAGGTCGGCGCGCAGCACGGCGGTCTCGGGCGGACGCTCCGCGTCCCCGGACAGCCGCGCCAGGATCAGTTCGACCGCCCGCGCAGCGATCTCGTCGACCGGCTGCACCACGAAGGACGGACGCGGCCGAATCACCCGGGCGAGGTCGAGGTGGTCGAACCCGACGAACGCGGGTGTCACCTCGCCGGCCAGCTCGTTCAGCGCGATCGTCGCGCCGAGGGTGAACTCGTAGTTGCCGCACACGACCGCGGTCGGCGGACTCGCCAGCCGCATCAGCCGACGCATCCCGTCGAAGCCGCCCTCGATCGTCACCGGCAGCGGCAGCACGTGCTCCGGCCGCGGCGGCCGTCCGGTCCGGCGGGCCACCGCCTCGGCGAATCCCAGCCGGCGCTCACGCATCGTGTACCAGGAGTCGGGGCCGGTGAGCAGCGCGATCGCGGTGTGTCCGGCGTCGGCGAGCAGGTCGACCGCAGCGGCGACGGCCGCGCGGTTGTCGATGACCACGGCGTCGGTGCCCGCGCCCGCCACCGGCCGGTCGACGGCCACGACGGGGACGCCGCGCGCGGCCGCGTCCGCCAGCGCGGGGACGTCCGACCCGACCGGGACGATCACCAGCCCGTCCACCATCTTGCCGAGCAGGAAGTGGATGGCCTCGTCCTCGGCCTCGGCGCTGCCACGGGAGTCGCAGATGATCGTGCCGTAGCCGGCGTCGCGGAGCCGCTCCTCCATGGCCGAGACGATCGTGGTGTTGAAGGTGCGGTTCAGCTCGTCCAGCACGATGCCCAGGGTCATCGAGCGACGGCTGCGAAGCCCACGGGCGACGTCGTTCACGCGGTAGCCCAGCTCGGCGACGGCTTCCTCGATGCGCTCGCGGTTCGCGGCCAGGACGTTGCCGCCGTTGAAGTGCTTGGAGATGGTCGCCAGGGACAGGCCGGTCACGCGCCGGATGTCCTTGTAGGTGGCTGCCACCCTGGCCCTCGACTCCCCTGACGAAACGTTTCGTGCGGACTCAGGATACCGACCCGGGCGAGGCTGTCAACGCGAGGCGAGGTTCGCAGAAATCGATTGCACCTCCTTCGCCGGTGGGCTACCCTGAGCAAAACGTTTCGCTCTGTGAGGAGGGCACGTGGGCATCGATCGCACCGGCGCGCCGGCCGTCCATCTCGGGGTCGACATCGGAACCTCCGGCTGCCGGACGATCGCGGTCGACGCCGAGGGCCGGACGCTGGCCGTCGCCGACCGCACCTACGCCCTCCACACCCCAGCCCCCGGCTGGGTCGAGCAGGACCCGAACGACTGGATCGAGGGGGCGCTGGACACCATCGCGGAGGTCTGCGCGTCGGGGACGTTCGACCCGGCCGGCGTCCGCGGGATCGGGGTGGACGGCCAGAGCTGGGCCTGCGTCCCGGTCGACGCGGACGGCAGGGTGCTCGCGAACAGCCCGATCTGGATGGACACCCGCTGCCAGCCGCTCTGCGACGAGATCCTCGCCACGGTGCCCGCGTCCGAGGTGCTGGCGTTGGCCGGCAACCGGCTGAGCCCCAGCTACTCCACCGCCAAGGCGATCTGGTTCGAGCGCGAACGCCCCGACGTCCACGCGCGCACCCGCTGGTTCCTCCAGTGCAACAGCGTGGTGGTGATGGCGCTCACCGGCGTCGCCAGCCAGGACCGCTCCCAGGACTACGGGTGGCACTTCATCGACGTGGCCACCGGCCGGGCCGACCGCGCAGCCGCCGCGCGGCTGGGGGTGGACGCAGACCGCATCCCCACCTCGGTCGAACCGACGACCGTCGTCGGCGGCGTCCGGGCGGCGGTGGCCGCACGCACCGGGGTGCCGGAAGGGACGCCGGTGGTCGCCGGCGGGCTGGACGCGGCGTGCGGCACGCTGGGGGCCGGCGTCGTCCGTCCGGGCCAGACCCAGGAACAGGGCGGCCAGGCCGGCGGCATGAGCATCGCCATGGACGCCCCGGTCGCCGACGAGCGCCTGATCCTCTCCCGGCACGTCGTGCCCGGGCTGTGGCTGCTCCAGGGCGGCACGGTCGCCGGCGCGGCCAGCCTGGCCTGGCTCACCCGGGTGGTCGGCGAGGCCGAGCGGCTGGCCGCGCAGGCCGGCGGCCGTGACGTCTACGAGGAGGTCTCGGCGCTCGCCGACGGCGCACCGGTCGGCAGCGGCGGGCTGGTCTTCCTGCCCTACCTCTCCGGCGAACGGTCGCCGATCTGGGACTCCGACGCCCGCGGCGCGTTCGTCGGCCTGACCCTCGCCACCGGACGCGGCGAGCTGTACCGCGCGGTGATGGAGGGCGTGGCGATGGCGCTGCGGCACAACCTCGAGGTCGCGGCGTCCGCCGGCGCGCAGGTCGCCGAACTCCTGGCCATCGGCGGGGCGACGAAGAGCCCGCTGTGGATGCAGATCAAGGCCGACACCACCGGCCTGCCGGTCGTGGTCGCCGCCAACCCCAACGCCACCCCGCTGGGCGCGGCCATGCTGGCCGCGATCGGCACCGGGGCCGGCGACGCCGCCGAGCTCGTCGCGCGTTGGGTGCAGCGCGGCACCGCGTTCGCCCCCGACGCCGCCGCCGGTGCGCGCTACGACCTGCTGTACCGCACGTACGCCGGCCTCTATCCCGCCCTCACGCCGGGCATGCACGACCTGGCCGCCTTCGGCCGCTGAACGACAGTGAACGACGATGAACGACAAGGGAGATCCTGAGGAATGAGGAGCACGATGAGGGCCGCGGTCCTGCACGGACCGCGGGACGTCCGGGTCGAGGACGTCCCGGTGCCCGTGCCGGGGGCCGGGGAGGCACTGGTGCAGGTGCACCGCACCGGCGTGTGCGGGTCGGACGTGCCGCGCGTGCTGAGCGACGGCGCGCACTCCTACCCGCTGGTGCTCGGCCACGAGATCGCGGGCGTGGTCGCGTCCGTCGGTCCGGAGGTCGACGACGCCCTGGTCGGACGCCGGGTCTCGGTCGCTCCCCTGCTGCCGTGCCACGCGTGCGCGCAGTGCCTGGCCGGCCGGTTCGCTCAGTGCCCGAACTACAGCTTCATCGGCTCGCGGATCGACGGCGGCCTGGCCGAGTACGTGGTCGCGCCGGCCCGGAACCTCACCGTGGTCGCCGACACCGTCTCCTTCCGCGACGCCGCGATGTTCGAGCCGTCGACGGTGGCGCTGCACGGCGTCCGCCACGCCGGGTTCGACGGCGGCGACGTGATCGTCCTCGGCGCCGGCACGATCGGACTGTTCACCCTCCAGTGGGTGCGCATCCTGGGCGCCGACCGGGTTGCCGTGGTGGACATGAACCCGGCCCGGCTGGCCACGGCCACCGCGCTCGGCGCGGACGCCACCTTCGACGCCCGCGACGACGGCGTCCTCGCCGCGATCAGGGCGTGGCAGGGCGGCACCGGCTTCGACCACACCTTCGAGACCGCCGGCCAGAACGCCACCATGAGCCTCGCGTTCGCGGTCACCGGCGTCGGTTCCCGGGTGTGCTTCATCGGCAACAGCCACGCCGACCTGCACTTCGACCACGCCACGTTCGAGCTGATGAACCGCAAGGAGTTCACGCTCACCGGCTCGTGGATGTCGTACAGCGCGCCGTTCCCGGGGCAGGAGTGGCGCCTCACCGCCGAGTGCGTGGCCGACGGTCGGCTGCGGATGCCGGCCGAGTTCGTGCACGGCACCTTCGCGCTCGAGCAGGTGATGGACGCCTTCGCGCTCTTCGAGGTGCCCGGCGCCGTCACCGGCAAGATCCTCTTCTCCCCCGACCCGACCTTCCAGGAGTGAGCATGACCATCGACGTCCCCCACCGCATCGACCCGGCCACCGTCCCGTCGTTCGCCCTCGGCTCCGGCGCGCGCATCCCCGCGATCGGCCTGGGCACGTTCGGTTCTGACCGGTTCTCGATGGAGGAGATCGCGGCGGCGGTCGGCGTCGCGCTGCGGACGGGCTACCGGCTGATCGACTGCGCGTCCGTCTACGGCAACGAGCACCTGATCGGCCCGGTGATCCGGGACACCCTGGCGACCGAGGGGCTCTCGCGCGACGAGGTGTTCGTGATCTCGAAGGTGTGGAACGACGCCCACGCGCCGGCGGACGCGGTGGCCTCGGTGCACCGCAGCCTGTCGGACCTGGGCCTGGAGTACCTGGACGCGCTGCTCATCCACTGGCCGTTCCCGAACACCCACGCGCCGTTCGCGGCGACCGACGACCGCAACCCGTCCTCGCGGCCCTACGTCCACGCCGAGTACATGGCGATGTACCGCGCGCTGGAGGAGCTGGTGGACGCGGGGCTGGTGCGCCACCTGGGGGTGTCGAACATGACCATCCCCAAGCTGCGGCTGGTACTGCGCGACGTCCGCATCGCCCCCGCGCTCAACGAGATGGAACTGCACCCCGCCTTCCAGCAGGGCGAGCTCTACCAGTTCAGCAAGGACCACGGCATGGTCGTGATCGGGTACTCCCCGATGGGGTCGCCGCGGCGTCCCGAGCGCGACACCTTCGACGGTGACGTCGCCGACCTCGAGCACCCGGTGGTCACCGGGATCGCCGCGGACCTCGGCGTCCACCCGGCCGAGGTGTGCCTGAAGTGGGCCGCCCAGCGCGGCCACGTCGCGATCCCGTTCTCGGTGAAGCCCGCGCAGATCGCGTCCAACCTGCGCGCGGTCACGGAGAACCCGCTCACCCCGGCGATGCTGAACGCGCTGCGCTCGGTGGAGGCCAACAGCCGGCTGATCAAGGGCCAGGTGTTCCTGTGGGAGGGCTCGGACTCGTGGCTCGACCTGTGGGACGTGGACGGCACCATCCCGGGCTGGACGGGGTACGGGAGCACCGCCGTCGAGTGACCTTGCAGGGGAGCAGAACGGCGCCGCAGCCTTGACGCTGAAATCGATTGCTGCAAGCATGGTGGCAGCGATTCGACGCCCCGGGCAGTGGTGCCCGGCGGTGGCCGGAGCCGCTTCGAACCTGCAAGGAGACAACGTTGCCCAGCTACACCTTCCCTGAGATCGTCACGCGGCCGGCCGCCGAGCCGAAGACCGTGTACACCATCGCCAACGGCGATCTCCGGCTCACCACCAACGTCAAGACCTGGACCATGCAGCAGCAGGTCGAGGGCGAGTTCGCGGCGGCGGTGGAGTCGCTCGGCTGGAACGTGCAGCGCGCGCACGGGGTGAACCCCGCGACCGGGCACGGGTTCATCGACAACCAGCGCCGCGGCATGGAGGTGTTCAAGAACGTCCCGACCGAGGCGCCGCTGGTGGTCGTCGAGGCGGTCTGGCAGTACAGCCACCACGTGCTGCACGGCCTGCGCTCCCACACCGGCCCGATCCTGCTGGTGGCGAACTTCGCCGGCGACTTCCCGGGCCTGGTCGGCATGCTGAACCTGCACGGCTCGATGGTGAAGGCCGGCATCCCGCACTCGACGCTGTGGAGCAAGGACTTCACCGACGAGTGGGCACGCACGAAGCTCGCCGAGTGGCTGGAGACCGGCGCCATCGTCCACGACACGTCCCACGTCCGCGACCTGCCCGCGCTGCCCGACAGCGAGGAGAAGCGGCTCGGCGAGGCGCTGGCGGCGCAGCTGAAAGCCGACAAGGCGATCATCGCGGTGTTCGACGAGTACTGCATGGGCATGTACAACGCCCTGATCGACGACGAGCTGATGAACCCGGCCGGCGTCTACAAGGAGCGGCTGAGCCAGAGCGCGCTGGTCGCGGAGATGAACACCGTCAGCGACGCCGAGGCGGACGCGGTCAAGGCCTGGCTGGACGACCACGGGATGACTTTTGACATCGACAACGACGGCGACTGGAAGGAGTGCCTGACCGACGCGCAGGTGCACAGCCAGATGAAGATGTACATCGCCGCGCTGCGCCTGGCCGACGACTTCGGCGCCGACGTGGTCGGCATCCAGTACCAGCAGGGGCTGAAGGACATGGTGCCCGCGTCCGACCTGGTCGAGGGCCTGCTGAACAACGTGGAGCGTCCGCCGGTGACCTCCCGCGACGGCTCCCGCGTGCTGTACGAGGGCGCGCCGCTGCCGTGCGCGAACGAGGTGGACGAGGGCGTCGCGATCGACGCGCTGGTGACCAACCGCGTGTGGACGGCGATGGGCCTGGACCCGGCGACCACCCTGCACGACGTCCGCTGGGGCGACGACTGGGGCGACGACTTCGTCTGGGTGCTGGAGATCTCGGGCTCGGTGCCGGCCTCCCACCTGGGCGGCTACGACAAGGCCCACGGCTACCGGCAGAGCTACTACTTCTTCCCGCTCGGCGGCGCGACCCTGTCGGGGGTCTCGAAGCCCGGCGAGATCGTGTGGTCGCGGGTGTTCATCATGGACGGGGTGCTGCACGTCGACCTCGGCCGCGGCACCTGCATCGAGATGCCGCCCGAGGAGGTGCAGCGGCGCCTCGACTCCACCAACAAGGAGTGGCCGATCATGAACGCCGTCCTGCACGGCGTCGACCGCGACCAGCTGATGGCCCGCCACAAGGCCAACCACCTCAACGTCGCCTACGCCCCGGACGCCGAAACCGCCGACGCCGCGCTCGTCGCGAAGGCGGCCATGTTCGACGCCATGGGCTACCAGGTCCACCTGGCCGGCGAAGTCCTCACCCCCTTGCGTTGACCCCCTCCCCACCGGCATCCCCCGCCGGTCAACCCGACGTCCATGGGCGGACGGGTCAGGACGGCCCTGGAGGTTCCCCCTCCAGGGCCGTCCGCCGTTCCACGCCACTTCGCCACCGAATTGTCCCCTCGCCACCGGAATTCCGGTGGCGAGGGGACAATTCGGTGGCGAGGAGGGCCTGTCCGAGCTACGGCGTGGCGGGATAGGCGCGGCGCTCGGCCGCGTCCCAGCGCTCGGCGGGCAGGTCGAGGACGCCGGGCAGGTAGGTCGTGAGGTCGGAGGAAGCGATCGCGACCTCGCGCAGGGCCATCCGGTCGCCGGAGAGCGCGCCGCACGCGCGGGCCTGGACGAGCAGGTTGCCCAGCGCGGTGCCCTCGGACGGTCCGGCCACCACCCGCAGCCCGGTGGCCTCGGCGGTGAGCTGGCACAGCAGCGTGTTCTGGCAGCCGCCGCCGACGACGTGGACGACTGACACCTCGCGTCCGGCGAGCGCGCAGGCGGCGGCGATCGTGCGGCGGTAGGCCAGCGCCAGCGAGTCGAGGATGCAGCGGCAGATCGTCGCCGGGTCGTCGGGGAGCTCCTGGCCGGTCTCGGCGGCCATCTCCCGTAGCCGTGCGGGCATGTCGCCGGGCGGCAGCAGCCGCGCGTCCGTCATGTCGAGGACGCACTCCAGGCCGGGCTCACCGGCGGCGGCGTCCAGCAGGTCGGCCAGGGACACGTCGCGTCCGGCGGCCTGCCAGGCGCGGATGCTCTCGCTGAGCACCCACAGCCCCATCACGTTCTTGAGGTAGCGGACGGTGCCGTCGATGCCGAGCTCGTTGGTGAAGTCGGCGGCCCGGCTGGCCTCGCTGAGCACCGGCTGCTCCAGTTCCAGGCCGACCAGCGACCAGGTGCCCGAGGAGATGAAGGCGAAGTCGGCACTGCGGGCCGGGATCGACGCGACGGCGGACGCGGTGTCGTGGCCGCCCACAGCGACCACCTTCAGCGGCGTGCTGAACAGGCCGTCGGTGGTCGTGCCGAGCACGGTGCCCGGCTCGACGAGCTCAGGCAGGACGCGGGGAACCGGCAGCCCGTAGCGCTCGGCGAGGTGCGCGCAGGTGGCCGGTGACCACTGGCGCGCGGCGACGTCGAGCAGGCCGGTCGTCGAGGCGATCGTGACCTCGGCGACGCGGCGTCCGCACAACCAGTAGGACATCAGATCGGGGGTCAGCAGGACGGCGTCGACCGCGTCCCAGTCGGCGTCGCGTCCGGACACGAGCTGGAAGATCGTGTTGATCGCCATCACCTGGAGGCCCGCGGTGGCGTACAGATCTTCGGCGG
This sequence comes from Actinomycetota bacterium, assembly GCA_020161755.1. Taxonomy (GTDB): domain Bacteria; phylum Actinomycetota; class Actinomycetes; order Propionibacteriales; family Propionibacteriaceae; genus Propionicimonas. The sequence continues at coordinate 43,495 of JAIUOS010000016.1, forward strand.
GCAGCCCCTCGAAGACCAGCTCTGGGACGCCGCCGGTGCGGTCGTCGCGGTAGTGGAACGGAGGCTCGAGAAGGGTGCCGTCGTGGCCGAGACGCCCGTAGTCGACGCCCCAGGTGTCGACGCCCACCGATTCGAGCGCGCCCCCGCTGGCGGCGATGGCCGCCTCAATGCCGGCCCGGACCTTGGCGAACAGGCCAGCGGCGTCGGTGTGGATCCCGTCGGCCTGTTCCACGGGCCCGTTCTCGAAGCGGACGGTCTGGGTGAGCTCGAAGCGTCCGTCCTCAAGACGGCCGAGGATCACCCGTCCGCTGGACGCGCCGAGGTCGGCGGCGGCGAAGTAGCGCGGCCCCATCAGGACACCCCTGCGACACTGCGGGCGGAGAAGACCATGCACTGTCCTAACGAGTGTTGAATCGTTTCATACCCTAGGCCCCGGACGTGCCTCCGTCAAGCCCGGACGCGGCCAGCTGGTCCTCGAGGTTGAAGACCTCCTCGAGGCGTTCCCAGGCCTCGTCGGGGGCACCCTCGGACGCGAACAGCCGCGCCATCTCAGCCTGCCACGTCGCGTTCACCTCGGTGGCGGCAACGCGGTCCTGGGCGGCGTCGAGGTCGTCGGCCTCGCAGTAGCCGATCAGCAGTCCGTCGGGACGCAGGAACAGCGAGTAGTTGCGCCAGCCGGCGTCCCGCAGGGCCACCAGCAGCTCGGGCCACACCGCGGCGTGCCGCGCCTTGTACTCGTCCAGCTTCGCCGGATCGACGCGACCCAGCAGGCAGTACCTGGCCATCGAAAGACAGCTCCCTTCCCCTCGGTGGTTCAAGCGACTGACGCCGAAACGAAAGGGGACTGTCCCCTTTCGTTTCGGCGTGCGGTTGTCGTGCGCCGGACCAAAAGGGGACAGTCCCCTTTTGGTCCGGTGCCACGTGCTGGTCAGGCGCCCCAGCCGGCCTGGGTGCCGCCGACGCGGTCCTCGGCGATCCGGGCCAGGTAGCCAGTGTCGGCGAAGGCCTTCATCGGGTCGGCGGGCAGGCCGCGGGACTCCCGCCAGGCGGCGAGGTCGGCGCGGACGTCGGTGTAGAAGGCGTCCATCAGGACGCCGTTGGCGGCGAGCACGTCACCGGCGGCCTGGGCGGCGTCCAGCGCGTCGTGGTCGACCAGCAGGGCCTTGGCGGTCATCTCCTGGACGTTGAGCACCGACCGGATCTGGCCGGGGATCTTGTCCTCGACGTTGTGGCACTGGTCGAGCATGAACGCGACGTCGGAGTCGGGGCCGTAGCCGCCGCCGCGGATCACCTCGTACAGGATCCGGAACAGCTGGAACGGGTCGGCCGCGCCCACGATCAGGTCGTCGTCGGCGTAGAAGCGGGAGTTGAAGTCGAACGAACCGAGCTTCCCCAGCCGCAGCAGCTGCATCACGATGAACTCGATGTTGGTGCCCGGCGCGTGGTGGCCGGTGTCCAGGCACACCATCGCCTTGTCGCCGAGCGCGCTCACCTGGGCGTACGACGTGCCCCAGTCGGGCACATCGGTGTGGTAGAACGCCGGCTCGAAGAACTTGTACTCCAGCACCAGCCGCTGCTCGGGCCCGAGCCGGTCGTAGATCTTGTGCAGCGAATCGGCGAGCCTGTCCTGACGTCCACGCAGGTCCGTCTGGCCGGGGTAGTTCGAGCCGTCGGCGAGCCAGATCTTCAGGTCGCGGCTGCTCGTGGCGTCCATGATTTCGAGGCACTCGAAGTGGTGGTCGATCGCCGTCTGGCGCACCGTGTCGTCGTGGTGGGTGAGCGAGCCGAACTTGTAGATGTCGGCCTGGAACGTGTTCGAGTTGATCGTGCCCAGCGCCACCCCCAGGTCGGCGGCGTAGGCGGCCAGCGCGGCGTAGTCGTCGGTCTTGTCCCACGGGATGTGCAGCGCGACGGACGGCGCCAGCCCGGTGAACTTGTGCACCTGCGCGGCGTCGGCCAGCTTCTCCTGGACCGTGCGCGGCGTCCCCGGCGTCCCGAACACCCTGAAACGCGTCCCCGAGTTCCCGAACGCCCAGCTGGGCAGCTCGATGGCCTGGACGGCCAGCTGGTCAGTGATCGATGCGAAAGTGGTCATCTTCGAGCTTTCAGGTCGGTTCGAGCAGGTTCGGAACGAGCCCCACGACCGGCGGCGCGGGTGGTCATCCGCGTCACGGGAGCGCCCGGTTGAATCGTTCCATTTTCTAAGCAAGGTAGTCAGCAAACGGCATGGTGTCAAGGCCGTCAGAGGGCGGTCAGCGTCCGCGCCACCGCCCGTTCGAGGTTCGCCGGGCCCTCCCGCAGCGCGGTGGGCAGGTCGACCGGGACGTCCACGATGCCGACGACCGCGGCGAACCGTGTGCCGAGCAGGTCGACCGCGTCGGGCGCGACGCGTCCGGCGAACGCCAGCACCGGTACCCCGCGCCGGGCGGCGACGTCCGCGACCCCGACCGGGGTCTTCCCGGCCAGCGACTGCGCGTCCAGCGACCCCTCGCCGGTGAGCACCAGGTCGGCACCCGTGACCGCCGCGTCCAGGCCGGCGGCCTCCGCGACCACCACCACGCCAGGACGCAGCCGGGCGCCGAGCGCGAGGAAGGCCGCGCCGAGCCCACCGGCAGCGCCCGCGCCCGGGACGTCCCGGGTGTCGGGCAGCCCGGACGCGACGAGCGCGTCGGCCACCCGGGCCAGGACGGCGTCCAGCGCCGGCACCTGCTCAGGTGTGGCGCCCTTCTGCGGCCCGAAGACGGCGGCCGCCCCGGACGGGCCGAGCAGGGGGTTGTCCACGTCGCAGGCGAGGTCGACCGGCAGGCCGGCCAGCCGCGGGTCGAGCCCGGCGAGGTCCACCCGGGCCAGCCGGCTCAGGCCCTCGGGCGTCGGCTCCAGCCGGTCACCGGACGCGTCCGTCCACACCGCACCGAGCGCTGCCAGCAGGCCCGCTCCCCCGTCGGTGGTGGCCGAGCCGCCCAGGCCCACCAGCAGCCGGGTGGCGCCGTGGTCCAGGGCGTCCCGGACGAGGTCGCCGACCCCGGCAGAACTCGAGCGCCACACGTCCCGTTCGGCGGGCGCGACCAGCCCGATCCCGACCGCGGCGGCCACCTCGAGGACCGCGAGCCCGTCGCCGGTCAGCCCGTAACGGGCGTCGATCGGCCGGCCGAGCGCGTCGGTCGTGCGCACGCTGCGCCACGTCCCACCGAGCGCGTCCACCAGGGCTTCGGCCGTGCCCTCGCCACCGTCGGCCATCGGCACCTCGATGCACTCGGCGTCCGGGTACACCGTCCGCACCCCCCGGGCCATCGCCGCGGCGGCCTCGGCCGCGGTCATCGACTCCTTGAACGAGTCGGGAGCGAGCACCACGCGCATGTCGCCCAGCCTAGGCCCGCGGAGCCCCCCGGAACGCCCTGACGCGATCACGCCACCCGCCGCCCCCCACCCGTCCCACCTGTCCCAACCCGCACCAGGCCTGGCCGGATCGCGACACTCGGAAGGGCGGAGGGGTGTCCACGCGTTGTCGATAGAGTTGTCCGGTCCTCGAACCCAGGAGTGCCCGTGTCCGACCTCGCCAGCACCGCATCGTCCATCTACAGCCAGGCACTGGAGGTGATCGGTGGGATCGAGCCCCGCATCGCCGCCGCGACCCGCGCCGAACTCGCCGACCAGCGGGCCTCGCTGAAGCTCATCGCGAGCGAGAACTACGCGTCGCTGCCGGTGCTGATGACCATGGGCACCTGGCTGAGCGACAAGTACGCCGAGGGCACCATCGGCCACCGCTTCTACGCGGGCTGCCAGAACATCGACACGGTCGAGACGGTCGCGTCCGAGCACGCCCGTGAGTTGTTCGGCGCCGAGTACGCCTACGCCCAGCCGCACTCCGGCATCGACGCCAACCTGGTCGCGTACTGGGCGATCCTCGCGCACCGGGTGGAGAGCCCGGCGCTGGAGAAGCTCGGCGCGAAGACCGTCAACGACCTGTCCGAGGACGACTGGGAGACCCTGCGCGCGACGTTCAACGCCCAGCGCGTGATGGGCATGTCACTGGACGCCGGCGGCCACCTCACCCACGGGTTCCGGCCCAACATCTCCGGCAAGATGTTCCGCCAGCACTCCTACGGCACCAACCCCGAGACCGGCCTGATCGACTACGACAAGCTCCTCGCCGACGCCCGTGAGTTCAAGCCGCTGATCCTGGTGGCCGGCTACTCGGCCTACCCGCGCCGCGTGAACTTCGCCAAGATGCGCGACATCGCGGACGAGGTGGGCGCCACCCTGTTCGTCGACATGGCGCACTTCGCCGGACTGGTCGCGGGCAAGGTGTTCACCGGCGAGGAGAACCCCGTCCCCTACGCGGACGTGGTCGCCACCACCACCCACAAGTCGCTGCGCGGCCCGCGCGGCGGCCTGGTGCTGGCGACGCAGGAGTACGCGCCAGCCGTCGACCGCGGCTGCCCGATGGTGCTCGGCGGCCCGCTCGGCCACGTGATGGCCGCCAAGGCGGTGGCCCTCGCCGAGGCCCGTCAGCCGGCGTTCCAGACCTACGCCCAGGCCGTGGCCGACAACGCGAAGGCGCTGGCCGATGGCCTGCTCACGCGCGGCGTGACCCTGGTCACCGGCGGCACCGACAACCACCTGGTGCTGCTGGACGTCGGCTCGTTCGGGCTCACCGGCCGGCAGGCCGAGTCGGCGCTGCTCGACTCCGGCATCGTCACCAACCGCAACTCGGTGCCGAACGACCCCAACGGCGCCTGGTACACCACCGGCGTCCGCATCGGCACCCCGGCGCTGACCACCCGCGGCTTCGGCGCTGCCGAGTTCGACCGGGTGGCCGAGCTGATCACCGGCGTCCTGAAGGCGACCACCCCGGTGGCCACCGCGGCGGGCGCCCCGGGCAAGGCGAAGTACGACCTGGCGGACGGCGTCGCCGCCCGCACCCGGGCCGCCGCCGCCGAACTCCTGGACGCCAACCCGCTCTACCCCGGCCTCGAGGTCTGACGGACCGGATTGGGGACGGTTCCTATCTCGGTCCGGGACCGAGTTAGGAACCGTCCCCGATTCGGTCCCGGACCGAGTTAGGAACCGTCCCTACTGGCGGCCGCGGCGGAAGCGGCGCTTCAGGCGGAGGTCGGCGGGCAGCGGCGGGGCCTCCAGGCGGACGGTGTCGCCGCGGTAGCCCGCGACGTGGCCGAACCGGTCGTCCGGGGCCTCGTTCCACTCCTGTCGCAGCCGGACGATGTCCTCGTGGCTACGGCCGATGAAGTTCCACCACATCACGACGCCCTCGTCGAAGGGCTCCCCGCCGAGCAGCATCACCCGCGCGGGCGCGTCCGTCGGGTTCGTCAGGCGCACCGCGTCGAGCCCGGCGTCCCGCACCCCCAGGACGGTGCGGTCCAGGCGCACCCCGTCGAAGTCGACCACCCCGGTGTCGACGAGGACGCCGTGCTCGAAGCCCGCGTCGACCTCGAACTCCCAGGTCGCCCCGGGCGCCAGCACCAGCTCGGCGCCCAGCAGCGGCGTCTGGGTGTGCACCGGCGAGGTGACCCCGGCCAGCGAGCCGATCAGCAGCCGCCCGCGCACCCCCTCCTCGTCGAACGTGTCGGGCACGTGGTGCTGGAACTCCCGCACGAGGTCCTTCGACTCCTCCGGCAGCACCACCCACAGCTGCACCCCGTGCAGCAGGTCGCGCTCGGGCGTGGAGACCTCCGAGTGCGCGATGCCGTGCCCCGACGTCATCAGGTTCACCTCGCCCGGGCGCACCATCGCGTGCACGCCGCCGGAGTCGCGGTGCTCGATCTCGCCGTCGAACAGCCAGCTCACCGTCTGGAGCCCGGTGTGCGGGTGCGGCGGCACGTCCATGCAGATGCCGCGCTCGGGCCCGTAGTGGTCGACGAAGCACCACGCGCCGACGAACGAGCGGCGCAGGGACGGCAGCGTCCGGCGGACCTTGATCGCGTCCTCGCCGCCCAGCGCCACCTCCTTGGGCTCGATCAGCTGGACGTGCTCGGGATCGTGCTCGTCCGGCACGACGCAGTCGAGCATGTCGGACCTGGCTTCGGTGTTGCTCATCGTGCCTCCTCGGCGGGTGCTTCCAGAGTAGGTCGCCGGGAATGCCGGCGGCGCCTGCGTGCTTAACCACTACAGACACCGCACCATTCCCCCGGAGGACCACATGCCCGCGCTCCAGGATTTCGAGGCCCGCCGGATCACCGGCCAGGACCAGCGCCTCGCCGAGTACCTCGGCAGCGTGGTCCTGGTGGTCAACACCGCGTCCAAGTGCGGTTTCACCCCGCAGTTCGAGGGCCTGGAGAAGCTCTACGCCGACCTCGCCGCCGACGGGCTGGTCGTCCTCGGCTTCCCCTGCGACCAGTTCGCCAACCAGGAGCTCGAGGACGACGCCGCCACCGCCGAGTTCTGCCAGCTGAACTACGGGGTGACGTTCCCGATGTTCGCCCGCGTCGACGTGAACGGGCCGGACGCCCACCCGCTGTTCGCGTGGCTGCGCAGCGAGAAGGGCGGGGTGCTGGGCGACGCGATCAAGTGGAACTTCACCAAGTTCCTCCTCGACCGGGACGGACGCGTGGTGCGGCGCTACGCCCCCACCGTGCCGCCGTCGGCGATCGAGGCCGACATCCGCGCCCTGCTCTGAGGCAGCTTCTGGGGCCGATCAGGACGCCGAGCGCCGGATCGCCTCCAGGGTCCGCAGCGTGGCGACCGTGCGACGGTGGTCGGGCGTCGCATCGCCCTCGCCCGCGCAGAGCCGGGCGAACCGCTCCACCTCGAAGTGCAGGGTGAAGTCGGGAGCGTCCACGGTGAGCGACTCCTCGCTGCCGTCGATCCGTCGCACGCGCAGGTGCCGCGGCGCCGGGATGTGGTCGATCACGAGGGTCGCCAACTCGCCCTGCACCTCGCTGGGCACGTCGGACGCGGTGATCTTCGACCACCCGATGTCGGCAACGAAACCCGGGTACATGGCCAGGGCGGCACCGGCACCGTCGGCGCCACCGCCGACGGGCACGGACGCGGCGAGCACCCGTCCCGGTTCGCCGAACAGCTCCACCAGCGCGCTCACGCAGTACACCCCGAGGTCGTTCAGCGCGCCGCCGGCCAGCGCCGGGTCGAAGATGTTCACCCGTTCGCCGGCCAGCACCTGGTCGTAGCGGGACGACCGCTGGCAGTACCGCAGGGACGCCCGGCGCAGTGTGCCCAGGCTCCCCAACAGCTCGCGGACGCGGGCCAGACCCGGGTCGTAGGCGGTCCGCATCCCTTCCAGCACCACCACGTCGGCGGTCTCCGCGGCGGCCAGCAGGGTCTCGAACTCCTGCGCCGTGACCGTGGCCGGCTTCTCCACCAGCACATGCTTGCCGGCCCGGATCGCGTCCAGCGCCTGGCCGTAGTGCAGGCTGTTCGGCGTCGCCACGTACACCGCGTCCACGTCGGCGGAGGCCAGCAGGCCGGGCAGGTCGTCGCTCCACCCGGCCGCGCCGATCTCTTCTGCGAACGCGGACGCGCGCGCCGCGTCCCGGGAGTAGGCGTACGCGATCTCGACGCCCGGCACCAGGGCCACGCCGGCAGCGAACTGCGTGGTGATCCAGCTGGTGCCGATCGTGGCGAACCGGAGCATGCGACTCCTCCCGTCCGGGTCGTCGGAACTCAGCGGCTGAACAGGGTGCCCTGGACCGTGGTGACGAAGTTCGCCAAGGACGCCGGCAGGTCGGCGAGGTGCCAGCCGTCCGGGCCGTGGTACCAGTCGAGGTCCTCGGCGTCGGAGGTCTCGTCGTCGTCGGCGTCGGCCACCGCCTGCAGCCAGCGCTCCTTGCCGCCGAGCACGATCGCGTACGGCAGGATCGAGGAGAGCTGCGCATACCCCTTGCCGGTCGGCAGGGTGTCCACCGGTTCGGTCAGCAGGCTGCCGCGGAGCACGTCCAGCCCGCGCAGCGCGCCGGTGCCCTTGGCGGTGCGGGCCGGCATCTCGGCGGCGATCGCCACCACGCCCAGAGCGAGGGCGATCAGCACGAGGCCGGTCAGGCCGAACGTCGTGAACGCGGCCAGCAGCAGGGTGACGACCACGGCGATCGCGAGCCCGATCCAGCCCAGCCGGGACCAGCGGTTGCGGGTCTGGTCGGGACGCCCGGCGAACCAGCCCCGCTCGACGACCTCGTCGTACAGCTCGGACTGGACCTGTCCGATGACCGCACTGACGCTGCCGGCCAGGTTCGAGACGCGCACCGCCTCGCCCTGGAGCGGCGCCACCGCGTCCAGCAGGGTACGCTCGTAGGCGAGCAGCTTGTCGTTGCTCTCGCGGCGGGCGAACGACCAGTCGGTGGGCGCGTGGGCCGACTCCCGGGGCAGCTCGGTGATGCGGACGTGGCCACGGACGGCGAGGTCGAGCAGGGTCGCGGTCACGTCGATCGGGTCGACGCGCTCGTCGGCCAGCGTGCCGGCCTCGCCCGGCCGGATGTGGTCGACGACCCGGAACTCGCTCTCCCCCGCGCCGACCGGGTGGAACGCCGCGACCAGCGTGGGTTCGGTGCCGACGACCGCGTCCCGGCCGATCCGGCGGTGCGCGGCCCACAGGGCCAGCCCGCCGAGCAGCAGCAGCGCGGCGGCGATCCCGAGCGGAAGGGGTGCGGCGGAGAAGGCCCGGTCGAGGCTCCAGACGTCACGGACGTCCTGGTTCACGGCCACCGCCGTGGTCTTGTAGCGGATCGAGCCGACGACCACCTGGCCGGCCCCGAGCGCCTCCTGGTGGAAGACCGGGTTCGGGTTGTCGCTGGTGCCGCCACCGTAGAACGTGCAGGGGCCCGGGGACGCCGGGTCGCCCGCCTCGCAGTCGACGCTGCCGACGCCGGGGCCGGTGACCACGGCGTCGAAGGTCGACACCGGGGCGGTCAGCCCCTGGACGAACGCCCAGGCGACCGTCGTGGTGTCGTCGGCCGTGGCGAGTGCGGCCCCGTGCACGACGTAGGAGAGTTCGAGCGGGGTGGTCACGCCGTTGAGCGGCACGTCGACGGTCGTCGAGGACGCTCCGGTCGTCACCTTCGCGCCGAGGTCGGTGCCGCCGCTGGCGGCCTTCACGTCGGTGAGGGTGAAGCGGTACTCCTGGTTGTTCACGGTGCGGGTGACCGTGTCGAAGACCTGCCGGAAGGACGCCGGCGCGCCGCCGGCGAAGGCCACCGTGGCCGTGACCTGGAGCGTGCCGTCGGCACCGACGTTCGCCACCACGGTGTAGGTGTCCACCTGGTCGGCCGCGCGTGCGGCCGGCGCCACGCATGCCACTAGTGCCAACGCCGTGACCACGATCGCCCACAGCCGCCGGAACCCGGTCCTGCCCATTCCCGCTCCCCCTCGTTCGGTTGGCTACACACTAGTGCCGCGGCGCCTCCGCGCCACAGGTCCGGCGCGCTGGTTTCGGACGGGCCGCCCTCGCTCGGAACCGGACCGGAAAGGGCCTGCCGCGGTGTCGGGGTCGTCCCCTAAGCTGACCGCGTGACGCAGCAGTGGGGGAACTCGGGTCAACAGGGTGGCCAGTGGCCGGTCCAGCAGAACTGGAACCGTCCGTCGCAGGCCTGGGGGGCGCAGCAGGCGCCCCAGTACGGCCCGAACGCGGGCGCCTACGGCCCGCCCGGAGCGACCACCGGCCAGCAGCCGGGCTACCAGACGTCCCCCTACTCCACGCCCGGGCAGTTCGGCCCGCCCGGCGGGCCGCGGAAGAGCCCGATGCGCGGCCTGCTGCTCGGCCTGGTGCTGGTGGTCGGCATCGCGTTCTTCGGCATCGCCCTGATGTCGTACCTGGGCGGCGGCTCCGGCGGTGACCAGCCGGGCGGAAACCGGACGACCGCCGCGCCGCAGCCCACCGTCTCGGTGCCGGCCCCCGACACCGACCCGCCCGAGCTTCCCGCCCCCGAGACCTACGGCGAGGCCACGACGTGGCTGGAGGAGAACGCGGTCTACGCCCAGTCCATCCAGGTGCCCACCGACTGCTCGGTGCCGAAGATCGACATGCGGACGGCGTCGGTGGCCGAACTCACCGACCACCTCAACGAGCTCACCGCCTGCCTGTGGCAGGTGTGGTCGCCGCCGTTGGAGAAGGCCGGGTTCGAGTTGCCGCGTCCGCCGGTCACCGTCTACGACCAGCCCATCACCACCGGCTGCGGCAAGCTCGACGAGGTCAACGCCGTCTACTGCTCGGCCGACCAGCGCATCTACTACGCGCAGCCGCTGTGGCAGATCTTCCCGGAGAACCAGCAGGATGATCCGTTCGTGGTGGAGTCGGTGCTGGCCCACGAGTTCGGGCACACCATCCAGGCCCGCACCGGCATCATGATCGCCTCGGGCGCCTGGGAGCAGAAGTCGACTGCGGCGGAGGGTAAGGTCTTCTCCCGTCGCCTCGAGCAGCAGGCCGACTGCTTCGCGGGCATGTTCACCGAGGCCGTGGGTGCGTCCTCCGGCCTGTCGAACGACGACCTGGTCAACCTGCGCGACGTGTTCTACAACCTCGGCGACGACGTGCTCAACAACACGCCGAACGTCCAGGGCGGTCACGGCCTGGGCCGGTCGCGCAAGGCGTGGTTCACGGTCGGCCAGGAGAGCACCCTGATGGGCAAGTGCAACACCTACACGGCGCCGCCCGCGTCGGTGCGCTGACGACCTCTGCGGCGTCGATGCGTTGACGCAGGCGCTCAGTCGCTGCTGAGCAGCGCGGTCGCGATCGCGGCGAGGCCTTCGCCCCGTCCGGTGAGGCCCAGCCCGTCGGTGGTGGTGCCGGACAGGCTCACCGGGGCGCCGACGGCCGCCGACAGCACGGCTTCGGCCTCGGTCCGGCGGGCGGCCAGGTGGGGACGATTCCCGATCACCTGGATCGCCACGTTCTCGACCCGGAAGCCGGCCGCGCGCACGCGTGCGACGGTCTCGACGAGGAACGCCACCCCGCTCGCCCCCGCCCAGGCGGGGTCGCTGGTGCCGAACGCGCCGCCGATGTCGCCGAGCCCGGCCGCGGACAGCAGCGCGTCCACGGCGGCGTGCGCGGCGACGTCGCCGTCCGAGTGCCCGGCGAGCCCGACCGGTTCGTCGGGGAACTCCAGGCCGGCCACCCACATCGGGACGCCGGGGGCGTAGGCGTGCACGTCGGTGCCCAGACCGACCCGCAGGCTCATGAACGGCTCCTCACGACGGCCTCGGCCACCATCAGGTCGATGGGTTCGGTCACCTTCAGCGCCTCCCGGGAGCCCTCCACCAGGGCCACCGTTTCGCCCAGCACCTCCAGAGCGGCGGCGTCGTCGGTGACCGCGATGCCACGCTCCGCGACCACGCGGTGGGCCTCCTCGAGCCGGGCACGGACGAAGCCCTGTGGGGTCTGGACGGCGCACAGTTCGGCCCGGTCGACCACGGTCGAGCCGGACGGTGTCACCCGGCGCACGGTGTCGACCAGGGGAACCACCGGGATGCAGCCGACCGCGCCCGCGCGCAGCGCATCGATCACCCGGCGCACGACCGCGGCGGGAACCAGCGCCCTGGCCGCGTCGTGCACGAGCACGAAGACCGAGCGGGACAGCCCGGGATCGCCGGCGATCGCCGCCAGCCCGGCCCGGACGGAGTCCTGGCGCTCCGCACCGCCGGCCACGCAGGCCGACGGGACCGGGGCGTCGGCGAGGACGCCCTCGAACGCGGGTTCGAGCCCGGGGGCCACCACGACGAGGGCACGGTCGACGCCGCCCTCAGCGAGCGCCTCGATGCTGCGCAGGACCAGCGGGCGTCCGCCCACCTCGCGCAGCGCCTTCGGCACGTTCCCGCCCAGACGGGTGCCGGAACCGGCCGCCACCACGAGGGCGACGACCGGTTCCATGAGTGACAGTGTGCCGTGCGGCAGGATCAGGAGGCGAGCACCTCGTCGAGGAGAACCTCGGCGCGATCCTCGGCGACCTTCTCGGCCAGGGCGAGCTCGGAGACCAGGATCTGACGAGCCTTGGCCAGCATGCGCTTCTCGCCGGCGGACAGGCCGCGCTCCTTCTCGCGACGCCACAGGTCGCGCACGACCTCGGCGACCTTCAGCACGTTGCCGGAGTGGAGCTTCTCAAGGTTTGCCTTGTAGCGGCGCGACCAGTTGGTCGGCTCCTCGGCGTGCGGGGCGCGCAGGACGGAGAAGACCCGCTCGAGCCCGTCGGCATCGACGACATCCCGAACCCCGACCAGATCGAGGTTGCATGCCGGCACGCGCACCACCAGGTCGTTCTGACCGACGATGCGCAGTACCAGATAGAGCTTGTCCTCGCCTTTGATCGTTCTGGTTTCCAGGGCCTCGATGACTGCCGCGCCATGATTGGGGTAGACCACAGTTTCGCCGATTGTGAACGTCATTTAGCTTTGACCACCTTTCCCGACTGCCAAGTCTAGCACAATGCACCCACAGGCCAGCCTGTCTCTCCTAGCCAGAGGGGGTTTGGGGGGTTGACAGGGCGGCTGAACTGTGTCTCTTGCGAGGTCATTGGGCAGCGCCGCTTGCCAGACGCACATGCGGACATTCACACAAGGGACGCCGCTCGGCGGGCATCCGGGTCGTGTGCCGTTCCAGGCATGGACAGGGCCCGCCGGATCGCTCCGGCGGGCCCTGGTCGTTGCGCTCTCAGCTGACCGCCACGACCTCCTTCTTCGGCCAGATGGTCTTCGCCGCGATCACGGCGGCGGCCGCCACGGCCACACCGGCCGCCAGGCTGATCAGGAAGCCGAAGATGGCCGCCGGCAGGGGCTGGAAGGCGAACAGGACGAAGATGCCGCCGTGGGGGGCGCGGAGCCCGACGCCGAGCGCCATGCTGAGCGCGCCGGTCACGGCACCGCCGAGCATCATCGACGGGATCACCCGCAGCGGGTCGGCCGCGGCGAACGGGATCGCGCCCTCGGAGATGAACGACGCACCCAGCAGCCAGGCCGCGGTGCCGTTCTCACGCTCGACCTCGGTGAACAGCTTCTTGCGCACCACGGTGGCCAGCGCCATCGCCAGCGGCGGCACCATGCCGGCCGCCATCACGGCCGCCATGACGTTGAAGTTGGCCGCGGTGGCCGCCGACAGGCCGGCGGTGGCGAACAGGTAGGCCGCCTTGTTGACCGGGCCGCCGAGGTCGAAGCACATCATCAGGCCGAGCACGATGCCGAGCAGGATCGCCGAGCCGCCGGACATGCCGGACAGGCCGTCCTGCATGGCCTGGGTGAGCGCCGCGAGCGGCTTGCCGAGCAGGAAGTACATCAGGCCGCCGACGAGGAACGTCACCACGAGCGGGATGATCACGACCGGCATCAGGCCGGCGAGCCAGCGCTTCACCTTGAAGCTCGAGATCCACAGGGCGAGGACGCCGGCCAGCAGGCCGGTGATGAGGCCACCGATGAAGCCGGCGCCGAGGGTGACGGAGATCGCGCCGCCGACGAAGCCCGGAGCGATGCCGGGACGGCCGGCGAGCGCGTAGGCGATGTAGCCGGACAGCGCCGGCACGAGGAACCCGAAGGCCGCCCCACCGATCGCGAACAGCACCGCGCCCAGGTAGTTGATGCCCGAGGCCCAGCCGGCGCTGATGGCCAGCGCGCCGATCGACTTGCCGGCGTCGATACCGGCCTGGCAGTCCGCAGCGCTCAGCCAGGTGAGCTGCGCGCAGGTGCGGGCGCCGTTGACGCCCGGCGACAGGGCGATGTCGAACCCGCCGAACAGGAAGCCGAGGGCGAGCAGCAGACCGCCGGCGGCCACGAACGGGATCATGTAGGAGACACCGGTCATCAGTGCCTGCTGGACGCGCTTGCCCACGCTCAACTGCGAGCCGCCACCGGCAGCCGCCGCACCGGCGGACGCCGTCCCCGCCACCTTGGCGGCGTTCGGGTTGGCGGCGGCCGCGAGGGCCTCGGAGACCAGCTTGGCCGGCTCGTTGATGGCCCGCTTGACCCCGGACTCGATCACCGGCAGGCCGGCGAACCGCTCCTTGTCACGGACGGGGACGTCCGTGGCGAAGATCGCAGCGTCGGCACGGGCGATCAGCGACGGGTCGAGCCACTCGACCTTGCCCGAGCCCTGCGGCTCGACGACCAGCTCGATGCCGGCGGCCTTGCCCGCCTGCTCGAGCCCGTCCGCGGCCATGAAGGTGTGCGCGATGCCGGTGGGGCAGGCGGTCACCGCGACGATCAGCTTCCTGGCACCGGCCGGTGCGGCCGCGGCGACGGCTGCGGCCGCCGGCTCGGCCGGGGCCTCGGGAGCGGTGGCCTCGTTGACCAGGGCGACGATCTGCTCGGGGGTGGTGGCCGAGCGCAGGCCCTCCAGGAACTCCGCGCGCATCAGCGAGCGGGCCAGCATGGCCAGCAGGGTGAGGTGCGCGTCGTCCGAGCCCTCGGACGCCGCGATCATGAAGGCCAGGTCGGCGGGCCCGTCGGCGGCGCCGAACTCGACCTTGGGGTTGAGCCGCGCGAACGCGAGCGTGTTGGTGTTCACCGCGGCCGAGCGGCAGTGCGGGATGGCGATGCCGCCGCCGAGGCCGGTGACGGCCTTCTCCTCGCGGGCGAGGGCGTCGGCGGCGAGGCCGGCCTCGTCGGCGCGTCCGGTCTTCGCCACCAGCGCGGCGAGGCGGTGGATGACGTCGGTCTTGGTGCTGCCCAGGTCGACGTCCAGCAGGACGAGATCGGGTGTGATGAGCGGTTCGGACAAGGTCGGTTCCTCTTCTGTGATCGAGCGCGGACGGGTCAGTGGGCGGACGGGGTTCAGCCGACGTCGGTGATGGTGACGGCGGCGGTATTCAGTTGTTCGGGATGCGGCAGCGCCGTCCCGGCCAGGGAGGCTGCGGCCGAGCCGTAGGCGACGGCGAGGCGCAGGCGATCGGGGGCGGAGAGTTCACGCGTCTGGGCCAACACGTACCCGGCGACCGAGGAGTCCCCGGCGCCGACGGTGCTGCGCAGCGTGATCGGGGGCGGGGTGGCGTGCCAGGCGCCGTCCGCCGTGACGAGGACCGCGCCGGCACCGCCGAGCGTGGCCATGACCGCGCCGACGCCACGGGCCACCAGCGAGCGGGCGGCCTCGACGCAGGCGCTGGGGTCGCCGGCGGCCGCAGCGGCCTCGAGGGCCTCGGGGTCGGCGCCGGTGAGCTGGGCGAGCTCCTCCGAGTTCGGCTTGAGCAGGTCGGGCGCGGCCTGCGGGAACTGGTCGGCCAGGGCGAGCAGCGGGGCGTCCGAGGTGTCGACGGCGATCTTGCACCCCCACGGGCGCAGCGCGCGGACCAGGTCGGCGTACCAGCCGGCCGGCACGCCGGGAGGCAGCGAGCCCGACAGCACCACCCAGTCGGCGCGCTCGGACTCCAGCACCAGCAGGTTGGCGAGCCGCTCGACGATGTCGGCGTCCAGGCTCGGGCCGGGCTCGTTGATCTTGGTGGTGGTGCCGTCGCCCTCGGTGAGGGTGAGGTTGGTGCGCACCGACTCGGCGAGCGGGACGATGCGGTAGGCCAGGCGCAGCTCGTCGAGGCCGCGCAGGATCAGGTCGTTCGGACCGGCCGGCAGGATCGCGCGCACCGGGTGCCCGGCGTAGTGCGCGACCCGGGCCACGTTGATGCCCTTGCCGCCGGGTTCGACGGTGACCGAGGTGACGCGGTGGACGTCGCCGCGGGTGAGCGGGCGGTCGAGGGTGGCGGTGCGGTCGAGGGACGGGTTGGCGGTGAGCGTGACGATCATGCGACCACGACCTCCATTCCGGCGCCGGTGAGCTCGGCGCGATCGTTGGCGGAGATGCCGGCGTCCGTGATCAGGACGTCGACGGCGGACAGGGGGGCGAAGGTCACGAGGAGCTCGACGCCGATCTTGGAGCTGTCGGCGAGGACGACGACCTTGCGGGCGGAGGCGACCATGGCCTCTTTGACGGCCGCCTCGTCGGGGTCGGGGGTGGAGAAGCCGTGGCGGACGCTGACGCCGTTGGTGCCGATGAAGGCGACGTCGCAGCGCAGGCGTCCGAGCGCCGCGACGGCCTCGCCGCCGACGGTGGCCTGGGTGATGCCGCGGACGCGTCCGCCGAGCAGGTGCACCTGGGTGCTGCTGGTGGCGGCGAGCTGGGCGGCGACCGGGACGGAGTTCGTCACGACCGTGCCCAGCGCTCCGGGGGGAACGGTCGCGGCCAGGCGGGCGATCGTGGTGCCGGCGTCGAAGATGACCGTCGAGCCGGCTGCCGGGAGGTACTCCAGCGCCTTCTCGGCGATGCGGCTCTTCTGGGTGACGAACGCGGGTTCGCGCTCGGTGAGCGCGGTCTCGAGGAGGGCGACGTTCTCGGCGACCACCGCGCCCCCGTGGACGCGGCGCAGGATGCCGCGCTTGTCGAGCACGTCGAGGTCGCGGCGGATGGTCTCGGTGGTGACGTCAAAGCGGGCGGCCAGGTCGGCGACCGAGACCCGGTCGTGGCGCAGCGCGAGGTTGACGATCGTGCGGTGCCGCTCCTCTGCGTACATTCCCACCTCCCGAAACCAACGTCTATGTTGCTATCCCTTGTTCTATCTGTGTTTGCCTGTGTTTGTCAAGGGATGTGTCGGGATCTGTTGTGGTATCAGTTGGGAACAGGTGGACTTCCCGCCCCGACGGTCCCTGAGGAGCGAGCGCCGGCGAGCGTCACGAAGGGTCGGCGAACGCCGGGAACTCTGGTGCGGTACACGATTCGCCCTCGATCGGATTCTGGGGTGGGCCGACCGGCCGGAATCGACCCGATCCAGTGCGGATCGGTTCGCCCGGCCCCCACGGCCTCTGCACGCCATCTCTGGCGGAGGGCTTACTCCCCGTAGGTGTCCTCGTCGGAGAACAGGCCGGAGACGCTCTCGCCGCAGTTGATGCGGTGCACGGCCTCAGCGAAGAGCGGGGCCACCGAGGCGATCGTGAGCCGGTTCAGCCCGACCGGGGCCGGGACGGTGTCGGTGGCGACGATCTCGACGATGTCCTCCTGGGCGTTCAGCCGCTCGACCGCCTTGCCGCTGAACAGGCCGTGGGTGGTCGCGATCGAGATCGAGTTCACGTGGTAGCGCCGCACGGTCTCGATCAGCTCCACGACCGAGCCCGCGGTGGCGATCTCGTCGTCGAGGATGATCACGTCCTTGCCGCCCACCTTGCCGACGATCGCGTCGATGACGACCTTGTCGTCGGCCTGGCGACGCTTCGAGCCGGCCGCCATGCCCACGCCGAGCATCCGGGCGAACCGGTTGGCCTCCTTGGCGTTGCCGAAGTCCGGCGAGACCACCACGGTCTTGCTCAGGTCGCGGGTGCGGAAGTGCTGGGCGAGCACCGGCAGGGCGGTCAGGTGGTCGACCGGCATCGAGAAGAAGCCGTGCACCTGCTCGGCGTGCAGCGCCATCGTGAGCACGCGGTTGGCCCCGGCGGTGTGGATGAGGTCGGCGACCAGGCGTCCGCCGATGCTGATGCGCGGGGCGTCCTTCTTGTCCGAGCGCGCGTAGGCGTAGTGCGGCATGACGACGGTGACGTGGGCCGCGGAGGCGCCGCGCGCGGCGTCCACCATCATCAGCAGCTCCATCAGGTTCTCCTGCGTGGGCGGCACCAGCGGCTGGACGATGTAGACGTCACGCTGGCGGCAGTTCGCGCGCAGCTGCACCTGCAGGCAGTCGTTGGAGAAACGGGAGAGCCGGGAGGCCGAGAGCTCCACCCCGAGGATGCGGCACATCTCCTCGGCGAACGATCGGTGGGCGTGGCCCGAGAAGACGGTGATGTCGGTCACGAGGAAGAACCCTAACCTCCGCCGCCAATCGGTGCTGCCGCACGCGTCCCGCCGAGACGCGGGAGGTGAACGGAAAGGGGACTGTCCCCTTTCCCGCCAGCCCGACGGGGGTGCGGACCGAAAGGGGACTGTCCCCTTTCGGTCCGCCGGACCTCAGGAGTTGAACTTGTAGCCGAGCCCGCGGACGGTGACCAGCAGCTCGGGGTTGGCGGGGTCCTGCTCGAGCTTGGCGCGCAGCCGCTTCACGTGCACGTCGAGCGTCTTGGTGTCGCCCACGTAGTCGGGGCCCCAGACACGGTCGATCAGCTGGCCCCGGGTGAGCACGCGTCCGGAGTTGCGCAGCAGCAGCTCCAGCAGCTCGAACTCCTTCAGCGCCAGCTGCACCGGGGTGCCGCGGACGGTGGTCTCGTGCCGCTCCACGTCCATCCGGACGCCGCCGGCCTCGACCACGTCGCTGCCGACCTCCAGGCCCTGCCCGCGCCGCAGCACCGCCCGGATGCGCGCCACCAGCTCACGATGGCTGAAGGGCTTGGTGACGTAGTCGTCGGCGCCGAGCTCCAGCCCCACCACCTTGTCGATCTCGGTGTCGCGGGCGGTGACCATGATGATCGCCACGTTGCCGCGCGCCCGCAGCTGCCGGCACACCTCGGTGCCCGCCATCCCCGGCATCATCAGGTCGAGCAGCACGATGTCGGCGCCCTGGCGGTCGTAGGTGGCCAGCCCGGCCGCGCCGTCCGGGGCGAGGGCGACCTCGAACCGCTCCTTGGTGAGCAGGAAGCCGAGGGTCTCACGGTAGGTCTCCTCGTCCTCGATGATCAGCACCCTGGCCATGCCGGTGCCCCTTCCTGGCTGGCGGGCAGCCTGAGCGTGAACGTCGATCCCTGGCCGAGGCGGCTCCACACGGCCACCTCGCCCCCGTGCGCCTGCGCGACGTGCTTGACGATGGACAGTCCCAGCCCGGTGCCGCCGCTGGCGCGGCTGCGTCCGGCGTCCACCCGGTAGAAGCGTTCGAAGATGCGTTTCTGGTCGGCGTCGCTGATGCCGATGCCGTTGTCGGAGACCCGGATGTCGACGTGGCTGCCGCTGGCCTGGCTGCTGACCGCCACCCGGGCGCCGGGCTCGGAGTACGCGATCGCGTTCTGCACCAGGTTGGTGACGGCGGTCTCGAGCTCCTCGGCGTCCCCCAGCACCGTCAACCCGGGCGGGGCGCTCATCGACAGGGCGACGTCGGACGCCGCCGCGATCTCGCGGCACCGGGCCACGGACGCCTCCAGCAGCGCCTGCACGTCCACCTCGTGCGCGGCCAGCAGCGGGTTCTGCGCCTGGAGCCGGGACAGCGCGATGATCTGCGAGACGAGTTCATTGAGCCGCCGGGCCTCCTTCATCAGCTTGCCCAGGAAGGCGCGCACCGCGTCCGGCTCGTCGGCGGCGGCGTCCGCGGCCTCGGCCAGCAGGGTGATCGCACCGATCGGGGTCTTCAGCTCGTGGGTAATGTTCGCCACGAAGTCGCGGCGGGTCTCGCTGAAGCGCAGGTCGGCCGAGCGGTCCTCGCCGACCACCACGGCCGCGCCGTTGCTGAGCGGCACCACCTTCACGTCCAGTTGCACCGCCGGGCTGGACGGGCCGGCCGGCAGCCGCAGGTCGCGCTCGACCGGGCGTCCGGACGCGCGGGCCTCGGCCAGCAGGTCGACGACGGCGGACGGGCCGATCGACGACCCGCGCGCGAGCCCGCACGCCTTGGCGAAGGACGACGCGGCCAGCACGGTGTCGGCGGCGGTCACCACGACGACGGCGGCGGCGAGCGGGGCGAGGATCTCGGTGAGCTGCTGGCGCGCGACCACCTCGCTGGCCGTCCGTGCGCTCGCGTGGCGAACACCGAGCCACACCGCCAGGGCGCCGAGGCCGGCACCCGACACCAAGCCCAGGAGGGCCGCCGCGAAGGGTGTCATGACCGGGAGTCTAGACACGTCGCGGCGTCCCGAACGGCCCGCGGGACGCCCCCACGGCGCGCGCCGGACGAAGGTTCACCGACTGTTCACCTGCTGTTGGGGACGCGGCCGGTCTGCGGGTCGACAGCGTGTCTAGCCTTTCCGCGAGACAATTGCGCCGACCGGACGGACGGCGGCGCCGAGACACGGAAGAAGAGGCATGCGCGACAACTACCACGAGAGCCTTCAGAGTGTGGTCACCGACCTGGTGGGCATGAGCGAGGCGGTGCAGGTGGCCGTCCGCGACGCCACCAGGGCGCTGCTCGAGGCCGACCTGGCCATTGCCGAGCAGGTCATCACCGCCGACGCCGGGATCGACAGGCTCCACGACGAGCTGGAGGCCCGCTGCTTCTCGCTGCTGGCCCGCCAGGCCCCGGTCGCCGGCGAACTGCGGACGGTCGTCGCCGCGATGCGCATGGTGGCCGACCTCGCCCGGATGGGCGACCTGGCCGCCCACGTGGCGAAGATCGCCCGGCTGCGGTACCCCGAGCACGCGGTGCCCGAGGGGCTGGTGCCCAACTTCACCCTGATGGCCCGGGTGGCCGAGGAGATGGTGAGCACCGCCGGGCGGTCGCTCCAGGAGCGCAACGCCCACGACGCCGGACGGCTCGCCGACAGCGACGAGGAGATGGACGAGCTGCGCCGCAGCCAGTTCCGGCTGATGCTGGGCAAGGACTGGCCCTACACCGTGGAGGCGGCCGTGGACGTGGCCCTGCTCGGCCGCTACTACGAGCGGATCGCCGACCACGCGGTGCTGATGGCGTCCCGGGTGATCTACGTGGTCACCGGCCTGCTCCCCGAGGGCGAGAACTGGCCGGTCGCCTGACGCCGAACGCCACCGTTTCGGTCATTCGCCACAGCCTGCGCTGGAGCGTTTGACCGGAACGGTGGCGTTCGGCGTCGAAGGGGTCGGAGAGCCTACTTCTTGCCCTGGTTCTTGACGGCCTCGATGGCGGCCGCGGCGGCGTCCGGGTCGAGGTATCGCCCAGCGGGGGTGATCGGACGCAGGTCGTCGTCCAGCTCGTAGACCAGCGGGATCCCGGTCGGGATGTTGAGCCCGGCGATGTCGGCGTCGCTGATGCCGTCGAGGTGCTTGACGAGCGCGCGCAGCGAGTTACCGTGGGCGACGACGATGGTCACCTTGCCGTCACGCAGGTCGGGCACGATCGAGTCGTACCAGTACGGCAGCATCCGGATCACGACGTCCTTGAGGCACTCCGTCAGCGGACGCGCCTCCGTCGGCAGGAACGCGTACCGGGCGTCGTCGACCTGGGTGTAGGGGTTGTCGGGCTCCAGGGGCGGCGGCGGGGTGTCGTAGGAGCGGCGCCAGAGCATGAACTTCTCCTCGCCGTACTCCTCCAGCGTCTCGGCCTTGTTCTTGCCCTGGAGGTTGCCGTAGTGGCGCTCGTTCAGCCGCCACGACCGGCGCACCGGGATCCAGTGGCGGTCGCACCCGTCCAGCGCCAGGTAGGCGGTGTGGATGGCGCGGCGCAGCACGGACGTGTGCACCACGTCGGGCAGCAGGCCCTCGGCCTTGAGCAGCTCGGCGCCGCGCTTCGCCTCGCCGACACCCTTCTCGTTGATGTCCACGTCCACCCAGCCGGTGAACAGGTTCTTGGCGTTCCATTCGCTCTCACCGTGGCGGAGCAGGATCAGCGTTGCAGTCATGGGGCGAGCCTATCGGCCCGCGACCGTCGCGGTTCGCCCGCTCCGGGTGCTGGCAGAATCGCGACCATGAGTGCACGGGGAACAGCGGTGGTGACCGGAGCGAGCAGCGGCATCGGGGCCGCCACCGCCCGACTGCTGGCCGCCCAGGGGTTCGAGGTGGTCTGCGCGGCCCGCCGGCTCGACCGCATCCGGGCGCTGGCCGACGAGATCGGCGGACGCGCGCTCGCCTGCGACGTCACCGTCGAGGCGGACGTGGCCGCGCTGTCCGAGGCCGTCGGGACGACCCTGGAGGTCCTGGTCAACAACGCCGGCGGCGCCTTCGGCCAGGAGCCGGTCGCGTCCGCCGACACCGACGCCTGGCAGCGCATGTACGCGGTGAACGTGATCGGCACCGAGCGGGTTACCCGCGCCCTGCTGCCTGCGCTCGTGGAGGCCCGCGGCGCGATCGTGTTCGTCACCTCGGTGGCGGCGGACGGCCCGTACGAGGGCGGCGCCGGCTACTGCGGCGCGAAGGCCGCCGAGCGGATGATCGCCGGCACCCTGCGCCTGGAACTGTTCGACCAGCCGGTGCGCGTGACCGAGATCTGCCCCGGCATGGTGCACACCGAGGAGTTCTCCCTGACCCGGTTCGGCGGCGACCAGGCCAAGGCGGACGCGATCTACGCCGGCGTCCCCGACCCGCTGGTGGCCGAGGACGTCGCCGAGGCGATCGTCTGGATGGCCACCCGTCCGCGGCACGTCAACATCGACCGGCTCACCATCCGTCCGGTCGCCCAGCCCGCCCAGCACAAGGTCTTCCGCGGCACCTACTCCTGACCCGAAAGGGGACGTGACCCGAAAGGGGACGGTTCCGAGATTCGCAACGCGAACAGGAGCGAACTGCGAATCTCGGAACCGTCCCCTTTCGGTCCGTCCACCCGGAAACGCAAAGTGGACCGGAACCGTCGATGACGACGGTTTCGGTCCACTTTGCGTGTGGATGGGATCAGTCGAGCTCGATCAGGCCCTCCCCGGCCTGCACCGCGGTGCCCTTGTCGACGAGGATCCGGGCCACCGTGCCGGACTTCGGCGCGGTGATCTCGGTCTCCATCTTCATGGCCTCCAGGACGCACAGCACCTGGCCGGCCTCGATCTCCTGGCCCTCCTCGACCAGGACGCGGGCCACCGTGCCGGCCAGCGGTGCGACCACCGCGTTGGCCGACGCGGCCTGCACCGACGCGGTGGTCGGGGCGACCGTGTGCCCGCCGCCGCTACCGCCGATGACGATCGCGCCCACGGTCGGGGCTTCCTGCTCCTCGACGTCGACGTCGATGTCGTACGCGACGCCGTTGACAGTTACCTTCAGTTTCATTGGATTTCCTTCTCAGCG
This sequence comes from Actinomycetota bacterium, assembly GCA_020161755.1. Lineage (GTDB taxonomy): Bacteria > Actinomycetota > Actinomycetes > Propionibacteriales > Propionibacteriaceae > Propionicimonas. The sequence continues at coordinate 66,227 of JAIUOS010000016.1, forward strand.
CCGGTACAGCGGGTGGTGGGCGTGCTGGGAGCGACGCGTGCTGGTCGTCCAGGCCGGCCCGGTCGTGAAGTGCCGCTGGCGGCGCTTCGCCCGGTGGCCGAGGTACGCGGCCACGGCGGCCGCGATGGCCACCATGACCTCCTCGGGCACGTCCTGGCCCTGCACCTCGAGCTGCTTGATCTTGATCTCGAGACCGTCGATCCGCTCCGTGAGCGACTGGACGAGCTCCAGCAGTTCCTCGTTGGTCGACATCGCGATCACACCGGCCCGAGGCCGTGCTTCTTCGCCGGGCGCAGCTCGCGCTTGGTCGCCAGCAGCTCCAGGGCCATGGCCACCTTGCGACGGGTGTCGCCCGGATCGATGATGTCGTCGACCAGGCCGCGGGACGCCGCCACGAACGGGGTGGAGAACGTGTTGCGGTACTCCTCCACCAGCTCGGCGCGCTTGGCCACCGGGTCCTCGGCCGCGTTGATCTCCTTGCGGAAGACGATCTCGGCGGCGCCGTCCGCGCCCATCACCGCGATCTCGGCGGTCGGCCACGCGAACACCTTGTCCGCACCCAGGTCCTTGCAGGCCATGGCGATGTACGCGCCGCCGTACGCCTTGCGCAGCACCACCGTGATCTTCGGCACCGACGCCGCGGAGTAGGCGTACAGCATCTTCGCGCCGTGGCGGATGATGCCGCCGTGCTCCTGCGCGACGCCGGGCATGTAGCCGGGGACGTCGACGAAGGTGACGATGGGGATGTTGAACGCGTTGCAGAAGCGGACGAACCGGCTGCCCTTGTCCGAGGAGTTGATGTCCAGCACGCCGGCCATCACGTTCGGCTGGTTCGCGACGATGCCGACGCTGCGCCCGTTGATGTGCGCGAAGCCCACCACGATGTTGCCGGCGTAGCCCGCCTGCACCTCGAGGAAGTCGGCGTTGTCGACGACCCGGCCGATGACCTCGCGGACGTCGTACCCCTGCTTGCCGTCCACCGGGACGACGTCGTGCAGGGACGGGTCGTACTCCACGTTGTAGTCGCCCTCGACCAGCGGCGGCTCCTCGGTGTTGTTCTGCGGCAGGAAGCTGAGCAGCTTCTTCGCGATCAGGATCGCCTGCTCGTCGTCGTCGGCCACGAAGTGGTTGACGCCGGAGACGGCCATGTGCGCGTCCGCGCCACCGAGGCGGTCGGACGTGACCTCCTCACCGGTGACCTGCTTGATGACGCTCGGCCCGGTGATGAACATGTGGGCCTTGCGGGTCTGGATCACGAAGTCGGTCAGCGCCGGGGAGTAGGCCGCGCCACCGGCGCAGGGGCCGGCGATGATCGAGATCTGCGGCACCACACCGGAGAGCAGCACGTTGGCGTAGAACACCTGGCCGTACCCGGACAGGGAGTCGATGCCCTCCTGCACCCGGGCGCCGCCGGAGTCGTTGATGAAGACGAACGGGGTGCCCGTCTCCAGCGCGGCCTCCATCATGGCGACGACCTTCTTGGAGTGGGTCTCGCCGGCCGAGCCACCCATGACGGTGAAGTCCTGGCTGGCGATGTGCACCGGGCGTCCCAGCACCGTGGCGGTACCGGTGACCACGCCGTCGGCGGGCATGTCCGCGGTGTCCATGCCGAAGGTGACGGTGCGGTTCTTCCGGAACAGCCCGATCTCCTGGAAGCTGTCGGGGTCGATCAGGGTGTCGATGCGCTCCCGGGCGGTCATCTTGCCCGCGTCGCGCTGCTTCTGCAGCCGGACCTCACCGCCGCCGAGGCGGGCGGTGGTGCGGGCTTCGAGAAGTTCGGCCACCCGCTTCTTCATGGAAACTGGCTTCTTGGTCATGTGTCCTTACCTCACGCCATCTCGACGGAGACGCTGTGCTCGCGTCCGCCCATCGAGACCTTGTACTTGATCGGGCCGCGGACGGCGTTGGCCGCACCGCTGGCCGCATCGGCCTCGGCCTTCAGCTGCTCCTCGGTCTTGCCGACGTTCTTCGGGCCCTCGTCGCGGACGCTGAAGAAGCCCGGTGCCACGCCGGGGAACATCGCGTAGGTGAGCACGTCCTCGTCGGTGCCGTCGTAGCCCGGGAGCTTCGACGCCTCGTCGACCAGCTTGTCCCACTCCGGCGGGATCAGGTCGGCCGGACGGACCGTGATCGGGTCCTTCTTGGCCTGCGCCTGCGCGATCGCGACCACCTCGGGGTTGCGCTCGCCGATGCACTCGCCGTAGTAGCCGAGCATCAGGTCGGCGAACTCGCCGGTCATCACCTTGTACTTGCCCATCAGGACGTTGAACACCGCCTGGGTGCCCACGATCTGGCTGGACGGGGTGACCAGCGGCGGGTGGCCGGCGTCGGCCTTGACCAGGGGAACCTCGGCCATGACCTCCTTGATCCGGTCGCCGGCGCCCTGCGCCTTCAGCTGGCTCTCCATATTCGAGAGCATGCCGCCGGGGATCTGGCTGGAGAAGATGTCGGTGTCCACCAGGGTGGCCGACTCGAACTCGGCGTACTTCGGACGCACCTTGGTGAAGTGGTCGCGGATGCGGATGAGGCGCTCCGGGTCCAGGTCGGTGGTGTACGGGGTGCCCTCGAGCATGGCCACCAGCGACTCGGTCGGGTTGTGGCCCGGGCCGAGCGACATCGAGCTGATCGCGGTGTCGACCACGTCCGCCCCGGCCTCGATGGCCTTCATCAGCGACACCAGGGTGACGCCGGTGGTGGCGTGGCAGTGGACGTTGATCTGCACGTCCTCGCCATAGGTCTCCTTGATGCCGCGGATGATGTCGTACGCCGGCTGCGGCTGCAGCAGCGCAGCCATGTCCTTCAGCGCGAGCGACTCCGCACCCATGTCGAGCAGTTGGCCGGCGAGGTGCACGTAGCCCTCGACGGTGTGCAGCGGGGAGATGGTGTAGCAGATCGTGCCCTGCGCGTGCTTGCCGGTCTTCTTGACCGCCTGCATCGCGTGGGCCATGTTGCGCGGGTCGTTCAGCGCGTCGAACACGCGGAACACGTCCATGCCGTTCTCCGCGGACTTGTCCACGAACCGCTCCACCACTTCGTCCTCGTAGTGGCGGTAGCCGAGCAGGTTCTGGCCGCGCAGCAGCATCTGCAGCCGCGAGTTGGGCATCAGTTCACGGAATGTCCGCAGCCGCACCCAGGGGTCCTCGTTGAGGAACCGGATACAAGAATCGTAGGTCGCACCGCCCCAGCACTCGACGCTCCAGTAGCCGGCCTTGTCGATGTCCTCGCATGCCTCGACCATGTCTTCGAGGGCCATGCGGGTCGCCATGAGGCTCTGGTGGGCGTCGCGGAGGGCGAGCTCGGTAACACCAATGGTTCGCTGACTCATGTTCCGTATTCTCTCAGACCATCTACTACACCCTGTCGTATCAGCCCGATTCGGGACAGGCGTGAGACGGGTCGTCCCATGTGTGAGAAAGCGTGCTCGCCCGACCGGTCGGACGAGCCGTTGGCAAGGGCGGTTACCGGTCCTGGTCGCGGTGACGGATGTGCGGCATCCGCTTCGCCAGCTCGGACTCGAACAGCTTGCCGACGGCGTCGGTGTCGACCTTCCCGTCGAGCGTCGGCAGGGCCTTGCTGAACGCCCGCTGGCAGACCACCAGCCAGGCCTGACCCATCGCGAGGGTGAACGAGGAGGCCACCGAGGCGTTGATCACCCCGCCCACCACGCTCCCGGCGCCCGGGATGAACTTCAACAGGCTGGACGCGGCCGCGCGTCCGGCCGACGTGGCCACCGAGGTGGACGCGACCGCCAGCAGCGCGGACTTGTCCAGGCCGAGGCTGTGCAACTGCGCGATCCGGGCCATCATGCCCAGCTGGATCGGCACCAGGATCGCGGCGGACGAGAACGGGATCGGCACGGCCGCGGCGGCCGCGGCGGCGGTCACGGCCGCGGCGATGGCTTTGTTCGACTGGCTCGCCTTGAGCTGAACATCGATCGCCTGGGCGGCCGCGAGGGCTCCCTGGACTGCTTCTGGAGCCATGCGAAAGGTGGCGCCGAGGACCTCCATCAAGCCGTAGGGCGGCTGACCGGTGAACTGGTCCCTCATCGCGTAGGTCAGGTAGGGGCGGCCGTCGACGATCGGCAGGCGGCGGGCCTCGATCTGGCGGGCCAGCTCGATCGCGTCCGGGTGGTACTGGCCGTCGCGCATCGGCACCTGGGTGAGCACCACCACGACCGGCAGGCCGAGCGAGTCGAGGGTGCGGATGAACCGTTCCTCGAAGTCCTCGAAGCGGCGGTCCATGCCCCGGATGCAGTACCACGCCACGTGCAGCTGCTCGTCGATGGGCTTGCCGCGGCTCTCCTTCACCGCCTTGGTGAGCTCGGCGATGATCTTGTCGTCGTCACGGCCGAGTTCGAGGCCGCGGGTGTCGATCACGCCCAGCGAACCGCGCTTGTCGAGGTAGAGGTGGGAGCCGCTGGTGACCGGGGCGCCGATGCCGGTGACCGCCACCGGTTCGCCGAAGATCGCGTTGACGAGGGTGGACTTGCCCACGCCGGTCTTGCCGAACACGGCGATGTTGACCCGTCCGAGCGCGGCCTCCTGCTTGGCGAACTCCGACCGGAAGCTCTCGGTGAACCATTGCGTCACCGGGCCAGCGTATTCAACGCAGGCCGCCGACAGGCAGTGGCGCCGCCCTGACTCGTCCCCGGGCCGCGCCCTGAGCCGTCCCCCGCGCCCCGATGACCGCCAGGACTCAGCCCGGGATCGTCTTCACCGGCTGGTCCGTCAGCACCGAGACCACCGCGTCGATGGTGACCTGCAGGTAGCTGCGCCCGTCGGGGCCGATGGTCTTCTGGTCGAAGTAGTGGGCCTTGCCGTTGTGGTGCATCGGGCCGAGGTCGATGACGTCGATGCGGTCGTCGGCGAGGGCGTTGCTCCACGGCGAGCGCACGGCGTGCGGCCACCGTCCGGCGAACATCACCCCGCCGAGCTTCTCGAACACGTCCTTGGTGCCGCGCAGGTGCCACAGGTGCTGGACGCGGTCCAGCCCCGGATCGTCCGACATCATGCCGCCGATCGAGACGACCCGGATCGGGATGTTGCCCATGCCGAGGTACCAGGCCGCACCGATCGAGATCTGGGCGCCACCGCTCCAGCCGATCAGCGTGACCGGCTTGCCCTCGTCCAACCGGTAGCCCTTGCGCCGCAGCGCCAGGACCACCTCGCGCGCGGTGCCCAGGTTGTAGGCCGGGCCGTAGCGACGGTCGGAGCTGACGAACAGCTGCATCGCGTTGCGCCCGTTGATGAGCATGCCGGCGAGGGCCTCGGGCTTGGCGAACCGGATCTTCTCGATGCGGCTCCACAGCCAGCTCGTCGCCCGCTGGGCGGTCAGCCCCTTGTTGGTCACCGAGTACGGGAACACGTCCCGGATCACGCCGGTGCCGGGCAGGGCCTCGAGGGCCTCGACCAGCGGCATCTCCTCCTCCGGGATGGAGTAGCCGTCGATGGCCCCGATCCCGGACAGGTAGACCACGTAGTGCTCGTAGGGCTCGGGGGTGCCGTCCGCGGCGTCGGCGGCGTCCGCGGCCAGCACGTCCTGGACGGTCTGCGCGGCGTCGGTCGCACCACGGCTCGACCACCAGCCGAGCGATTCCAGCGGCGCCAGCGTGAGGGCCAGGACGACCGCGACCGCCAGCACGGCGAGCACCATCGACAGCATCAGCGCTCCACCTCCGGCGCGAACGAGTTGTCGAGCGGCATGAAGACGTGGCCGCTGAGCAGGTCGCGTCCGGTCATCAGGGACGGCCGGCCGGTGGTGACCCGCCAGATCCGGTCCCCCAGCCAGTTCATCGGCCGCGCGAGCAGGGTGGACAGCAGCTTCATCACGCCCCAGCCGATGCCGGTGACCGCGAGTGCGTCCAGCAGCCCGGTGTCGAACACCACCGTGTTCACCAGCCACAGGATGACCAGCCCCCACAGCTGGAGGGCGCGGGCGATCGCCGGGCCGAGGTACGGGATGAGCACCAGGAACCCGAACACCAGTGGCGCGGTGGAGAGCAGGACGCCGCGGACGACTACGTCGAACGGCGGCGAGTGGCCGGTGATCGGCGGACCGACCAGCGCGATCACCACCGCCTGGAACACGTACAGCAGGACGAACGCGACCCCGTTGAGCAGCAGGCTGAGCGCGAACCGCCAGCCGCGCACGGAGTTCAGGAACAGGATGGCGCTGTCGCCGAGCAGGGTGGAGACGCCGGCGACCACCGCGATCGTGATGGCCATCCCGAGCGTGAGCGGGTGGACGGTGGCCCAGTCGGCGGTGCGGGGGTCGAACGTGAGCACACCCCAGATGTTCGCGGCGACGGTCGCGATGTAGTCGAAGAACGCCTGCACTGCCTGCCTCCCCTGCGGGCACGGACGCTGCTGAGGCTAGCAGCGCAGGCTCGCCCGCCGCGACGACCGAATGGTGACCACTCCGACCAGCATTCGGCCCGCTGGCGTAGGTTCGCGAATCGCCCCGAGGGCCGCAAGGGCGCGCCCCACTTCGTGACGAGAAGGACCGATGAGCCTGCTGCGCACCAAGTCGATCGAGCAGTCAATCGCCGACACCGACGAGCCCGAGTACCAGCTGAAGAAGTCCCTCAGCGCCGTCGACCTGACCGTCTTCGGCGTCGGCGTGGTGATCGGCGCCGGCATCTTCACCCTCACCGGACGCGCCGCGCACAACGTGGCCGGGCCGTCAATCGTGTTGAGCTTCGTGATCGCCGCGATCTGCTGTGCGCTGGCCGCCATGTGCTATGCCGAGTTCGCGTCCACGGTGCCGGTGTCGGGTTCCGCCTACACGTTCTCCTACGCCTCGCTCGGCGAGATCTTCGCCTGGATCATCGGCTGGGACCTGATCCTGGAGATGTTCCTGGGCGCGTCCGTCGTGGCGCAGGGCTGGAGCGCGTACTTCAGTTCGTTCCTGGGCAAGTTCGGCATCGTCCTGCCGCCGGCCTTCAGCTACGGCCCGAACCGCGTCATCGACGTGCCGGCGATCGTGCTGGTCCTGGTGCTCGGATTCCTCGTCACGCTCGGCATCAAGGAGTCGCTGCGGGTGAACCTGGCCCTGGTGGGCCTGAAGCTGTTCATCGTCCTGTTCGTGATCTTCGCCGGCATCGGCTTCATCAGCCCGGCCAACTACACCCCGTTCGTCCCGGACGCCGTGCCGACCGCCGGTTCGTCCGGCTTCAGTTGGACGCAGCCACTGCTGCAGCTGCTGACCGGGGCCGTGCCGTCCACGTTCGGCGTCGGCGGCGTCCTCGCCGGGGCGGCGCTGGTCTTCTTCGCCTACATCGGCTTCGATGTGGTGGCGACCACCGCCGAGGAGACCAAGAACCCGCAGCGGGACCTGCCGATCGGCATCATCGCGTCGCTGGCGATCTGCACCGTGCTCTACTGCGCGGTGGCGCTGGTCGTGACCGGCATGGTGCCCTACGACCAGCTCGACCCCAGCGCGGCGCTGGCCAACGCCTTCGCCTACCACGGGCAGGCCTGGATGGCGACGCTGATCTCCGCCGGCGCGGTGGCCGGCCTGACCACCGTCGTGCTGACCCTGATGATCGGCGCGACCCGCCTGATCTTCGCCATGTGCCGCGACGCGCTGCTGCCGATGGGCCTGGCGAAGGTGCACCCGAAGTACCGCACCCCGTGGCTGATCACCGTGGTCGTCACGGTCGTGGTGGCGCTGGTGGCGGGCCTCACCCCGATCGGCGTGCTGGAGGAGATGGTCAACATCGGCACGCTGTCGGCGTTCGTGCTGGTCTCGATCGGCGTGGTGGTGCTGCGCCGCAAGCGTCCCGACCTGAAGCGGTCGTTCAAGGTCCCGCTCTCGCCGTGGCTGCCGATCGCGTCCGCGCTGATCTGCGGCTACCTGATGCTGAACCTGTCGGTGGAGACCTGGGTGCGATTCGTCGGGTGGCTGGCGATCGGCTTCATCATCTACTTCGCCTACTCCCGCAGCCACTCCCGGCTCGAGACCGGCGTGGGCATCCGTCCGGACATGCTGAAAGCCATGGAGGAGGGCCACGCCCCGCAGAATCCCGACGACCTGCGCTGAGGGAGGAGCCGCGAGCGCCGGTTCAGGCCGACGGCCACGCGAGGCGGCGGGCGACCACCTCGGCGGCGAGCGAAGGGAAGCCGGCCCAGCCGGGTTCGAGTTCGGCCCGGGCGAAGCGGAACAGCGCCAGTGCCGCCGGCTCCGCGGGGAGTTCGACGGCGGACGCGAGCCGCGCGCCCAGCCGCGGGTAGGACACTTCCAGGCGGCGCAGCGGGTCGAACACGTTCGCGTCCTCGGCCTGATTCGGCGAGATCCGGCCACGGACGGCGTCGGCGAGCGCCGCCAGTGCGTGGCACCGGATGTGCACCCCGCCGGCGAGCACTTCCCCGCGGCGGACGCGTCCCACCCCGATCAGCAGCTTCACCAGGAACAGCCGGACGGCGTTCTCCGGCGGACGCGCGGACGGGGCCGCGACGCGACGCAGGTCGTCGCCGCCGAGCAGCACCTCACAGCTCGGATCGCTGATGTCCCAGGGACGCCCGGCGCCGAACTCCAGCACGGTGCCGTCGCCGTACAGCGCGACCCCGCCGCTGTCGTACTCGCGGGCGGTCAGCACCAGGTCATCAGGCCGCGGCAGGAACGGCCAGTCCGCGGCCACCGCGTCCGCCCGCTCCGGGCCGACGAACACCGCGAAGTCGAGGTCGGACCACTCGTCGCGGCGGGTCGCCTGCGCCGAGCCGGTCGAGCCGAACACCGCCAGCGTGGTCACCCCTTCGGTCTCGCGGCAGCCCGCCACCAATTCTTCGAGGTACTCCTCGAGGCTCACGCCCGATCCTCGAACACAGGGGCGAGCCGCGGCCAGGCCTCGACGCGGCAGTACACGGGCACGACCTCCAGCGGCACGTCCCGGGTGACCTCGGCGCCGCCGTCCAGCCGCTCCCCCGACCACACGTCCACCCACTGCCCCGCTGGCAGCCAGGTCGTCCAGGTCGTCGCGCCGGGCTCGGTCACCGGGTGCACCAGCAGGTCGTCCCCGCAGAGGAACTCGCCGGGGTGGCGCCAGGCCTCGGCGTCGCCCGGCCAGTCGAAGAACAGCCCGCGCAGCAGCGGACGGTCGGTGCGGACGGCCGTCCGCGCGGCCTCGGCGAGGTAATCCTGCAGCCGCTCGCGCAGCTGGGCGAACCCGCGGAAGACCGGCACCACCCGGTCGTCGCCGTGAAGCTCGGCGATGTTCCACGGCGTGCGGTCGCGCAGCGGGCGCCGGTGGTGGTTGAACTCGGAGTGGTACTGCATCACCGGCAGGAACGTGGACGCGGCGCTCGCGCGCAGGTACAGCTCGACGTCGGGCACCGGGCCGGAGAAGCCGGCGATGTCCCAGCCCCAGTAGACGATGCCGCAGGCCGCGGCCGTGATGCCGGCGTTCAGCGAGTGCCGGAACGCCTCCCAGGTCGAGTTCTCGTCGCCCGCCCAGTACAGGCCGTGCGCTTGGGAGCCGGTGTAGCCGGCCCGCGAGAACGTCACCGGCGCCGCACCCTCCTGCGCCATCAGCTCGCCGAACGCCGCCGCGTACTCCACCGGGTAGCGGTTGTTGCCCTCGTCGCCACGGCTGCCGTCGGCGTACCGCAGGTCGCGTCCCCAGGCGTGCTCGCCGCCGTCGGTCTTGAACCCGTCCACGCCGAGGTCGCGCACCAGCCAGCGGTGCCGGTCCTGCCACCACCGCCGCGCGGCCGGGTTCGTGAAGTCGGGCATCAGCGCGTCCGGGAACCACCAGCCGCGGTTGTGGTACGCGCTGCCGTCCGCCTCCCGGACGGCGTAGCCGCGCTCGGCCATCAGCGCCACCTCGGCGGTGGTCTCGACCCCGAGGCCGTCGCCCGAGCCGAGCAGCGGGATCTGCCACAGCACCACCCGGACGCCCTGGTCGTGCAACTCGCGGACCATCGCCGCCGGGTCCGGCCACGCGCCGTCGGACGGGTGGTCGAAGTCGGCGGCGACGTGCACGCTGCCGTCGGTGCGCGGACGGTAGCGGGCGTCGCGCCAGACCGCGAAGCCCTCCTCGTCCGACCAGGCCTCGATCACGACCACGCCCACCGGGATGTCCTCGGCGAGGTGCCGCTCGATCTGGGCGGTGACCTCCCGCTGGGTGTTCCACTCGTTGCCGGAGGCCCACAGTCGCAGCACCCACGAGGGCAGTTCGGACGCGCGTCCGGCCTCGTCGAGGAACGCGGTCAGCACCTCGGTCGGTGAGCCGTCGTAGACGCCGAGGTCGACCTCCGGCGCGCCGTGGCCGAGGTCGACCTCGACCACCATGCGCTCGGGGTCGGTGGCGCCGACGTCGAACCAGACCCGGCGGGCGGTGCGGACGTGGAAGCCCCAGCCGGCACCGTCCGCGCCGATGACGTGGGCGAACGGCATGGGCAGGTAGGTGCGCCCGACGTCACCCTGGGACTTGTACTGCTCGAACACCACCGAGTCGGGACGTCGTCCGCGCTGGTCGACCGCGTCGAAGCGCTCGCCGAACCCGACGACGTGGTCGCCGGCGCCCAGGCGCAGCGCGAACCGCAGCCGCACCGCCGGCCCGGTGCCGGCGAGCAGCTCGACGCTGCCGGGCACGAGGCGGCCGACGGACGCGCCGTGGTCGCGCACCAGGTCGTCGGACGCGTGCCGCCAGCCGGCCGGGTCGAGTCCGAACCAGTCGGTGACAGCCACGCCGTCGGCGAGGAGCCGGTAGGTGCCCGGCCCGGACGGCAGTGCGGGCAGGGTGCACGTCCAGGCGTCCGGCACCGCGAGTGCGGCTGCCTGGGCGGCGCCGAGGTGGCCGTCCCCGCCGGCCAGCGCGACCGCCTCCGCGCCGGCCTCACCGGCGACGACCATCGAGCGCACCTCGCGGGCACCGTCCGCCCACGCAACCTCGACCTGCATGGAGGACGCCCCGGGCAGGACCGCGCCGACAGCCAGCGGCTCGCCGGCCAGTGGGACGGGCGGCACGAGCTGGTCGGCCGAGGCGGCGTACGGGTGTTCCACGCCCAGTGGGCGGTGGATCGGGCTGGTCGCCCTCTGGGTGGTGTTCATCGTTCGTCCTTCGGGCGCGCCGGCCGGCGGCCGGAGCCGTCCGGCCGACGCTGGAGGGGAGGGTTACTTCAGCAGGGCGTCGACGGCCGCGGCCGCGTCTTCCAGCGCCTTCGCCACGGTCTTGCGTCCGGCGGCGGCAGCGGTCAGCTGGTTGGTGATGGCGTCCTGCATTTCCTGCTGCGAGGTGATCACCGGCGGCAGCACCGTGTGGTCGAGCGCGTCGAACACGGCCTGCCGGTTGGCCGGCTTGCCCTTGGTCAGGTAGCTGGACAGCTTGGACGTGTCGGCGATCGGCGGCAGCTCCCACGAGGAGTCGAGGCGGGTCTTGACCATCTCGTCGGAGGAGGTCAGGTACGTGATCCACTTCTGGGCCGCGGCGGCGTTCTTGCTCTTGGCGTTGACGACGGCGGCGTTGGCGAACATCGCGGACGCCTTGGTGGTGTCACCCGGCTCGACCACGATGTCCCAGTTGAACGGCACGTCCTTGAGTGCGTCGAACATCCAGATGCCGGAGTGCCACATGGCGAGCTTGCCGTTCTTGAACTGCTTGGTGTCCCAGTCGGGCGTCCCCGCACCGTCCGCGGCGGTGGGCATGGTCTTGCCCGGCTTGTTGACCAGCCACTCGGCGGCCTTGATGCCCTCCGGGGAGTTGAACGCGGTCGCGCTGCCGTCGGCGTTCAGGAACGTGCCGCCGGTCTGCGCGAGGGACTTGTAGAACTCGTGGAAGCTGACCGGCTGGTAGTCGCCCCAGGTCTTCTTCGACTTGTCGGTGAGCTTCTGGGCCGCGGCGGTCTCGTCCGCCCAGGTCCAGTCCGCGGTGGGCGTGGCGACGCCGGCGGCCTTGAACAGGTCGGCGTTGTAGAACAGCACGACGTCGCTGAACGACTCAGGCAGGCCGTACTGCTTGCCCCCGCTGGCGAACGCGGTCAGCAGCGACTCCTTGTAGACCGACCCGTCCACGCCGGTGAGTTCACCCAGGGCGCCGCTCTCGGAGTAGGAGACGAAGTTCTCGTAGTTGAGCTCGAACGCGTCGGCGGCGGTGCCGGCGGCGACCGAGGTCTGGAGCTTGGTGAAGTAGTCGGCGTACGGCACGGTCTCGATCGACACCTTGATGTCGGGGTTGGCCGCGGTGAACGCGTCGGCGATGGCGGCCAGGTCCTTCTCATGCCCGCCGTTCGCGCCGAAGTTCATGTAGGTGATCGTCACCGGGCCGGACGCACTGCCCGCCGGCTCGGTGGGTTTCGTTGCCGACCCCTGCGCGCACGCGGAGAGGGCCAGGAGGCCGGCGGCGGCCAACGCCGCCAGCCGGATCGAACGAGCGAGCATGGCACGCCCCTTTCTGTGGTGGTTATTTCAACCCGGTGTGGGACACACCGGCGATGACATGGCGCTGGGCGAACAGGTAGACCAGCGCGATCGGGATGATCGAGACGACCGAGCCGGCCATCACGACGTCCCACTGGGTCGTGAACTGTCCCTGCAACGTGGCCAGGCCGAGCGGCAGGGTCTGGAACTCCGGCGACCGGATCACGACGAGCGGCCACAGGAAGCTGTTCCAGCTGGCCATGAACGCGAGGATGCCGGCGGTGGCCAGCGCGGGCCGGATCAGCGGGACGACGACGAGGGCGAAGATGCGCAGGTGCCCGGCGCCGTCGATGGTCGCGGCCTCGTCGAACTCGCGCGGGACGGCCTCGATCGCCTGCCGCAGCAGGAACACGCCGAACGCGGACGCGGCCGCCGGCGCGATCAGCGCGAACATCGTGTCGTGCAGGTTCCAGTCGCGGAACTGGATGAACAGCGGCACCACCAGCACCTGCAACGGGACCATCAAGGTGGCGAGGTAGCCGGCGAACACCACGCTCTTGCCGCGGAACTGGAGCCGGGCGAACGCGTAGCCGGCCATCGCGCCGGTGAGGAGCTGGAGGGCGGTGCAGGCCACGGCGACCAGCACCGAGTTCAGGATGATCCGGGCCATCGGCAGGGCGTCGAACAGGTAGCGGTAGGCGTCCAGGGTGGGGTTGGTGACGATCAGGCTGGGCCCGTCGGCCAGCGAGCCGTCCGGGGTGATCGAGGTGACCACCGTCCACAGGAACGGGAACATCATCGCCACCGCGCCGAGCGCAACGACCACGAACAGCAGGTACCGCTGCGCCCTAGACATGCTGCACCCACTTCCGCTGGCCCCACATCTGGATCACGGTGACCACGAGGATCACCGCGAACAGCAGCCACGACAGCGCGGCGGCCTCGCCGGCGCGTCCGTACCGGAAGGTGAGGTCGTAGATCTGGCCGACGACGACCTGGGAGGAGCCCTGCGGCCCGCCGCCGGTCATCACGTACACCTGGTCGAAGACCTGGAAGCCGTTGATCAGCGAGATCACGACCACGAAGAACGTGGACGGGGTGAGCAGCGGCAGCGTGATGTTCCAGAACGTGCGCCAGCCGGACGCGCCGTCGATGCGGGCGGCCTCGTACAGGTCGGACGGGATGGCCTGGAGGCCGGCCAGCAGGATCACCATCACGAACCCCAGGTCCTTCCAGGCCGAGGCGATGATCACCGAGGCCAGCGCCCAGTTCGGGTCGGTCCACCAGCCGGGTTGCGGCAGGCCGAGCGCGCCGAGGACGGCGTTGACCAGGCCGTTGCTGGGGTTCAGCAGCCACTTCCACACCAGCGCGACGACCACCCAGCTGGTGATCACCGGCAGGAAGTACAGCGCCCGGAAGAACCCGCGTCCGGGGATGCGTGCGTTCAGCGCGAGGGCGAGCAGCAGGCCGCCGACGTAGACGAGCGGCAGGTAGCCGACCACGTAGCCGAGGGTGTTGCCGAACACCCCGAGCGTGGTCGGTGAGGCGAGCAGTTTGGCGTAGTTGGCCAGGCCGACGAAGCGGGGATCGGAGATCAGGTTCCACGACAGCAGGCTGATGCGGATCGAGGACACCATCGGCAGCAGCGTGAACAGCACCAGCGGGATCGCGCTGGGGGCGAGGAACACCACCGCCCACGCCGCCTGGTTGCGCTTCCTCATGCCCGTATCCCCATCGATCTCTTGGCGTCCCACTGTTGCTTCGGAACTTTATTTAGTTGATAATAAACACCTGGGCGAGAGCTCGTCAAGCATCTGCGACGGGCTATCTTTCATCCGAAAGAAAGGGGTGCCGCGGTGGCCGAGAGGAAGCTGGGCGACCTGTCCGCGGCCCTGATCGGGCTGATCGGGGCACGCGGCCCGCTGTCGCGCGCGGACGCCGCCCGACTGCTGAAGGTCTCCCCCGCGCGCGTCACACAGGCGACCAGGACGCTGGTGGAGACCGGCATCCTCACCGAGGTGGGCACCGCCCCGTCCGAGGGTGGCCGGCCGGCGATCCTGCTGGACATCACCACCGACCGCCGCCGGGCGCTCGGGGTCAAGATCACGCCCAACCACCTGGCGTTCTCGCGCGTCGACCTCGCCGGCAACGCGGACGCGACCACCAGCGTCAACCTCAACACCGCCGCCCCGGACGCCCTGGAGCGGATCGTCGCGATCGTCGCCGACGAAATGCACAACGGAGACGGCGAGCTGCTCGGCATCGGGCTGGCGTTCCCCGGCTCCCTGGACGAGAGCGGCGGCCTGGTCACCAGCGCCATCCTGGGCTGGCACCGCGTCCCGCTGCCGGACATGCTCGTCCACGCCACCGGGCTGCCGGTGTTCCTCGAGAACGACGTGAACGCGTTGGCGATCGCCGCGCGCCTGTACGAGGACAGCCTCGCCGAGGACTTCGCCCTGGTCACGATCGGCATCGGCATCGGCTGCGCGTTCACGATGGGCACCCGGGTGTACCGCGGCGCCCACGGCGGCGCGGGCGAACTCGGCCACACCCTGGCCGACCCCGACGGCGCGCTGTGCGTGTGCGGCCTGCGCGGCTGCCTGGAGACGCTGATCGCCGACGACGCGCTGACCGCCCGGGCGGTGCGGGACGGCATCCTGCCCGCCGGCGGCACCAAGGACCAGCTCAACGCCGCCGCCGCGGCCGGCGACGAGCGGGCGCTCGAGCTGTTCCGCTGGGCGGGCGAGCAGCTCGGCCGGGCGCTGGCCTCGCTGGTGCACGTGATCGACCCCTCCCTGCTGGTGGTCTCCGGCGAGGGCGTGGACGTCTGGAGCTTCTGGGAGCCCGGCTTCTCTCCCGCCCTGCGCGCGCACCTGCCCCGCCACCGCCGCGACCTGCGCATCGTCGTCCGCGACTGGGGCGAGGACACCTGGGCCCGCGGGGCGGCCGCGCTGGTGTTCGCGTCCCCGTTCGACCGGGTGGGCAGTTCCACGTCCCGTTCGCAGGTGAGCAGCCTGCTCCACGAGGGCGCCTGACCACGCCCGCGACCGGGCCGTGACGGCGGATTCGACGGCTCCGGTAGTCTTGGCGGGTTCCCTGAAGATCCGGAGTCCCCGCATGCCCGCACGCGCAGACCTGCGCAACGTCGCCATCATCGCCCACGTCGACCACGGCAAGACCACCCTGGTGGACGCGATGCTGTGGCAGTCCGGCGCCTTCCGCGAGAACCAGGACGTGAACACCCGCGTCATGGACTCGATGGACCTCGAGCGCGAGAAGGGCATCACGATCCTCGCCAAGAACACCGCGGTCGACCACAAGCTGGCCGACGGGTCCACGGTGACCATCAACATCATCGACACCCCCGGCCACGCCGACTTCGGAGGCGAGGTCGAGCGCGGCCTGGAGATGGTGGACGGGGTGCTGCTGCTGGTGGACGCCTCCGAGGGCCCGCTGCCCCAGACCCGGTTCGTGCTGCGCAAGGCGCTGGCCAAGAACCTGCCGATCATCGTGGTGATCAACAAGGTCGACCGCGCGGACGCCCGCATCGCCGAGGTGGTCGACGAGGTCTACAGCCTGTTCCTCGACCTGCTCGAGGACGACGAGGCCCACCACCTCGACTTCCCGATCATCTACTGCGCGGCGAAGGCCGGCCGGGCGTCCCTGGAGCAGCCCGAGGACGGCGGCATGCCCGACTCGCCGAACTTGGAGCCGCTGTTCCAGCTGATCATGGACACGATCCCGGCCCCGCTGTACACCGAGGGCGCGCCGCTGCAGGCGCACGTCACAAACCTCGACGCGTCGCCCTACCTCGGCCGGCTGGCGCTGTGCCGCATCGTGGAGGGGACGCTGAAGCGCGGCCAGACCGTGGCGTGGTGCCGCTCCGACGGCACGATCACCAACGTCCGGCTGTCCGAGCTGCTGATGACGCAGGCGCTGGACCGCGTCCCCGCCGACGAGGCCGGGCCCGGCGACATCGTGGCCATCGCCGGCATCCCCGAGATCACGATCGGCGAGACGCTGGCCGACCCCAGTGACCCCAAGCCGCTGCCGCTGATCCACGTGGACGAGCCGTCGATCTCGATGACGATCGGCATCAACACGTCCCCGCTCGCCGGCAAGGTGGGCAAGCTGCTCACCGCGCGGCTGGTGAAGAACCGCCTCGACACCGAACTGGTCGGCAACGTGTCGATCAAGGTGCTGAACACCGAGCGTCCCGACACCTGGGAGGTGCAGGGACGTGGCGAGCTGCAGCTGGCCGTGCTGGTGGAGATGATGCGCCGCGAGGGCTTCGAGCTGACCGTCGGCAAGCCGCAGGTGCTGGTGCGCGAGATCAACGGCAAGCTGCACGAGCCGGTGGAGCGGCTGACCGTCGACATCCCCGAGGAGCACGTCGGCACGATCACCCAGCTGATGGGCACCCGCCGGGCGCGCATGGAGCAGATGGTGAACCACGGCACCGGCTGGGTGCGGGTGGAGTACGTGATCCCGGCGCGCGGCCTGATCGGCTTCCGCACCGAGTTCCTCACCGAGACCCGCGGCACCGGCATCATGCACCACGTCTTCGAGGGCTACGAGCCGTGGTCGGGCGAGATCAAGACCCGCATGACCGGCTCGCTGGTCGCCGACCGGACCGGCCCGGTGACCGCGTACGCCCTGTTCAACCTCCAGGAGCGCGGGACGCTGTTCGTGGCGCCCGGCGACGAGGTGTACGAGGGCATGATCGTCGGCGAGAACCCCCGTCAGGACGACATGGACGTCAACCCCACCAAGGAGAAGAAGCTGACCAACGTCCGCTCCTCCACCGGTGACGAGCTGGAGCGGCTGATCCCGCCGCGCCTGCTGAGCCTGGAGCAGTCGCTGGAGTTCTGCCGCGAGGAGGAGTGCCTCGAGGTGACGCCGAAGAACGTCCGCATCCGCAAGGTCACCCTGGACGCCAACGAGCGCGCCAAGCAGCGGAACCGGGCGAAGAAGGCCTGAGCCGGACCGAAAGGGGACAGTCCCCTTTCGGTCCGGTCTCCGCAGAGTGGACCGAAAGGGGACAGTCCCCTTTCGGTCCGGGTGCGCAGGATTAGGCTGCGGCCATGCCACTGCCGGTGCTGTCCGCCGAGGAACAACGTGTGCTGGGGAGCCTGCTGGAGAAGCAGCGGACGGTCCCGGCGAGCTACCCGCTCAGCCTGAACGCACTGCGCCTGGCGTGCAACCAGAGTTCGAGCCGGGACCCGATCGTCGAGTACTCCGAGCGCGACGTGCAGGACACCGTCCGCTCGCTCAAGGACCAGGGCCTGGTGCGCCTGGTCTGGGCCGGCGCCGGGTCGCGGGTGGTCAAGTACCACCAGCTGCTCGACGAGGTGGTCGACCTGCGCGACGACGAGCGCGCGCTGCTCACCGTCCTGCTGCTGCGCGGGGCGCAGGCCCCGGGTGAGCTGAAGACCCGCACCGAACGGCTGCACCCCTTCGCCGACCGCGCCGAGGTGGAGGCGTGCCTGGCCCGGCTGGCCTCCTTCGACCCGCCGCTGGTCCGCGAGCTCCCCCTCCAGCGCGGACGCGATCCCCGCTGGGTCCACCTGCTCGGACCGGTACCGACCGGCGCCGCCCCGGACGCCGGCCCCGAGCCCGATCGTGAGTCGCTCCTCGCCGAGGGCGCCGCCGCCAGGGACGCCAAGGTGGTCGCCGCGTACGACGCGGCCGCGGAGGCCTACGCCGAGGTCTCGCTCGACGAGCTGGTCGACAAGCCGTTCGACGTCTGGCTGCTCGAACGCGTCGCCGCCGCGGCCGGCGGCCCGGTGATGGACCTGGGCTGCGGCCCCGGCCACATCGCCGCCTTCCTGGCCGACACCGGGGTCGAGGTGCACGGCCTGGACGCGTCCCCGGCCATGATCGAGCAGGCCCGCGCCAATTACGACGACCTCGACTTCCAGGTCGGCCGCTTCACCCAGCTGCTCCGGCCCCGGACGGCGGCCGCGTGGGGCGCGATCGTGGCCTGGTACTCGTTCGTGCACCTCGCCGCGTCCGAGCTCGCCCCGACCCTGCGGACGGTCGGCGAGACCCTGCGTCCCGACGGCCGGCTGGCCCTCGCCGTGCACCTGGGCGAGGGCGTGCGCCACGTGGACGTCCTGTGCCGCACCCCGGTCGACCTCGACTTCGTCCTGCACGACCGCGACCAGGTGCTGGCGGCGATCGCCGAGGCCGGGCTGGTGGCCGACGAGTGGTACGTCCGCTCCCCCGTCGGGCCCGAGGCCGACACCCTCCGCCTGTACGTGCTGGCGCGGCGCCCGGCCTGAGCTACAGCGCGTCCAGGAAGCCGGTGACGCTCGTCAGGATGCGGCCCTCCGCGTCGGCGCGGCTGACCGTCGGCACGCCGTCGCCGGACTGTGGCCCGTACCGTCCGAAGAACGCGTGCACCGCACCGGGGATCACCACGGTCTGGGCATCGGCGGGCAGTTGGGCGAGCCCCGCCTCGACCTTCGCCGCGTCCGCCACCGTGTCGTTGGCCGCTCGCAGGCTGAGCGCCTTCACCCCCGACGTGCGCAGGTCGGCGCCGTCGGGCGGGTAGGCGCCCATCAGGATGAGCCCGGACGCGGGGTGGCGTCCGGCCTTCAGTTCGTCGGCGAGGTACTGCGCAGCCATCGCCCCGCCCAGGGAGTGCCCGGCGAGCACCACCCGCTTGCCCTGGCCGTAGGTCGCGATCAACGCGGACGCCCGGGCGACGCCGGTGACCGCGAGGTCGAAGGAGAACTCGGGGATGACGGTGGTGTAGCCGCGCTCCGCGAGCGCCCGGGCCAGCCACTCGTAGGCCTGCGGCCGCACGAGGCCACCGGGGTAGAACACGACCAGCACATCGCGGGCGGTGGTGCCGGCGGGCGGCTCCACCACGATCGTGCGGGCGCCGTCCGCGGTGTCCAGGCGCGGCGTGACGGTGGCGGACGCGGCGTCGGTGACGGCGTCCTGGCCGAGCACCAGCGGCGGGCGCACCAGGACCGGCCAGGCGTAGCCCACGCCGAACGCCAGCGCCACGACCAGCAGCAGCCCCACCCAGCGGAGCACCCGCTTCACGCTCAGCCCCGGCCGAGCCCCGGCGCCGGCCGCCAGTGCAGGCCCGACTCCGGGTCGACCAGCACCTCCTGGGCGGCCGCGATGCCGTCCACCTCGAGCGCGGCGTCGACCGGCGTGGTGCGCTTGAGCAGTGCCAGCCCGATCGGGCCCAGCTCGTGGTGGCGTTCGGAGGTGCCCATCCGTCCGACCGGACGCCCGTCCAGCAGCACGTCCGCCCCGACCTCCGGCAGCCGTTCGGCGCTGCCGTCCAGGTGCAGCAGGGTCAGCCGGCGCGGTGGCCGGCCGAGGTTGTAGACGCGGGCGACGGTTTCCTGGCCGGGGTAGCAGCCCTTGCGCAGGTGCACGGCCGGGCCGAGGGCGTCCGCGTCGGGGTTGGCGAGTTCGTTCGGGATGGCGCGCTCGTCGGTGTCGAGGAAGATCCGCGGGGTGCCGGACGCGATCCGCACCGCCTCCATCGCCCAGGTGCCGGCGCGGGTCCCGCCCAGGGTGGCCTCCAGCTCGTCACGCGGGACGATCGTGGGCGCCCCGCCGGGCGGCAGCACCAGCGCGTAGGTGTCGCCGACCTCGGCGATCTCGACGCGGGCGGCGAAGACCATCCGGCGCAGCCAGGCCAGCAGGGCGTCCAGGTGTCCGGGCTCGGTGTGGCACCACAGCGTGGTGCCGTCGTCGACCGCCCCGAACACGTGGGTGAGGTGGCCCTGCGCGTCGAGGATGTAGGCGACCGTGGGGACGCCGGGAGCGAGCGCGGCCAGCTCCTGGCTGGTGATGTTGTTCAGCCAGGTGAGCCGGTCGGGCCCGGAGACGGTGAACACCGGACGGTGTGACAGGTCGACCCCGGCACGGCCGGCCTCGAGGGCCTTCTGCTCGCGGAACGGGTCGCCGTAGTGCCAGACCGCGCCCGCGTCCACGCCCTCGGGGATGCGGACGGTCATCGCCGTTCCAGCTGCGCCCACACGTAGGGCTGCAGCTCTTCGTCCTCGGTGGCCCGGTCGAAGGAGAACAGCAGGCGGCCCTCGACGTTGCCGTACAGCCGGCGTCCGGCGGTGTAGGACACCTTCGCGTCCTTGGTGCGGGCCACCGCGTCGGTGACCAGGTCGACGCGGCCGGGCTGGAGCTTGCCGAACCAGATCTCGGCGAAACCGTCCGGCGAGCACATCACGACGTCCACGGTGCCGTCGGCGAGCGGACGCCAGAAGCCGGTCTCCATGAACAGCGGCGCGACGGGTGCGCCCTCGTCGTCGACCACGAACGCCTGGCACAGATAGTGCAGGTAGTCCTCGCCGTTCTCGGCGAAGTCGACCTGGATCGCGTAGCTCTCCTTCTCGCTGCCGGGCCACTGGCGGTAGCCGGTGCCTTCCCAGCGTCCCCGCAGCCACGCCAGCCCGATCAGGGCCGGGTTGAGGTCGGACGGGATCTCGAACGCCATGTCATTCTCCTCGCTTGCCGCGCACCAGCGCGAAAATACCGAACCCGGCCAGGACGACCAGTACCAGGCAGGCGGTGAACACCACGACGCCGGTGACGGAGAGCGGGGTCAGCACCTGTGCAGCATAACCACCGGGCCCCGCCATCCCTTCCCGGCCCGCCCGGGTCCGGGTTGCTCGTCCACAGGAGGAGGGGGTGGCGTCCGTTCGTCCACAGGCGCGGGTACGGGGTGAACCGTTCCCGCCGGCCGTGCCGAGAATGCCGGGTATGCGCACACCCACTCCCTGGCTGCTGCCCACCCAGCCCGTGACGACCTCCCTGCTCCTCGCCGCCGGCGTTACCCGCACGATGATCGACACGCGCGTCCGGTGTGGCGACCTGCTCCGCATCCGTCAGGGTGTGTACCTCGCCGCGGCGGCCTGGCCGGACGACGCCGCGCGGCAGCACGTCCTGCGCGCCCACGCCGAGGCGACGGCCAACCCGTCCGCCGTCCTGAGCCACCAGTCGGCCGCGGTCGTCTGGGGCCTGCCGAGCCCCCGCGGGCCGTGGCACGACCAACCCGTGTCGGTGACCCTCCCCGCCGGTGGCGGGACGTTCGGTGAGAGCGTCCGGGGCGTCCACCATGTCGCCGACCTCCCTCCCGACCAGGTGACCCGGGACCCGGACGGGTTCGCGATCACCAGCCTCGCGCGGACCGCGATCGACCTTGCCGCCGGGCTCGACCTCCCGGACGCGCTCGTCCTGCTCGACGGCACCGCCCGGAAGCTGTGCGAGGGCATGGTGGCCTCGATTCGCCGGACGGACTACAGCAACCCGCGCCTCGTGGCGGCCGCCCGGGAGCTCCTCACCGACGTCGCCACCTCCCGGCGGCGGCCCTCGCTGCTCGAGCCGATCGCCCTGTGCGAGCCGTCGCGGGAGTCGGCGGCGGAGTCGATGTCGGCGGGACACTTCGAGCTAGCCGGGCTGCCACGCCCGGAGTACCAGGTGCCGGTCCGGACCCCTTTCGGCACGTTCTTCCCCGACTGCTACGGGCGCGAGCAGGACCTGATCGGGGAGTGCGACGGCGCGGGGAAGTACGCCAACGCCCGCGCGTACGTCAACGAGAAGCAGCGCGAGCAGGTGTTCCGCGACCTCGAGCACAGGATGGTGCGCTGGCTCGCCGAGGAGATCATGTTCCGGCCCGGCGTGGTGGTGGCGAGGGTCGCCCGCTCGCTGGGCCTGTGATTCGCGCGAAACTCGCGATACCAACGCCGTGCACGGCCGCCCTCTCGGTCCTTCCCGCGAACCTCGGCTTATGGACCCCGGAAACCGGCCCTTAAGCCGAGAAGATCGGTAACGACTTCCCGGACGGGCCGACACCCCCGCCATAAGCCGAGATTCGCGGCACCTATCCTCGGAGCATGCCGTTCACGCCCGCCCATGTCGCTGCGGTGCTGCCGTTGCGCCGGTGGGGCCGGGTGACGCTGCCGTTCGCCGCGCTCGCGGCCGGCAGCGTGAGTCCCGACCTGCCGTACTACCTGCCCGGGCTCGGCCTCCTCAACCGCTGGACGCACACCGCGGTGGGCATCGTGACCGTCGACGTCCTGCTCGGCCTGGCCCTGTGGGCGGTGTGGCGATCGGCGGCGACAGCCCTGCGTGACCTGTCACCGGTCGCCGTGCGCGAACGCTGGCACCCGCCAGGCTGGGGGGCGTCCGCGTGGTGGGCGGTGCTGGTGGCGGTGGCGATCGGCGCCGCGACCCACGTGGTGTGGGACGACTTCACCCATGCCGGACGCTTCGCCAGCACCCACCTCGGCTTCCTCGCGGCCACCTATCCGAGCCCCCTCGGGCCGTTGCCCGGCTACCGGTACGCGCAGTACCTCAGCGGGGCGATCGGGCTGACGATCGTGATCATCGCGGCCGTGCGCCATCCCCGGACGCCAGCCACGCCCGTCCCCGATCCGCGCCCGGCGCGGGTGGTGGCCGCACTGTGCGTGGCCGCCGGCCTGGCGGGTGCGGGCTACCGGCTCGTCGCCGCCGGCGCGCCCGCCATCGGCTGGGACACCTTCGCCTTTCAGTCGCTCACCGGCGGCATCGGTGCCGCGTCCGTCGTCCTGCTGCTGTCCTGCTGGGCCCTGGCGCTGGCGCCGCGCATGGTTGGATGGGCGCGTGCGAGCGGTGGTGCAGCGGGTCAGTAGGGCGAGCGTTAGCGTCGACGGTGCGGTGGTCGGCGCCATCGACTCCCCGGGCCTGTTGGTGCTGCTCGGTGTCACCCACACCGACACCCCGGCCGTCGCCGACAAGCTGGCCGACAAGACCTGGCAGCTCCGCATCCTCGAGGGCGAGCGCAGCTGCGCGGAAGCGCACGCGCCGCTGCTGGTGGTGAGCCAGTTCACCCTCTACGCCGACACCCGCAAGGGTCGGCGTCCGTCCTGGAGCGCGGCCGCGCCCGGCCCGGTCAGCGAACCCCTCGTCGCCGCCTACGTGGACGCGCTGCGCGCCCGCGGGGCCGACGTGGCGACCGGACGCTTCGGCGCGATGATGGAGGTCTCGCTGGTGAACTCGGGGCCGGTGACGCTGCTGCTGGAGGCCGACGCCTGAGCGTGGTACCGGCCCGCGCGGCCGAATCACTAAGGTTGCCCCTGACCAACCGTCGAGACGGCCGGAACGGGGAGTGAGCATGGCGCAGCTGCTGCTGGTCAGCAACGACGTCGCACCGGGCGCCGCCGAACGCTCGCTGCCGGTGCTCGCCCTGCTGTCCCACGAGATCCACCAGGTCGCGACCGACACCCAGGCCCTGACCGAGTCGGCCCGTGCCGACCTGGTCGTGCTGGACGGACGTACTGACCTCGCCGGCGCGCGGATGATGGCCCGGCTGTTCCAGTCGTCCGGGTCGACGGTGCCGCTGCTGCTGGTGCTCACCGAGAGCGGTCTGGCCGCCGTCGCCGCCGACTGGGGCATCTCCGACATGATCCTCGACACCTGCGGCCCGGCCGAGTTCGAGGCCCGGATCCGGCTGCTGGTGACCGCCGCCGCCAACGACGGCCTGATCTCGGCCGGCGGCATCGTGATCGACGACGGCGCCTACTCGGTGATGCTGGACGACGAACCGCTCGACCTGACCTACACCGAGTTCGAGCTGCTGAAGTACCTCGTGCAGCACCCCGGGCGGGTCTTCAGTCGCGAGCACCTGCTCGCCGACGTCTGGGGCTACGACTACTACGGCGGCACCCGGACCGTCGACGTCCACGTGCGGCGGCTGCGCGCCAAGCTGGGTGCAGAGCACGAGGCGCTGATCGGCACCGTGCGAAACGTGGGCTACCGCTTCTCCCCCGACGCCGGACGGCGCTGAGCCGACCCAACCCGCGGGCGGGCCGGTCCGCCCCCGTTTCGACCCCCGCTACCCTGCATGCGTGTGGACGACCGAACTCACTGCTGACCAGGTGGACCAGGTGCTCGCCCTCGCGGCGCGGGCTGCTGCGGCGGACGGCGTCGAGCCGCTCAACGAGGAGGCGCACTTCGCCCTGCGCACCGACACGGCCCGCCATCTCTTGGCGGTCGCGGACGGTGAGCTGGTCGGCTACCTCCAGTGGCAGCCGTCCTACCGCACCGCCCAGCTGGTGGTCGACCCGGCCCACCGCCGCCAGGGTCACGGACGCAGCCTGCTCGGCCGGCTCCGCGACGTCCTCCCCCGTTCGCTCCCGAAAACCGCCTTCGCCACCGAAATTCCGGGAGCGAGGAGCAGATTAGGGAGCGAGAAGCCGGGGGACGGGGCGGAACAGGCCGCCGGCGCGACGGACGGGGAGGCGCAGCGGCCGGCCGGGGACGGACCCGCGTGGGGCGTCTGGGCGTTCGGCGACCTCGAGGCGGCGCAGGGGTTCGCGGCCGCGTCCGGGCTGGCGGCGTCCCGCGGGCTGCTGGTGATGGAGCGCCCACTGGCCGGCGTGACCGCGCCGCGCGTTCCGGACGGGCTGAGCCTGCGCGGCTTCGAACCGCAGGACGCCGAGGCGTTCCTCGCCGTGAACGCCGCCGCGTTCGCCCACCATCCCGAGCAGGGCGCCCTGGACGCCGCCGGGCTGGCGTCCCGCATGTCCGAGCCGTGGTTCGACCCGTCCGGCCTGATCCTCGGCTTCGACGCCGAGGGCCTGGCCGGCTTCCACTGGACCAAGCGCGAGGGCGGGCTGGGCGAGGTCTACGTGATCGGTGTCGCCCCGCGCGCACAGGGGCGCGGCTACGGACGTGTGCTGCTGGAGGCCGGCCTGGACCACCTCGCCAGGACCGGTGCCGACCGTGTGGTGTTGTACGTCGACATGTCCGAGCCGGTAGCGGTAAGAATGTACGAAAGCGCTGGGTTCCACGTCGCCTCCCGCGATGTGCTCTACGGGTCCGGCGCGGAAGCAGGAGCAGTCATGACCGCGGTTGAGGACGAAGACACCGTCGAGCTCGAGCAGCCCGACCTGCCGGCCGACCGGTTCTCCGACCGGGAGCTGTCCTGGTTGTCGTTCAACAACCGCGTGCTCGACCTGGCGAAGGACGCCAAGCGGGTGCCCCTGCTCGAACGCGCCCGCTTCCTGGCGATCTTCTCCTCCAACCTCGACGAGTTCTTCATGGTGCGCGTCGCCGGCCTCAAGCGGCGCATGGCCGCGGGCGTAGCGGTGGCCAGCAACTCCGGGCTGATGCCGCGGGAACTGCACGACGCGATCCTGTCCCGCACCCGCGAGCTCGTGGAGGACGCCGCCCAGGTCTTCGCCACCGACGTCCGGCCCGCGCTGGCCCAGCACGGCATCGAGATCCTGCGCTGGGACGAGCTCAACCCCGACGCGCGCCACCAGATGACCGGACTGTTCGAG
>JAIUOS010000017.1 GCA_020161755.1 Actinomycetota bacterium
CTGGCTCGTCAGCTGATCAAGAAGCTCAAGGTCTACAGCGGCCCCGAGCATCCCCACAGCGCGCAGAAGCCGCAGCCGTACCAGATCACCCAGATCGCTCAGTGAGCCGAGGAAGCACCGTGACCGAGACCGTCGAAGAGACTCAGGCCGAAGAGGTCGTCCCGTTCGTTGAGGACGATCGCGAGATCGCCTACCGCGCCGAGGCCGTGGCCAGCGCCCCGCTGCCGGGCGGCCGTCCGGCCGTCATCGCGCCCGCCGGTGCGACCGGCCGCCGCAAGGAGGCCATCGCCCGCGTCCGGATCGTCCCGGGCACCGGCACCTTCTCCATCAACGGTCGCACGCTCGAGGACTACTTCCCGAACAAGCTGCACCAGCAGACCGTGAACGAGCCCTTCGTCACCGCTGCCGTGGTCGACGCCTACGACGTCATCGCGACGATCGTCGGCGGCGGCGTCACCGGCCAGGCCGGTGCGCTGCGCCTGGGCATCGCCCGTGCGCTGAACGCGGTGGACGTCGAGGCCAGCCGTCCGGCCCTGAAGAAGGCCGGCCTGCTCACCCGCGACGCCCGCGTGAAGGAGCGCAAGAAGGCTGGTCTGAAGAAGGCCCGCAAGGCTCCTCAGTACAGCAAGCGCTGACCCGGGTCGGGCCATGGCTCGACTCTTCGGAACGGATGGGGTTCGCGGCACCGCGAACCTCGATCTGACCGCGGAAATCGCCCTCGAACTGTCGGTTGCGGCCGCCCACGTGCTGGGCGAGGCCGGAGCGTTCGGCAGTGCCCGGCGTCCGGTCGCTCTGGTGGGACGCGACACCCGCGCCAGCGGTGAGTTCCTCGAAGCCGCCGTGGTGGCCGGGTTGGCGTCCGCCGGCGTGGACGTCGTTCGTCTCGGCATCATCCCGACGCCCGGCGTCGCGCACCTCGTCGGTGCGCTGGACGCCGACCTCGGCGTGATGCTGTCGGCCAGCCACAACCCGATGCCCGACAACGGCATCAAGTTCTTCGCCCGTGGCGGCGTCAAGCTCGACGACCTCATCGAGGACGCGATCGAGCAGCGCATGGGCGAGGTGTGGCTGCGTCCCACCGGCTCGCTGGTCGGGCGGGTCACCGAGGACGGCGGGGCCATCGAGGCCTACGTCGCCCACCTCGTCGGCAGCCTGGGCGCGGACGCCAGCCTCGAAGGCCTCAAGGTCGTCGTCGACTGCGCGAACGGCGCGGCCTTCGTGACCGCGCTGGCCGCCTTCGACGCGCAGGGTGCGACCGTCGTCCCCCTGCACGCCGAGCCGGACGGCCTCAACATCAACGACAACTGCGGCTCGACCCACCTGGAGTCGCTGCAGGCCGCGGTGCTCGCGCACGGCGCGGACCTCGGCATCGGGCTGGACGGGGACGCCGACCGCTGCCTGGCCGTCGACGCCACCGGCGAGGTGGTGGACGGCGACCAGATCCTCGCGATCCTGGCGCTGGCCATGCGTGAGGACGGCGCCCTGCACAGCGACACGGTGGTGGCCACCGTGATGAGCAACCTCGGGTTCCTGAACGCGATGCGGGACGCCGGCGTCCACGTCGACCAGACCAAGGTAGGCGACCGCTACGTGCTGGAGGCGATGAACGCCAACGGCTTCACCCTGGGCGGCGAGCAGTCCGGGCACGTGATCATGAGCGAGTTCGCCACCACCGGGGACGGGGTGCTGACCGCGTTGCACCTGGCCGCGCGCATGATGCGCACCGGGACGCCGCTGCGCGAGCTGGCCGCGGTGATGAACCGGTTGCCGCAGGTGCTGGTGAACGTCCCCAACGTGAACAAGGCCCGCGCCGGCATCGACCCGGTGGTGAACGCCGCGGTCTCCGCCGAGACGCGCGCGCTGGGACGCAACGGCCGGGTGCTGCTGCGTCCGTCGGGCACCGAGCCGCTGGTGCGGGTGATGGTTGAGGCCGAGACCGCCGAGCGCGCCCTCGAGGTGGCCCACCGCCTCGCCGACGTGGTGCGCGACCGGCTGAGCCTCGACCTCGTCCGCTGACCCCGGGATCCCCGGCCCCGCCCACAAACGCCCCCGAAGTTCACAAACGCCCCCGAAATTTCGGGGGCGTTTGTCAGTTTCGGGGGCGTTTGTCGGGGGACGGGGGGCGTGGGCAGGAATTGTCCTGCCGGGCGCCGGCGGAGAGGGGTCTGTGCGATAGTCCGGTCATGGAACGGACGGAGCGCCGGCGACGCAGGAACCTCATCATCGCCATCGTCACGGCGGTGGTCGTGATCGTCCCGGTCCTCGCTGTCGGTGCGTTCTGGGTGTCGTGGCAGGGCGGGCCCGAGGCGATCTGGCTGAACGCCCAGCCGGCGCCCGACCAGGACAAGCCGTCCGTCGTCGAGGCCAGGCAGAAAGCCCGCGACCACACCCGGGCAGAGCTGGAGTCGGCGTTCGGTGCCGCCAGCGTGGTGCCCGGCCGCGAGACCTACGCCGCCCAGTGCCGGCGGGGTCAGAACAATTGGAAGGTGCACGAGGGCTACGTGCACACCTGCACCGTGACCTCGGGCCGCTTCTACGGCCTGCGGGGCGACTTTCCCGCGGCCGCGAAGAAGCTGCACGCCGAACTGGGCAAGACCGGCTGGGAGCCGTGGCTGGACGACGGGCTCCCCGGCATCGCGAAGCAGTACAAGGCGGGCTACCCGCCGTACGAGACTCCGACCCCGGGCGCCCCGTCGTCTCCGGTCGACTTCGAGCAGTTCGGCTGGGACACCTCCTACGGCGACGATGACAAGCGGATCCAGCTGCGCTTCGCCAACAAGTACACCGATGACTTCCACTCCTTCGACTGGGCCCAGGACAAGGTTCCCTACGAGACGTCGTGGAGCGATCTCAGCGGCACGGTGTCGTCCGCGGACGCGGTTGCCGAACTCCTGGCCACCTGCGATGTGGTGGTGCTCGCCACGATCGAGGAGGAGTACTAAACGGTCCGCCGCTGAGTCGGCTGCTCAGTCCAGTCGGCGCCCGAGCACCAGGACGTCCTGCCGGACGTAGCCGAGGTGGTCGTAGAAGTCGAGGACGCCCTGGTTCGACGTGCGCACCATGAACTGGATCTTCGGGATGCCCCGCGCGACCAGCCACTCCTCGCACGCCGCCATCAGCTGCCGGCCGAGCCCCTGTCCGCGAGCGGCGTCCGCCACGGCCAGGTAGTAGACCCAGCCGCGGTGCCCATCGTGGCCGACCATCGCGGTCGCCACCAGGGCTCCGTCCGCCCGAATCCCCAGTACGGCGGACGCCGGCCCGGCGACGGCGCGCCCGAAGTCGCCGTCCGCGTCGTTCCACGGACGGGTGAGCCCGGCTTCGGCCCACAGCGCGACCGCCGCGGCCGCGTCCGGGCTTCCGAGGCACTCCACCGTCATCGTTCCCTCCCGATCGAGAGCGCACCACACTAGCCGGACGCCCACCGGTCGTAGCCGCGGGGCACCACGCACAAACGCCCCCGATACTGACAAACGCCCCCGAAATTTCGGGGGCGTTTGTCAGGATCGGGGGCGTCGGCGGCGGGGACGGGGCCGTCACACCTTACGGATCCGCACCCAGCTGACCTGGTGGTCGGGCCCCTTGCGCAGGATCGCGGTGGCCCGTCCGCGGGTCGGCCGGATGTTCAGCTCCAGGTTCGGCCCGTTGATGCGGTTCCAGATGTCGATCGCGATCGCCGTCGCCTCGCTCTCGGTCAGCTGGCCGTACCGCACGAAGTACGACTCCGGGTCGCGGAACGCGGTCTCCCGCAGCGCCAGGAACCGCGACACGTACCAGGTGCGGATGTCCTCGTGGGCGGCGTCGACGTACACCGAGAAGTCGAAGAAGTCGCTCACCGCGAGCCCGGTGGTGCCGTCGGTGCGCCGCCGCGCGGGCTGCAGCACGTTCAGGCCCTCCACGATCAGCACGTCGGGCTGTGACACCGTGATCGTCTCGCCGGGCACGATGTCGTAGACCAGGTGCGAGTACACCGGCGCGGTCACCTGCGGCGTGCCCGACTTCACGTCCATGACGAACTGCAGCAGCCGACGCCGGTCGTACGACTCGGGGTAGCCCTTGCGGTCGGCCAGCCCCTCCCGCTCCAGCCGCTCGTTGGGGTAGAGGAAGCCGTCGGTGGTGATCAGGTCGACCCGAGGCCTGGACGGCAGCCGCGACAGCAGCTCCTTCAACAAGCGGGACGTGGTCGACTTGCCCACCGCCACCGAACCGGCCACGCCGATCACGAACGGCGTCCGCTGGCCCGACAGCCCGAGGAACTCGTGACTGGCCGAGAACAGGGCGCCCGTGCGCTCCAGGTACAGGCTGAGCAGGTCGGTCAGCGGCAGGTACACCTGGCGCACCTCGGCCGCGTTCGTCGGGTCTCCGATGCCCCGCAGGCGCTCCAGCGTGGCGTCGTCCAGATTCGCCGGGCGGGACGCCGCGAGCGAGGCCCAGTGCTGTCGGTCCAGGGTCAGGTACGGGCCGTACGGGTTGTCCTCGGGAGCGTCGAGCTCGTCGGGAACGGTGATCGCTGGGGTCATTACCACCTCTCCTGGTGCCGGGCCCACCGCCGGGATCCGGGCCTCAGTCTGCCCAACCCGCCACTACAGTGGCGACCATGTGCGGAATTATCGGCTACACGGGTCCTCGTGTCGCGCGGAACGTGGTGGTCGCCGGCCTGCGGCGAATGGAGTACCGGGGCTACGACTCCGCCGGGGTGGCGGTCGTGGTCGACGGGCACATCGAGTACCGCAAGAAGGCCGGCAAGATCAGCAATCTGGACGCCGAGTTGGCCGACAACCCGATCCCCGATTCGGGCCTGGGCATCGGCCACACCCGTTGGGCCACCCACGGCGGCCCGACCGACGTCAACGCGCACCCGCACCTGTCCGCCGGTGGTCGCGTGGCCCTGATCCACAACGGCATCATCGAGAACTTCGCCGTGCTGCGCTCCGAGCTCGAAGCCAAGGGCATCGCGTTCGCGTCCCAGACCGACACCGAGGCCGCCGCACAGCTGCTCGGCCGCGAGGTCGAGTCCGGAGTCGACCTCGCCGACGCCATGCGCCACGTGTGCGGACGCCTGGAGGGCGCCTTCACCCTCGTCGCCGTGGACGCCGCCGAGCCCGACCGCCTGGTCGCCGCCCGCCGCAACTCCCCGCTGGTCGTCGGCGTGGGGGAGGGCGAGAACTTCGTCGCCTCCGACGTCGCCGCGTTCATCGAGTTCACCCGCAACGCCATCGAGCTCGGCCAGGACCAGGTCGTCGACGTCACGTCCGACTCGATCTCGGTCACCGACTTCGACGGCAACCCCGCCGAGACCCACCCGTTCGAGGTCACCTGGGACCTGTCGGCCGCCGAGAAGTCCGGCTACGACTGGTTCATGCGCAAGGAGATCTACGAGCAGCCGCGCGCTGTCGCCGACACGCTGCTCGGCCGGTTCAACCCCGACGGCTCGCTGAAGCTCGACGAGTTGCACATCCCGGAGAGCGAGCTGCGCTCGATCGACAAGATCATCATCGTCGCGTGTGGGACGGCGTACTACGCGGGCCTGGTCGCCAAGTACGCGATCGAGCACTGGACGCGGATCGCCTGCGAGGTCGAGATCGCGTCGGAGTTCCGCTACCGCGATCCGATCATCACCGGCTCCACGCTGGTGGTGACACTCAGCCAGTCGGGCGAGACCGCCGACACCCTGATGGCCATCCGCCACGCGCGCGAGCAGCACGCCAAGGTGATCGCGATCTGCAACACCAACGGCGCCACCATCCCGCGTGAGTCGGACGCGAACATCTACACCCACGCCGGCCCCGAGATCGGCGTCGCCTCCACCAAGGGCTTCCTCACCCAGGTGGCGGCCTGCTACCTGCTCGGCCTCTACCTCGCCCAGGTGCGCGGCACCATGTACGACGACGAGATCCACGCGGTGATGAGCGAGCTGGCGGCCACGCCGCCGCTGATCCAGAAGGTGCTCGACGAACTCGACCCGATCAAGGACCTCGCCAAGCGCTTCGTCGACCAGAAATCGGTGCTGTTCCTCGGCCGCCACGTCGGCTACCCGGTGGCGCTGGAGGGTGCGCTGAAGCTGAAGGAGATCGCCTACCTGCACGCCGAGGGCTTCCCGGCCGGCGAGCTCAAGCACGGCCCGATCGCGCTGGTGGAGGAGGGCATCCCGATCTTCATCGTGGTGCCGCCGCAGGGCCGTGACCAGCTGCACGACAAGGTCGTCTCGAACATCCAGGAGGTGCGGGCGCGCGGCGCGCTGACCGTCGTCCTGGCCGAGGATGGCGACACCGAGGTGGAGCCGTACGCCGACGTGCTGTTCCGGCTGCCGAAGGTGTCGACGCTGCTGCAGCCGCTGGTGGCCACCGTCCCGCTGCAGATGTTCGCCTGCGAGCTCGCGACGCTGAAGGGCTACGACGTCGACCAGCCCCGCAACCTCGCCAAGAGCGTCACGGTCGAGTAGCGGCCATGATCGTCGGCATCGGCATCGACGTCACGCAGGTGTCGCGCTTCAGCGAGGCCGTGGCGCGGACGCCCGGGCTGCTCGACAAGATCTTCACCGCCGCCGAGCACGACACCTCGATGCAGCGGATGGCCGGACGGTTCGCCGCCAAGGAGGCCTTCGCGAAGGCCCTCGGCGCGCCCACCGGGCTGGCCTGGACCGACGTCGAGGTGCGCAAGGACGTCGCCGGCAAGCCGTACTTCGCCTGCTCCGGCAGCGTGGCGGCGCTGGTCGCCGAGCGGGGCATCGCGTCGGTGCACCTGTCGATCACGCACGACGCCGGGATCGCCGCCGCCGTGGTGGTCTGCGAGGCCTGAGATGAGGTACGGGTACACCGTCGCCCAGATCCGGGACGCCGAGGCCCGCGCGATGGCCGTGGTGGGTCCGGACGCCCTGATGCAGCGCGCCGCCGCCGGCCTGGCGTCCGCGATCCTGCGCCGCCTTGGTCGCCCGTCCACCGCCGAACGCCTCCGTTCCGGTCAAACGCTCCAGCGCAGGGTGGAGCGTTTGACCGGAACGGGGGCGTTCGGGGCCTACGGGGCGAGGGTGCTGCTGGTGGTGGGGTCGGGCAACAACGGCGGGGACGCCCTGTTCGCCGGCGCGATCCTGGCCCGTCGCGGCGCGCGGGTGAGCGCGTGGCGCACCGCGACGACTGTCCACGAGGCCGGATGGCGGGCCTTTCTCGCCGCCGGTGGACGCGACCTCGACGCCGCGGACGCCCTGGCTGCGCTGCCGCGCCAGCACGCGGTGGTGGACGGCGTGGCCGGCATCGGCTCGCGCCCGGGGCTCACCCCAGAGGTGGCGGCGTTCGCGTCCGCGTGCCGCGAGCACGGCGTGCCGGTGGTCGCGGTCGACCTGCCGTCCGGGCTGGCACCCGAACCGCCGTTCACCGACGACCCCCACTTCATCGCCGCGCTCACCGTCACGTTCGGCGGCCACAAGCCGTGCCAGCTGATGGAACCGGCCCGCAGCGACTGCGGCGAGGTCGAACTCGTCGAGCTCGGCCTCGACCTCGGCGAACCCGTGCTCGCCCAGTGGGAGGTGCCCGACCTGGCCGCCGCCTGGCCGGTGCCGGACGCCCGCAGCGACAAGTACTCCCGCGGCGTGGTCGGGCTCGACACCGGCTCGGTCGACTACCCGGGGGCCGCGGTCCTCAGCGCCGCCGGCGCGGTCGGGGCGGGCGCGGGCATGGTGCGCTACCTCGGCGCGCCGCAGGTCGCCGGCCGCATCCTCGACCGGTTCCCCAACGTCATCGCCGGACAGGGCCGGGTGCAGGCGCTGGTGCTCGGTTCGGGCTGGGGAGACCGCAAGGACCGCGGCGTCGTCGGTCGCGCGGTGGACGCCGGCGTGCCGTTGGTGGTGGACGCCGACGGGCTGCGCCACCTGCCCGCCCAGGGCCACCGCGGCGTCCTGCTGACCCCGCACGCCGGTGAACTGGCGCGACTGCTCGACGTGCCCCGCAGCGAGGTCGAGGCCGATCCACTGGCCGCCGTCCGCGCGGCCGTGGACGCGACTGGCTGCACGGTCCTGCTGAAAGGCGCCACCCAGTACGTGGCCACACCGGGGGAGAGCCTCGTCCGGCTCGCGATGCAGGGTCCGGGATGGACGGCCCAGGCCGGCTCGGGCGACGTCCTCGCCGGCGCGTGCGGCGCGCTGCTGGCCGCCGGTCTCGGCCCCCTGGAGGCGGCGCTCGCCGCGGCGAGCATCCAGGCGCTGACCGCGGAACTGCTGCCGGGGCCGCTGCCGCCGCAGGACGCGGCCGCAGAGTTCCGCAGGGCGATCCGGGAACTTGCGCAGAATTAGGGCCGTTACTGCCACGCTTCTCCACGTGAACACAGGTTCGCGTTAGTGTGCGGCTGGCGGGCCGGACCGGCGGTCGCCATGTCGCGAACCTCACGGGCGAGGGTCGCGCATACCTACGTCACAAGTGAGGGAGTCAGATGACTACCGAAGGAACGGCGCAGAAGGGATCGGCCCGCGTGATGGTGCAGAAGTTCGGCACCTTCCTGTCCGGCATGATCATGCCCAACATTCCCGCCCTGATCGCGTGGGGCATTTTCACGATGTTCTTCATCGATGCGGGCTTCACGCCCAACGCCGACCTGTCGACCATCGTCGGCCCGTTCATCCACTACCTGTTGCCGATCCTGATCGCCTACACCGGCGGCCACATGGTCTACGGCGTCCGTGGGGCTGTGGTGGCCGCGATCGCGACCTTCGGCGCGATCGCCGGCTCCGACGTGTTGATCGCCCACGCCAACGCGACGTCCCTTGAGGCCTGGCTGGCCGCGGGGAACGACGCCGCCAAGTTCAAGGCTCTCGGCCAGGTGCACATGTTCATCGGCGCGATGATCATGGCACCGCTCGCCGCCTACTCCATGAAGTGGCTGGACGGCCTGTGGGAGACGCGGATCCGGCCGGGCCTGGAGATGCTGGTGAACATGTTCTCCGCCGGCATCTGGGGCTTCGTGATGGCCCTGGTCGGCTTCTACCCGCTGGCCTGGCTGGTCAACGGCATCATGACGGTCCTGAGCAACGGCGTGAACTGGCTGGTCGCCAACAATCTGCTGCCGCTGACGAGCATCATCATCGAGCCCGCCAAGGTGTTCTTCCTGAACAACGCCATCAACCACGGCGTCCTCACCCCGCTGGGCCTCGCCCAGGCCGCCTCGGCCGAGAGCGGCAACCGCTCGATCCTGTTCCTGCTCGAGGCGAACCCCGGGCCGGGCGTCGGCCTGCTGCTGGCCTTCACGTTCTTCGGCGTCGGCGCGGCGCGCGC
This sequence comes from Actinomycetota bacterium, assembly GCA_020161755.1. GTDB lineage: Bacteria > Actinomycetota > Actinomycetes > Propionibacteriales > Propionibacteriaceae > Propionicimonas. Next base: position 9,258 of record JAIUOS010000017.1, read on the forward strand.
CTCCGCCCCCGGCGCGGCGTTCATCCAGTTCATCGGCGGCATCCACGAGGTGTACTTCCCGTACGCGCTGATGAAGCCGACGCTGATCCTCGCGCTGATCGCCGGTGGCATGACCGGCGTCACGACGAACATGCTGCTGGGCGGTGCCCTCCGGGCGCCGGCGGCGCCGGGCAGCATCCTGGCAGTCGCCGCCCAGATCGCCCCAGGGGCCTACTTCGCGGTGTTCCTGTCGGTGGTGCTGTCGGCCACGGTGACCTTCCTGATCGCTGCGGTCATCCTGCGGGCCTCCCGGGCCCGCGACCTGGCGGCCGAGGCAGCGGGCTCCGACAGGTTCGAGGCGGCGATCAGCCAGACCGAGGCGAACAAGGGCAAGGGCTCCGACGCGCTCGCCGGTCTTCGCGGTGCGTCGGCCACGGCCACCCTCGCCGGCCCGATCAAGAACATCGTGTTCGCCTGCGACGCCGGCATGGGCTCCTCCGCAATGGGCGCATCCGTCCTGCGGAAGAAGATCCAGGCTGCCGGCTTCCCCGAGGTGAAGGTGGTGAACAAGGCGATCGCCAGCCTCACCGACACCTTCGACGTGGTCGTCGTGCACCAGGACCTGGCCGACCGGGCCGCGCAGAAGACCCCGTCCGCCGTGCAGGTGTCGGTCGACAACTTCATGGCGAGCCCGCGCTACGACGACGTGGTCGAAATGGTCAAGCAGGCCAATGCCGGCGCCGCGGAACCGGCTCCCGAGCCGGTTGTCGCCGCGCCCGCCCGGGCCGTCGTCGACGAGCCCCCGGCGCCCGCGCCGGCGACCGCACCGGTGGCGGCCGAACCGGTCGCCGCGGCGGCGAGTGCATCGGACGGGGTGCTGAAGCTCTCCTCGATCGTGCTGTCGGGGACGGCGACCGACCAGGTCTCCGCCATCGACGAGGCCGGCAAGCTGCTCGTCGCGGCCGGGGCGGTCGACAGCGGCTACGTCGACTCGATGCACGACCGGGAGAAGTCGGTGTCGACCTACATGGGCAACTTCCTGGCCATCCCGCACGGCACCAACGAGGCCAAGGGCCTGATCAAGGAGTCCGCGATCTCGGTGGTGCGGTACCCCGACGGCATCGACTGGAACGGCAACCCGGTCAAGTTCGTGATCGGTATCGCCGGTGCGAACGACGAGCACCTGGAGCTGTTGAGCAAGATCGCCGAGGTCTTCCTGGACGCGGACGCTGTCGCGGCCCTGGAAAAGGCCGATACTGCTCAGCAGGTCGCGGACACTTTCGGAAGGGTGAACAACTAGATGAAAGCAGTGCACTTCGGAGCGGGGAACATCGGGCGCGGATTCGTCGGCCTGCTGCTCCACAACGCCGGTTACGAGTTGGTGTTCGCCGACGTCGCGGACGCGCTGATCCAGCAGCTGAAGCACGCCGACAGCTACGTCGTGCACGAAGTCGGGGAGGATCCGCGGACCCAGGAGGTCCGCGGGTTCTCCGCCCTCAACTCGGCCACCGAGGCCGAGGCCCTGACCGAGGCCATCGCCTCGGCCGACATCGTCACCACCGCCGTCGGCGCACACATCCTCAAGTTCGTGGCGCCTGCGATCGCGGCCGGCATCGCCGCCCGTCCGGTGGACGCCGGGAAGCTCGCGGTGATGGCCTGCGAGAACGCCATCAACGGCACCAACATCCTCGCCGAGGAGGTGCGCAGGAACTACGCCGGCTCCGACCTCGACGACAGGGTGATCTTCGCCAACACCGCGGTCGACCGGATCGTGCCCAACCAGCACCCGGACGCCGGCCTCGACGTGACCGTGGAGAACTTCTACGAGTGGGCGATCGAGACCCCGCCGTTCGGGGACGCCCACCCCGACATCCCCGGCGTCACCTGGGTTCCCGACCTGGAGCCCTACATCGAGCGCAAACTCTTCACGGTGAACACCGGGCACGCCACCAGCGCCTGGTTCGGCCACGTGGCGGGCATCGACAAGCTCTCCGACGCGCTGGCCGACCCCCAGGTGGAGGCGAAGGTGGCCGCCGTGCTGGCCGAGACCGCGTCCCTGATCGTGGCCAAGCACGGCGTCCCGGCCGAGACCCAGGCCGCCTACGTGCAGAAGATCCTCAAGCGCTTCTCGAACCCGTACCTGCCCGACACCACCCTGCGGGTCGGCCGTGCGCCGCTGCGCAAGCTCAGCCGCAACGACCGGTTCATCAGCCCGGCCGCCCAGCTGGCCGAGCGCGGGCTCGCCCACTCCGCCCTGATGGACGCGGTCGGCGCGGGCCTGCGGTTCGACACCCCGGACGACCCCGAGTCGATCGAGCTCCAGGAACTGCTGCTCGCCCTCGACGCGCCGACGTTCGTCGAGAAGGTGACCGGGCTCACCCCCGACCACCCGCTCTACGCCGACGTGCTCGCCGTGGTGGAGGCCCGCCAGGCCGGCTGACGCCCCGTCGTCACGACCCAGCCCACCCGTCATCCCGGCGAAGGCCGGGATCCCCGGGCCCCGCGCGCGCGAGAGGTACCATTCTCCGGGCCCGTCAGACGGGCTCCCCGTCCGCCTGGAGGTTGTTGATGAGCGTGCTCGCCGAGACCCTGCTCGGTGACGGTCGGCGCCTGCGCATCGTGGAGCCGACCCCCGCGGACGCCGCCGAGCTGTGCGAGCTGATCCGCGAGGCGTTCGGCAACCGTCCGGTCGTCGACCCGCCGCCGCCCGCGCTCACCGAGACCCCGGAGAAGGTCGCGGCCGCGCTGGCCGGCGGCTTCGGCGTCCTGGCCCTCGTCGACGACGCCCCGGCCGGCGTGGTGATCGTGAGCGTGGACGGCCCGATGGCCGGCATCCACCGGGTGTCGGTGCGTCCGGGCTTCCAGCGGCAGGGCATCGCCTCGGCGATGGTCGAGGTGGCCATCGAGCTCCTCACCGCCCGCGGTGTGTCGGCGGTCGAGCTCGTCGCCCGCGAGGAGTTCCCGCAGGTGGTCTCGTGGTGGCGCCGGCACGGCTTCGTCGAGGTCGACCGCGAGGGCACCAGCATCACCCTGGCCCGCCAACTGCCGGTGCGGCTCGCCGCGCCGACCGCCGAGGACACCCAGGACATCGGACGCCGCCTGGCGAGCGTCCTGCGCGCCGGCGACGTGATCATCGCCTCCGGCGACCTCGGCGCCGGCAAGACCACGCTCACCCAGGGACTCGGCGCCGGGCTCGGCGTCACCGGCTCGATCATCTCGCCGACCTTCGTGCTGTCCCGGGTGCATCCCTCCGGCGTCGGCGGCCCCGGCCTGGTGCACGTGGACGCCTACCGCCTCGGCTCGTTCGCCGAACTGGAGGACCTCGACCTGGAGATCTCCCTCGACGACTCGGTGACCCTCGTCGAGTGGGGTGCGGGCATCGCGGAGGGGCTCGCCGACGATTACCTCGAGATCGACATCCGCCGTACCCTCGACCCCGAGGACGAGACCCGCTGGATCTTCCTGACCCCGATCGGTGAGCGCTGGACAGCCGCCCGCGCAGAACTGGAGGCGCTGTGACCACCCCCTCCCTGGTGCTCGGCATCGACACCGCCACCGACGTCCGGGTGGGCCTGGCCCGCGACGGTGTCGTGGTGGCCCGCGGCGCGGTCGAGGACCGCCGGGCCCACGCCGAGCAGCTGCTGCCGCTGGTGCAGCGGGTGCTGGCCGAGGCCGGCTCGTCGGTCGCCGAGCTGACCGCGATCGCGGTCGGGGTCGGCCCCGGACCGTTCACCGGCCTGCGCGTGGGCGTGGCCGCCGCCCAGACCCTCGGGGTGGCGCTGGGGCTGCCGGTGCGCGGCGCGTGCAGCCTCGACGTGGTCGCGCTGGAGTGGGTCGCGCGTCCGGACGCCCCGCAGGGCGAGTTCGCCGTCGTCGCCGACGCCCGCCGCAAGGAGGTCTACTGGGCCTCCTACGCCGCGGACGGCACCCGTCTCGCCGGACCGTTCGTGACCGCCCCGTCCGAGGTGCCGGACGTGCCGCTGGCCGGCCCCGGCGCCGCGCTCACCGGACGCGAGGTCACCGGCCCGGACGCCCTCGACGCCGCTCTGCTCGCTGCGGGCATCGACCGACTGCCGGACGCCGGCCTGGTGCCGCTGTACCTGCGCCGCCCGGACGCGGAGGTGCCCACCACGCGGAAGTCCACCCTGCTCGCGCCGCGACTGGCCATGATGGGGAACCGATGATCATCTCGCACGCACGCACCGAGGACCTGGCCGACATCCTCGCTCTCGAACAGGCCGGCTTCGAACCCGCCGAACAGTGGTCGGAGACCGCGTGGGCCGAGGAGCTCGCCAACCCCGACCGCCACGTGGTCGCGCAGCTCGACCTGGACGCCCACGTCGTCGGGGTGGCCACGTTCAGCCGCGTCGAGGAGTCGGCCGACCTGCTCCGCGTCCTCGTCCGCCCCGATGCCCGCGGACGCGGGATCGGCGCCTCGCTGGTGCGCGCGGGCCTCGACTGGGCGGCCGCGGTCGGCGCCCACCAGATGCTGCTCGAGGTGAGCCCCGAGAACGAGTCGGCGGTCGGGCTGTACCGGCGCCTGGAGTTCGAGCCGATCAGCACCCGGCGCGACTACTACGGCCCCGGCCGCAGCGCCCTGGTGATGATGCGGACGCTCGCCGCCGACGACGCCTGGGCAGTCGCATGAGCGGCCCCCTGATCCTGGGCATCGAGTCCTCCTGCGACGAGACCGGCGTCGGCATCGTCCGCGGCCACGAGCTGCTCGCCAACGAAGTGGCCTCGTCGGTGGCCGAGCACGTCCGCTTCGGCGGCGTGGTGCCGGAGGTGGCCAGCCGAGCCCACCTGCAGGCGCTGGTGCCCGCGCTGCGACGCGCGTGCGAGACCGCCGACATCGACCTGTCCGAGGTGGACGGGATCGCCGTCACCGCCGGCCCCGGCCTGATGGGGGCGCTGGTCGTCGGCCTGACCGCGGCCAAGTCGCTGGCCGTCGCCCTGGACAAGCCGCTCTACGGGCTCAACCACCTGGTCGGCCACGTCGCGGTCGACCTGCTCGACCACGGCCCGCTGCCGCAGCCGTGCGCGGCGTTGCTGGTCTCCGGCGGCCACACCTCGCTGCTCGCCCTCAACGACATCACCGGCGACATCGTCGAGCTGGGCGCCACCATCGACGACGCCGCCGGCGAGGCCTACGACAAGGTCGCCCGCCTGCTGGGCCTGCCCTACCCGGGCGGACCGGTGATCGACAGAGCCGCGGCCGAGGGCGACCCGACCGCGATCGCGTTCCCGCGCGGGCTGACCGCCAACAAGGACCGCGAGAAGCACCGCTTCGACTACTCGTTCTCCGGCCTGAAGACCGCCGTGTCGCGCTGGGTGGAGACCCGGCGCCGCGACGGGCTCGACGTCCCGGTGAACGACGTCGCCGCCTCCTTCCAGGAGGCCGTCTGCGACGTGCTCACCGCCAAGGCCGTGGACGCCTGCGAGTACCTCGGCACCACCGACATCCTGCTCGGCGGGGGAGTCGCGGCGAACTCGCGGCTCCGCACCCTGCTGGAGGAGCGGACGGCGGCGGCCGGGATCACCCTGCGGCGGCCGCGTCCGGCCCTCTGCACCGACAACGGCGCCATGATCGCCGTCCTCGGCTCGGAGGTCGTCACCGCCGGGCTGCGTCCGTCGTCGCTGGAGGTCGGTGCCAACTCCGGCCTGCCGGTCAGCACCGTCCTGGTCTAATGCCCTACACCCCGGTCATCGGCACGCTCGGCTACCTGGTCGCCGACGGCCGGGTGCTGCTGGTGCACCGCACCCGCGAGGGCGATCAGCACGCGGGCAAGTGGAACGGCCTGGGCGGCAAGCTCGAGGCGGGCGAGGACATCTACTCCAGCCTCTGCCGCGAACTGCACGAGGAGGCCGGCGTCACCGTCACCTCCGCCCGGCTGCGTGGCACGATCTCCTGGCCCGGCTTCGGCGCACCGCCGTCCCCTCCTCCCGGGCTCGAACCGGACCCCACCGACGTCGACGAGGACTGGTTCGGCTTCGTGTTCGTGGTGGACGCCTGGGAGGGCACGCCGCCCGCACGCAACGAGGACGGCCCGCTGGTCTGGCACGACCTCGCCACCCTGGGCGACCTGCCGATGTGGGAGGGCGACCGGTACTGGCTGCCGCTGGTGTTCGGCGACGGTCCGATGTTCCACGGTGTGATGCCCTACGCGGACGGCCGTCCGACCGGCTGGAGCTACGTGGAACCGCGCAGCTGACCCCGCGTCCGCGCCGTCGGAGGGGGTAGACGTACGCCCCCGGGCGCTACTGCCGTCCCACCGTTTCGAGAGCTAGCGTTGAAATGCACGGGAATTCGGGCCGTCGTCCGGGCCGGCCCGAGCCTGACGGTGGAAGGAGGAGCATGACCGACAACCTTCCTGCGGGACGCCCCGACTTCGAACCGCCCGACCCCGGCTGGGTGTGGCAGCCCTCCTTCGCGGCCCCGGGCAGCGCGGCGACCGCTGTGGCCACACCACCGTCCCCGTCGCGCCCCGAGCCGGGAGCCCTGCCGCCCGGGCCCTACAAACAGCCGTGGACCCAGCCCGCACCGTATCCGCCGGCCCGCGAGGCCAGAGGATCCTTCCTGGCGGGCATGGCGATCTCGATGGCGACGCTCGGGGTGGCGTGGTGGCTGACGATCGGGGCGGGCGAGGACAGCATCTGGCCGACCATGGTGGCGAACGGCGCGCTGTCGGTCTCCACGGCCGTGCTGATCGTGCTCGGGGTCCTGCTGGCGCTGGTACCGAAGACGGTGCGTATCGGCACCGGCCTCCTGGTAGGCTACACCGCGGCGATGTTCGTCGCGGGCGTCGTGTGGGTATCGGTGGTCGTGAACCTCGTCACCTGACCGGCCGACCCCCCGCTCAGGCGCTCGGCTGGTTCGGCGGCACAGGGATCGGTGCGACCTCCTTGCGCGGGCGCCCGATGCCCAGACCGAGGAGGAAGCCGCCGAGCAGCAGGCCCAGCGCGGCCACCAGCAGCTGGAGCACCGGCTTGTCGGCGGGGGCGCTGCGCAGGGCGTCCAGGGCCAGGAACTGGCGGTAGGCGATCCAGCCACCCCAGATCGCGCCCACCAGCCCGACGAGGACCAACAGGATGCCGAGCAGCACGCTGACCTTGGACATCACCTTCATGCGCCTGATCATAGGCAGGCCTGGAGCCTGTGGCGATGACGCCCCGCTAGGTTCTTGGTCATGGACGTCGAACTCGCGCGCTGGCTGGTGTCCCCGGACGCCGCGGACGCGCTCGCCGAGGCGGACGCCCAGCACGACCCCGGCTCGCTGGCGGCCGCCACCGCTCTGCGTCGCCACTGGCCGCCGGACCGCGCAGCGGCCGTCCTGACCCAGGCCGCGCTGCGCCGGAAGGCCGTGGCGAAGTTCGGGGAGCGGGCCGCGCAGCTCTTCCTCACCCCGGACGGGCTGGAGCAGGCGACCCGTGGCGACGTCGCCGCCTGGCGCGCCCGGCGGTTCGCGGACGCGGGGGCGACCGAGGTCGTCGACCTCGGCTGCGGGATCGGCGCGGACGCGCTCGCGCTGCGCGACGCCGGGCTGGCGGTCGTGGCGGTCGACCGCGACCCGGCGACGGCGGTGCTCGCGCAGGCCAATCTCGGACCGCAGGTGAGCGTGCACGTGGGTCGCGCCGAGGACCTGGCCGACGACCTGTTGGCCGGGGGTGGGGCGGTCTTCGTCGACCCGGCCCGACGAACCGGCGCGGGCCGCACCTGGCGGGTGGCCGACTTCTCCCCGCCGTGGGAGTTCGCCACCGGGCTGCTGGCGGGCCGGGTCGGCTGCGTGAAGGCCGCGCCGGGGATCCCGTCCGGCTTCCTGCCCGACTCGGTGGCGACCACGTGGGTGAGCCACCGCGGCGACCTGGTGGAGACCTCGCTCTGGGCGGGTCCGTGGGCCCCCGGCTCCCGGACGGCGGTGGTGCTGCCCGCCGGCGACGACCTGGACGCCGGCGACCGGCAGGAGCCGCCGGTCGGCCCCGTCGGCCGCTACCTCTACGAGCCCGATCCGGCGGTCATCCGCTCGGGTGGGGTCGCCGTACTGGCCGGACGCCTCGACGCCCACGTCCCGCGCGCCGGGATCGCCTACCTGTTCGCCGTCAGCCTGACGCCGACGCCGTTCGCCACCGCCTTCGAGGTGCTCGACGAGCTGCCCTACGACGAGGGCGTCCTGCGACGGCACGTCCGCGAGCAGGGGATCGGCACCCTCGAGATCAAGGTCCGCGGCCTCGACGTCGACCCCGCCGTCCTGCGCCGGCGGCTGAAGCCCGCCGGACCGGCGTCCGCGACGCTGGTGCTGACGCCCACCCCCGCCGGGGCCCGCGCGCTCGTCGTCACCCGCCTGCGCTGACGCCTACGCCGAACGCGGAACCGCCACCGCTACTTGGCACTCGGCTTGATCGAGTGCTAAGCCCGCGATAGATTCGCTTTAGCACTCTCACCATGAGGGTGCCAATCAGCCTCCGGCGGCACCGCGACGACGCCGAGGCCGCCATCCTGACCAATCCAGGGCGGATCCGCCCTGACGAACGAAAGGGTTTTGACGTGGCAGTCACGATCAAGCCGCTCGAGGACCGCATCCTCGTCCAGCCGCTGGAGGCAGAGCAGACCACCGCTTCCGGCCTGGTCATCCCCGACACCGCCAAGGAGAAGCCGCAGGAGGGCCGCGTGCTCGCCACCGGCCCCGGCCGCATCGACGACAACGGCAACCGTGTCCCGCTCGACGTCGCGGAGGGTGACGTGGTCATCTTCAGCAAGTACGGCGGCACCGAGGTGAAGTACGACGGGCAGGAGTACCTGCTCCTCAACGCCCGCGACATCCTCGCCGTCGTCACCAAGTAAGGAACCACCACATGCCAAAGATCCTTCAGTTTGACGAGGAGGCCCGTCGCTCGCTCGAGCGCGGCGTCGACATCCTCGCCAACACCGTGAAGGTGACGCTCGGCCCCAAGGGCCGCTACGTCGTCCTCGACAAGAAGTGGGGTGCGCCGACCATCACCAACGACGGCGTCACCGTCGCCAAGGAGGTCGAGCTCTCCGATCCGTTCGAGAACCTCGGCGCCCAGCTCGCCAAGGAGGTGGCCACCAAGACGAACGACGTCGCCGGTGACGGCACCACCACGGCCACCGTGCTCGCCCAGGCGCTCGTCCACGAGGGCCTGCGCGCGGTCGCGTCCGGCGCCAACCCGATCGCGCTCAAGCGCGGCATCGATGCCGGTGTCGAGGCTGTCGTGGAGGAGCTGCGCAGGCTCGCCCGCGACGTCGAGACCACCGACGACATGGCCCACGTCGCCACCATCTCGGCCCGTGACGAGCAGATCGGCGCCCTGATCGCCGACGCGTTCGACAAGGTCGGCAAGGACGGCGTGATCACGGTCGACGAGTCCCAGACCTTCGGCACCGAGTTGGAGTTCACCGAGGGCATGCAGTTCGACAAGGGCTACCTGTCCCCGTACTTCGTGAGCGACCCGGAGCGCATGGAGGCCGTCCTCGAGGACCCCTACATCCTGATCAACCAGGGCAAGATCTCCTCGATGAACGACCTGCTCCCGGTGCTGGAGAAGGTCATCGGCGCCGGTGGCACCCTGTTCATCGTTGCCGAGGACGTGGACGGCGAGGCGCTGTCCACCCTGGTCGTCAACAAGATCAAGGGCACGTTCACCTCGGTCGCCGTGAAGGCTCCGGCCTTCGGTGATCGCCGCAAGGCCATGCTGGAGGACATCGCGATCCTCACCGGCGCCAAGGTCGTTGCTCCCGAGGTCGGGCTCAAGCTCGACCAGGTCGGGCTCGACGTCCTCGGCCGGGCGCGCCGCATCGTCGTCACCAAGGACAACACGACCATCGTCGAGGGCGCCGGTCAGGCGGCCGAGGTGGCCGGACGGGTTGCCCAGCTGCGTGCCGAGATCGAGCGCACCGATTCGGACTGGGACCGCGAGAAGCTGCAGGAGCGGGTCGCCAAGCTCGCCGGTGGCGTCTGCGTGATCCAGGTCGGTGCCGCCACCGAGGTGGAGCTCAAGGAGAAGAAGCACCGCATCGAGGACGCGGTCTCCGCGACCCGCGCGGCCATCGAGGAGGGCATCGTCGCCGGTGGCGGCTCCGCCCTCGTCCACGCCTCGCGCGTGCTGGCCGACGGCCTCGGCCTGACCGGCGATGAGAAGACCGGCGTGAGCATCGTGGCCAAGGCCGTCGGTGAGCCGCTCCGGTGGATCGCCGAGAACGGTGGCGAGCCGGGTCTGGTCATCGTCCACAAGGTGGCCGAGCTCGAGCCCGGCCACGGCTACAACGCCGCCACGGGCGAGTACGTCGACCTGGTGGCCGCCGGTGTCATCGACCCGGTCAAGGTCACGCGTTCCGCGCTGGCCAACGCCGCCTCGATCGCGTCCCTGCTGCTGACCACCGAGACCTCGGTGGTCGACAAGCCGGCCGACGAGGACGACGAGCACGGGCACAGCCACTGAGCTGACGCCTGAACGGCCCCCACCGGAAACGGTGGGGGCCGTTCGCCGTCCCGGGGTGATCGACCTGGTCGTCCAGGTGATGAGGAAGGTCTCATCGAAGCCTCACGGCCGCCTCACCGGGCGGTGGTCGAGTGGTGCTCAGCAGGCAACCACTCACAGGAGGAAGACATGACCAGGTTCATCCGCACCACCATCACCGCCCTCGCCACCCTCGGCGCCGGTGTCGGTCTCACCCTGGTGGGCTCGGGCACCGCCCAGGCCGCCACCCTGACCTGTCACGGGTACACCGCCACGATCGTCGGCACCAACGGGCACGACGAGATCGAGGGCACCTCCGGACGTGACGTCATCGTCGGCCTCGCCGGCAACGACGACATCGACGGCAACGGCGGCAACGACGTGATCTGCGCCGGCGACGGCCACGACGAGGTCGACGGCGGCTCCGGTCGCGACTGGATCCACGGCGGCACCGGCAAGGACACCATCGAGGGCGGCTCCGGCAACGACGTCATCCGCGGCGGCACCAACAACGACCACATCGAGGGCGAGTCGGGCAACGACACCCTCTACGGCCAGACCGGCCACGACCTCGTCGAGGGCGGCAGCGGTCGCGACAAGGTCAGCGGCGGCTCCGGCAACGACACCGTCCGGCAGCGCTACGCCACTGATCGCGAAGAGGACCGGTGGGAGCACCGGTACGGCTTCGACGACTGACGGCGCCGGGCCGGGGCGAACCGATCTGCACCCGCCCGGGTTGCGCCGGCCCCCGCCCGCAAACGCCCCCGATGTTGACAAACGCCCCCGAAATTTCGGGGGCGTTTGTCAACATCGGGGGCGTTTGTGCGGACGCGGACGGGCCACGCGTCCAGGTGCCGAAGCTGGAGGGTTGCTGGGGGCGGGCTGGCAGTTGGCTCCGGGGTGCCGCTGAACCGTGGCGGAGCTCTCCGCGGGCTGGCGAGGATGGCTGTCACGACCCCTCTCAACGAAGGAGACTGACATGTTCGCACTCATCCGTACCGGCCTCGCCGCCGCCGCCGTCCTCGGCACAGGCCTCGCTCTCGGGCTGTCCGCCGCCCCGGCGTCGGCCGACGAGACCACCCCCACCCCCGTCGTGCACACCTGTCGCGGCGTGGTGGCCACGATCGTCGGCACCGCTGGCGACGACACCCTCACCGGCACGTCCGGGCGCGACGTGATCGTCGGCCTCGCCGGCAACGACACCATCACCGGCATGGGCGGCAACGACCTGATCTGCGCCGGCGCCGGCGACGACGTGGTCACCACCGGTGCCGGTGCCGACAAGGTCTTCGGCGGCAGCGGACGGGACGTCATCCGCGGCGGCGAGGGACGTGACCGGCTCTACGGCGGCAGCGGCAACGACCACCTCGTCGGCGGCGCCGGACGTGACCGCATCTTCGGCGAGCACGGACGCGACCTGATCGAAGGCGGCGCGAACTGGGACCACCTGCGTGGTGGCCGTGGCCTCGACATCGTCCGCCAGGACCAGGCTTCCGCCGCGGTCCAGGCCGCCTGGTACGCGGCCTGGGGCCCGACGGCGACGCCGACGGCCGGCTGACCAGACCCGCACCTCGCAAAGTGGACCGAAACCGTCGTCATCGGCGGTTTCGGTCCACTTTGCGAATGTCTGGGGGCCGGTGCTCAGTCGCCGGCGGCGATCCGCTTGCGCAGGAGGGCGCGCCAGCCGATCAGGAACAGCGCGAGCACCGCGGTCGTGATCAGGATGAAGGTGGGGGCGGCGGTGTCGCCGCTGACCAGGCGCAGCACGATGCCGCCGACGACGGTGATCGCCCACACCGTCAGGCCCTGTACCCACCACGCGCCCTGTCGCCAGCTGGCCACGAGCGAGCCGACGATCGTGGCCATCAGGAAGGGCCACGCGGTCGCGCCGATCCGTGACAGATCCTCGCCGTGGCTCACGCGGCCGATGGCGGCGAACAGGAAGACCAGCACGATGTCGTAGGTCAACGCGCGCAGGATCCGCATGGAGCCGACCTTAGCGAGAATCGTCCCGAAGGATGAGGCGATCCGCCGTGGGGGATGACGCCCGCGCGGCGCCCGCCCCCTAGCGTGGACGCCATGAGCGAGTCCCCACCCCAGGTTGCCCCGTCGCCCGTGGAGCCGGCGCCGACGCCCGGCATCGAAGCGATCGGCCTGCGCCGCGCGTTCGGCGCGGTGCAGGCGGTCGACAGCATCACGTTCACCGCGCCCGCCGGCGCGGTCACCGCGCTGATCGGCCCGAACGGTTCGGGGAAGACCACGCTCCTGCTGCTGCTCACCGGCCTGCTGAAGCCGGACGCGGGCCGCGCCAACGTGGCCGGGTTCGACATCACCACGCACAACCTCGAGGCCCGCTCCCGGGTCGGCTGGATGCCCGACGTGTTCGGCACCTGGGACGCGCTCACCTGCACCGAGATCCTGCGCACCTTCGCCCACGCCTACGGCATCGACCGCGCGCGCAGCGCGGCCGTCGTCGCCGAGACCCTGTCACGGGTGCACCTGGGCGAGTTCGCCGACCGCCCCGCGCGGGTGCTCAGCCGCGGCCAGAAGCAGCGCCTCGGTCTGGCCAGGGCGCTCCTGCACGGCCCGCAGGTCCTGCTGCTGGACGAGCCCGCGTCCGGCCTCGACCCGCGCTCGCGCATCGAGCTGCGCGACCTGCTGCGCGGTCTGGCCGAGGAGGGCCGGACGGTGTTGGTGTCCTCGCACGTGCTGTCCGAGCTCGAAGAGGTCTACGACCATGCCGTCTTCCTCTCGCGCGGACGGACGGTCGACACCACCGGGCCCTCCAGCGAGCCGATCAAGCGCGGCTGGCGGCTGGACGCCATCGACCCGGTCGGCCTGCGCACCTTCCTCGACGGGGCCGGCATCCCGTGGGCCGGCCAGAACAGCGGCGAGGTGATCGTGCAGCTCGGCGGCTACGAGTCGGCGCGCGAGCTGATCCGGGCGGCCGTCGCGGCGGACGTGCCGCTGCACACCATCAGCCCGGTCTCCGGACGGCTGGAGGAGACCTATCTGTCGCTCAACGAGGAGCGGGTATGAACACCTGGAAGCTGTCGCCGGCCGGCGTCCGTACGGTCGTCGAGCTGGAGCTGCGCCAGCGCATCCGTTCGAGGCGCTGGATCTGGGCGCTGGTCGGGTGGTTCGTGGTGATCGGCGCGATCTCCGGCCTGATCATGTTCACGACCGAACGGATCCGGAGCGAGCAGGACGCCAACTTCGCCGGCGGCCCGCTGGCGTTCGGCATCATCACCTACTTCGTCCTCGGGATGGCCCTGGTGATCGCGCCGGCCTTCACCGCGACCTCGATCAACGGCGACCGCAACGCCGGCACCCTGGCCACCATCCAGGCCACGCGCCTCAGCGCCCTGGAGCTCGCCACCGGCAAGCTGATCGCGGCCTGGCTGGCGGCGGCCGTGTTCCTGGTGGTGGCGCTGCCGTTCATCGCCTGGTCGATGGTCTGGGGCAACATCTCGATCCTCCAGGTCGCGGCGACCTTCGCGGTGATGTTCGCCGAGGTTGCGGTCGTGTGCGCGATCGGCCTGGGCTGGTCGGCGCTGATCTCGCGTCCGGCCGGTTCGACGCTGCTCACCTACTTGAGCGTGGTGTTCCTGACCGTGATCACGCTGATCGTCGTCGGCCTGCTCAGCCTGGCCATCGTCCGCACCGAGCAGGTGCGGGTCTGGGGCCTGAACGACGCCGACAACAGCGCCTACCAGGAATCGCTCGACAAGTACTGGCAGGACAACCCGGACGGGTCGGACCCGCCCACGCCCCCGGTGAACAAGTGCACCTGGTACACCCGCGACCAGTCGGTCGTCCACGTGGAGCAGATCTGGTGGATCCTGGTCGGGAACCCGTTCGTGATCGTCGCGGACGCCGCGCCACTGCCGCCCGGGAGCGCGAAGAACCTCTCCGAGTACGAGGACCTGGGTTCGGACCCGCTCGCCGCCGTCCGCTGGGCGGTACGCCGGATGTCGAACGGCCCGCAGCCCGAGATCGACGAGTGCACGGCGATGTACGCCGACATGCCCGGCTACCGGGTGGACTACGACAACGAGGGCATCCCACGCGTCTACACGACCAGCGGCACCCCGGTGAACGTCTCGCCGGTCAAGGTGCAGGCGGTCAACGTGGAGACCCCCGTCTGGCCGTGGGGCCTGGGCGTCAACGTGCTCATCGGCGCGGTGTTCTTCTGGGTGGCGGTGCGCCGGCTCGCGATCCCGTACGGGGTGCTGCCCTCGGGGACGCGGGTGGCCTGAGCTCGCCGGCGCTCAGCCGCCCGAGCGGGCCACGCCCGACTCGTAGGCCACCACCACGGCCTGTACCCGGTCGCGGACGCCGAGCTTGGCCAGCACGTGCCGGACGTGGGTCTTCACCGTCGTCTCGGACAGGTACAGCGTGCCGGAGATCTCGGCGTTAGACAGCCCGCGGGCGATCAACTCGAGCACTTCGCGCTCCCGCTCGCTGAGGCTCTCCAGGCGCGGGTCGGCCACGTCGGGCTCGATCGTCGCCGGGCTGGCCGCCACGTGCGCGAGCAGCCGCCGGGTCGCCGACGGCGCGATCACGGCGTCCCCGGTGTGGACGGTGCGGATCGCGGCCAGCAGGTCGTCGGGCGGGGCGTTCTTCAGCAGGAAGCCGGACGCGCCGGCCTTGATCGCCTCGAGCAGGTACTCGTCCAGGTCGTAGGTGGTGAGCATCACCACCCGCGGGGGAGTGCTGCCGGCGGCGTCCGCGTCGTCGAGGATGCGCCGGGTCGCCTCCAGCCCGTCCATGCCGGGCATCCGGACGTCCATCAGCACGATGTCGCACCCGGTGCGGGCCACCAGCGCGACGGCCTCGGGACCGCTGCCGGCCTGGGCGGCGACCACCATGTCGGGCTGCGCGTCGACAACCATCGCCAGGCCGGCCCGCACCAGCTGCTGGTCGTCGACCAGCACGACCCTGATCCGCTCCTCAGGCATCGAGGACCACCCCTTCCGTCTGCGTCGCCCGCGGGATCCGGGCGCGCACCCGGAACCCCTCGTCGGTCGGCCCGGCTTCGAACGTACCGCCCACGAGCTCGGCGCGCTCGCGCATGCCGATCAGGCCCAGCCCCAGCCCGGCCAACGGCTCCTCCGCGCCCGGCACGGCCGTGGGGACGCCGCTGCCGCCGCGGTCGGTGATGGTCAGCACCACCTCGTCGTCGGCCCAGCTCAGCGCGATGATCACCTGCGCGCCCTCGCCGGCGTGCTTGAGCACGTTGGTCAGCGCCTCCTGGCAGATCCGGTACACCGCCAACCGGGAGCCGGACGGCAGCACGCCGGCCTCGCCGACCCGGATCAGCGACACCTGCAGCCCGGTCTGCCGGGCCTGCTGCACGAGGTCCTCCAGCGGCGCCTGGTCGGGGACGGGGGAGAGCTCGGGGCCGCCGCCGGCGCGGAGCATGCCGAGGATGCGGCGCGTGTCGGCCAGCGCTGCCCGCCCGGTCTCCGCGATCGTCAGGAACGCCCGGCGGGACGCCTCGCCGTCGGCGACCACGTAGCTGCCGCCGTCGGCCTGGGCGATCATGATCGCCAGCGAGTGCGCGATCACGTCGTGCATCTCCCGCACGATCCGGATCCGTTCGGCGGCAACGGCCATCTCGGCCGCCCGCTGCTGGGCGTCCACGGCGTTCGCGCGGGCGTCCACGGCATGCCGGCGCTCACGCTCGGACCGGCGGTACGCCAGCCACAGCCAGACGACGCCCGCGGCGAGCGCGGCCGTCAGCACCGCCAGCAGGATCTCCATCGGGCTCATCGCTCCGCCTCAGGAGTGGACGACGACCTCGACCCGCTGGAACTCCTTCACGTCCGTATAGCCCGTGGTGGCCAGCGCGCGGCGCAGGGCGCCGACGAGGTTCATGGTGCCGTCGGCCACGTGGGACGGCCCGAGCATGATCTCCTCGAGGCTCCCGACGCGGGAGAACTTGACCCGCTCGCCGCGCGGCAGCGTGGCGTGCCACGCCTCCGGGCCCCAGTGGTAGCCGCGGCCCGGCGCCTCGGTGGCCCGCGCCAGCGGCGAGCCGACCATCACCGCGTCCGCGCCGCAGGCGATCGCCTTCGCGATGTCGCCGGAGCGGCCCAGGGCGCCGTCGGCGATCACATGGACGTAGCGGCCGCCGGACTCGTCGAGGTAGTCGCGCCGGGCCTCGGCCACGTCCGCCAGCGCCGACGCCATCGGCACCTCCACGCCGAGCACGTTGCGGGTGCGCTTGGTGGCGCCGCCGCCGAAGCCCACCAGCACGCCGGCCGCACCGGTGCGCATCAGGTGCAGGGAGGCCTGGTAGGTCGCGCAGCCGCCGACGATCACCGGCACGTCGAGCTCGTAGATGAACTTCTTCAGGTTGAGCGGCTCGTCGACCGTGGAGACGTGCTCGGCCGAGACGGTGGTGCCGCGGATCACGAAGAAGTCGACGCCCGCCTTCTCCACCACGCCCGCGTACTCCGCGCAGGTCTGGGGCGACAGCGACCCGGCCACCGGCACCCCGGCGTCCCGGATCTCACGCATCCGCTCGGTGATCAGTTCGCCCTTGATGGGCTCGGCGTAGAGGTCCTGCATGCGCCGGGTGGCGGCCACCGGGTCGTCGATCCCGGCGAGTTCGGTCAGCAGCGGCTCGGGGTCGGTGTAGCGCGTCCAAAGCCCCTCGAGGTTGAGGACGCCGAGGCCGCCCATGCGTCCCATCGCGATGGCGGTGGCCGGTGACATCACCGAGTCCATTGGCGCGGCGACGATCGGGAAGTCGAAGGTGAGCGCGTCGATCTTCCACGACAGGTTCACCTCCTCGATGCCCCGGGTGCGCCGGGTGGGCACGATGGCGATGTCGTCGAAGCCGAAGACGGGCAGCGCGCGCTTGGAACGGCCGATCTCGATCATGGGTGGTGAGCTCCCTTGCTCAGGAGTGAGACGAGTAGTTCGGCGCCTCGATGGTCATCTGGATGTCGTGCGGGTGGGACTCGCGCAGGCCGGCGGAGGTGATGCGGACGAAGCGGCCCTTGGCGTGCAGCTCGTCGATGGTGGCGGCGCCGGTGTAGAACATCGACTGCCGCAGCCCGCCGACCAGCTGGTAGGCCACCGCGGACAGCGGTCCGCGGTAGGCGACCTGGCCCTCGATGCCCTCGGGGATCAGCTTGTCGTCGCTGGTCACGTCGCCCTGGAAGTAGCGGTCCTTGGAGTAGGACGCCTTGCGGCCACGGGCGGCCATCGCGCCCAGCGAGCCCATGCCGCGGTACGACTTGTACTGCTTGCCGTTGATGAACACCAGCTCGCCGGGGCTCTCCTCGCAGCCGGCGAGCAGCGAGCCCAGCATCACCGAGTCGGCCCCGGCCACCAGGGCCTTGGCGATGTCGCCGGAGTACTGGAGGCCGCCGTCGCCGATCACCGGGACGCCCGCGGGCTTGCAGGCCTGGGCCGCGTCCCAGATCGCGGTGACCTGGGGGACGCCGACCCCGGCGACCACGCGGGTGGTGCAGATCGAGCCCGGCCCGACACCCACCTTGACGCCGTCCGCGCCGGCCTCGACCAGCGCCTTCGCGCCCGCGTGGGTGGCGACGTTGCCGCCGATGATGTCCACCTCGGCGGCGGCCGGCTCGGCCTTCAGCCGGGCGATCATCTCCAGGACGCCGCGGGAGTGGCCGTGGGCGGTGTCGACGATGATCGCGTCCACGCCGGCGTCCACGAGCATCATCGCGCGCTCCCAGGCGTCACCGAAGAACCCGATCGCCGCGCCCACCCGCAGGCGGCCCTGCGGGTCCTTGCTGGCCAGGGGGTATTTGTCGGACTTCACGTAGTCCTTGAGCGTGATCAGGCCGCGCAGGCGACCGTCGGGGTCGACCAGGGGCAGCTTCTCGATCTTGTGCCGGGCCAGCAGCTTCAGGGCCTCGTCCGACGGGATGCCCGGCCAGCCGGTGACCAGCGGCATCGGGGTCATCACCTCACCGACCGGACGGTTCGGGTCGTCCTCGAAGCGCATGTCGCGGTTGGTGACGATGCCCAGCAGCTTGAGTTCGGAGTCGACCACGGGGACGCCGGAGATGCGGAAGTGGCCGCACATCTCGTCGACCTCGCCGATGGTGGCCTCGAGGGTGGTGGTGATCGGCTGGTCGATCATGCCGGCCTCGGACCGCTTGACCCGGTCGACCTGGGCGGCCTGCTCGTCGGCCGACATGTTGCGGTGCAGGATGCCCATGCCGCCCTCGCGCGCCATCGCGATGGCCATGCGGGACTCGGTGACGGTGTCCATCGCTGAGCTCAGGAGCGGGATCTTCAGCGTGATCCGCTTGCTCACCCGGGTGCTGGTGTCGGCGCCGGAGGGGATCACGTCCGTCTCGTTCGGCTGGAGCAGCACGTCGTCGAAGGTCAGACCGAGGGCAGCGAACGGCTCCGGCACGCCGGAAGGAGTGAGCGGACTCGACACAGGTCACCTAACTGGTCCAGGGGATTGGAGTGGTCAGTCTAACGCCGGGCCGCCGGCTCCCTGTTCCCGGCCAGGAACGTCGGGCCCCGGCTGAGGCACGGATTCAGCCGAGGGCGGAGAGCGCCTGCGACAGCCGGGGGTGCTCGAACTCGAAACCGGCGTCCAGAAGCCGGGCGGGACGGGCCCGCTGGCCGGACAGCAGGGCCTCGTCGACGAACTGGCGACCGAACACGGCGCCGACCAGGCTCAGCGGCAGCGGCAACGGGGTGGGCCGGCGCAGGTAGCTGCCGAACGCGCGGGTGAACTCCAGGTTGCTGACCGGGTCGGGCGAGGTCACGTTCACCGGCCCGGTGAGGTCGGACGTGAGCAGGAACTCGGTGGCGCGGACGTGGTCGGCCAGGCTGATCCAGGACAGGAACTGGCGTCCGGTGCCGACCCGTCCGCCCAGGCCGAGTGCGAAGACCGGCCACTGCATGCCGAGGTAGCCGCCCTCGCGGGCGATCACCTGTCCGGTGCGCAGCAGGGCGGTGGACATCGGCGAGTGGGCGGCCGCCGCCTCCCACGCGGCGACGACGTCGGCCAGGAAGCCGCGTCCGGCCGGCATGGTCTCGTCCACGATCTCGGTGCCGGTGTTGCCGTAGTAGCCGACGGCCGAGCCGTTGAGCAGGCGCTGGCAACGTCCGTCCGGGGTGAGGCTGGTGACGATGGTCAGCGTGGACGTGACGCGCGAGCGGAGGATCTCCGCCTTCCGCTCCTTCGTCCAGCGGGCCCCGGCGATCGGCGCCCCGGCGAGGTTGACGACCGCGTCCACGTCCTCGAGGCCGGGGCCGTCGATGCGGCCGGCGTCGGGGTCCCAGTGGCGCTGGTCGGACGCGGTGACCCGTCCCCGGACCAGCCGCACGACCTCGTGGCCGCCGCGGATGAGGCGCCGGGCCAGGGCAGTGCCGATCAGACCTGTGCTCCCACCGATCGCTACCCGCATGGGGTGATCCTGCCACTGGCGTCCAAGGTGGCGCACCCACGCGTTCCGGGGATCAGTTCTGGCCGTGCCAGATGACGGTCTGGAAGGCGTTCCAGATGCAGAAGGCGATGGCGAAGCCGAACACCCAGTAGCGCTGGCGCCGGGTCAGTGGCACCAGGCCGAGGAGCGCCAGGCTCCAGGGCAGGTACCACGGGTGCAGCGCCTGCCCGAGGACGGCGATCGCCAGCGAGCCCCACGCCACCAGGCTGAGCGGACGGTCGGCGAACCGCACCCCGATCCACACCAGGACGAGCAGCAGGATCAGGGTGCTCACCCGGCCGGCCATGATCAGGAAGCCGGTGTAGGAGCCGCCGGCCTCGGCGAAGAGGATCGCGCCGCCCTTGGCCAGCAGGGCGAGCGGGGCCGGGGTGTTCGCCAGGCCCATCAGGTCCAGCCACTCCAGCCAGCCGAAGCCCAGGCCGCTGGCGAGGCTCACCGCGACGAACCCGGCCAGCGCCACGGCGGTGGCGAGCGCCGTCCGCCAGCCCAGCAGCCACAGGCGGCGGGCGAGCGGCAGGCTCACCAGGGTGGCGGCCACCGGCAGTCCGGCCACGGCGACGATCGTCAGGCCGCCCTGCTGCTTGAACGCCATCGCCACCCCGACCAGCAGCGGGCCGACGAGGAACGCCGTCCACCACGTGCGCCGGCGCAGCACCACCCAGATCGCGGCGAGTGTGGTGGCCACCATCGGGGCGTCGTTGTGGGCGGCGCCGATGAAGTGCAGCACCAGCAGCGGGTTGAGCACGGCCAGCCAGACCGCGCCGCGGCGCGGCCGTCCGAGCAGTGCGGCGATGCGCGGCACCAGCACCAGCATCGCGGCCACCGACAGCAGCGCGGGCACCCGCATCGCGACGACCGACCAGTACGGGTCCGCCCCGGTGGCGGCGACCACGAGCTGGTTGAGGCGAAGGGTGAGCGGCGGGTACGCGACCCCGCTACCCGCCCACAGCGGGTCGACCAGGGCGGCGAACGGTCCGCCGGTGGTGGCCAGGCCGACGTGGTAGGGGTTGGCGCCGACGGACAGCGTCCAGCCCAGATCGGCGTACAACACGGCGTCCGGGCTGAGCACCGGCGGAACGACGAGCAGCGGCAACGCCCACATCGCGAGCACGGTGCCGGCGTGGACGAGCGGCCGGTTCCTGGTCGGACGGACGTGCCACCAGCCCCAGGTCAGCAGGATCGTCCCGACCACGATCAGGATGCGGTCCAGCGGCATGGCGGCCGCACGCCCGATGGCGTTCACCCAGTCGGCGGGCCAGCCGTCCGGGGAGAACGAGAACTCGGGGTGGCAGGTGCCCCAGGCCACCAGGAGCGAGCCGGCGGACCCGGCCCACGCGCCGGGTGAGCGCAGCGCTGTCACCGGACGGACGGTCATGCGCGGCGCCGGTTACTCGGCGGCGATCGCCGCGTGGTGGCGGACGACCTCGGCGACCACGAACTCCAGCCACTTGGACGCGAACTCGGGATCGAGCTCGGCGCGGACGGCCAGGTCGCGCAGGCGGGCGATCTGCTGCTCCTCGCGCTCGGGGTCGGCCGGGGCCAGGCCGCGGTCCTTCTTCAGCACCCCCACCTGCTTGGTGATCTTGAACCGCTCGGCGAGCAGGCAGATGATCGCGGCGTCCAGGTTGTCGATGGAACCGCGGAGCCGTTCGAGTTCGGGGTCGCTCTGCACGCGCTCAGCTTAACGGGCGCCGCCGGACGGCCCCCGCCCCGGACTCAGGCGATGACGTCGCCGGGGGTGGTGTTCGCCGGGATGCCGGTCACCACCGAGTTGGGCGGCACGTCCTTCACCACGAGGGCGTTCGCGCCGATCTTGGTGCCGTCCCCGATGGTGATCGGGCCGATGATCTTGGCGCCCGCGCCGAGCAGGACGCCGTTGCCGATCGTGGGGTGCCGCTTGAACCTGCCCCGGCTGCGGCCCCCGAGGGTGACCTGGTGGTACATCAGCACGTCGTCACCGATCTCGGCGGTCTCGCCGATCACCACGCCCATGCCGTGGTCGATGAAGAACCGGCGTCCGATCACCGCGCCCGGATGGATCTCGATGCCGGTGAACCCGCGGGACCACTGCGAGAAGATCCGCGCGAGCGGGCGCAGGGCCGGGTTCTGCGTCCACATCTTGTGGCACAGCCGATGGACCCAGACCGCGTGGATCCCCGGGTACGTGAGCGCGACCAGGACCTTCGAGGTGGCCGCGGGATCCTCCCGCATGGCCGTGTCGAGGTCTTCCTGGATGCGCGCCCACGCGCGCCGGGGCAGGGTCGAGTGCACTAGTCCAGTAGATCCGCGTACAGCACCGTCGACAAGTACCGCTCGCCGAACGAGGGGATGATCACGACGATCGTCTTGCCCGCGTTCTCCTCACGGGCGGCCAGCTCGCCGGCCGCGGCCAGCGCCGCACCGGAGGAGATGCCGACCAGCAGGCCCTCCTCGCGGGCCGCGCGACGCGCCCACTCGACCGCGGTGTCGCTGTTCTGCGGCAGCACCTCGTCGATCACGTCCCGGTCGAGGATCTCGGGGATGAAGTTCGCCCCGATGCCCTGGATCTTGTGCGGCCCGGGCGCCCCGCCCGACAGCAGCGGCGACTCGGCCGGCTCGACGGCCACGATCTTCACCTCGGGCTTGCGCTCCTTGAGCACCTGGCCGACACCGGTGATGGTGCCGCCGGTGCCGACGCCGGCCACCACGTAGTCGACCGCGCCGTCGGTGTCGGCCCAGATCTCCTCGGCGGTGGTCCTGCGGTGGATGTCGGGGTTGGCCGGGTTGGCGAACTGGCGGGCCAGGATCGCGCCCGGGGTCTCCGCGGCGATCTGCTCCGAACGCGCGACCGCGCCCTTCATGCCCTCGGGGCCGGGGGTGAGGACGAGCTCGGCGCCGAACGCGCGCAGCAGGGCCCGACGCTCCTTGCTCATGGTCTCCGGCATGGTCAGGATCACGGTGTAGCCGCGCGCGGCGCCGACGAACGCCAGCGCGATGCCGGTGTTGCCGGACGTCGCCTCGACGATCGTGCCGCCG
The DNA here is from genome assembly GCA_020161755.1 of Actinomycetota bacterium. Lineage (GTDB taxonomy): Bacteria > Actinomycetota > Actinomycetes > Propionibacteriales > Propionibacteriaceae > Propionicimonas. Next base: position 32,177 of record JAIUOS010000017.1, read on the forward strand.
GGCTTGAGCTGCCCGGACGCCTCAGCGGCGTCGATGATCGCCACGCCGATGCGGTCCTTAACCGAATTGGCCGGGTTGTAGAACTCCAGCTTGGCCAAGACGATGGCCTTGCTGTCGCCGTAGAGGCGGTTGATCCGCACCAGTGGCGTGCGCCCGATCAGTTTGGTCGCGTCCTCGAAATACGCCATGTTCGTTGCCTTTTCCCTCGTGTTGATTCTTCTCGGTGTTCTTCTTCGGTGGTCGTGCGTCGGTCGTGCGTCAGGTGCGGGCCAGCGCCTGGTCCAGGTCGGCGATCAGGTCGTCCACGTACTCGATCCCGATGCTCAGCCGCACCATCTCCGGCGCCACGCCGGCCGTCACCAACTCTTCCTCGGTGAGCTGGGAGTGGGTGGTGGTGGCGTTGTGGATCGCCAGTGACTTGGCGTCCCCGATGTTCGCCAGGTGCGAGAACAGCTCGAGCGACTCGATGAAGGTCGCGCCGGCCTCGCGTCCGGCCTTCAGCCCGAACGCGAGGATGCCGCCGTAGCCGCGTCCGGTGAACACCCGGTCGGCGACCGCCTTGTACGGCGAGGAGTCCAGCCCGGGGTAGTTCACCCAGGCGACCTTGTCGTGTCCCTCGAGGTACGTCGCGACCGCGAGCGCGTTGGCGGAGTGCCGCTCCAGGCGCAGGTGCAGCGTCTCCAGGCCCTGCAGGAACAGCCACGCGTTGAACGGGGAGACCGCGGCACCGGTGTTGCGCAGCAGGACGGTGCGCGCCCGGATGATGTAGGCGGCCGGGCCGGCGGCATCGGTCCAGACGACGCCGTGGTAGGCGGCGTCCGGCTTGGTCAGGCCCGGGAACCGGTCGGAGTGCGCGGCCCAGTCGAACTTCCCGGAGTCGACGATGATGCCGCCGATGGACGTGCCGTGGCCGCCGATGTACTTGGTGGCGGCGTGGACGGCGATGTCGGCGCCGTGCTCGAACACCTTCGCCAGGATCGGCGTGGTGACGGTGGCGTCCACGATGAACGGCAGGCCGAGGGCGTGCGCGGCGTCACTCCAGGCGTCCAGGTCGATGACGTTGATGGCCGGGTTGCCGATGGTCTCGCCGAAGACGAGCTTGGTCTTGTCGTCGACGAGCGCGGCGAGGTCTTCCGGCTTCTCCGGGTCGACGAACCGCACCTCGATGCCGTACTGGGGCAGCGTGTGCGCGAACAGCGCGTAGGTGCCGCCGTACAGGGTGGACAACGCGACGATGTTGTCGCCGGCGTAGGTGAGGTTCAGCACGGCGTACGTGATCGCCGACGCCCCGGACGCGGTGGCGAGCGCGCCCACACCGCCCTCCAGTGCGGTCAGGCGGGACTCGAACACCGACTGGGTCGGGTTCATGATCCGGGTGTAGATGTTGCCGGGCACCTTCAACGCGAACAGGTCGGCGGCGTGCTGGGTGTCATCGAAGACGTAGGACGTGGTCTGGTAGATCGGCACCGCGCGGGCGTTGGTGGCCGAGTCGGCCTCCTCCTGGCCGGCGTGGACGCTGAGGGTGTCGGGATGGTGGGACATTGTCGCTCCTGGTGTGTGTTTGCCGGGTGTGCCACGGACGGCTCCAGTGGTGCCCGGCTGGCATGGGTGAACGATCCGCGAAGGGATCTGAGGAAACTGCTGTCGGGGATTTCGGGCGCGAGATCAGCGCATTCGACAACAGGCCATCGACGGCACACAGCAGCAACACATGGTCGCAGGGCGCGTCGAGGTCATGGCCGGAGACTAGCGGGGTGTCCATTGGATGGTCAACCGAGTCTTGGCATCCGAGAAGAGCGCCGATTCCGTCCGGACATTCGCCGGGCTTTAGACTTCGCGCCATGACCGCAGAACACGATCTGGTGCTGGTCGTCGATTACGGCGCGCAGTACGCCCAGCTCATTGCCCGACGGGTGCGCGAGGCGCGGGTGTACTCCGAGATCGTGCCGCACACGATGCCGGTGGCCGACGTGCTCGCGAAGAACCCGACCGCGATCATCCTGTCCGGGGGGCCGAGCTCGGTGTACGAGCCGGGCGCGCCGCAGTTGGACGCGTCCCTGCTGGCGGCGGACGTGCCGGTGTTCGGCATCTGCTACGGCTTCATGGCGATGGCCCAGGCGCTCGGCGGCACCGTCGCCCGCACCGGCCAGCGCGAGTACGGCCGCACCCGGGTCGAGGTGCTCGAACCCGGACGGCTGCTCACCGGGCTGCCGTCGTCGCTCACGTCCTGGATGTCGCACGGCGACGAGGTCACCGCCGCCCCGGACGGCTTCACCGTCAACGCGCGCTCGCCGCGGGCCACCGTGGCCGCGTTCGAGGACGACGGGCGGCGGCTCGCCGGCGTCCAGTGGCACCCCGAGGTGCTGCACTCCGAGCACGGGCAGGCGGTACTCGAGCACTTCCTGTACGACATCGCCGGCTGCCGGCCCACCTGGACCAGCAGCAACATCGTCGAGGAGCAGGTTGCGCGGATCCGGGCCCAGGTCGGCACCGCGCGCGCGATCTGCGGGCTCTCCGGCGGCGTCGATTCCGCGGTCGCCGCGGCCCTCGTGCAGCGCGCGATCGGTGACCAGCTGACCTGCGTGTTCGTCGACCACGGGCTGCTGCGCAGCGGCGAGGCCGAGCAGGTCGAGCAGGACTTCGTCGCGGTCACCGGCGCGAAGCTGAAGGTCGTGGACGCGGCCGACACCTTCCTCGCCCACCTCGCCGGGGTCACCGACCCCGAGCAGAAGCGCAAGATCATCGGGCGAGAGTTCATCCGGGCGTTCGAGGGTGCCGAGCGCGACGTGATCGCCGAGGCGCCGGACGGCGAGCCGGTGCGCTTCCTGGTGCAGGGCACCCTCTACCCGGACGTGGTGGAGTCCGGCGGCGGCGAGGGCGCGGCCAACATCAAGAGCCACCACAACGTGGGCGGGCTGCCCGAGGACCTCCAGTTCGACCTCGTCGAGCCGCTGCGCACGCTGTTCAAGGACGAGGTGCGCGAGGTGGGCCGCCAGCTGGGGCTGCCGGAACTGATCGTGGGACGGCACCCGTTCCCTGGCCCCGGGCTGGGTATCCGGATCGTCGGGGCCGTGGACGCCGAGCGCCTGGCGATCCTGCGTGCGGCCGACCTGATCGTCCGCCAGGAGACCACCGCGGCCGGGCTCGACCCGTCCATCTGGCAGTTCCCGGTGGTGCTGCTGGCCGACGTCCGCTCGGTCGGCGTGCAGGGCGACGGACGCACCTACGGGCACCCGATCGTGCTGCGTCCGGTCTCCAGCGAGGACGCGATGACGGCCGACTGGAGCCGGCTGCCCTACGACCTGCTGGAGCGGATCAGCACCCGGATCACCAACGAGGTCCCGGAGGTCAACCGCGTGGTGCTGGACGTCACCAGCAAGCCGCCGGGCACCATCGAGTGGGAGTGAGCGGAAAGAACCGTCCCCTTTCCACCCGGGTTGGGCGGAAAGGGGACGGTTCTCTTTTCGGTCAGCGGTAGTCGGACGGCGGGTTGTTGTTGCCGCTGAACATCTTCTTGAGCTCGTCGAAGCCGGTGGGGCCGCCGTCCTCGAGCGGCAGCACGAGCCACAGCGCGATGTAGAGCACGGCCACGACCCCGAAGAAGAACGACGCGACGACAGTGATGATCCGGACCAGACCGGAGTCGACGCCCAGCGAACGGGCGACGCCGCCGCAGACGCCGGCGAGGAACTTGTCCGACGAGGAACGGGTGAGCGGTTGTTTCATGGTGGGTTTCCTTTCGTGAAACTTCAGTTGTGCCTGCGGGAGAGCAACAGGATTCCGATACCCGCCACGACCAGGACGATCGGGGCGGCGATGCCGACCAGGCGCCATTCGACGTGGCCGTAGGCGGTCCACAGGGCCAGGGCGGCGAGGGCGACGGCGAGGACGCCGAACCCGAAGGCTGCGCGGTCGTGGGTCATGGCGTCACGTCCAGTTCGCCGAAGTCGACGCTGGCCGTCACGTGCAGGGTCGGCGCGTTCGCCGAGGACGCCGGGTACCTGGCGGAGCCGGACAGGTCGACGCCGTCCTGGGACTGGTCGGAGTTCGCGACGTCGGTGGGGTTGAACTCGCCGAACTTGACCTTCCAGTCGACCTGGGTGTTCACCCCGTCCGGAACCTTCAGGTTGAGCTGCCCGGCACCGACGTGGACGACCAGGTTCTGGTCGGCGTCCAGTTGCAGCCCGGTCAGGTCGACGGTGAGCTCACCGGCGGACAGGGTGACCTCCGGCGGCAGCTGCGTCCCGGTGGTGTAGGTGCGGTGCACCTCGCCCATCGACGGCATCGCGAGGTGGTTGGCCGAGCCCATCATGCCGGCGGTGACCGCGGCCATCACCAGGGTCGCCGGCAGCAGCAGCGGCGGGCGTCCGCGCCGGGCGGCGACCAGCAGGGTGAGGCCGAGGCCTGCCAGCACGGCCGCGGTGTAGGCCAGCGGGGGCGTCGGCACGCCGACGACCGCGAGGACCGTCACGACCGCGAGCGACACGCCGGCCAGGGTGAGCGCCAGCCACCACAGCCGCCAGCTGCGTCGCGGCCGACGTGCGGACGCCGGGGCAACCGCGGCCGGCAGGTCGTCGTCGCGGACGGCGAGGTCGGCCGCGGGATCGGTGTAGGGCTGCGTCCAGCGCTGTTCGGACGCCGAGGCGAGGGCGGACGCCTCGTAACCGGGCGTCTGCTGCTCGACCAGCCGCTGTCGCCAGTTCTCGGCCGCCCGCTCGAACGGGGTCGGCTCCGGCGGGGGAGCGGTGCGCTGGTTGCGTCCGCGGAAGCCGAAGAACCAGATCAGGAAGATGACCACCACCGGGCCGAGCCCGATGCCGTTGGAGCCGACCACCGCGATCGTGACCACGGCCGCCGCGATCGTGACGGCCACCACGGTTCCCGTCGACCACGCGCGGGTGAACGGCAGGAACCGCCGCACCGGCATCTCGGCCTGGCCCTCGCGCGGCATCAGCAGCAGGGCCGACCCGTACGCCACCAGCCCGAGGCCGCCGAAGATGCTCAGCACGACGACGGCGATCCGAAGAAGGTTGGGGTCGAGGTGCCAGCGCCGCGCGAGCCCCGCGCAGACCCCGCCGACCATCGCGCCGTCACGCGGGCGGCTGATCACGGGGAGGTTCTCGGGCACGTCCCCATTCAACGCTGCGGACCGCGGCCGTTCCATAAGGGTTGACCCTGAAGGCTCCCCTCTTCGCGGCCCGGGGGCGTACCATACCGGTGAGAGCGCTTCCAGTACGGAGCAGTCGCGTCACTGATAGCGTTCGCCGCAACAAGGCGGAATCGGGACGTCCGAGCGCCGTGACGACGTGGTCGACGCGCGCCGGGAGGTACCGGGCCAGGGACAAGGAGGAACCCCGTGGCCAGGATCGAGGGGGCGCACTCGGCGCCGACGCTGGAGGACGTGGCGCGGATCGCCGGCGTGTCCCGCGCCACCGTCTCGCGCGTGGTGAACGGCGGAACGCTGGTCGCGGCCAAGACCACCGAGGCCGTCCGCGAGGCCATCAACGAACTCGGCTATCACCCCAACAAGGCCGCCCGTTCGCTGGTCACCCGGCGTACCGGCGTGATCGCGGTGATCGTCCCCGAGACCGACGACCGGGTGTTCTCCGACCCCTACTTCCCGCAGGCCTACCACGGCGCCCTGCAGGCGTTCATCGGCTCCGACGTGCAAGTGGTGCTGGCGATGGCCGAGCCGGGCGACAGCCCGTCCCGGATGGTGCGCTACCTGGAGTCCGGCCACGTGGACGGGGCCATCATCGTCTCCCATCACGGTCCCGCGCTCGCGCAGGCGCTCGCCCACTCCTGGCAGCCGGTGGTGTTCGTCGGCGACCCGGAGGCGCCCGGGGTCTGCTACGTCGATCTCGACAACGTGGAGGCGGCGCGGGTCGCCACCCGCCACCTGATCGAGCGCGGTGCCCGGCGCATCGCGACGATCACCGGGCCGCTGGACATGGCGTCCGCCCGGGCGCGGCTCCTCGGCTTCCAGGAGGCGATGACCGAGGCCGGCCTCGACCCGTCGACCTACGTCGAGGGCGGCTACACCTCCGAGAGCGGCGGGGTGGCTGCCCAGCTGTTGGCCGACCATCCCGATCTTGACGGGCTGTTCGTGGCGAACGACCTGATGGCGGTGACCGCGATGAACATCGTGCAGGCGCTCGGACGCCGGGTGCCCGAGGACGTGAGGATCGTCGGCTTCGACGACGCGGCGATCGGCCAGCACTGCACGCCGCCGCTCACCACGATGACCAACCCTGCCGCCGAGCACACCCGTGAGGCCGCGGAGATGCTGATGGAGTTGCTGGCCGGCGGGACGCCGGCGAATCCGCGGATGTTGGCGCACAGCCGGCTGGTGGTGCGCGGCTCGGCATGACGGCTGCGGAGGACCGACCCGGCCCCGGCGACGCCGCGGCCGGTACACCAGTGCCGGCTGTGCCGACGGCGCCGGGCGTTCCGACCGCGCCGCACCGCGACGACGGGACGGTCCAGCCGCGCTCGACCCGTCCGCTGAACGAGGCCTGGCTCGGCGGCGTCTGCGCCGGCCTGGCCGAGCACCTGGGCTGGTCGCCGCTGGTGTTGCGGGTGGTGTTCGTGGTGCTCGGGGCGGTCGGCCTGGTCGGGGTCGCCCTGTACCTCGCGCTGTGGCTGGTGATGCCGCTGCAGTCCGGCCCGCGGTCGGCGCCCGGTCTGGAGGCCGGCACGCGGAAGGGCCTGCGTCCGGGTGGCTCGGTGGCCCTGACCCCGGTCGACTACGGCGTGGCCAGCGCGCTCGCGCTGCTAGGGATCGGCCTGGTGTGGCTCGTCCAGTCCTCGGCGTGGGCGCTGCCGGCACCCGTCCTGCTGGCGGGGGCGCTCGCGGCCGGCGGCCTCGCGATGATCTGGTGGCAGGCCGACCACGCGTCCACCAGGGAGCTGCGCACCGGCTCGGCCTGGCGACGGCTGCTCGCCCCGCTGATGGCGCACTGGACGACGGTGGTCGCCGTGGGTGTCGGTCTCGCCGCTCTGGGGGCGGCGGTGACGGTGCTGGTCACCTCGCTGGAGGGCGTCGGCGAGCTGGCCCGGATGTTCGTGCTGCTCGCCCTGGTGGTGGCCGCGCTCGCGCTCGCGTCCCTGCCGTGGATCCTGCGGGTGCGCCGCGCGCTCGCGCAGGCCCGTGACGATGCGCTGGTGGCCGACGCCCGCGCCGACATGGCCGCGCACCTGCACGACTCGGTGCTCCAGACGCTCGCGCTGATCCAGCGGCAGGCCGGCGACGCCCGGGCGGTCACCGCGCTGGCGCGCCGACAGGAGCGGGAGTTGCGGCAGTGGCTGTACGGCGAGAGCCTCGGTTCGACCACCTTGGTGGAGGCGCTCAGCGGCGAGATCACCGACGTCGAGGACCGGCACGGCGTGGACGTGGAGCTGGTCAGCGTGGGCGACGTCGAACTCACCCCCGAGGTGACCTCGGTGGTGCGGGCCGCGCGGGAGGCGATGGTCAACGCCGCCAAGCACTCCGGCGCCGACCGGATCGATGTCTACGTCGAGGTCGACCCCGACCTGGTGTCGGTCTACGTGCGTGATCGCGGCACCGGGTTCGACCTCGCCGCGATGGGGGACGACCGGATGGGCGTCCGCGGTTCGATCGTGGAGCGGGTGAAGCGCGCCGGCGGACGGGCGATAATTCGGACGGCGCCCGGTGAGGGCACCGAAGTGAGACTGGAGTTGCCACGATGACGCAGGAATCGACCGAACAGCCCACCCCGGCCGCGTGGCGGGTGGTGATCGTGGACGACCATGCGATGTTCCGCAGCGGCGTCCGGCACGACCTGGGCGGACGCGTCCAACTGGTCGGCGATGGCGAGGACGTGCCCACCGCAGTCGCCGCGATCCTGGCCGCCATGCCCGACGTGGTGCTGCTGGACGTCCACCTGCCCGGCGGTGGCGGCATGGAGGTGATCAAGCAGGTCGCGGCGAAGGAGCCCGGCGTGAAGTTCCTCGCGCTGTCGGTCTCCGACGCGGCCGAGGACGTGATCGGCGTGATCCGGGCCGGCGCCCGCGGGTACGTGACGAAGTCGATCTCCGCCGATGAACTGGTGGAGGCCATCGGACGGGTCGCCACCGGCGACGCCGTGTTCAGCCCGCGGCTGGCGGGCTTCGTGCTGGACGCGTTCTCCGGCGCGATCGACGTGGCCAGCATCGACGAGGACCTCGACCGGCTCAGCGTCCGCGAGCGGGAGGTGCTGCGGCTGATCGCCCGCGGCTACGCCTACAAGGAGATCGCCCGGGAGCTGTTCATCTCGATCAAGACCGTGGAGACCCACGTCAGCAGCGTGCTGCGCAAGCTCCAGCTCTCCAACCGCCACCAGCTCACCCGCTGGGCGACCGACCGCAAGCTGGTGTGACGCCCCTCCACCCTCCGCCCTTCACCTCTCCGACTTGTCAGATTCTCAGGTCGCCAGGGCGACCTGAGAATCTGACAAGTCGGAGAGGTGAAGGGCGGAGGGTGGGGGTGAGGGTCAGGAGCGGCGGCCCTGGATCAGGCCGTAGACCCACAGGACGAGGACCGAGCCGCCGATGGCCAGCAGCCAGGACCAGAGCGAGAAGAAGCCGGTGACGCCATGGTCGAACAGCGCCGAACCGATCCAGCCGCCGACGAGGCCGCCGAGCAGGCCGATGACGAGCGAGGACAGCCAGCCGCCGCGCTCCTTGAGGATGGCCTTCGCGATCGCACCGGCGATGAGGCCCATCAGAATCCATGCAACAAATCCCATGAGCTTCACGCTACGAGAGCGGTCCAACACCCGGCCATCAGGTGACCCCACGACTCGCCCCTGAGCGCCGTGGGTGGGCCGGTCCGGGTCGTGGGGGATGCACGGCGTAGGCTTGCCCAGCCATGTCAGACACCCTCTTCCCGGACCTTTTCGCCGAAGCCTTCCAGCCTCCTGCCGAGGCGGCGCCGGCCGCGCCGTCCGCCGACGCCGAGGCGCCGAAGCGGCACCGCGTCACCGAGGAGGAACTGCTCGCCAACCTGAACCCGCCGCAGCGCGAGGCGGTCGTGCACGCCGGGAGCCCCGTCCTCGTCGTCGCCGGAGCCGGCTCGGGCAAGACGCGGGTGCTGACCCGCCGCATCGCCCACCTGGTGGGCGTCCGCAAGGTGCACCCCGGCTCGATCCTGGCGATCACGTTCACGAACAAGGCCGCCGCCGAGATGCGGCACCGGGTCGTCGAGCTGGTGGGCAACCGGGCGAAGCTGATGTGGGTGTCCACGTTCCACTCCGCGTGCGTCCGGATCCTGCGCAGCGACGTGTCCCGGTTCGGCCTGAGCCGCACCTTCTCGATCTACGACGACACCGACTCCAAGCGCCTGATGACCCTGGTGCTGCGCGACCTCGACCTCGACCCGAAGCGCTACCCGGTGCGCGCGGTGATGAACTGGGTGTCGAACAACAAGAACGAACTGGTCGACCACGAGGCGGCCCGCAGCCGCGCGCAGGAGGGCTCGACGGAGGAGACCTACGCCGACGCCTACGCCGAGTACCAGCGGCGGCTCAAGGCGGCGAATGCCCTCGACTTCGACGACCTGATCATGACCACCGTCCACCTGCTCCAGGCGTTCCCCGACCTGCGCGAGCAGTACCGGCGCCGGTTCCGCCACGTGCTGGTGGACGAGTACCAGGACACCAACCACGCCCAGTACGCGCTGGTGCGCGAGTTGTGCGGCGTGCACCCGGCCGCTCCCGGGTCGGGCGACAACCCCGAGGTGGAGCCGCCGGAGCTGATGGTGGTGGGCGACTCCGACCAGTCGATCTACGCGTTCCGCGGGGCCACGATCCGCAACATCCTCGACTTCGAGTCCGACTTCCCGGGCGCCCGCACGATCGTGCTGGAACAGAACTACCGCTCCACCCAGAACATCCTGAACGCGGCGAACGCCGTCATCACCCGCAACCCCGGACGCCCGGAGAAGCGGCTGTGGTCGGACGCCGGCGACGGCGACCTGCTGGTCGGCTACGTGGCCGACACCGAGCACGACGAGGCCCAGTTCGTCGCCGACGAGATCGACCGGCTCTCCGACGCCGGCACCAGCAAGCCGGGCGAGGTGGCGGTGTTCTACCGCACCAATGCCCAGTCCCGTGCCTTCGAGGAGGTGTTCATCCGGGTCGGCCTGCCCTACCGGGTGGTCGGCGGCGTCCGCTTCTACGAGCGGCGTGAGGTGCGGGACGCGATCTCCTACCTGCGGGCCATCGCCAACCCCGACGACGACGTGTCGGTCCGCCGGGTGCTGAACGTGCCCAAGCGCGGCATCGGCGACCGGGCCGAGGCGATGATCGAGGCGTTCGCCGCGTCCGAGCAGATCTCGTTCGGCGCGGCGCTCGACCGGGCGAAGGAGGCCAACGGCCTGGCCACGCGTTCGCTCACCCAGATCGAGGGGTTCGCCGGGCTGATGGCCGGTTACCGGCAGAAGGTGGCTGACGGCGTCCCCGCCGACGAGATCCTGGCCGGCATCCTGAAGGACTCCGGCTACCTCGACGAGCTGAGCCGCAGCACCGACCCGCAGGACGAGAGCCGGCTGGAGAACCTGATCGAGCTGGTCAGTGTCGCCGGTGAGTTCGTGGCCGCCGCCCACGCGGTGGACCTGCCCGCCGACGAGGGCGAACTCGCGGCCGGCGCCCCCGAGCCGGACGACTCGCTGCCCGCGTTCCTCGAGCGCATCGCGCTGGTGGCCGACTCCGACCAGATCCCCGACAACGACCCGGACGCGGCCGGCGTGGTCACGCTGATGACGCTGCACACCGCGAAGGGCCTGGAGTTCAACACGGTCTTCCTGACCGGGTTCGAGGACGGGATCTTCCCGCACCAGCGGGCGCTGGTCGACCGCAACGAACTGGAGGAGGAGCGGCGGCTCGCCTACGTGGGCATCACCAGGGCCCGGCAGCGGCTCTACCTGACCAGGGCCAGCGTCCGGTCGCAGTGGGGGGCGCCGCAGTACAGCCCGGCCAGCCGGTTCACCGAGGAGATCCCCGCGCACCTGGTCGACTGGCGCCGTCTCGGCGTCGCCCGCACCGGCTACTCGTCCTCGGCGGCGGCGCGCACCGAGCAGTCGTGGCGCTCGACGGTGGGCTTCGGCGCCCGTCCGGCGATCAAGACCGTGAAGGCGGTGGACGTGGGTGATCGCGTGCTGCACACCACGTTCGGCATGGGTACGGTGATCGCCACGTCGGGGGCCGGGGACGGGGCGAAGGCGGACGTGGACTTCGGGTCCACGGGGGTGAAGCGGCTCTCGCTCAAGCACGCGCCGATGGAGAAGCTCTAGCCGCCTCCGCGGGGGCTGGGGTGGGGTTCCGGGCTGCGCCGGGGACGATCAGGGGGCTCAGCCCTCGCTGTCGTCGGTGCCCTTCTTGGCGGCGTCACGGTTCCAGCCGATGTACTGCATCGGGTCGCTCTCGGCGCCGTTCTTCTTGATCGAGAAGTGCACGTGGCAGGCGGTGGAGAGGCCGGTGCTGCCGACGTAGCCGATCACGTCGCCCTTGTTGACCTTCTGGCCGACGGTCACGGCGATCTTCGACATGTGCAGGTAGCCGGACTGGACGTCGACGCCGTCGATGTCGCCGTGCTCGATCCACACGTTGTTGCCGGAGCCGCCGTTGTAGCCGCTCGCGGCCTTGATGATCGTGCCGGACTGGGCGGCCCAGATCGGCTCACCGCAGGTGCCGCCGATGTCGTCGCCGTCGTGCATGCGGTAGTAGTGCAGGATCGGGTGCAGCCGCATCCCGAAGGGGGAGCCGAGCCCGCCCTTCGCCGGCCACATGAACTTCGACAGGTTCTTCAACCGCACGATCTCGGCGGCGATGGTGTCGGCCTGGCCGGAGAGTTCGGCGCTGCGGACGTCGGCGGCGGCGCTCTGCTGGGAGTTGGTGACCTGGTCACCGTCGGTGGCCAGCTGCTCGTTGCGAGCGGCGGCGAGGTCCTCGAAGGAGGTCGTCTCCGGCGCGGTCGCAACCTTGAGGGCGGCGATGCTGGAGATGGCGAGGGCACCGGAGTCGGCGAAGGCGGTGCCGGTGGCGTTCGTGGAGGAAGCGGTGAAGGCGGAGAAGCCGGCGATGGCGACACCGGAGACGACGGCCACGGTCGCACCGCGCTTGAGCAGCCTGCGAATCGGGTGGGCCGGACGGGCTTCGGGACGCGGGGGGAGGGCGCGACGCGGCTTGTCAGCTCGCAGTCGAAGTACGTTCACGTGCCCCCCGTAAGAGATTCCCCAGTACACCGCTTCGGCCCGGTTCGACCGAGCCAGAGCGAGCTTAGCATTTCTTAGGCTGTTTCTCAGAATCGTTCAGGAATCGGGCAACAGGAGTGGGAGAGTCCGGCGCGCGCCCCGCGCTGGTGCGGTTCCTGGATCTGCCCACTAGGCTCGGCAGGGCATCTTCAGCACGTGAGAAACAGTGGACGGAGTCGGCGTGGATCTGTTCGAGTACCAGGCTCGGGACCTCTTCGAGGCGCACGGGGTACCCGTGCTGCGCGGTATCACCGCGCGAACCCCGGAGGAGGCGAGAGCCGCGGCGGAGCAGCTGGGTACGCCCGTCGTGGTGATCAAGGCCCAGGTGAAGACCGGCGGACGCGGCAAGGCGGGCGGCGTGAAGCTGGCCCGCTCGCCCGAGGAGGCCGCCGATCGCGCCCGGGACATCCTCGGACTGGACATCAACGGTCACCGGGTCGAGACCGTGATGGTCACCGAGGGTGCCGACATCGCCGAGGAGTACTACTTCGGCCTGCTCCTCGACCGCTCGACCCGCAGCTACCTGGCCATGTGCTCCAAGGAGGGCGGCATGGACATCGAGACGCTCGCCGTCGAGCGCCCGGACGCGCTGGCGCGCATCGAGGTCGACCCACTGGTGGGGCTGGACGAGGCCAAGGCCGCCGAGATCGTGGCGGCGGCCGGGTTCCCCGAGGCCGATCGGGCCGAGCTGATCCGCGTCCTGGTACTGCTCGGAGAGGTCTACCGCGAGAACGACGCCACCCTGGTGGAGGTCAACCCGCTGGTGAAGACCGGTGACGGCCGCATCATCGCCCTCGACGGCAAGGTGACCCTCGACAACAACTCGGTGTTCCGGCACCCCGACTGGACGTCGTACGCCGACGAGTCGCTCGACGACCCGCTGGAGATCCGGGCTCGGGAGAAGCACCTCAACTACGTGAAGCTGGACGGGTCGGTGGGCATCATCGGCAACGGCGCGGGCCTGGTGATGAGCACCCTCGACGTGGTGGCGGCCGCCGGGGCCGACCTGCCGGGCGAACCGCGTCCCGCCAACTTCCTCGACATCGGCGGCGGCGCGTCCGCGCAGGTGATGGCCAACGGCCTGGACATCATCCTCTCCGACCCGCAGGTGAAGGTCGTCTTCGTGAACGTGTTCGGCGGCATCACCGCGTGCTCCGAGGTGGCCAAGGGCATCATCGACGCCCTCGGCATGCTGGGGGACCGGGCCACCAAGCCGATCGTGGTGCGGCTGGACGGCAACGCCGTCGAGATCGGACGGCACATGCTGGCCGAGGCCGCCCACCCGTTGGTGCAGGTCTCCGAGACCATGGACGATGCGGCCCGCCGGGCCGCCGAGCTGGCCGCAGCGGCCGAGTAAGGAACCCAGCAATGTCGATCTGGTTGGACCAGCGCTCCACCGTCATCGTCCAGGGCATGACCGGCTCTGAGGGACGCAAGCACACCCGGCGGATGATCGCCGCCGGCACCCGCATCGTCGCCGGCGTGACGCCGGGCAAGGGCGGACAGTCGGTGGACTTCGACGAGACCCCGGTGCCGGTGTACGACTCCGTCGCCGAGGCGAAGGCCGCGACCGGCGCGAACACGTCCGTGGTGTTCGTGCCCGCGGCCTACACCCGGGCGGCGGTGATCGACGCGGTCGACTCCGCGCTCGACCTCACCGTGGTGATCACTGAGGGCGTCCCGGTGAAGGACACCGCCGAGTTCGTCGACTACGCGCGCGAGTCGGGGCACACCCGGCTGATCGGCCCGAACTGCCCCGGCCTGATCTCGCCCGGGAAGTCGAACGTCGGCATCATCCCGCCGACGATCAGCGGACCTGGGCGCATCGGCCTGGTGTCGAAGTCGGGCACGCTGACCTACCAGATGATGTTCGAGCTGCGTGACATCGGCTTCTCGACCGCTGTCGGCATCGGCGGAGACCCGGTCAACGGCAGCACCCACATCGATGCACTGGCGGCGTTCGAGGCCGACCCCGACACCGACGCGATCGTGATGATCGGCGAGATCGGCGGAGACGCGGAGGAGCGCGCGGCCGCCTACATCGCCGACCACATCACCAAGCCGGTCGTCGGCTACGTCGCGGGCTTCACCGCCCCGGTCGGCAAGACCATGGGCCACGCCGGCGCCATCGTCACCGGCTCGGTCGGTACCGCGAAGGCGAAGAAGGCTGCGCTCGAGGCCGCCGGCGTCCACGTGGGCCGGACGCCGAGCGAGACCGCGTCCCTGATGCGCGAGGTCTTCGCCAGCCTCTGAAGGGTCAGGCCTGGGCGGCGCGCTGGCCGGCCCGGACGGCGATCGCCTTCCACTGCGCGTCGGTGAAGTCGAACTTCGCGGTGGGGTTGCCCAGCAGGTAGACGACCCGGGAGCCGACCGTGACCACGGCCACCCGGTAGACCACCGAGGTGACCGCCGTCTTCTGGGTGACCAGGTAGGTCGAGCCGGTGATCTTCGCGCCCGCGTCGGCGGTGCCCTTGGCGTCCGGGCCGGCGGCGACGGTCGCGGTCGGGTACTTCGCCGCGCAGTCGCCGATGTTCTTGTCCAGCTTGGTGGCCAGGGTCTTGGCCCCGTCCGCGTCCGCGAAGGTGTAGGTCACCATGTCGACGCCGAAGCCCTTCGGGGCGTCCGGGTCGTCGGCGAGCAGGAGGGTGCGCTGGCCCGCGGAGGTGGTTCCGGTCACCGTCTCGAGGTTCATCCCCTCGCACTGGCTGCCGGGCATCTGCAGGGCGGTGAACGGTTCGGTTCCTCCCCAGCGTCCGACACCGGCGGTGATGCGTGGCAGGTCGGCCTCGACCAGCCACCCCTTCGGTTCGGCCACGAGCGGCGGCACGGTCGTGGTGGCGGGGCTGGCCGGGCAGGTGCCGAGGTCGCCCCCGCACTGGCGGCTGAGCGCCACCGAGGTCGCCTGCGCGACGTTCTGCGCGGGGACGGATTCGGTGGTGGCCACGTCGACCATGCTCACCGAGCGTCCGGTGCGGGTCACGAGCAGCGTGTGGTAGACGTCGGCGGCGTCCTGGACGAGCAACCGGACGGCGGTCGCCGAGTCGGCGAGCCCGGTGACGGCGTTCGCGCCGACGATGTAGGCGGTGTCGTCCTTGCAGGTGCCCGCCTGGGCCAGCCGCAGGTCGTACGCCGCGGTCGCCGCGGCCACGTCCGCGTAGGTGTCGACCACCTGGACGACGGACGCCTCGGGCACGTCGGCCGAACCGATCTTGCGGGATGCCGTCCGCTGTGCCTCCGGCAGCCCCGTGGCGGACGCCGGGATGCAGATCGGACGCACCGCGTCCGCCGTGCCGGTCGACGCCTGCCAGGTCACCTGGCCCAGGCTGCCGAGGTCCTCGGCGGTGAGCAGCGGGTCCAGCGCGGACGTGGTGGTGGTGGGCGTGCCGCTGGGTGCTCCGGAGCGCAGGGTGAGCAACCAGACCCCGCCCGCGACCAGGAGGGCCACCACGGCGACGGAGGCAATGATGATCAGGGCCGGCCGGGCGCTGCGCTCCTTGCGTGGCGCGGCGGGCGGGGTTGTGGTCGCGGCAGCCGCGGCCTTCTTGCCCCGGTTCTTCGGTGCGCGCTGCTTGGTCGGTGTGTGCGCGCGTTCGGCCTTCGCGGGCGTGGGCGTGGCGTCAGCCTTCGCGGCCGGTGCAGCGTCAGGGTCGGCCTTGGGCGTGCGGCCGAACCAGCCCTTCTTGGCGGGTGCGGCGACGTCGGGGGCAGGTTCGGCGGCAGGCGCGGGCACGGCGTCCGCCGCCTGCGGGGGCGGCGCGAACGGGGTGAACGTGCTCGTCGCCGGCGGGGTCGGCGACGGAGTGGTGGTGGACGGCCAGGCGGCCGTGGTGTTCAGCGACGCCACGGCCGGTGCGGTCGACGCAGGAGCCGGGGCGGGCGGGGTGAACGCGATCGGGGCGCTGGGAGCGGTGGCGACCGAGCGCGGCTCCTCGGCCGGCGGTGCGGCGGAGACGGGCACGGTCCGGGCCGGGGGCGCGGTCGGACGGGCGACCGGCGGCAGCGTGTCGAACGGCGAACTCGGCGAGGAGGCGCTGGCGGCCGAACGCCGGGGGGCGGCGGGCGCGAACTCGCTGGGCTCCGCGCTGGCGGAGAAGCGTCGGCCAGAGGCGGGACGCAGGGCCGCCTCCGGGTCGGGCAGGACCGGCGCGGGCGGCGGCACCGGGGTGGTCCCGGGAACGTCCAGCGGATCTTCGGGGCTCGCCGGCGAGGACGGGCTCAGCGCGAGACGGCGGAAGCTCCCGGTCGACCTCAGCGCGGACGGCTCGTCGGGCGACAGGCCGCGCGCGAAACGGCCTCCGACGGCGGCATCGTCGCCGTCGTCAGGACGCGGTCCGAGCGCCCTGCGGGGCGTGGACGAACCCTCATCTGCCACTGTTCTTGCCTTGCCGTCGGTGCCGTGTGCCGCGGCCAGTGTAGCGACGGCGGGCGTGTCCCCACGACCGGACCTGACCGTTTGGTTCAGCATGGACGCACCATGCCGATGCCCAGATTCCGGGACCCCGAACGCCTGAAGTTCACCGTTTCCACCGCCCGCACCGTCCGGCTGTCCACCACGCCGGCCGGTCCGCCGCTGGTTCCGTGGCCCGTCGCGGCCCTCGGCGGCGGCGTCTTCGCGGCCCTCGCCGGGGCCGTCGTGGTGGCCGGCGTCGTACTGGTCGCCTGGCTCAGCGCGATCGCGATCCCGCTGCCGAAGGTGCTCGACTTCGCCGCCCAGGTCTGGCTGCTCGGGCACGGTGGCGTCCTCACGATCGGCGACGTCGACGTCACGCTCGTGCCGCTCGGCCTCACCCTCCTCTTCGGTGCGATCTGCTCCTCGGCCGGCCGGTTCGCCTACCGCCAGGGCCGGCTGGGCCGGACCGAGACACCGTCCGGCACCGTGCGCACACGCCTCCTGCTGGGCTCGATCGGCCAAGTCGCGGCCGGGTACACCGTCTTCGCGGTCGTGCTGGCGTGGGTCGTGGCCGGTCCGTCCCAGCTGTGGCGCCCGGCCCTCGGCGCCCTGGCGCTCAGCGTGGCGGGCAGCGCGGTCGGCGCCGGGCTCGCCGCCGGGTACCGTCCGTGGGATCTCGGGCCGGACTGGCTGCGGCGAGCCTGGCGGGGAGCGGCCGCCGGCCTGCTGGGGCTGGTCGTGGTCTCGGCGGTCACGCTCGCGACCGCGCTGGTGCTGGGCGAGACCCGCGTGGCCGCGCTGGAGGACGCGCTGGGCTTCGATGCCGGCGGGGTCTTCGTGTGGTCGGTCGCGGTGCTCGCGTACCTGCCCAACCTCCTGGGCTGGACGCTGGCCTGGCTGTTCGGCGGCGGGTTCACCGTCGGCTCCGGCTCGCTGGTCTCGCTGTCGACGACCGAACTGGGCATGATGCCGGCCGTCCCGGTCTTCGGGGCGCTGCCACCGGTCGGCGCCGCGGATCCGTGGCTGCTGGCCTGGCTCGCCGCCGGTGTCGCGGTGGGCGCCCTGACCGGCGTGGTGGCGGTGCGCCGCGACGACGACGGCAACGGGGGCGGGCTGGTGGCCGGCGCCGCCGGTGGGCTGGCGGTCGGCCTGGTCTTCCTGGCGTGGGCGGCGGCGAGCCGCGGCGCCCTCGGCGTCCTGCGGCTGTCCGAGGTGGGCCCGCGCCTGCTCGAGTCGCTCGCGATCGGCGTCCCGCTGGTCTTCATCAGCGCGTGCCTGGGCGCCGTCGTCGGCCTGCTGGCGGGACGCCGGAGCCGGGCGTCCTGAGGCGTCCGCCGCGGGCACCGGCGCACGGGGACGGCGTGCCCGTTCGGTAAGGTTCGGCCCATGCCGATGCGCCTGGTGGTCCTGGTTTCGGGCTCCGGCACCCTGTTGCAGTCGCTGCTGGACGCGAGCGCGTCCGGTGAGCTGGACGCGTCCGTGGTGGCGGTCGGTGCCGACCGGGAGGACGCGTACGGGCTGGTCCGGGCCGAGAACGCGGGCGTCCCCACGTTCGTCCACCCCTTCGCCAAGGGCGGGGACCGGGCGGCCTGGGACGCCGGGCTGACCGAGCTGGTCGCGGCCCACGAACCCGACCTGGTCGTGAGCGCCGGCTTCATGAAGCTGGTCGGTGCCACGTTCCTGGCCCGCTTCGGCGGTCGCATGATCAACACCCACCCCGCACTGCTGCCGTCCTTCCCGGGCATGCATGCGGTGCGCGACGCGCTCGCCGCCAAGGTGATGGTGACCGGCTGCACGGTCTTCCAGGTGGACGCCGGCGTCGACTCCGGCGAGATCCTCGCCCAGGAGCCGGTGCGCGTCCTGCCCGGCGACGACGAGGACGTCCTGCACGAACGCATCAAGATCGTCGAGCGGCAACTGCTGGTCGACACCGTGAACCGACTCAGCCGAGGGGACAGATGAACGACCAGCTGCCGATCCGCCGCGCCCTGGTATCCGTGTACGACAAGACCGGGCTGGTCGAGCTCGGGCGCGCCCTGGTCGACGCCGGGGTCGAGATCGTCTCCACCGGCTCCACGGCGTCCACCCTCTCGAACGCCGGGCTGCCGGTGACCCCCGTCGAGCAGGTGACCGGCTTCCCCGAGTGCCTGGACGGACGGGTCAAGACGCTGCACCCGCACATCCACGCTGGCATCCTGGCCGACCTGCGGCTGGAGTCGCACCGCGCGCAGCTCGACGAACTCGGCGTCGCGCCGTTCCAGCTCGTGGTGTCGAACCTGTACCCGTTCACCCAGACCGTGGTGTCGGGCGCGACCCCCGACGAGTGCGTCGAGCAGATCGACATCGGCGGCCCGTCGATGGTGCGGGCGGCGGCGAAGAACCATCCGTCGGTGGCGATCATCACCTCCCCCGACCAGTACGGGCAGCTGACCGACGCGCTCGCGGCGGGCGGGTTCACGCTCGCCCAGCGGCAGGCGTTGGCCGCGGCCGCGTTCGTCCACACCGCCACCTACGACGTGCACGTGGCGTCGTGGATGGGCAACGTGCTCACCGACTCCTCCGGCGGTGACGGCTTCCCGGTGTGGGTCGGTGCCACCTGGGACAAGGCCGGCACCCTGCGCTACGGCGAGAACGCCCACCAGCGGGCGGCGCTGTACCGCAACGGGTTCCTGCCCGGGGGGCTGGCCACCGCCGAGCAGCTGCACGGCAAGGAGATGAGCTACAACAACTACACCGACGGCGACGCCGCCTACCGCGCGGCCTACGACTTCAGCGAGCCGGCGGTGGCGATCATCAAGCACGCCAACCCGTGCGGCATCGCGGTCGGTGCGGACGTGGCGGACGCGCACCGCAAGGCCCACGCCTGCGACCCGGTGTCGGCGTTCGGCGGCGTGATCGCCACCAACCGTCCGGTCAGCGTCGAGGCGGCGAAGCAGATCGCCGAGATCTTCACCGAGGTCGTGATCGCGCCCGGCTACGAGGACGGCGCACTGGAGGTGCTGGCCGCGAAGAAGAACGTCCGGCTGATGGTGGCCGAGCCGTACCGGGCCGCCGGCGAGACCCGCAGCATCAGCGGCGGCATGCTGATGCAGTCGGCCGACAAGATCGACGCCGAGGGTGACGACCCGGCCAACTGGCAGCTCGTGTCCGGCGAGGCGGCGGACGCCGAGACACTGGCCGACCTCGAGTTCGCGTGGCGGGCCTGCCGCGCGGTGAAGTCGAACGCGATCCTGCTCGCCGCGGGCGGCGCGTCCGTCGGGGTGGGCATGGGCCAGGTGAACCGGGTCGACTCCTGCAAGCTGGCCGTCGAGCGGGCCGGCGACCGGGCGGCCGGTTCGGTGGCCGCGTCCGACGCGTTCTTCCCGTTCAACGACGGCCCGGCGATCCTGATCGGGGCCGGGGTGAAGGCGATCGTTCAGCCCGGCGGTTCGGTGCGCGACGCCGACACGATTGCGGCCGCACAGGCCGCGGGTGTCACCATGTACCTGACCGGTACCCGCCACTTCTTCCACTGATGAGTTGGTCATGACTGCGCAGATCCTCGACGGCCGGGCCGTCTCCGCCGCGATCAAGGGGGAGCTGGCCGTTCGCGTCCGCGCCCTCGCCGAGCGGGGCGTCCGTCCCGGGCTCGGCACGGTGCTGGTGGGGGACGATCCCGGCAGCCGCAGCTACGTGGCCATGAAGCACCGCGACTGCGCGGAGGTGGGGATCGAGTCGCTACGGGTGGACCTGCCGGCGGACGCGTCCGCGGAAGCGGTGAGCGCGGCCATCTCCGGGCTGAACGAGGACCCGGCCTGCACCGGCTACATCGTGCAGCTGCCGCTCCCGCGCCACCTCGACGAGAACGCGATGCTCGCCCTGATCGACCCGGACAAGGACGCGGACGGGCTGCACCCGCTCAACCTGGGCAAGCTCGTGCTGAACGAGCCGGGGCCGCTGCCGTGCACCCCGCGGGGGATCGTCGAACTCCTGCGCCGTCACGACGTGCCGCTCGCCGGCGCCGAGGTGTGCATCATCGGACGAGGGGTGACCGTCGGGCGTCCGCTCGGCCTGATCCTGACCCGGCGCAGCGAGAACTGCACGGTGACGCTGTGCCACACCGGCACCCGCGACCTGGTCGCGCACACCCGCGCCGCCGACATCGTGGTCGCGGCGGCGGGGGTGCCGCACATGCTGACCGCCGACATGATCGCCGAGGGCGCGGTGGTGCTCGACGTCGGCGTCAGCCGGGTGGACGGGAAGCTGGCCGGGGACGTCGCTCCCGACGTGGCCTCGAAGGCCGCGTGGGTGGCGCCCAACCCCGGCGGGGTGGGCCCGATGACCCGGGCGATGCTGCTCTCCAACGTGGTCGACCGCGCCGAGGAACTGGCGTCATGACCACGCCGACCGGCGAGCGTCCGCCGAAGACGCTGGTGCAGCAGGTGCTGGGGCAGTGGCCGCTGGCGTCCGTGCTCAGCGGGGTGGCGCTCGGCCTGCTGATCGTGGCGATGTCGCACTGGCGGGCCGGCAGCACCCTGGTGGGGCTGTCGATCACGATGGGCGGCCTGCTGCGACTGATGCCGCAGCAGCGGGTAGGGCTGCTCGCCGTCCGCAACCGCGCGGTCGACTCGATCCTGCTGCTCGGGGTCGGCATCGGCATCACGGTGCTGGCCTGGTGGATCCCGCCGAGCCGCTGACCGCCGGGTCCCTTCACGCCGAACGCCCCTGTTCCGGTCAAACGCCCCCACCTGGGTGGGGGCGTTTGACCGGAACGGTGGCGTTCGGCGGGAGCGAGGTCAGCGGAAGTCGCGCTCGAGGAACTGGCCCTCGTCGGCGTGCTCGGCGACCCGGGCGGCTTCGCGCTCGCGGAGCTCGACGCGGCGGATCTTGCCGGAGATGGTCTTGGGCAGCTCGGTGACGAACTCCACGATGCGCACCCGCTGGTAGCCGGAGAGGCGCTCGCGGGCGTGGGCGAAGATCTCCTTCGCCGCCTCCTGCTGGCGCGTGGTCGCGTCCAGGGCGAGCGTGATGAAGGCCTTCGGCACCGCGGCGCGCACCGGGTCTGGGCTGGGCACGATCGCCACCTCGGTGACGTAGGGGTGCTCGAGCAGGATCGACTCCAGTTCGAACGGGGAGATCTTGTAGTCCGACGCCTTGAAGACGTCGTCGGCGCGTCCGACGTAGGTCAGGTAGCCGTCGGCGTCGGCCGAGACGATGTCGCCGGTGTGGTAGTGGCCGTCGCGGCACGCCTCGGCCGTCATCTCGGCGTCGTTGTGGTAGCCGGCCATCAGGCCCAGGATCGGCTTCGACAGGTCGAGGCAGATCTCGCCCTCGTCCGGGCTCGGTGCGCCGGTGACCGGGTCGAGCAGCACCACCGGGTAGCCCGGCATCGGGCGTCCCATCGAGCCGTCCAGGACGCGCTGGCCGGGGGAGTTGCCGATGCAGCAGGTCATCTCGGTCTGGCCGAACCCGTCCCGGATCGTCGAGCCCCACGCGTGGCGCACCTGCGTGATCACCTCGGGGTTCAGCGGCTCACCGGCACCGACCAGTTCGCGCGGCGGCCGGGTCAGCTGGGTCAGGTCGGCCTGGATGAGCATCCGCCACACCGTGGGCGGCGCGCAGAACGTGGTCACCCGGTGGGTCTCCATCACCTTCATCAGCACGGCGGCGTCGAAGCGTTCGTAGTTGAAGACGAACACCGTCGCCTGCGCCAGGAACGGGGCGAAGAAGTTGCTCCAGGCGTGCTTGCCCCACCCGGGGGAGGAGATGTTCAGGTGCACGTCGCCGGGACGCACGCCCAGCCACCACATCGTCGACAGGTGCCCCACCGGGTACGAGACGTGGGTGTGCGCGACGAGTTTCGGGCGGGCGGTGGTGCCCGAGGTGAAGTACAGCAGGCTCAGGTCGGACGCCTTCGTCGGCGCGCTCGGCAGGTAGGACGCCGGGGCCTTGAGCGAATCGGCCATCGACACCCACCCCGGCGGCGTCCACTCGCCCACACCGATCCGGACGACCGCCTTCGGCAGTCCCTCCAGCCGAGCCTTCAGGCTGGTCGGCGCGACCACCGCCCGCGCCTCGCCGTGCTCCACCCGGTAGGCCAGGTCGGCCGCCGACAGCAGCGTGGACGTCGGGATCGCCACCGCCCGGATCTTCAGCAGCGCCAGCAGCAGTTCCCACAACTCGATCGTGTTGGGCAGCATCACGATCACCCGGTCGCCCGCGCCGAGGCCCTGGCTGCGCAGCCAGCGCGCGACCTGGTCGGAGCGGTGCGACAGTTCCCCGTACGTCCACGACCGGGCTTCCAGGTCGGCGGAGACGATCGTGACCGCCGCGCGGTCGGGATGCTCGCCGGCCACCACGTCGAACCACTCGGTGGCGAAGTTGAACTCCTCGAGTTCGGGCCAGCGGAAGCCCTCGACGGCCGCGTCGTATTCGTCGCCGTGCGCGAGCAGGAAGTCCCGTGCTTCCCGGACGACCCGGGTGGCAGGGGTGGCCGGCCGGCCGAACGGAGCCATGTTCATCACTCTCGCCGTGGGATCAGGGGTGGCCCCAGCCTAATCAGCCACCTACGTCACCGTAGGTAGGGGTCGGAGGACGGACGGACGGCTGCCGTCCGCCCTCCGGGTGCCCCTAGCCGACGTTGAACTTCGGCGAGGAATAGGTCTCCCAGTGCTTGCTCGTGCCGGGGTTGCCGAGCGGCTTCAGGACGTTGAGCTGAAGCTGGTAGTTGCCGTTCGGCAGCGTCGCGGCGTTGCCGCCCGCGTCCAGGTAGCTCCTGCCCAGCACCACCCAGTTGGCGAAGTCGTCCCGGGCCGTCGGCCCCCGGTGCGTCCGGGCCTCGGCGGTGGCGCCGGTGGTGGTGATCAACGCCCAGTACGACTGTTTGGTGGCGGTGTTGGTCACCTTGAGTCGCACGTCGGAGGCCGCGTAATCCAGGTGGAAGATCACCACCGGGTAGAAGCTGCTCAGGTTGAACGTGTAGGCGTTCGACGACTGGGAGAGCCCGTAGTAGATGCCCGACCCGTTGGAGTACCCCAGCATCGGCAGGGAGTACTTCGCGCTGCTCGTGACGAACGTGAACTTGTTCAGCTGCTTGACCGCCTGGTAGTCCCCGCGCAGCCCGGCGAACGGGACGGTGACCGTGTTGCCGGCACCGGTGGTGGTGAACCGCACCCAGCCGCCGTAGAGCAGCCCCGCCTTGCCCTTCAGCACCTTGGCCGGGGCCTTCAGGGTGAGCGTCACCGCAGCGGACGCGCCCGGTGCCAGCGTGACGATCTTCGGGGACGCCTTGAACCCGACGTCGCCGAAGCCGTACTTCGGGGTGCTCGTGCCGACGCGGGTCGCCTTGCCCGTGCTCGCGGCCGCGCTGGCACCCGAAACGCGGGTCGGCTTGTAGGTGAGGATTGAGGTCGTGTTGTTCGTGAGCGTCACCACCGCCGTGTGGGTCGTGCCCTCCCCGAGTTCCAGCACGGACGGGGACGCGGTCACGCCGGCGTCGATGGCGGTGGCCGCCTGCACCAGCCCGGAGCCCTGCCGGAAGACGGCCTCGGGCCGCTTGGTCACGCCGGACTCGGTCGACTTCATGACCGGGTTGGCCGTGTTGTACAGCAGCTGGGCGACCTGTTCAGGGCGGCCCTTGAGGGCGGGGTGGGCCTGGAGCATGAGCGCCACGGTCCCGGCGACGTACGGCGACGCCATCGACGTCCCGGACAGGTTGCCGTGCCCACCCTGCTCGATCGGCAGCGTGGAGTAGACCTTGCCGCCGGGTGCGCTGATGGTGGGCGTCAGGCGGAGGTCCGCGGTCAGGCCGGCCGAGCTGAACGTGGAGATGCGCCCGCCGTCGGGGTTCGAGAGCTCGGACAGGGACTGCCACGTCATGGTCTGCGGGCCCGACTTCTTGATCTTGGCCGCCAGGGTCGCGCCCTGGCTCCCCGCGATCCCGATGGCCGGCTTGCCGAAGCTCACGCCACCGGTCCCGTAGGCGGAGAGGGAGGGCTCGTCGTTGTAGATCACGACCGCGGCCGCGCCCGCGTTGAAGCTGTTGGTCAGCTGGGACGAGACCCGGCACGCCCCGTACTTCACGAGCAGGGCGGTGCCGGACGGGACCACGCTCGGCGCGGTGCACGCGTTGCCGTTGGACGCCGCACGCAACGAGAGCGTGCTGGTGTCGTCCGCCGGCGGCGTGGCGGCGCCGTGCACGGCGATGTAGGGCAGCTTGCTGGTGCCGACGCCGATGGACCTCACTCGGATGGTGGTGGATTCGTAGGATGCCACCGTCACGATCCCGGGGGCGCTGGCCGGAGCGCCGGCCACGAACAGCCCGAGGTCGCCACTGTTACCCGCCGAGACCACGACGTTGACGCCCGCCGCGGCCAGGTTGGTCGCCGCGACCGAACTGGGGTAGCCCGGCCAGGACTCGAACTCCATGCCCAGCGACAGGTTCACCACGTCCATGCCGTCGCTGCGGGCGCGGGTCAGCGCCGAAACGATGAGGTCGGTCGAGGTGCTGCCCTCGCAGCCGAAGATCCGGTACGCGCCGAAGGTCACCTGCGGCGCCACCCCGACCACGCCGGCGGCACCGGTGCCGTTCGCCCCGATGATGCCGGCCACGTGCGTCCCGTGACCCCCACAGTCGTCGGGCCGCGCGTCCGGGGACGGCGAGGGCGAGCCCGATGCGCCGTCCGCGTCGTAGTTGTCGCCGACGAAGTCGTAGCCGTAGGCGACCCGCGCGCTCGGGAAGCTGGTTCCGCCGTTGGTGCCGCCGCCGCCGAGGTCGGGGTTGTCGAGGTCGATGCCGGAGTCGATCACGCCGATCTTGATGCCCTGCCCGGTCCAGGTGAGGCCGGCCGCCCCGATCTCGCCGAGCATGCTGGACGCCCGGGTCGGGCTCGGCGTCGTGCGGGGCCGCGCCACCCGCAGCACCGGGTAGATCGCGGTGACCGCCGGGGAGGTGGCGAGCTCACGCACCTGCTCGTCGGTGGCCTCGACGCTGATCCCCGTCCACAGGGCCGAGAAGCTGTCGTCGACCGACGCCCCGGCCGAGCGTGCGGCCGAGCGCGCGGCGGCCAGCGCCCGGTCGTTGGAACTGCTGCTGCCCCCGCGGACGAGCGGACGGCCGACGGTCTCGACCAGGTAGCGGCCGGGCATCACGTCGGGTTGGGCGGTCGCGTCCGCAAGCTTGAATTTCGACGACGGATCGATCGGTGCGGCGTGTGCCGGAACCGCCAGCGTCGCACCCAGGAGTGCGGTGGCGGACGCTCCGCAGGCGATGCCAGCCGGAGTCGGCGCAGCGATGACGTATTCATGTTGTTCCCCCCCAGGTCGGCCCGCTCCCCCCAGAGCGGTACCAAGCGCAACATAGACCCCGGAAGGGTCGCGTGCGGAGGGGCCGAACGATGAATTCGGATGGGTGCTTTCACCCCTTGCGTCCGCCGGTCGGCAGGCGGTAGAAGTCGCCCGGAAACACAGGTTCGGCCGGCCCCCACAGGAGCCGGCCGAACCGTTCAGGACGAGGTCACTCGCTGATGTACCGGAACTTCGGCGAGGTGTAGCTCTCCCAGTCCGAGCTCTTGTCCGGGTCGCCGAGCGGCTTCAGCACACGGAGCTGGAGCTGGTAGTCGTGACCGTCCGTGGCGAACGAGGTCGTGTCTCCACTCGTCCACGACTCGCCCCGGAACGTGACCCACTGCGCGGCGGCGTCGCGCGGCATGTTGCCCCAGTGGGTGCGCTCCTCGGCCGTCCCGCTGGTGTTGTCGAGGATCGCCCAGGAGGACGTCTTCGCGGTCACGTCGATGACCTTCACCCGAAGGTCGGACGCCGGGTAGTCGAGGTGGTAGACGACCGAGGGGTACCAGGTGTTCAGGTCGATGGCCCACTTGCCGCTCGCCTGGGACTCCTGGTAGTCGAGCTCCCCGTCGGAGTTCTCGAAGCCCAACCGCGGCCACGACCACTTCTTGCCCTTGGTGTCGACGTAGCGGAACTTGTTGAGCAGCTTGACCGACTGGTAATCCCCGCGGACCCCGACGAACGGGACGGAGACCGTGTTGCCGTCACCGGTGGTGGTGAACTGCACCCACCCGCCGTACAGCATGCCCGCCTTGCCCTTGAGCGCCTTCGCCGGTGCGGTGAGCGTGACGGTCACGTCCGCGCTCGCGCCCGGGGCGAGCGTCACCGTCTTCTGGTCGGCGGTGAAGCCCACCTGGCCGTAGGCGTAGCTCGGCGTGGTCGTCCCGACGTGGGTCGCCGAACCGGTGCTCGCCGCCGCGCTGACGCCGGAGACCCGCGTCGGCGTGTAGGTGAGGGTCTGCGTGCCGCTGTTGGTCAGCGTGATGGTGACGGTGTCGGTCGTCCCCTCGCCGAGTTCCAGCACGGACGGTGACGCGGTCACGGACGCGGTGAGGGCGGACGACGCCTTGACGAGGCCGGAGCCCTGCCGGAAGACCGCCTCCGGGTACTTGGTGACCCCCGACTCGGTGGCCTTCGCCACCGGCACCGCGGTGTTGTACAGCAGCTGCGCGACGTCGGCCGGATGGCTCCTGAGCGCCGGCTTCGCCTCCAGGAGCAGGGCCACCGTGCCGGCGACGAACGGGGTCGCCATGGAGGTGCCGGACATGACGCCGTGCCCGCCCTTGGCGAGTGGCAGGGTCGAGTAGATCTTGCCGCCCGGGGCGCTGATCGTCGGGACCAGGCGCAGGTCGGCCGAGATCCCGGCGGAGCTGAAGGTGGAGATCTTCGCGCCGTCGGGGTTGGTCACGCCGGTCGAGAGACCGAGCATGCCCAGGGTCAGGACCTTCGCCTTCTTCAGGGACGCGGCCAGCGCCGAGCCCTTCGCGCCGCTGATCCCGGCCCCGGGAAGGGTGGAGGTGTGGGTCGAGCCCATTGTGAACGTGGCCAGGCCCGAGCTGTTGTTGTACAGGACGACGGCAGCGGCTCCGGCGGCCTCGGCGTTCGCCATCTGCTGCCAGACGTAGCAGGGCCCGTACTTCACCAGCAGCGCGGTCCCGGCCGCCACCTTGGCCGGCTTCTTGCACGCGGTCGTGTTGGACGCTGCCCGCAGGCTGAGGGTGCTGGCGTCCTCGGGCACCGTGGCGGCCCCGATGATCTGGGTGTACAGGAACTTGTCGGTGCCGACGCCGAGCGCGTTGGCGCGGACCGTCGGCGACTCGTAGGAGGCGACCGAGATCACGCCCTCGCCGACGGCGGGCGTCCCGGCGGCGAACAGGCCCGCCGACCCCGAATTGCCCGCGGCGACGACCAGGACGACCCCGGCCTCGGTCATGTTCTTCGCGGCGACGGCCTCCGGGTAGCTCGGCCAGGAGTCGAACGTGCTGCCCAGCGACATGTTCACCACGTCCATGCCGTCGGCCTGCGCACGGGACATCGCGTCGATGATCACGTCGGTGGAGGAGGTCGCGTCCTCGCCGCAACCGAAGATGCGGTACGCGCCGAAGGTCACCGCGGGCGCGACGCCCTCGACCGTCGCGCCGTCACCGGTGCCCTGCGCGCCGATGATGCCCGCCACGTGGGTGCCGTGACCCGCGCAGTCGTCGGGGAAGGCGTCCGGGGCGAGGACGGGGGAGGCGTCGTCGGCGTTGTAGTGGTCACCGACGAGGTCGTAGCCGTACATCACCCGGCCGCCGGCCTTCTTGAAGTCGGCGGTCGGGTCGTCCACCCCGGCGCCGCCGAGGTCGGCGTTGTTGTAGTCGATGCCGGTGTCGATCACGCCGACCTTGATGCCCTGCCCGGTGTACCCGGTGTCGCTCGCCGCGACGTCGTTGATCGCGTTCGTGGCGGCGGACCGGCTCACGTCGGTCTTCGGCTGCGCGACGGTCAGCACGGGGTAGACCGCGGTGACGGACGACGACGCGGCGATCGTGCGGATCTGGTCGTCGTCGGCGGTCACCGAGAAGCCCGTCCACAGGTCGGAGAAGCTGCTCTGCACGGTTGCGCCGGCCGCGTCGGCAGTGGCGGTCGCCTTCGCCAGGCTGGCCTTGTTGGTCGAGCGGTGCCCGCCGCGGACCAGCGGGGTGCCACCGGTCTGGACCAGGTAGCGGTCCTTGACGACGCGGCCGGCGAAGGATGCGTCCGCGGCCTTGAACTTCGACGACACGTCGACGGGTGCCGCCGTGGCCGGGACGGCCAGCGTTGCGCCGAACAGGGCGGTGACGGTCAGCCCGGCGGCGACGCCCGCCAGGGCACGGATGGATCTGCGAGCAGGCATGCTCTCTCCTGGTTGGATGCGGAAACGGACGTCCGCTCCCCCCGCAGAGCATGTGGACGTCCGAACACTATCGACGCGCGGCCGTTGCCCGCGACTCGATCCGGGCACGGACGTGTACGAACCCCGGACGCACGTCGGCCGGCCCCCGAGGGAGCCGGCCGACGCCGTGAGGAAGGGACTAGCCCGCCGGACGGTCGATCGTGAACGCCGGCGTGGTGAAGGTCTCCCAGTCGCTGTGCCTGGAGTCCTTGCCGAGCGCCTTCAGCACCCGGAGCTTCAGCACGTAGTTGCCGTCGGGGACGGTCAGCCCGGCCGAGCTGTCCGCGCTGAACGGGATCTTCCCGTCGAACGTGACGTCGAGGTAGGAGTTGTCCCGCCCGAACTTGCCGAGCTGGAAGAACGTCTTGTACCCGGCGAACACCTTCGACCCCGCCGACCCGTCGGCCTTCGCCTTGTACACGTTGAAGTACGCCGCGCTGATCGGGTACTCGAGGTGGAACAGCAGGTTCGGGACGTCGTCGTCGACCATGGTGAACGTGGCCCTGGGGTCGGAGGCGGTGACGATGTCGTCGATCGAGTCCGACGTCGACAGGGCCGGCAGGTCGGCGACGGTCTCCAGGGCGGTCCCGGCCGCGTTCACGTCGATCAGGTCCTGCAGCACCGTCACCTTCTGGTAGTCGCCGTACATGCCGGCGAACGGCACCACGAGGGTCTTCGACTTGTCGGTCTTCGTCAGCGTTACCCAGCCGCCGTAGATCCAGCCCGTGCTGAGCTTCGGCTGCTTGAGGTACACCGACACCTTCGCGGTCTTGTGCGCCTTGACCGTCACCGTCTTGGACGAGAACTTCGACGACACCTGCGCGACGTCGTAGTCGTACCAGTAGTTCGTCGGCGCCGGACCCACGTTCACCGCGTCCTGCACACCGAGCTTGTACTTCTCCGTCGTGGCGCCGTTGTTGGTGAGGGTGAGCGTCGTCTTGTAGTAGCTGCTCCGGTTCTCACCGAGGTTGATCCTGCCCGGGCTCACCGTGGTGGAGCCCAGCGTCGCCTCGATCGCCTTGTCGATGTGGATGAGGCCGGCGCCCTGCTTGATCGTGGGCTCGTACAGGTCGGCGACGTCACCGGAGCCGTACATGTTGAGCTTGTCGATCGGCGTCGACGTGTTCTGCAGGACGGTGCGGACGGCGTCCACATTGCCCTTGAGGGACGCCTTCGCCTGGAGCAGCAGCGCGACGGCGCCCGCAACGTGCGGGGTGGCCATCGAGGTGCCGGACAGGTTGGCGTAGCCCTTCTTCTCCAGCGGGAAGGTCGAGAAGATGTTGCCGCCCGGCGCCGACACGTCCGGGGTCATGGCCAGGTTGGCGGCCATGCCGAACGTGCTGAAGTCGGAGATCGTGCCCGCGAGCGGGTTGTCACCGGCCTCCGTGGAGTCGGTCCAGGTGAGGTCGGTCGCGGTCGGCACGGCGAGCTGGGCGGCGAGGGCCCCGCCGTCGACGTCGTCGATGAAGACGACCGGGATGGTGATCTCCACCGCTCCCGCGACGGTCGGGGAGAGCAGCCCCGGGGCGTTGTTGTAGATGACCACGCCGGTGGCGCCGGCCTCCTGGGCGGCGAGGGCCTTGTCGTAGAACGGGCAGTCACCGCGTTGGATCAGCGCGATCTTGCCGCTGACCCCGGTGACCTCGGAGCAGGCCCGTTGCGGGGACGCGTTGGCGAGCTCGCCGGACCCCGTGGTGGGGGAGTCGGGCGAGCCGTCCGCGGCGACGTAGGAGATGGCGTTGTCGGCCAGCGAAGCGGGCTTCGGGGAGACCGTGAAGACCCAGTTCGTCGACTTGGTGTTCTCCACCGAGCCGACCGAGATCACGTCCTTTCCCACGCTCGGCGATCCGGAGGTGAAGAGCCCCTCGGAGCCGGCGTTGCCACCGGCGGCCACGACCAGCGTGCCGGCGGCGGCCAGCGCCGAGGCGGCAGCGGCCTCGGGGTAGTCGGGCCAGCTGGTGTAGTCCTCGCCCAGGGACATGTTGACCACGTCCATGCCGTCGGCGGCAGCCCGGTCCATCGCGGCCAGGATCACCGAGGTGTCGGCGGTGCCGTCACAGCCGAACACGCGGTACGCGCCGAGGGTGACCTCCGGCGCGACGCCGACCGCCCCGCCGGTGGCCGGGTTGCCGTTGGCGCCGATGGTGCCGGCGACGTGGGTGCCGTGGCCGTTGCAGTCGTCGGGGAAGGCGTCCGGCACCGGATCGGCCGTCGCCGGGTCGTCGGCGTTGTAGGCGTCGCCGGCGAAGTCGTAGCCGTACTTCACCCGCGGGGAGGACGGACCGAAGTCGGCGTTGTTGCCCTCGGTGCCGGAGCCACCGAGGTCAGGGTGGTTGTAGTCGATGCCGGTGTCGATCACGCCGACCTTGATGCCGGTGCCCTTGTACCCGGCGACCTGGGCGGCGGTCGCGCCGATGGTCGGCACCGAGTAGACCAGCTCCGGCTTGGCCGTCCGCTCCGGGACGCTGGCCTTGTACACCGGGTAGATCGCCACGACGCCGGGGAGCGTCCGCATCTTGTAGGCCTCGGTCTCGCTGGCCTTGACCGAGAACCCGTTCCACACCCGGGTGTAGCTCTGCAGCACCGAGTACTTCACGCCGTCGGCCTTCGCCGCGCTCTGGACGCCGGCCTGGCTGGCCTTGGCCGCGGTGCGGCTGCCGCCGCGCAGCGCGGGCGAGCCCTTCACCTGGACGAACCACTTGTTGGGGATGCTGCCGGCCTTGACGTCGCCCAGCTTGCGGGAGGTGAGGTCGCTCTTCGTGGGGTCGAGCGGCCGGGCGTCGGCAGGCACCGCCAACGTGGTACCGAACAGGGCGGTGACGGTGAGCGCGGCGGCGACGCCGAGCAGCGGACGGGTCGGTCTGCGAGCAGACATGCTCTTCTCCTGATCAGGTCTGGATGTGTCCAGCACCCGCACTGGCGCGGACATTCCGCACCATAGCGGCGCCCGCGTCCGGAGTCAGCCCCTACGCAGCTTCTCGTTCCGCCCCGACCCCGAACAGCGACGTGGGGGCGGGCGCCTCGGCACCCACCCCCACGCCGCGAGCCTGCGACAGGCGTGCGGTCAAATCAGGCCGAGTTCGGTCACCGCGTCGCGCTCCTCGACGAGTTCGGCCACCGAGGCGTCGATCCTCGACCGGCTGAACTCGTTGACCTCCAGGCCCTGGACGATCTCGTAGCGGCCGTCCTTCACCACGCAGGGGAAGGAGGAGATCAGGCCCTCGGGCACGCCGTACGAGCCGTCGGACGGCACCGACATCGACACCCAGTCACCCTCGGCGGTGCCGAGCACCCAGTCGTGCATGTGCTCGACGGTCGCGTTCGCCGCGGACGCCGCCGACGACGAACCGCGGGCAGCGATGATCGCCGCGCCGCGCTTGGCGACGGTGGGGATGAAGTCGTTCTCGAGCCAGGCCTGGTCGTTGATCAGCTCGGCGGCATTCCTGCCGTCGACCTCGGCGTGGAACAGGTCGGGGTACTGGCTGGCGGAGTGGTTGCCCCAGATCGTCATGTGCTTCACCGAGGTCACCGGGACGCCGGTCTTCTGCGCGACCTGGCTGATCGCCCGGTTGTGGTCGAGGCGGGTCAGCGCGTTGAACCGCTCGCGGGGGATGTCGGGGGCGTTGCTCATGGCGATCAGCGCGTTGGTGTTCGCCGGGTTGCCGGTGATCAGCACCTTGACGTCGTCGGCGGCGACCGCGTTGAGGGCCTTGCCCTGGGCGGTGAAGATCGCGCCGTTCGCGCTGAGCAGGTCGGCCCGCTCCATGCCGGCGGTGCGCGGACGGGCGCCCACCAGCATCGCCAGGTTGACGCCGTCGAACACGGTGTTGGCGTCGTCGCCGATCTCCACCTTGCTCAGCAGCGGGAACGCGCAGTCGTCCAGCTCCATGACGACGCCCTCGAGCGCCTTCAGGGCTGGGGTGATCTCGAGCAGGCGCAGTTCGACGGGCTGGTCGGGACCGAGCAGGGCGCCGCTGGCGATGCGGAACAGCAGGCTGTAGCAGATCTGTCCGGCCGCGCCGGTGACAGCTACCTTGACGGGGGTCTGGCTCACGATGGGCTCCTCAGTGAGTTGGCGATGCAGGTGCGAGTCGTCTCCGACGCTAGCAGTTGCCGACGGTGCCGACCGACGCTTCCAGCGACCGCCCGGCGGCCGCGGGAATTGGTGCATCGGGGCATCCGTCGCGCGCGATTCGTGCGCGCGAATTGAGAGAGGCGTGTCCAGCGGCAGCTGTGAACCCCCCGGGCAGTTCCGCGCGGGCGCCCGCGGGATGGTAACTTCCGTGGGACGGACCGCGTCGGCTGGGGAGGCGGACGCGGGGAAACAAGGAGCGCAATGGCGCGAGCAGCGCACGCCGGGAAGGCCGGGGGACGACGTGCCGTCCGGCCGCTCGCAGTGGGAACCGCCCTGCTGATGACCGCGACCAGCCTGGTCTTCGCCGCGCCCGCATCCGCCGAGGACGCCGCCGACTGGCGGGTCGACCTGCCCACGACCGCCTCGCAACCGACCGTCATCGCGGCCTCGGGCGGCAGCGTGGTGCTCGACGTCGGCACCACCTCGCCGAACTACTGGGTGACCGACAACGACGGCGCGAGCTACACCCGCATCATCGACCGCGGACTCAGCGTCGGAGTGGTCGAGGTGGTCAGGGACGGCAAGCTCGTCACCGCTGTGCCCGCCGACGGTGACGGCAGCCACACCAGCGTGTACGTCCACGACCTCGCCACCGGCACCACCGCCGACCCGGTCAGCGTGCCGGCCGCGTCGGTGGAAGCGGCCGACGCCGACACCGCGGTCTTCACCGACGGCGACAGCTACCGTGCCGATGACCTGGCCACCGGCACCCTCACCACGCTCGACTACACCCCGGCCACGTCCGGCACGGTGGTCGCCCTCCTCGGCGGGGGTGCCGACGTGCTGATGGCCCAGCTCACGCTGGACTCCTCCGGACGGCCGTCCACCGGCTACCTCGACCTGGTGCCGCTCGACGGCAGCGCGCCCGCGGTGCCGCGGGTGGTCGTGCCCGGCCTCGCCGCGGTCGCCCTCCGTGGCGACCAGGTGGTGTACTCCACCGCCACCCCGGCCACCACCTTCAACCGCGGCCAGAGCCTGTGCTTCCTTTCGGTGGACGCCTGGTCCACCCCGTCGTGCACCTCGCTCGCGATCTCCGGCATCAGCGACCAGCGCCTCGTCTCGCACGAACTCTCGGCAGGCGAGACCTGGGTGCAGTGGTCCATCACGTCCGCCGCCGGCGTGGACTCCTACGTCGTCGCCGGCACCGCCGCTCCCGGCCAGCCGGCCGTGATCGACGTCACCGACGACACGACGCTGAACACCGTGGGCGACCCCGACCGTCCGGTCGCCTCGGTGACCGAGGGCGACACCGGGTACGTGGGCGCGGTCGGCACCGACGGCGCGATCACCCAGCGCTTCGCGTTCCCCGACGCCCCGGCGGCGGAGACGTCGCTCGAACTCACCCCCGACCGCCTCGCCGGCCTCGACAACCGGGGGAGCGTCGGGACGGGCACCTACCGCAGCTGGCAGCGCAGCATCACCGAGACCGGGCTGGGCGATGAGGAACAGCCGTTCCCACGCGCGCTCGACCTCGGTACGTCCGGCGCCCGGACCCTGCTGAACGACGGCACGAAGCTGCGGCTCTACGACCATGAGGACGCGGTCCGCACCCTGCCGCTCAGCAAGTACGGCTCGCTGCCCGGGCTGATCAGCGGCCCGTACTTCCCGGCGTACTCGCTGTCGTACCTCCAGGCCCTGAACGTGGAGGGCACCGTGCTGAAGTCGGCCACGATCCGTGGGCTGTTCGGTTCGTTGGTGCTGGTGCGCACGAGCGCCCCGCTGGGCCGCTACGACGTGGTCGACATCGCCACCGGCGACTCGGTGCGGGTCGAGGTGCCGCTGACGTACCGGCGGCAGGGCTTCGACCTGGCCGGGCTGTGGGGCGACTGGGCGTACGGGTACACCTTCGACTCCTCGCTGGTGCCATACACGCTGGCGTTCAACTACCGCACCGGGAAGAACTACAAGCGGTACGGGCTCCCGGTCGACTACGGGGACGGCTTCGTCCTGATGAAGTACGCCGACACCAACGCCGACGGCGACGACGTGACCTCACTCGAGGCGTGGAACCCGGCCACCGGCCAGGCCGAGACGATCCCGGACGCCGACTGGGACCAGGTGGTCACCGACGGCACGTCCCGCATCGCCTACAGCACGGCCACCGAACTGGTGCTCCGCGACCTCACCGTGGTGCCGACCTCCCGGGCGCGGCTGCTGGGGGCGCTTGCCCCGTCCACCCTGAACCTGGTCACGCAGGACCGGTCCTGGCCGCTCGAGCTGGACACCACCAAGCCTCTGGACGCCGGGACCCTGACGATCACGGACGCGGCCGGCACCGTCGTGCGCACCCTCGACACCGAGGCCAGCGCTGACGGATCGCTGCGCGACCTGGCGTGGGACGGACGCGACGAGGCCGGCGACGACGTGCCGACCGGCACCTACTCCTGGAACCTGGTCGCCCAGGCCAGTGACGGCACCGGCACCGTGGTCGGCGTCGACGGGCTCGCGGACGTCGGCGACACCGCCGAGACCGAGGGCGTCTCCGGCAGGATCAGCGTCGTCAAGCAGTACCTCGGCACCGCGTCGGGGCCCACCCCGACCATCTCGGGGACGGCCCGGGTCGATCGGACGCTCACCGCGGTCCCCGGCAGCTGGACCCCGTCCGACGCCGACCTGACGTACGCCTGGTACCGCACCACCAGCAAGGGCACCACCGCGATCACGGGTGCCACCGGGTCCACCTACAAGGTCAGTGCGACCGACGTCGGCGCCACCCTGAGCGTCCGGGTGACCGGCACCAGGGAGGGCTGGAAGCCGGCGACGAAGACGTCGAAGGCGACGGCCACGGTCGCGAAGGCCACGTTGACCCAGACCCCGGTCCCGACCATCGACGACCCGACCCCGACCGTCGGCAACACCCTCACCGCGAACCCGCGAACCTGGGAGCCGGTGCCGGTGAGCCTGGCCTTCGCGTGGTACCGCGTCTCTTCGAAGGGCAAGGTCTCGGCGGTGCTCGGCCGGAGCGCCACCTACACCGTGCAGTCCGCGGACGCCGGGTACAGGCTGAAGGTCAAGGTGACCGGCACCAAGGCCGGCTACACCACCGTCACCAAGGAGTCCGCGCTCACCTCGAAGGTCGCCAAGGCCTGACGCCTCCTCAGCCGCAGCTGAGTTCGACGCCGCCCGCGACCGTGTCGGGACGCGTCGCGCCCGTCGGCCCCGACCAGGTGATGCTCAGCCGGGAGAGCGCGGCCCGGGTGCGCCCGGCACCGGTGGACACCTGCACGCCCGGCATCTTCTCCAAGGTGGCGAAGGTGGGTGCCCAGGGAAGGCCGTCGACCAGCGCGAAGCCGTCGGGCACGCGGGAGGGGTCGACCGTCCAGGCGATCGCCACCGCCGCCGCGCCCGTGCTGCCGTAGCGGACGGTCAGGCCCTTCCAGGTGTGGTCGACGACAGCGGTCGAGCCGCGGGTGCCGGCCTCGCAGAGCTGCGGCTGGCCGACGGTGGCCTCGCCGAGCTCCGCCACGATCAGCGCGTCGACGGCCTTCACATCGGCGTGCCCGAGCGGCTGCCCGCCGATGCTGGTGCCGCTGAGCACGATCCGTTCCGGGGCGGCGCTGGTGGCGGTCGTCGAGGTGGGGGTTGGCGTGGTAGCCGGGCTGGTCGCGGTGGCCGACGCGGACGGCGTCCCGGCGGTCGCCGACGTCGAACCCGGGCCGGCCGACGGCGTCCCCACCGGTGTGCAGCCGGCGAGCAGGACGGACAGGCCCACGGCGGCGAGCGCGGCTGCTCGAGCTCTCATGGCCCTCCGATCGCGGCGGTTCGCTGCCACCGTAGCCGACGGACGCCCGCGCTCCGGACGCCGCGATAGGGCGGCTCAGCCGTGTTCGTACGACTTCGTCGTAGTCCGTACGCCCGCAGAGTCGGCGTTCGGTCACGGCGGTGGTCCAACCACTGTTAGCGTGTGCCCGTCTCTCACAGGAAATTCCAAGGATGCAAGGAAAGTCGATGGCGTCGCGCGTTGGTTCTGAAGGTGGGCGCCGCACGGCGCGTCGTTGGCTGGCCGGGGCCCTTTCCCTGGCGGTGGTGTCGGGTGCCGGCCTTGCGTCCGCCCCGGTCGCCGTTGCCGCCGACCCCGACGACATCGTGGCCGACCTGGCCACGGCGCCGGTGGGCGCCATCGTCCACGGCGTCTGGAACAACGTGCTGGTGGCCGAGCACGACGACTCCTGGTACATCAGCTCCAACAAGGGCAACAGCTGGTGGAACACCGCCATCGAGAACGCCTACCGGCTCGCGTACCTGGACGACCAGTACGCGGTCCTGAGCGGTTCCAACGATGACGACTCGACGATGGTCTGGGTGGTGGAGCACTCCTCCGAGATCCGGGCGGTGAACGAGGTGGACCTCGGCAGCGCCAACCTGCGGGGCGTGGACGCCGACACCGCGATCGACGACACCGGCGACGAGGCGCGCGCCATCGACCTCGACACCAAGGCCGCGACGACGCTCCAGCTCGACGTGACCGATGCGCAGGCCTCGCCGTCCTGGTGGGAACTGGGTGCCGAGCAGGCCCTGCGCGTCCTCGTCACCTACGCCTCCGACGGCATGACCCCGGTGGGCAGCTCGATCGACCCCACCCCGCTGGACGGTACCTCGGCCGGCGACCCGGCGATCACCGTCCCCGGGGGCGTCGTCGAGGCCGGCTACGACGCGAACGGCCTGAACTACCTCGCGCTGAAGAAGACCAGTGGCAAGACCACTTTCGAGTACGACTACTGCACGATCGCCGACGGTGCCACCACACCGGTCTGCGACGTACTGCGCTCCGGCATCAGCAAGAAGGACTCCCAGCTCTCGATGGCCTACCGCGTCGGCGGCTACGCCGAACTCCAGATCGCGGGGTCGCTGTACTTCTCGAAGCTGGTGCGCGAAGCGAAGACCGGCAAGGTGCCGGCGGCGAAGAAGGTCACCGGCGTGGGCGTCGACCACTACCCGGACGGCACCCGCACGAAGTTCGCCCAGGTCGGCTCGAGCGCCCTCCCGATCGTCAGCGACACCACGCCCGGCACCGGCGGCGTCTTCGAGGTTCCGGCGTCGGGCAAGGCCGAACGCTTCTCGGTGGGGCCGACTGCCCCGGTCCTGCCCTACGAGCTCTCGCTGTCCGCGACCCGCGTCGCCGGCGTGGACGACCGGAGCACGTACACGCTGTGGCAGCGTGACCTCGGCACCCCGTCGCAGGAGGAGGTGCTCTCCACCCGAGGGGTGCAGGCGCGGGTCTCGGTCGGTCGGACCGCGGTGAACGGTTCCACCGGGCTGCTGCTCAGCGACCAGGGCATGCAGATCGCGAAGCTCAAGAAGTGGGCCTGGGTCGAGGAGCTGAGCGGGCCCTACCTGCTGGGCCGCGCCACCGCGACGGCGAAGCGGACCGTCCTGGCCGGCACCAGGACCATCACGTTCGGCAAGTGGGACCTGCCGATGGCGGTGTTCGGCAGCCGGGTCGCGGCCCTCACCTACGGCGCCACCGACTGGTGGATCACGATCTTCGACGTCAGCACCGGCAAGCCGGTGACGGTGGACACCGTCCCGCTGACCGCCTTCGAGCGGATCTTCTCGGTGTACCTGTGGGGTGACACCGTGCTCATCGATGGCACCGACGACCCGACGGTTGACGGCAGCCGGGTCCAGGTCACGAACTTCGTCGACGCCACCCAGTCGGAGAAGTCCTTCCCGGATGGTGCCTCCTTCGCCGGGCTCGGCGACGGCGTGGCCGTCGTGCAGACCGGTGACCAGGCGGGCTGGCAGGTCATGGACACCACCACCAGCGCGCTCGCGCTGACCCCGCTCGAAGACTCGGCCGACACGACCCCGGCCGTGGACGGCGCCGGCCGCGTCGCGTACGCCACCGATTCCGAGCTGGTCGTCCACCAGGTTCCCGGGGCCGGGACGTCGGAGCCGCGGGCGCTGTGGACGTCCGCCGCGACCACCTTCAATGCCCTCGCCGGCGAGACCGCGCCCTGGAAGGTGTCCGTGGACGCGAGCAAGGCGGTCGGGGCCGGTGCGCTGGTGATCGACGGGACGGGGGTCGTGGCCGGCAGCTCGGCGACCGTGCCGGTGCATTCGTCCGCCGACGGTTCGCTGCGGATCTCGTGGGACGGCAGGCTCGATGACGGCTCGGCGGCTCCGGCGGGGTCGTACACGTGGAAGCTCACCGGGTTCGGCGAGTTGAAGGACGTCTCCGGCGCCAAGGGCGTCGAGGGCGTGCTGACGGTGACCAACAAGGCGGTGGCCTACCCGCAGGCCACGCCGAAGATCGACCCCACCAAGCCGGCCACGGACACGGTGCTCACCGCAGACCCGGGCGCGGCCCCGACGGGTGCCACGGTGGCGTACCAGTGGTACCGCGGCACCAAGGCCATCCCGGGCGAGGTCGGCGAGACCTACACCGCCACCTCCGCCGACGTCGGCAAGACGCTCAAGGTGAAGGTCACCTTCACCAACTCGCTCTACCTCGACTCCTCGAAGTACTCGGCGTCCACCAAGAAGGTCGTCGCGGCCGCCCTGACCAAGGGGACGGTGGCGCTGAGCGACACGACGGCCACCGTGGGCGCGCCGCTCTCCGCGGTGCTGGACGGCTGGGGTCCCGCCCCGGTCACGCCGACGTACCAGTGGTACCGGGTGGATGCGAAGAAGAAGGCGAAGGCGATCTCGAAGCAGATCGGCAAGACCTACACGCCGACCGCCGCCGACGTCGGCTACCGGATCCGGGTGACCGTCACCGTCGCCAAGGCCGGCTACGTGAGCGTCACGGCCACCACACCGACCTCCGACGTGGTGGCGGCCTGAGCGGCTTCCGACTGGACGTGGTGTGAGGGCACCGGTGCGGCTACCTATGCTCGGAACATGCGTCTGATCCTCGTCCGCCACGGCCGTACCGCGTCCAACGTCGGCCTGCTCCTCGACACCGCCGAGCCGGGGGCCGACCTCGACGAGAACGGGCTGGAGCAGGCGGCGTCCCTGGTCGAGCGGTTGTCGCACCACGAGATCGAGGCCGTCTACACCTCGAACCTGGTCCGCACCCAGCAGACCGCGGCGCCGATCGCGGAATCGCGGGGGCTGGAGCTCCAGGTGCTGCCGGGGCTGCGCGAGATCTCGGCGGGCGACGACGAACTGTCCTCCGACGCCACCCGCTACATCGGCACCATGATCGCGTGGGGTCAGGGTGACCCGGGGGCCCGGGTCCCCGGCGGTGAGAACGCGCACGAGTTCCTCGAGCGGTTCGACGCGGCGATCGCGCGCATCGCGGCGTCCGGTTACGAGGTCGTCATGGTCGTGAGCCACGGCGCCGCGCTCCGGGTGTGGTCGATGGTGCGCGTGGACGGCTTCCTCGAGGCGCTCGGCCAGGCCCACCTCGACAACACCGGCGTGATCGTCGTGGACGGGTCGCCGGCGGACGGCTGGGAGTTGGCCGAGCTCATCGGCGTCCGGGTGTACGAG
This sequence comes from Actinomycetota bacterium, assembly GCA_020161755.1. Taxonomy (GTDB): domain Bacteria; phylum Actinomycetota; class Actinomycetes; order Propionibacteriales; family Propionibacteriaceae; genus Propionicimonas. The sequence goes on from JAIUOS010000017.1 coordinate 72,627, forward strand.
GACGCCGAACTCGGCGTGACCACGGACGACACCGACACCACCGCCTGAAGAGCGGGCCGGACATGCCGTGGTCGCGCAGGCACACCGCATGGTCGGCGGTGGCGCTGACCGCCGTCTGCCTGGCGGCGGTGGCGAACACCCTGGTCGCGCTCACCCCGGGCCCGTCCCCGGCGCCGGTCGCCACGTCGTCCGCCTCCGCGACCGCCACGGCGTCAACCACGCCCAGCGCCACCGCCACGGCCGGCGCCGTGCAGGGCGTCCTGCGGGTGTACAGCAACAACATCGAGAACCTCGTCACCAACGAGGGCGGCCTGCGGTGCTCGGGGGTGTCGCCCGCCGACCACCTCGCCTCGATGCTGGTGGACGCCGAGGGCCGCAAGGGCACGGACGGGGTGAAGGCGCCCGACCTGCTGCTGCTCCAGCAGGTGAGCGGCAGCGAGCAGGCCGAGGAGTACGCGGCCGCGCTGGCGAAGCGGTTCGGCTACCCGAAGGGCACCTACCAGTCGATCATGGTGTGGACCGATCCGGAACCGTGGGGCGCGAAGCACGACTGCCGGGATGGATCGCTCGGCCGGCTCAAGGCCACCCAGACCAACGCGATCATCTTCAACACCCGCACGCTCGAACTCACCCGCGTGGCCGCCTACTGGCCGGCGGGCTGGCTGCGTCCGGGCACCGCGTACGCCGCGGGTCGCGGCTGCACCGCCTACGAGCCACCCAGCAACGACGCCGACCCGGCGCGCGCCAACAAGTGGAAGCGGACGAGCCCGGTGGCCGCGCAGTTCGTCGTCCGCGGCACCGACGTCACGGTGTTCGCGAGCAGCATGCACCTGCCCCGGCAGAACCGGGACAACCCGTGCGCGGGCGAGCGCGACCCCGGGATCGACGACACCGGCATCGGGTTCGGCGTCGACGCCACCCGGCTGCTCCAGGAGTCCCGCGTCCGGGTGATCGGGGTGGACGCGAACCGTCCCAAGATCGCCGACGACGCGCTGGCGATGTTCGGCGCGACGAGCCTGGGCAACACCCGGACGCTGCACCGCAGCAAGATCGACTACCTGTTCGTGCGCGGCGACGTCCGGGCGTCCGCGATCGACCACACGGTCGAGGGGACGTTGTCGAACCACCGCGCGCTGTACAGCTTCATCGACTACTCCGTCAGCTGAAGATGACCGTGCGGCCGCCGTCGAGCAGGACGCGGTGCTCGGCGAACAGCTTGACCGCCTCGGTCAGCGTCCGGCTCTCCTGCTCCTGGCCCATCGCGACCAGTTCGGGGACCTCCATGGTGTGGTCGACCCGGCGGACGTTCTGCTCGATGATCGGGCCCTCGTCGAGGTCGGAGGTGACGAAGTGCGCGGTGGCGCCGATCAGCTTCACCCCGCGGGAGTGCGCCTGCCGGTACGGGTTGGCGCCCTTGAAGCCCGGCAGGAACGAGTGGTGGATGTTGATCGCCCGGCCGGCCAGCGCCTCGCACAGGCCGGGGGAGAGGATCTGCATGTAGCGGGCCAGCACCACCAGTTCGATGTCGTGCTCGGCGACCACGTCCAGGATGCGGCGCTCGACGTCGGCCTTGGTGGCCTCGGTCACCGGGTGCACCTCGAACGGGACGCCGTAGAAGCTGGCGAGGTCGCCGAGGTCGGGGTGGTTGGAGATGATCAGCGGCATGGTGATCGGCAGGTAGCCCGAACGCTGGCGGAACAGCAGGTCGTTCAGGCAGTGGCCGGCCTTGCTGGCCAGCACCAGGGTGCGCCGGCGGCGTCCCACGTAGTCGAGGACCCACTGGGCACCCAGCGCGTCGGCGATGGTGGCGAAGGCGCGCTCGAAGTGCGAGCGGTCGAAGCCCGACTGCACCTGCACGCGCATGAAGAACCGTCCGGACTCGGTGGACGTGAACTGCTGCAGCTCGGTGATGTTGCCGGAGGACTCGACGATGGCGCCGGTGACCTGGTGCACGATCCCGGGACGGTCCGGGCAGGACAGGGTCAGCAGCCAGTGGGTCGAGTCGATCACGGCTGACAGGGTAGCGTCCCGGGCAGGAACGGTATGTTTTGCCGCAACGCACACATTTCGCAGGAGGTTCGAGGGTGGCCAAGATCAAGGTCGTCGGCACGGTCGTGGAGCTGGACGGGGACGAGATGACCCGGATCATCTGGCAGTTCATCAAGGACCGGCTGGTCCACCCCTACCTCGACGTCAACCTCGACTACTACGACCTCGGCATCGAGAACCGGGACGCCACCGACGACCAGGTGACGATCGACGCCGCCAACGCCATCAAGCGCGAGGGCGTCGGCGTGAAGTGCGCGACGATCACGCCGGACGAGGCGCGCGTCGAGGAGTTCGGGCTGAAGAAGATGTGGGTGTCGCCGAACGGGACGATCCGCAACATCCTCGGCGGCGTGGTGTTCCGCGAGCCGATCATCATCTCGAACATCCCGCGGCTGGTGCCGGGCTGGACCAAGCCGATCGTGATCGGGCGTCACGCGCACGGCGACCAGTACAAGGCCACGAACTTCAAGGTGCCGGGCGCCGGACAGCTGACGATCACCTTCACCCCCGAGGACGGTTCGGAGCCGATCCAGCATGTGGTGGCGAACTACGGTGCCGACGGCGGCGTGGCGATGGGCATGTACAACTTCAACAAGAGCATCGAGGACTTCGCGCGGGCGTCCTTCAGCTACGGGTTGATGCGCAACTACCCGGTGTACCTGTCGACGAAGAACACGATCCTGAAGGCCTACGACGGCGCGTTCAAGGACATCTTCGCCGCGATCTTCGAGAACGAGTTCAAGGCCGAGTTCGACGCCAAGGGGCTGACGTACGAGCACCGGCTCATCGACGACATGGTCGCGTCCGCGATGAAGTGGGAGGGCGGCTACGTCTGGGCCTGCAAGAACTACGACGGTGACGTGCAGAGCGACACCGTGGCGCAGGGCTTCGGCTCGCTGGGGCTGATGACATCGGTGCTGATGACCCCGGACGGCAGGACCGTCGAGGCCGAGGCCGCGCACGGCACGGTGACCCGGCACTACCGGATGCACCAGCAGGGCCTGCCCACGTCCACGAACCCGATCGCGTCGATCTTCGCCTGGACCGGCGGCCTCAAGCACCGCGGCAAACTGGACCAGACTCCAGAGGTGACGGCCTTCGCCGAGGCTCTCGAGCAGGTCTGCGTCGAGACCGTCGAGTCCGGCAAGATGACGAAGGACCTGGCCCTGCTGGTCGGCCCCGAGCAGCCCTGGCTCACCACCGAGGACTTCCTCGCCGCCCTCGACGAGAACCTCGCCGCCAAGCTCTCCTGACCCGGCCCCTCCTTCCCGAGTTGTCAGAATCTCAGAGCGCTGGAGCGCTCTGAGATTCTGACAACTCGGGGTTGGGAGTGGGGTGGGGGTGTGGATGAGTGGGAGTTATCCACAACCTTCGCCAGGCGTGACGCGCGGACGGGGTCGGTGCCGAAGATGTGGACGTGTACGCCGGTGTTGAACGCTTCCCAATTGTCCGCGCCACCGCCCAACGGCAGGTGGGAGTGCTGCACCGTCGACAGCTTGAGGCCCTGGGCATCACCACGTCGCAACTGAACGCCAACCTTCGTGCGGAACGCTGGACAGCCGTCGGCCAGGAGGTCGTGCTTCTCCAGAACGCACCGCCCGGCCGGCGGCAGCTGATGTGGATCGCGGTTCTGGACGCGGGCGAATGCGCCCTGGGGAGTCACACCTCACTCGAGTTGGCCGGCTTCCGCTCGTTCGCGGCCGAGGCGGACCTCGTGCACCTGGTGATCCCGCGCGGCAACAAGGTCACGCCGCTGGACGGCGTCCGCGTCCATGAGTCGCGACGCCTCCAGCCGTTGCGATCGATCTACACCGAGGGGTTGCCCCGTACGGCGACGGCGAGGTCCGTTCTCGACGCAGCCGCATGGCAGCCGTATCCACGGTTTGCGGCGGTGATGGTCGCGGCCGCTGTTCAGCAGCGTTTGGTGACCGCACTGGAGCTCGACGACGCGATGCGGACAGTCGGCCGCGTCCGGCACAAGCAGTTCCTGCGGGAGGCGATCCGGGACGCCGCCGGGGGCGCGCACTCTGCCGGCGAACTGGATCTTGCGAGGGTCTGCCGCCGGTTCGCGCTGGCGCCTCCGAACCGTCAGGTGCCGCGGCGGGACGCGTCCGGTGTCTGGCGTTTCCTGGACGCCGAGTGGGACCTCCCCGACGGCGAGGTGGTGGTCCTCGAGGTCGACGGCGTCTACCACATGGACGTCCAGACCTGGCAGGCAGACATGCGACGCGAGAGGGCCGTCGTCGTGGGCAGGAAGCGGGTCCTCCGGGCGACGAACTTCGAGGTTCGCCACGAGCCGCTCCTCCTCGTCCACGACCTTCGGGCCCTCGGCGTCCCCCTCACCACCGAGTTGTCAGAATCTCAGGTCGCCAGGGCGTCCTGAGATTCTGACAACTCGGCAGGGGGTGACAGAATGCTGCGGTGACTTCGACGCCGGCCCCCGCGACGCGTCCGGGGCTCTCGGAGTTGGGTGAACACCCGGCGGTCTCCTACGTGATGCCGGTGCTCAACGAGGCCGGGCACCTGGCAGAGGCGGTCAGCGCCGTCCTCTCCCAGGCCTACGACGGCGAGCAGGAACTGGTGCTCGCGCTGGGCGCCTCCAGCGACGGGACGGACGAGGTGGCCGCAGCGCTCGCCGCGTCCGATCCCCGGGTGCGGCTGGTCCGCAACCCGCGCAACGACATCCCGATCGGGCTGAACCTGGCCATCGCCGCCAGCCGGCACCCCCTCGTCGTCCGGGTGGACGCGCACGCCGAACTGCCCGCCGGCTACACCGCGGCCGCCGTCGAGATCCTGCGCCGTACCGGCGCGGCCAACGTCGGTGGCGTCATGGTCGCCCAGGGGCGCGGACGCTTCCAGCGCGCCGTCGCCCGCGCCTACAACTCCCCGTTCGGCCTCGGGGGCGGCTCCTGGCACCACGGCGAGGAGGAGACCGAAGCCGATTCCGCCTACCTCGGCGTGTTCCGCCGCGAGGTGCTGGACGAGGTCGGCGGCTACGACGAGACCCTGCGCCGCGCCGAGGACTGGGAGCTCAACCACCGCATCCGCGCCGCCGGCCACCTGATCCTGTTCACCCCGAAGCTGAAGGTCACCTACTGGCCCCGCGACAACTGGGACGCGCTGCGCCGCCAGATGTACGCCACCGGCGTCTGGCGCGGCCACCTGGTACGGCGCCACCAGTCGACACCGTGGCGCTACCTGCCGCCGCCGGCGGTCGCCGTCCTGGTGGCGATCAGCCTGCTGGTGGCCCTGCTGCAGCTGTTCGGGATCCTCCGCGGCCCGGGCTGGGCGCTCCCGCACATCCCGTCCCTGGGCTACCTGGCGGGCGTCAGCGCGGTCGGGCTCACCCGTCTCGGCGGCGACGACCTGCGCGACCGGCTCCTGAACATCGTGGTGCTCGTCACCATGCACCTCGGCTGGGGCGCCGGCTTCATCAAGGGCTGGCTGACCGGCGCCGAGAAGACCGTCGACCGCTCCCGCGTGCGCTGACCCGGACGCCGACCGTCAGCGGAAGCGCCGGGCCACCAGCACGGCGGCGGCCTCGACCACCCGCCGGGCGCTGCGCCCGTCCGTCCACTCGTGGAACCGGGTGGCCAACTCCCGGCTGTGCTCGGACGCGGACGCCGCGGCGGCCTCATCGGTGAACAGCGCCTCCAGACGGTCCAGCACCTCGTCCCAGTCGCGGCTCCAGCCGTCCCCGGCCAGCCACGCGTAGTCGACGTACAGCCCCCGGGTGCGCCGGTAGCTGTCCAGGTCGGGCGCGAGCAGCACCAGCGGCCTTTCGGTGACGACGTAGTCGACGAGCATCGACGAGTAGTCGGTGACCAGCGCGTCCAGGCCCCACAGCAGCGGCATCGACTCCGGCTGCGCGGATGCCGTGAGCAGCCGGACGCGCGGCGACGCGTAGGTGTACTCGCCGACGCCGAGCGGATGCGGCCGCACCAGCAGCACCAGGTCGAGCCGCTCGCACACCGCGTCGATGCGGCGCCACTGCGCGTCCGTGGGCACGCCCGGGTCGGGGTCGCCGTCCCGCCAGGTGGGCGCGTAGAGCACGACCCGGCTGCCGGTGAACTCCCCGAGGTGCGGCGCCAGCACCGCCCGCGCGGCGGCGACGCGCTCGTCCGGAGTGCCGGCGAACAGGACGTCGGCCCGCGGCTCGCCGAGCACCTGCACCTGCCCGTCGGTCAGGTCTAACGCGGACGCCAGGGACGGCGCGAAGAAGCCCGAGCCGGTCGGCAGCAGCGAGATCCGCCGGGTGCCGCGCCGGTAGGCCGTCCGCATCAGTGCGCGGACGCCGGGGATCCGGCCCAGCCCGCCGACATCGGTGACCGCGGGGGAGTCGGCGTGCAGCTTCTTCAGTGGCGCCCCGTGCCACAGCTGCACGATCACCGCACCGGAGAGCCCGTAGCGGTTCACGTCGCCGAAGCCGTGGGTCACCGCGGCCAGCCCGGCCGTCAGCGTCGTGCGGTAGCCGAGCGAGGAGTCACGGTCGACGACCTCGCCGACACCGGCGGCCCGCGCGCGCTCGGTCTCCTCGGGGCTGCGGCTCAGCCAGACCAGCCGTGGCGGGTCGGGCAGAGCGGCCGCCGCCCGGTAGAAGGCGAGGGCACCGTCCGCGGGTCCGAAGTTGCTGCCGACCACCCACAGCTTCGGGTCGCGGGAAGTGAACCGGGCGTGGACGGCGCCCAGGGCGTAGCGGGGGATGCCGAGCAGCTTCCCGAGGTTCCCCTGCGCGAACCGGAACCCGCCACTGGCCATGACCGCGAGGCTAGCAGCCGGATGCCCGGCGGGGAGGCGACGCCCGCGCCGATAGAATCGCCGTCGTGGACGACCCTGACCCTGCGGCTCTGCTGTGCTCCCCTGAACAGGCCATCGCATGAATCCGATCGTCGGAGACATCCTGCTGATTTTCGTGCTGATCCTCGTCAGCGGCGTGTTCGCAGCGGCGGAGATGGCCCTGGTCTCGCTGCGGGAGTCTCAGATCAAGCAGCTCAGCACCCGGGGCAAACGCGGCCAGACCGTCGCCGAGCTCACCTCGAACCCCAACCGGTTCCTCTCGGCGGTGCAGATCGGCGTCACGCTCGCCGGCTTCCTGTCGGCGGCGTTCGGCGGCGCCACGCTGTCGGACAGCTTCGGTGCCGTCCTGGTCACCTGGGGTGTGCCGGAGGCGTGGGCGGGCACGCTCGCGCTGGTGCTGATCACCATCGCGATCTCCTACTTCTCGATCGTGCTCGGCGAACTCACCGCGAAGCGGCTGGCGATGCAGAACGCCGAGTCGTTCGCGCTCATGCTCAGCCCGCTCGTCAACTTCATCGCCGCGATCGCCACCCCGGTGATCTGGTTCCTGGGCAAGTCGACCGACGTGCTGGTGCGCGTGTTCGGCGGCGACCCGAACGCGTCCCGCGAGGAGGTCAGCGACGAGGAGCTGCGGGCGATGGTCGGCAGCTCGCTGACCCTGGGCGATGAGGAGCGCCAGATCGTGGACGAGGTGTTCACCGCCGGAGAGGTGAGCCTGCGCGAGGCGATGATCCCGCGCACCGAGGTTGACTTCCTGGACGGTTCGATGCCCGCCTACAAGGCGTTCCGCGAGGTGCAGGAGGCCGCGCACAGCCGCTACCCGGTGATCGGGGAGGACCTCGACGACGTGATCGGCTTCGTGCACATCCGCGACCTCGCCGACCTCGACCCCGCCGCGCGCACCGCGCCGGTCAGCCAGCTGGTGCGTCCGGTCGCGTCCCTGCCCCAGTCGGTGAAGATCCTGCGCGCGCTCACCGAGATGCGCCAGAACCGCCAGCACCTGGTGATCGTGCGCGACGAGTACGGCGGCACCGCCGGCATCGTCACCATCGAGGACCTGGTGGAGGAGCTGATCGGCGACATCACCGACGAGTTCGACGTCGAGCAGGCGCGCAGCACCGACAACCACGACACCACCATCGACGTGGACGGCTTGGTCACCCTCGGCGACTTCTGCCAGCAGGTCGGCTACGTGCTCCCCGAGGGCCCCTACGACACCGTCGCGGGCTTCGTGATGGCGCAATTGGGCGCCCTGCCGAAGCTGGGGGACGCGTGCACGGTCGTCCTCAACCCCGAGCACGAGCAGGAGCCGCCGCACACCTTCGAGCTCAGGGTCACCGAGCTCGATGGACGCCGCGCGGCGCGGCTGCGGGTGACGAATCTCGGCCCGGTGCCGTCCGGGGAGTACGAGCGGTGACCGTGTCGAAGTAATGTTCTGCCAGCCAGCGCTGACAGGAGGTGATGTGACCGCGTCCGATCCCGACGGTTCGATGCTGCTCACCTCCGGTGACGTCGGTGCGCTGTTGGCCGCGGCCGTCCAGCACGCCGGGGGGACGCTGGTCTCGTGGGCGCTCGACCACGTGGACGCGAACCCGCCGCAGTCCACCACCGCGACCTACTCCGCGCTGGTCGACTGGGCCTACGGCCGCCGCGAGGAACTGCTGGGCGTGAGCGCCCGCGCGAGCGGCCCCGCCGACACCGACAGCGCTGCCGAGATCTTCGCCGACGGCGAGCGCGAGGTGGCGGTGTGGATCTACCCGCAGGACCCCGACCTGCCCGGTCTGGCGCGGGCGGCCTACGCCGAGTCGATGGCCGAGCTCGCCAACAGCCGGCACATCTTCGCCGCGCCGGTCTCGCCCGACGACCTGTCGCTGCAGATGATCGGCTACCGGCCGCGGCGCCGCGCGGTGGTGAAGGTGAGCGCCGGCGAGGAAGTGGTCTACGTCAAGGTGCTCCGCGCCCGGCTCTTCGACGACGTGCTCACCCGCCACCACCTGCTGGCCGAGGCCGGCCTGCCGGTCGCCGAGGTCGCCGCCACCACCGACGACCACCTGCTCGTGCTTCGCGAACTGCCCGGCCAGCCGCTCGCCCGGGCGATCTTCGGTTCGACCGAGCCGTGCACGGCCGAGGCGCTGATCGAGTTGCTGGACGCCATGCCGGCGTCGGTGACCCGGCTCGACCGGCGTCCGCCCTGGTCGGACGCCGTCCGCCACTACGCGCGCATGGTGGCGGCAGCGATGCCGTCCCTGGAGAGCCGGCTGCACACGCTCACCGAGACGATCGGGCAGGGGCTCGCGTCCATCCCGCCGGGCGACGAGCCCACCCACGGCGACTTCCACGAGGGGCAGGTGCACGTCGCGGGCGGACGGGTGTGCGGCCTGCTCGACACCGACACGATCGGCCCCGGCCGTCGCGCCGACGACCTCGCCTGCCTGGTGGCGCACCTGTCGACGATCCAGCGGATGAACGCCAGCCAGGAGGCGCGTGCGCACCAGTTGATCCGCCGCTGGGTGCCGGTCTTCGACACCCGGGTCGACCCGACCGAGCTGCGGCTGCGGGCGGCGGCCGTGATCATCTCGCTGGCCACCGGGCCGTTCCGCGGCCAGGAGCCGGAGTGGGAGCGCGAGACCGCCACCATGATCGGCTCGGCCGAGGCGCTCGTCCGCCAGGTCAGCTGACTCCGACGGTGAGTTCGATCGGGACGTGGTCGCCCGGGCCCACGCCCTCGGCGGCGCGGACGGCGTTCTTCAGCGGGAGCAGGTAGCCGCCGTCCCGCGGGAACAGGGCGGTGGTGAAGCGGGTGCGACCGATCGTGGCCGTGGCCGGGATCACGCCCCAGCCGTAGGTGAGGGCGCCGGCGACCTCGGCGATCGCCTCGCTCGCACCCGCGGGCAGGGGAGCGAAGTAGAACGGCGCTGGTCCGCGCCACTCGATCACCTCGGCGACGAAGTCGAACGTCATCCCGATGTCCGGGCCCGGTGGTGCCACGCCTCCTCCTCTCCCTGACGCATCAGTAGAGGCGTGAGTGCAGGGAGGCGTCAAGACGGGCGAGCTCGGAGCGGATCCGGGCCGCCGACGGCGACCCCGTGAGGACGTCGTCGACCAGCGAGTCCGGCAGCTGCCGGGGCGCGGTGAGGAAACGGACGACCGTCCGCCAGGCGCGGCCGACCCGGCCCTCGCGCGCGGTTGCCGGTCGCGACCAGCGCATCGGGGCGATGCCGGGAGAGGTGTGGTGGGGGAGTCCTGCTGTCATGAGGTGCGGTGTCATTCGACGAACCTAGGATTGGTACCGGACGATCTACTTCCGGATTGTTCCGACGATTTCCAGGGAGTTGCGAAGTTGCCGATGACCGCCGAGACCAGCCCGACCTCGCGCGCGCTCCAGGTGCTGGAACTGCTCCAGAACCAGCCCGGCACCACGGCCGGCCAGCTCGCCGAGGCCCTCGGGGTGACCGAGCGGGCCGCCCGCCGTTACGTCGGCATCCTGCGCGAGGCCGAGATCCCGATCCTGTCCACCCGCGGACGCTACGGCGGGTACGCGGTCGGACGCGGCGTCCGCCTGCCGCCCCTGGTGTTCTCCGCCACCGAGGCACTCGGCATCGTGATGGCGGTGCTGGAGGGCCACCCCGACGCGGCCGAGAGCGGCGACCCGGTGGCCGACGCCCTGCGCAAGATCATGCGCGCCCTGCCGGAGGCCGTGGCCGCGCAGGCCGAACTCGTTCGCCGCACCGCGCGTCCGGCCCCCAACCGGCATGCCGCGCCGGCCGACCCGTCGATCACCGCGCAACTGGTGAACGCGTGCTCGATGCACCGGGTCGTGCGCCTGGGCTACCGCGCCGAGGACGGCCGGGAGTGGGCGAGCGAGGCCGAGCCCTGGGCGGTCGTGGTGCGGCAGGGACGCTGGTACCTGCTGGCGCGGCGGACGAGCAACCACGAGCTGCGCACCTACCGGCTCGACCGCGTCCGGACGGTGACGCTCCAGGACGCGGAGTTCGAGCCCCCGGCGGACCTCGACCCGGTGGCGGTGCTGGAGGAGAACTTCGCCACCGGCTGGGAGTTCGGTGTCGAGGTGGTGATCTCGGCCCCGGCCGAGCGGGCCGCCCAGTGGCTCTCGCGCACGGTCGGACGCCTCGAGCCGGTCGACGACGACTCCTGCCGGCTGGTGGGCTCCACCAGCGACCCCGGGTGGTACGCCGAGGTGCTGGCCGCCATCCCGGTGCCGTTCCGTGTGGTGGAGGGAGACGAGGTGCGGACGGCCGTCCGCGCCCTCGCCGCACGCCTGCGTAAGGCCGCCGGCTGACCACGCCGAACGCCACCGTTCCAGTCAAACGCTCCTCCCTGTGCTGTGGCGTTTGACGGAAACGGTGGCGTTCGGCGGGAAGGGGTGTGGCGGGGGTGGGGTAGGACTACTCCGTCCAGCATGTGAGCGAGGTCTTGCGCGTCCGTTCCGAAAAGGTCCGACCAGAAGGAAGCGAGCGGTCCGGGCGATAGTCTGACGCCATGACCGACACGCCCCTTCAGCTTGCCGGTGATTTCGCCGCTCCCACCAGGGAAGACTGGGAGGTCGAGGTCCTCAAGGTCCTCAACCGGCGACGTCCCGAGGGCAAGGAACTGACCATCGACCAGGCCATGTCCCGGTTGCGCACGAGCACTGTCGACGGCCTCACGATCGAGCCGCTCTACACCGACCCCGTCGGCCCCCTCGGGCTGCCCGGCGCGATGCCGTTCACGCGCGGCGCCTCCGTCCACGGCACCAGCTGGGACGTGCGCGCGCTGCACGAGGACCCCGATGTCGCCTTCACCAACGCGGAGGTGCTCGCCGACCTCGAGCGCGGCGCCACCTCGGTGTGGCTGCGCACCGGTGAGGGTGCCATCGCCGTCGACGACGTGGCCGCGGTGCTCGCCGGAGTGAACCCGGCGATCGCGCCGATCGCGATCTCCAGCTCCAGTGACCAGGTCGCCGCCGCGAAGGCGCTGGCCGCGTTCTGGACCGCCGCCGGGGCCACCGGTGTCAAGGGCAACCTCGGCCTCGACGCGCTCGCGCTCTCCGCCGTCACCGGCGCGAAGGCCGACCTCGCCCCGCACGCCGAGTGGGTGCAGGCGGTGCTCGCCGAGCTCCCCGGCGTCCGTGCCCTGACCGTCGACGTGCTGCCCTACGACAACGCCGGTGCCGGCGACGTCGACCAGCTCGCGTTCGCCATCGCCACCGGCGTCGCCTACCTGCGCGACCTCGAGGCGGCCGGCGTGAGCGCCGCCGACGCGTTCGGCCAGATCGAGTTCCGCGTCAGCGCGAACGCCGACGAGTTCCTCACGATCGCCCGGCTGCGCGCGCTGCGTCGCCTGTGGGCGCGGGTCGGCGAGGTCTCCGGGGTGCCCAGCGAGGCCCGCGGCGCCGTCCAGCACGCGGTCACCTCGTGGCGCATGATCACTCGCGACGACCCCTACGTGAACCTGCTGCGCGGCACGATCGCCACCTTCTCCGCCGCTGTCGGCGGCGCCGAGGCGGTCACGACGCTGCCGTTCGACACCGCGGTCGGCCTGCCCGACGACTTCAGCCGGCGGATGGCTCGCAACACCCAGCTGCTCGCGTCCGAGGAGTCGAACATCGGACGGGTCAACGACCCGGCCGGCGGCTCCTGGTACGTGGAGAGCCTCACCGACCAGCTGGCCGGCCAGGCCTGGGCGGCCTTCCAGGCCATCGAGGCCGCCGGCGGCATGGTCGCCGCGCTGGAGTCGGGACTGGTCGCCGAGCGCATCGCGACCACGACGGCCGAGCGCGCCAAGCGCCTGGCCACGCGCAAGCAGCCGATCACCGGCGTGAGCATGTTCCCGATGAAGGACGAGCAGGCGATCACCGCCCGCCCCCGCGCCGGCGTCCCCGCCAACGGCGGCCTGAAGCCGGTGCGCGACTCGGAGCTGTTCGAGGGCCTGCGCGACCGGGCGGCGTCCGGCGCCAAGCCGAAGGTGTTCCTGGCCTGCCTCGGTGCCCGCCGCGACTTCGGTGGACGCGAGATGTTCACGTCCAACGTCCTGCTGGTCGGCGGCATCGACTTCCCGTCGTCCGAGGGCGGCACGCCTGAGGAGATCGCCGCGCAGGCAGCGGGGTCCGGGGCGAAGATGGCGATCCTGTGCTCCTCGGCGAAGGTCTACGCGGGCCAGGCGATCGCGGTCGCGCAGGCGTTGAAGGACGCCGGCATCGAGACCGTCTACATCGCCGGACGCAAGACCGAGACCGGCGCGGAGGACACCTCCGTGATCGACGGCGAGGTCTTCGACGGAATGGACGTGGTCGCCTTCCTCGGCGCCACCCTCGACCGGATTGGAGTGGCGAAGTGACCACGATCCCCGATTTCACCGGCATCGAGCTCGGTGCCCCGACCGTCGAGGCGTCCACCCCGACGCTCGGCGAGAGCTGGCTGACCCCCGAGCACATCCTGGTGCCGCCGCTGTTCGACGACACCGCGTACGAGGGCCTGGACTTCCTCAAGACCTACCCGGGCATCCCGCCGTTCCTGCGCGGGCCGTACGCCACGATGTACGTCAACCAGCCGTGGACGATCCGGCAGTACGCCGGCTTCTCCACCGCCGAGGAGTCCAACGCGTTCTACCGGCGCAACCTGGCCGCCGGCCAGAAGGGCCTGTCGATCGCGTTCGACCTCGCCACCCACCGCGGCTACGACTCCGACCACCCGCGGGTGACCGGTGACGTCGGCATGGCCGGCGTGGCGATCGACTCGATCCTGGACATGCGACAGCTGTTCGACGGCATCCCGCTGGACCAGATGTCGGTGTCGATGACCATGAACGGTGCGGTCCTGCCCGTCCTCGCGCTCTACGTGGTGGCGGCGGAGGAGCAGGGGGTGAGCCCGGAGAAGCTGGCCGGGACGATCCAGAACGACATCCTCAAGGAGTTCATGGTTCGTAACACCTACATCTACCCGCCGAGCCCGTCGATGCGGATCATCTCCGACATCTTCGCGTTCACCTCGGCGAACATGCCCAAATTCAACTCGATCTCGATCTCCGGCTACCACATGCAGGAGGCCGGGGCGACCGCCGACATCGAGATGGCCTACACCCT
>JAIUOS010000018.1 GCA_020161755.1 Actinomycetota bacterium
ACCGGGCCGTAGGAGTCGACCGCGATGGTGACCGGGCCCATGCCCAGGAAGCCGAAGGCGACCAGGCCGAGGGCGAACACGCCCGGGGCCAGCATGATGCCGCCGGTGATCGCACCGTCCACCATCGATCCGGGCGCAATCATGTTCGACACGCCGTAGGCGCCGCCCATCAGCAGAACGATCGCGATGCCCAGCCAGTAGGCGGAATAGTTGCCCGCGACGAGGCCGGAGAGGATGTCGAGCGACGGACCGCCCTCCTTGGCCGACTTCACGACCTCCTCGACGTGCTTGGCCTTGACGCCGGTGAAGACCTTGACCAGTTCGGGGATGATCGCGCCGGCCAGCGTGCCGAAGCTGATGATCAGCGACAGCTGCCACCACAGGTCGGGGTAGCCGGGGATGTCGCGCATCAGCATCGCCGAGATGATGAAGGTGAGGATGATCGAGACGATCGAGGTGATCCAGACCAGCGAGGTCAGCGGGGTCTCGAACTCCATCTCGTCGGCGTCGCCGTACTTGGCCTTCGCCCACAGGCCGTTGCCGAAGTAGGACAGCGCGGACGCAACGAGCATGATCGCGCGGATGAAGAAGATCCACACCAGGAAGTGCGCCTGCAGGTCGCTCTGGACGCCCAGCAGGATGAAGGTGATCAGCGCGACGCCGGTGACGCCGTAGGTCTCGAAACCGTCCGCGGACGGGCCGACCGAGTCGCCGGCGTTGTCACCGGTGCAGTCGGCGATGGTGCCCGGGTTGCGCGGGTCGTCCTCGCCGATCTTGAAGACGATCTTCATCAGGTCGGAGCCGATGTCGGCGATCTTGGTGAAGATGCCGCCGGCGATGCGCAGCGCGGACGCGCCGAGCGACTCACCGATCGCGAAGCCCAGGAAGCAGGCGGTCGCGATGTCGGAGGGCAGGAACATCATGATGACGAGCATCATGATCAGCTCGGTGCTGATCAGCATCATGCCGACGCTCATGCCCGAACGCATCGGGATGTTGTAGACGTTGAACGGCTTGCCCTCCAGCGCGGCGAACGAGGTGCGGGAGTTGGCGAACGTGTTCAGCCGGATGCCGTACCACGCGATGCCGTAGGAACCGGCCATGCCGATCAGGGCGAACGCGAGCACGATGAAGACCCGGCCCCAGCCCCCGGAGTTGTTCAGGAAGCCGAAGTACACGAAGATCACCGCGCCGATGAACGCGAACAGGGTGAGCAGGAACTTGCCCTGCTGGAGCAGGTAGGCCTTGCAGGTCTCGTAGATGAGCTCGGAGACGTCGCGCATCGACTGGTGCACGGGGAGCTTCTTGAGCTGCATGTAGCTGACCAGGCCGAAGGCGAACCCGCCCAGGCAGATGATCAGGCCGATCAGCAGCAGGTTCCAGCCGCTCATGCCGCCGACCGGAACGTGCAGATCCGGCAACGGCAGGTCGAACTCGGACTTGTGGGCACCCGCCTCACCCGTGCCGCCGCCGGACGAGCAGGCGGTCAGCGCCAGGGCCAGCAGCCCGGACACGCCGATGAGACCCGCGCGCACGAAGCGCCCGCGTCCTCCGGCTGGTTGGGTATCGAGCGATGAAGTCGTCACGATGCTTCCTTTGAAGATGTCAGTTGGTTTGTGATGACCTGTCACCTTTGACAAGACAAAGTCACCGCCAGCACTCTACGACGCTGTGTCGTAGATCTCGCACAGCGCCACCTGATGGAAAGACTGCCGTCCGCAATGCGGTCGTGCAAGGGTCCTCAGGTTTGAGCGCGCGGCCGAATAAGGTAAGAATGGCGTTGTGAAAACCGAGCCGGAAGCGGGGGTCGACGCCGAGCAGGCCGAGGCCGACCAGCAGGCTGCGGACGCGTCCACGCGGAGCCGGGTCGCCCGCTCCATCCTCCAGCACGGGCCGTCGACGGCCAACGACTTGGCCAAGAGGCTGGGCCTGACCCCGGCGGCCGTCCGCCGCCACCTCACCGTCCTGGCCAGCACCGGCCAGGTGACCAGCCGCGAGCAGCGCGTCTACGGGCACCGTGGACGCGGCCGCCCGGCCAAGGTCTTCGCGCTCACCGACGCCGGCCGCGCCGAGTTCTTCCAGGCCTACGACCGGCTCGCGATCAATGCGCTGGAGTACCTGAACCGGGTCGCCGGACCGGCGGCCGTCGAGGAGTTCGCGGCCCAGGTCGCCGAGTCGGTCTCGGCCCGTTTCCACGCCATCGAGGGGGAATACGACACCCCGACCGAGGCGTTGGTGGAGGCATTGACCGCCGAAGGGTTCGTGGCCTCGCTGCAACCGGTGACCTCCGGCGTCCAGCTCTGCCAGTACCACTGCCCGGTCGCCCACGTGGCGGCCGAGTTCCCGCAACTCTGCGAAGCCGAGACGAAGGCCTTCGCAACCCTGCTGGACTCCCACGTCCAGCGGCTGGCGACCATCGCCCACGGCGACGGGGTGTGCACCACCCACGTGCCGCGACCGGTGGCCGCCGCCATGCACCCGTCCCCGACCCGGAAGGATTGAGCAGATGACCTCCACCGCTCCCGTGGCGCCCGGCCTGGGCTCCACCCAGGAAGAACACCTGGAGGCGCTCGGCACCTACCAGTACGGCTGGCGCGACTCCGACACCGCCGGCGCGGCCGCGCAGCGTGGCCTGACCGAGGACGTCGTCCGCAACATCTCCGGGCTGAAGAACGAGCCGGAGTGGATGCTGAACACCCGGCTGAAGGCGTTGAAGCTCTTCGAGCGCAAGCCGATGCCGGCCTGGGGCGCGGACCTGTCGGGCATCGACTTCGACAACATCAAGTACTTCGTGCGGTCCACCGAGAAGCAGGCCCAGAGCTGGGAGGACCTGCCCGACGACATCAAGCGCACCTACGACCGCCTGGGCATTCCCGAGGCCGAGAAGATGCGCCTGGTCGCCGGCGTCGCCGCCCAGTACGAGTCCGAGGTGGTCTACCACAAGATCAACGAGGAGCTCGAGCGCCAGGGCGTGATCTTCCTCGACACCGACACCGGCCTGAAGGAGTACCCGGAGCTGTTCGAGGAGTACTTCGCCTCGGTGATCCCGGTCGGCGACAACAAGTTCGCCTCGCTGAACACCGCGGTGTGGTCGGGCGGCTCGTTCATCTACGTGCCGAAGGGCGTCCACGTCTCGATCCCGCTGCAGGCGTACTTCCGGATCAACACCGAGAACATGGGCCAGTTCGAGCGCACGCTGATCATCGCCGACGAAGGCTCCTACGTGCACTACGTCGAGGGCTGCACCGCGCCGATCTACAGCTCGGACTCGCTGCACTCGGCGGTGGTCGAGATCATCGTGAAGAAGAACGCCCGGGTGCGGTACACGACCATCCAGAACTGGTCGACGAACGTGTACAACCTGGTCACGAAGCGCGCCACCTGCGAGGAGGGCGCCACGATGGAGTGGATCGACGGCAACATCGGCTCCAAGGTGACCATGAAGTACCCGGCGGTCTACCTGCTGGGCGAGCACTCCCGCGGTGAGACCCTGAGCATCGCGTTCGCCGGCGAGGGCCAGCACCAGGACGCCGGGTCGAAGATGGTGCACGCCGCGCCGCACACGTCCAGCTCGATCATCTCCAAGTCGGTCGCCCGCTCGGGCGGACGCTCCTCCTACCGCGGCCTGGTGCAGGTGCACGAGGGCGCCCACCACGCGGCCAGCTCGGTGAAGTGCGACGCGCTCCTGGTCGACACCGTCTCGCGCTCCGACACCTACCCCTACGTGGACGTCCGCGAGGACGACGTGTCGATGGCGCACGAGGCGACCGTGTCGAAGGTGAGCGACGACCAGCTGTTCTACCTGATGAGCCGCGGGATGGGCGAGGACGAGGCGATGGCGATGATCGTGCGCGGTTTCGTCGAGCCGATCGCCCGCGAGCTGCCGATGGAGTACGCGCTGGAGCTGAACCGCCTGATCGAGCTCCAGATGGAAGGGGCCGTGGGCTGAGCCCGCGGCGAGACGAGCGAGAAAGAGAACTGTGACTGCGATTCCCAACGTGGCCGAAGCGGTCGAGCCGACCGTCGAGTCCCACCTCCACCCGGTGGCCTCCTTCGACCTCGCCGACCACCCCGTTCCCGGCGGACGCGAGGAGGTCTGGCGGTTCACCCCGCTGCGCCGCCTGCGCGGCCTGCTCGACGGAGCGCCGAGCGACGCCCACCTCACCTGGACGACCACCCTGCCGGCCCCGGTGACCGTGCGCGAGATCAGCACCGACGAGGCGATCGCCCTCGGCGTGCCGGCGCCGGTCGACCGTCCGTCCGCCCTCGCGGTGGCCAACGGCGGCGGCGCCATGCTGGTCGAGGTGCCCGCCGGTGCGGTGCTGGACGAGCCGGTCCTGATCGAGCTCAACGGCGCCGACGCCGACCACGCGACCTTCGGCCAGGTGGTGTTCTGTGTGGGCGCGAACGCCGCTGCCACCATCGTCCTGCGGCACACCGGCTCGGCGCGGTACGCGTCCAGCGTCTCGGTGCTGGTGGCCGAGGGCGCGAACCTGAACTTCGTCGGCCTGCAGGACTGGGCGGACGACGCGGTCCACGTCGGCCACGTCGGGCTGAAGATCGGCCGGGACGCCCGGGTGCGCACCGTGACCGCCAGCCTCGGCGGCGACCTGGTGCGCCTCGTCGAGACCGCCGAGTACGACGGTCCGGGCGGCGAGCTGGAGCAGTTCGGGGTCTACTTCGTCGACGCCGGCCAGCACATCGAGCACCGGCTGTTCGTCGACCACAACGCGCCGCACACCCGCAGCCGCGTCGACTACCGCGGCGCCCTCCAGGGCAAGGGTGCGCACTCGGTGTGGGTCGGCGACGTGCTGATCCGCAAGGTGGCCGAGGGCATCAACACCTACGAGACCAACAAGAACCTCGTGCTCACCGACGGCTGCCGCGCCGACTCGGTGCCGAACCTGGAGATCGAGACCGGCGAGATCGAGGGTGCCGGGCACTCCTCGACCACCGGACGCTTCGACGACGAGCAGCTGTTCTACCTGCGCAGCCGCGGCATCTCCGAGGACGAGGCCCGCCGCCTGGTCGTGCACGGCTTCTTCGCCGACATCATCCGGCGCATCGGCGTCCCCGACGTGGAGAGCCGCCTGCTCGCCGCCGTCGAGAAGGAGCTCGAGGTCATCGTCGGGATCCCGTCGGCGTCCGCCGAGGAGGCCCGGTGAGCTTCGTCCGCGCCTGTGCGGTCGCCGAGGTCCCGGTCGGCACCGCGATCCCGGTCGACCTCGGCGGCGACGCCGACATCGCCGTGGTGAACACCGTCGACGGGTTCTTCGCGATCCGCGACGTGTGCTCGCACGGCGAGGTGCCGCTCAGCGAGGGCGAGATCGACGGCTGCACGCTCGAGTGCTACATGCACGGCTCGCGGTTCGACCTGCGCACCGGCCTTCCCCTCGAACTCCCGGCCGTCGTGCCGGTCCCGGTCTACCCCGTCCGCGTGGACGGTGACCACGTCTTCATCGATCCAGACAGTCCGATCCACATCCAGGAGCAGTAAGTGTCAGAACTGGTTATCAGCGACCTGCGCGTCGAGGTCCAGACCGAGAGCGGGCCCAAGGAGATCCTCAAGGGGGTCGACCTGACCGTCCGCAGTGGCGAGGTCCACGCGATCATGGGTCCGAACGGCTCGGGCAAGTCGACGCTGGCGTACTCCATCGCCGGCCACCCGAAGTACCACATCACCGGCGGCTCGGTCACCCTCGACGGTGTCGAGCTCACCCACCTGAAGGTGGACGAGCGCGCGCGTGCCGGGCTGTTCCTCGCCATGCAGTACCCGATCGAGGTGCCCGGCGTCTCGGTGGCCAACTTCCTGCGCACGGCCAAGACCGCGCTCAGCGGCGAGGCCCCCAAGGTGCGCACCTGGGTCAAGGAGGTCAACGTCGCGCTCGAGCGGGTGGGCCTGGACGGCTCCTTCGCCGCCCGGTCGCTGAACGAGGGCTTCTCCGGTGGCGAGAAGAAGCGCAACGAGATCGCCCAACTGGAGCTGCTCAACCCGAAGTTCGCGATCCTGGACGAGACCGACTCCGGCCTCGACATCGACGCGCTGCGGATCGTCTCCGAGGGCGTCAACCGCTACACCGCCCAGGGCGACCGCGGCCTGCTGCTGATCACGCATTACACGCGGATCCTGAACTACATCAAGCCCGACTTCGTGCACGTGTTCGTCGACGGCCACGTGGTCGAGGAGGGCGGCGTCGAACTCGCCGACCGCCTCGAGATCGAGGGCTACGACCGGTTCGTCCGTGGCGCCAAGGCAGATGCCTGACGCCTTCGCACCCGCGCCCGGGGCCACCGCCCCGGCGCTCGGCTACGACGTTGAGCGGGTCCGCGCCGACTTCCCGATCCTGACACGGCGGATCGGGGAGTTCCCGCTGTCCTACCTCGACTCGGCCAACACCTCCCAGAAGCCGAAGCAGGTCGTCGAGGCGATCGCCCGGCACTACCTGGAGCACAACGCCAACGTGGCCCGGGCGATGCACACGCTCGGGGCGGAGGCCAGCTCGGCCTTCGAGGGCGCCCGGGAGAAGGTCGCCCGGTTCATCGGGGCGGCCGGGCCGCAGGAGGTCGTGTTCACCAAGAACGCCTCCGAGGCCCTGAACCTGGTGGCCTACACGCTCGGCGGACGCCTGTCGCCGGGCGACGAGATCGTGATCTCGGTGATGGAGCACCACTCCAACATCGTTCCCTGGCAGCTGCTCGCCCAGCGCACCGGCGCGATCCTGCGCTGGTTCGACATCACCGCGGACGGCCGGCTCGACCTGGCCAGGGCGGTTGCCGAAGGGCTGATCAACGACCGCACCAAGATCGTCTCGATCGCCTGGGTGTCGAACGTGCTCGGCACGGTCAACCCGGTGGCGGAGATCGCCGGGCTGGCCCACCGGGTCGGCGCGCACGTGGTCGTGGACGGCTCGCAGGGCGTCCCGCAGCTGCCCACCGACGTGGCGTCGCTGGGCGCGGACCTGCTGGCGTTCACCGGCCACAAGATGCTCGGCCCCACCGGCATCGGCGTGCTGTGGGGACGCTACGGCCTGCTGGAGACACTGCCGCCGTTCCTCGGCGGCGGGGAGATGATCGAGGTCGTGAAGCTGACCGGCTCGACGTTCGCCAAGCCGCCGGCACGGTTCGAGGCCGGCACGCCGCCGATCGCGCAGGCGGTCGGGCTGGGTGCGGCGATCGACTACCTGGAGCGGCTCGGCATGGAGAACGTCGCCGCCCACGAGCAGCGGATCACCGCCTACGCGCTGGAGCGCCTGCAGGGCGTCGAGGGGGTGTCGATCCTCGGTCCCACCGTGCCGGTCGACCGCGGCGGGGCGATCTCGTTCACGCTGACCACCCCGGACGGGCTGGAGGTGCACCCGCACGACGTGATGCAGTTCCTGGACGCCCGCGGCGTCGCCGTCCGCGGTGGCCACCACTGTGCGCGTCCGTTGCACGAGCGGCTGGGCATCACGGCGTCCACCCGGGCGTCCGGCTACGTGTACACCACCGAGACCGAGATCGACGCGCTCGTCGACGGCCTCGTCTACGTCCGCGACTTCTTCGGAGGTGCCCGATGAGCGTTGAGGCGATGTACCAGGAGATCATCCTCGACCACTACAAGGCCAAGCACCACAGCGGCCTGCGGGAGCCGTACCAGGCGCAGGTCACCCACGTGAACCCGACCTGCGGCGACGAGGTGATGATGCGGGTCGCGCTCGACGGCGACCGGGTCGTCGACGTCTCCTACGAGGGCGTCGGGTGCTCGATCTCGCAGGCGTCGACGTCGGTGATGACCGACCTGGTCATCGGACGGACGGTCGACGAGGCGCTCGCACTCCACGAGGAGTTCACGCAGATGATGCACTCCCAGGGCAAGGCCGAACCCGACGAGGACCGGCTCGAGGACGCGGTCGCGTTCATCGGCGTCTCGCAGTTCCCGGCGCGCGTGAAGTGCGCGCTGCTGGGGTGGTCGGCCTTCAAGGACGCTGCCGCCCAGGCCCTGGCCGCAGCCGGAAAGGAATGATGATGAGCCAGAACGCACGCCCCTCCGACCTGGTGCAGGACACCTTCCCCGACCCGGACGCGTCCGCCCGCCCGTCGGAGGAGGACGTCCTGGAGGCGATGAAGGACGTCGTCGACCCCGAGCTGATGGTCAACGTCGTCGACCTCGGACTGGTCTACGGCATCGCGGTCGACGACACGAACTTCGCCACGATCGACATGACGCTGACCTCGCCGACCTGCCCGCTGACCGACCGGCTGGAGTACGACACCCAGCTGGCCCTGGAGGGCCTGGTCAGTGGCGTCGCCATCAACTGGGTGTGGCTGCCGCCGTGGACCCTGGAGATGATCACCGAGGACGGCCGCGAGCAGCTCCGCTCGATCGGCTACAACCTCTAGCCGCGCCCGCACCGGGCAGATGGCATCGTGAAGCGCACCGTCTCCTGCCACCTCGAACTGTCCGTCGCCGGGCCGGCCGAACTCGTGT
Source organism: Actinomycetota bacterium (assembly GCA_020161755.1). Classification (GTDB taxonomy): domain Bacteria; phylum Actinomycetota; class Actinomycetes; order Propionibacteriales; family Propionibacteriaceae; genus Propionicimonas. The sequence goes on from JAIUOS010000018.1 coordinate 8,468, forward strand.
TCGGCGTCGCCGTGGCCGCCGGGATCCCGCTGGCCACCGAGGCGCTCACGGTGAGTTCGGGTGGGGAGTACCTCACGCCGGACGAACTGCAGGACGCCCATGGCACCCGGCTGCACCGGGTCCGGGTGGACGCCGGTACCGTGCTGCTCGACTACGCGGCCTGCGCGGACGGGCTCGCCGAGCCCGCCGGGGTCGACGAGATCGACCGGCTGCGCTACCTGCGGCAGAGCCGCTACTGCGAGTCCGACCGCCTGGCGCCGACGGCCGCCGCCGAATTCGAAGGCCTCACCGGCATCGCGCTGCTGACCGCGGTGGTCGGGTGGGTGCACGACCGCATCAGCTACGTCGGCGGGGCCAGCGTCGGCACCGACAGCGCCTTGGACACCCTCCTGGCCCGCCGCGGGGTGTGCCGCGACTTCGCCCACCTGTGCATCGCGCTGCTGCGCGCGCTCGGCGTGCCGGCGCGGATGGCGGCGGTGTACGCGCCCGGCCTGAGCCCGATGGAGTTCCACGCGGTCTGCGAGGCGCTCGTCGACGGCACGTGGTGGGTGGTGGACGCGACCGGGCACGCGCCGCGGCAGAGCCTGCTGCGGATCGCGACCGGCCGCGACGCCGCCGACACCGCGTTCCTGACCAGCTTCGGCGCCCCGGTGGAGCTGGTCGCGCTCGACGTGAGCGCCACGGCCGAGGACTTCGCGCCCGACGACCAGCAGACGCTCACCCGGCTGCGCTGAACTCCGCGTCCGCCAGGGTCTCGGCCAACCCGTGGCGGGCGATGGCGGCCAGCGCCGGCATGTCGTCGCTGGCGAGGGTGAACACGCACGCCAGGCCCAGCGCCCAGGCCCAGGCGCGGGCCCAGACCGCCTCGTCGTAGGCACCCGACAGGCTGCACGCCGCCCGGAACGCGGCCCGGGCGGGGGCGTCGAACATCAGCCAGGCCACCGCCAGGTCGCTGGCCGGGTCGCCCGCGCAGACGTCACCGAAGTCGATCACCCCGGCCAGCCGGCCGTCGGAGTGCAGCAGCAGGTTCATCGGGTGCGGGTCGCCGTGCACCCACACCGGGGCGTCCGGCCAGGCGGGGACGGCCGACCAGCGCAGCCAGCGATCGAAACTCTCCCGCCCGGCGACGGCCTCGATCCGGGGACGCCAGCCCTCCGCCCGCGCGGCCAGGGGCACGCCGCGGAACGGGTTGCGCGGAGCGTCCGCGGGGGCGCGGGTGTGCAGGGCGACCAGGAACCGCGCCAGCCCGTCGGCGGCGGCTCCGCGGTCGGCCACCGCCGTGTCGGCGGCGCTGTGCCCGGGCAGCCGCGGGACGACCGTCCAGCGCCACGGGAAGCCGTGCGCGGGACGTCCGGCGAACACCGGGACGGGGATCGGCACCGGCAGCCGCGCGGCCAGCGACGGCAGTACGGCGATCTCGTGGTCGATCAGCCCGGCGGACGCCTCGCGGCGCGGCAGCCGCACCAGCAGGTCGGGACCGAGCGCGAAGATCTCGTTGTCCCAGCCGTGCGCGAACGGCTCGACGTGCGGCTCGGCGAGGTGCGGCGCCTGGCCGTCCAGGAGCCGCGAGACGAGCGCGGCGTCGATGCGGACCTCTGCGGGTGGAATGACGGCCACCCGCGACAGGGTAGCCTTGCCGGGCGATGTTGGTGGCACGGGAACTAGAGGTACGGGCGGGAGCCCGGCTGCTGCTGTCCCCGGTGTCCTTCCAGGTCGCCGCGGGGGAGAAGATCGGACTGGTCGGACGCAACGGCGCCGGCAAGACCACACTGACCCGGATCCTGGCGGGGGAGTCCCTGCCGGCGGCCGGCACCGTGACCCGCACCGGACAGATCGGCTACCTGCCCCAGGACCCGCGCACCGGCGACCTCGGCCAGCTGGCTCGCGACCGGATCCTGTCGGCGCGCGGCCTCGACCAGATCCTGCGCCGGCTGACCACCTACTCGCACGCGATGGCGTCCACGCAGGGCGAGGAGCAGGACAAGGCGATGGCGTCCTACGCGCGCGCCGAGGCCGAGCTGGCCGCGGCCGGCGGCTACGGCGCCGAGGCCGAGGCGGCCCGGATCGCGGCGAACCTGGGCCTGCCCGACCGCGTCCTCGGCCAGGACCTCGCCACGCTGTCCGGCGGCCAGCGCCGCCGCGTGGAGCTGGCCCGGATCCTGTTCTCGGGCGCGGACAACCTGCTGCTCGACGAACCGACCAACCACCTCGACGCCGACTCGATCGTGTGGCTGCGCAGCTTCCTCCAGTCCTACCCGGGCGGGCTGATGGTGATCTCCCACGACGTCGGCCTGCTCGAGGCCACCGTCACCAAGGTCTTCCACCTGGACGCGAACCGGGCCGAGCTCGACATCTACTCCATGGACTGGAAGCGGTACCTGCTCCAGCGGGAGACCGACGAGAAGCGCCGCAAGCGCGAGCGGGCCAACGCCGAGCGCAAGGCCGAGACGCTGATGGCGCAGGCCGACAAGATGCGCGCGAAGGCCACCAAGGCGGTCGCGGCGCAGAACATGGCCCGGCGGGCCGAGAAACTGATGTCCGGCCTGGAGGAGACCCGGGCCGCCGACAAGGTCGCGAAGATCCGCTTCCCGAAGCCGGCGCCCTGCGGCAAGGTGCCGCTGACCGCGTCCGAGCTCAGCAAGTCGTACGGCTCGCTGGAGGTGTTCACCGACGTCGACCTCGCGATCGACCGTGGCGCGAACGTGGTGGTCCTCGGCCTCAACGGTGCCGGCAAGACCACGCTGCTGCGCATCCTCGCCGGCATCGAGCCCGCCGACACCGGCGAGGTCGTCCCCGGCCACGGGCTGCGGCTGGGCTACTACGCGCAGGAGCACGAGACCCTGGACGTGGCCAGCACGGTGCTGGAGAACATGATGACCGCCTCGCCCGACCTGAACGAGACCGAGGTGCGCAAGATCCTCGGCTCGTTCCTGTTCTCCGGCGACGACGTCGACAAGCCGGCACGGGTGTTGTCGGGTGGCGAGAAGACCCGCCTGGCCCTCGCGATGCTGGTGGTGTCGGCGGCCAACGTCCTGCTGCTCGACGAGCCCACCAACAACCTCGACCCGGCGTCCCGCAAGGAGGTGCTGGAGGCGATCCGCACCTACGCGGGCGCGGTGATCCTGGTCACCCACGACGAGGGCGCGGTGGAGGCCCTGCAGCCCGACCGCGTCCTGCTGCTGCCCGACGGCGTCGAGGATTTGTGGAACCCCGACTACGCCGACCTGATCAGCCTGGCCTGAGTCAGACCAGCTCGGAGGCCCGGCAGAGCACGTCGTGGAGCATGCCGGTGATCTCGGCGAACTCCGGCTCGCCGATCGTCAGCGGCGGGGAGAGCTGGATCACGGGGTCGCCGCGGTCGTCGGCGCGGCAGTACAGGCCCGCCTCGTACAGCGCCTTGGACAGGAAGCCGCGGAGCAGCCGCTCGGACTCGGCGTCGTCGAAGCTCGCCCTGGTCTGCTTGTCCTTCACCAGCTCGATGCCGAAGAAGTAGCCGGCACCGCGGACGTCGCCGACGATCGGCAGGTCGAGCAGGGTCTCCAGCTGGGCGCGGAAGGCTCCCGACTTCTCCACGACGCGCTGGTTGAGGCCCTCGCGCTCGAGGATGTCGAGGTTCGCCATCGCGACCGCCGCCGACACCGGGTGGCCGCCGAAGGTGTAGCCGTGGGCGAAGCTGGTGGTGCCGTTGCGGAACGGCTCGAACAGGCGCTCGGACGCGATCATCGCCCCGATCGGGGAGTAACCGCTGCTCATGCCCTTCGCGCAGGTGATGATGTCGGGCACGTAGTTGAAGTCGTCGCAGGCGAACATCGAGCCGATCCGGCCGAACGCGCAGATGGTCTCGTCGGAGACCAGCAGCACGTCGTAGTCGTCGCAGATCTCCCGGACGCGCTCGAAGTACCCCGGCGGCGGCGGGAAGCAGCCACCGGAGTTCTGGACGGGCTCCAGGAACACGGCCGCGACGGTGTCGGGGCCCTCGAACTCGATCGCCTCCGCGATGCGGTTCGCCGCCCACTGCCCGAACGCGTACTCGTCGTCGCGCAGGTGCTCGGGTGCCCGGTAGAAGCCGGTGTTCGGCACCTTCATCGCGCCGGGCACCAGCGGCTCGAACGCCGCCTTCGCCGCGGGGATGCCGGTGATCGACAGGGCGCCGTGCGGGGTGCCGTGGTACGCGATCGACCGCGAGACCACCTTGGTCTTGGTGGGCTTGCCGGTGAGCTTGAAGTACTGCTTGGCCAGTTTCCACGCCGACTCGACGGCCTCGCCGCCACCGCTGGTGAAGAACACCCGGTTGAGGTCGCCCGGGGCGTAGGACGCCAGCCGCTCGGCGAGTTCGATGCCCATCGGGTGGGTGTAGCTCCACAGCGGGAAGTAGGCGAGCTTGGCGGCCTGCTCGGCGGCCGCCTCGGCCAGCTCGGTGCGTCCGTGGCCCACCTGGACGGTGAACAGCCCGGCCAGGCCGTCGAAGTACGAGCGGCCCTTGTCGTCCCAGATGCGATGTCCCTGGCCGCGGACGATCACCGGCACGTCCAGGCCCAGCCCGCCGGCGGAGGCCGGCTCGTACACCGAGTGCCGCGTGAAGTGCCCCCACAGGTGGTCGCGCGCGGCCTGCGCCAGCGGCGTCCCGGAGCGGGTGGTCAGGTTGTCGGTCATCTGGTTCCCCAGTCGTAGTGCTGTTTGTTGAGTTTGAGGTACACGAAGGTCTCGGTCGCGACCACGCCCGGGATCGTGCGCACCCTGGTCATCAGCAGGTCGAGCAGCTCGGCGTCCCCCTCGCAGACCACCTCGACCAGCAGGTCGAAGCTGCCGGCGGTGGTGACCACGTAGTCGACCTCGGTCATCTCGCAGAGCGCGGCGGCGATCGGGCCGGCATCGCCGGCGGTCTTGATGCCGATCATCGCCTGCCGGGTGAAGCCGACCACGAGCGGGTCGGTGACCGCAACGATCTGCATCACCCCCGATTCGGTGAGGCGTTGCACGCGTTGCCGGACCGCTCCCTCCGACAGCCCGACCTCCGCGGCAATGCTCACGAAGGGCTTGCGCCCGTCCTGTTGCAGCAACTCGATGATCCGCTTGCCGGTCTCGTCGATCACGGGGGCGGCCGGACGCGACGTGTCGCGCCCGTTGGCGGGTCGTTCGACGTATGCCATGCCCAGAATCTTGCCCTGCGATACTCGAACTCCGCAACCGGAACGGCTACGATTTCCGAAGCAATCTGCCCGAAACAATTGCGGATTAGCCTGTTTGGCACCAAGATGCTCAACATCAACCGTTGATCGGAGGGGTCGGATGACGGACGTGACCAACGTGGCCAACTTCATCGGCGGCGAGGCTGCGGATCCCGCCGGGGGTGCGTTCAGCGACGTGCTCGATCCGTCCACCGGCCAGGTGATCGCGAGGGCCCCGATCTCGGGCGCTGCCGACGTCGACGCCGCCTACACCGCCGCCGACAACGCTTTCCGCACCACCTGGGGTCGCACCACGCCGTCCGAGCGCCAGCGTGCGCTGCTGCGGATCGCGGACGCGATCGAGGCCCGGTCGGCCGAGTTCGTCGAGCTCGAGGCCCGCCAGACCGGCAAGCCGCTGTCGCTGACCGCCTCGGAGGAGATCCCGCCGATGCTCGACCAGCTCCGGTTCTTCGCCGGCGCCGCCCGGGTGCTCGAGGGACGCGCGGCCGGCGAGTACATGGCCGGGCACACCTCCTGGATCCGCCGCGAGCCGATCGGCGTCGTCGGGCAGGTCACACCCTGGAACTACCCCGTGATGATGGCGGTCTGGAAGATCGCGCCCGCGCTGGCCGCCGGCAACACCGTGGTGATCAAGCCCGCCGAGACCACCCCGCTGACCACCCTGCTGCTGGCCGAGGTCGCCGCCGAGTTCCTGCCGCCCGGCACCCTGAACGTCGTCACCGGCGACCGTGACACCGGCCGTCTGGTCGTCGAGCACCCGACCCCGGCGATGGTTGCGATCACCGGCTCGGTGCGGGCCGGTGCGGAGGTCGCGGCGAGCGCGGCCCCGGCGCTGAAGCGGGTGCACCTCGAACTGGGCGGCAAGGCGCCGTGCATCGTGTTCGACGACGCCGACATCGCGGCCGCCGTCGAGGGCCTCGGTGTCGCCGGGTTCTTCAACGCCGGCCAGGACTGCACCGCCGCCACCCGCCTGCTGGTGCACGAGGGCGTCCACGACGACTTCGTCGCCGCGCTGGCCGACTTCGCCAAGGGCACGGTCGTCGGCCCGCCGGACGACGCGGACGCCCTGTTCGGGCCGGTCAACAACCCCGCCCAGCTCGCCAGGGTCAGCGGCTTCATCGACCGCCTGCCCGACCACGCCACCCTGGCCGCGGGCGGACGTCGGCTCGACGCCCTCGGCGCCGGCTACTTCTACGCACCCACGGTGGTGTCGGGCCTGCGGCAGGACGACGAAGCGATCCAGTCCGAGATCTTCGGCCCGGTGATCACCGTCCAGTCCTTCACCGACGAGGACCAGGCCGTCCGGTGGGCGAACGACGTCGAGTTCGGCCTCGCCTCGAGCGTGTGGACGAAGGACTTCGGCCGGGCGATGCGGGTCAGCAAGGAGCTCGACTTCGGGTGTGTCTGGATCAACACCCACATCCCGCTGGTCGCCGAGATGCCGCACGGGGGTTTCAAACGCAGCGGTTACGGAAAGGACCTGTCGATGTACGGGTTCGAGGACTACACCCGCATCAAGCACGTCATGGCCAACATTGAGTCCTGAGCACGCACCCACCGATCACGCCGAGTCAGCAAAGGAGGTCGGATGTCCGACCGGTCGCAGTTCTTCACCTCGATGACGAGCGGGGCGATCTCCCGCCGCTCAGCCCTGGCCGGTCTCGCCGGCCTCGCCGCGGCGGGTGCCCTCACCGCCTGTGGTTCCCCGGGACGCAACCCCAGCGGGTCGGCCTCGGCGTCCTCCTCCCCGGTGGCCGCCCCGGACAAGTCCGACACCGACATGCTGGTCAACTGGTCGAACTGGCCGGAGTACATCGACGTCGACGACAACGGCAACCACCCCAGCATCCAGGCGTTCACCAAGAAGACCGGCATCAAGGTCAACTACAACGAGGACTACAACGACAACGACGAGTTCTTCGCCAAGGTGCGTCCGCTGCTGGAGGCCGGTCAGGACACCGGCCGTGACACCTGGGTCAGCACCGACTGGATGGTCGCCCGCCTGATCCGCCTTGGCTACGTCCAGAAGCTCGACTACGCCAACATCCCGAACTCCTCCAACCTGGAGCCGTCGCTGAAGGACGCCTCATTCGACCCCGGACGGCCCTACTCGCTGCCCTGGCAGATCGGCTTCGTCGGCATCGCCTACAACCCGAAAGCCACCGGCGGACGCAAGGTGACCTCGGTCGACCAGCTGCTCCACGACCCGACGCTCAAGGGCCGGGTGACGATGCTCACCGAGATGCGCGACACCGTCGGGCTGGTGCTGATCGAGCAGGGCGTCGACCTCGGCCAGGTCACCGCCGACCAGTTCACCGCGGCGCTGAAGGTCGTCCAGGACGCCAAGGACGCCGGCCAGCTCAAGGGCTTCACCGGCAACGAGTACACCAAGCCGCTGGCCTCCGGCGACACGGCGGCGTGCGTGGCCTGGACCGGCGACGTGGTGCAGCTGCGGGCGGACAACCCGTCACTGGGCTACTCGCTGGGGGAGAAGGGCATCCCGATGTTCTCAGACAACTTCGTGATCCCGAACCTCGCGCAGCACAAGAAGAACGCCGAGAAGCTGATCGACTACTACTACGACCCGGCCGTGATGGCGGAGGTCACCGACTACGTGAACTACATCCCGCCGGTGGCCGGGGCCAAGGAGATCCTGCTGAAGAAGGACCCGGGCGTGGCGAACAACGAGCTGATCTTCCCCAGCCAGGAGGTGCTCGCCAAGGCCCAGACGTTCCGTGGCCTGACCGCGGAGGAGGAGACCTCCTTCAACCGTCAGTTCCAGGCCGTGGTGACGGGCTAGCGGCATGGCGACGACGACGAAGGCGACGCCCGGTGACCTCAAGCTGGTGGCACTGACCCGACACTTCGACGACTTCGTCGCGGTGGACGGCATCGACCTGGTCGTGCCGGGCGGCTCGTTCTTCGCGCTGCTCGGCCCGTCGGGCTGCGGCAAGACCACCACGCTGCGCATGGTGGCCGGCCTGGAGGAGCCGACGTCGGGCCAGATCATGCTGGGCGAGCAGGACATCACCGGCACCCGCGCCTACCAGCGCAACGTGAACACGGTCTTCCAGAGCTACGCGCTGTTCCCGCACCTGAGCGTCCTCGACAACGTCGGGTTCGGCCTGCGCCAGCGCAAGGTGGCCGACTGGCGCACCCGGGCGAACGAGGCCCTGGAGCTGGTGAAGCTGGCCGACCGGGCCAAGCAGCGCCCGCGCCAGCTCTCCGGCGGCATGCAGCAGCGGGTGGCGCTCGCCCGTGCGATCGTCAACCAGCCGGACGTGCTGCTGCTGGACGAGCCGCTGGGCGCGCTCGACCTGAAGCTGCGCCGGGAGATGCAGATCGAGCTCAAGCGCATCCAGCAGGAGGTGGGGATCACCTTCATCCACGTCACCCACGACCAGGAGGAGGCCATGACGATGGCCGACACCGTCGCGGTGATGCGGACCGGGCGCATCGAGCAGCTGGGCGCCCCCAGCGAGCTCTACGACCGCCCGGCCACCGCCTACGTGGCGAACTTCCTCGGCCAGTCGAACCTGCTGCCGCTGGAGTTGCGCGGTGCGGCGACCGCCGGGCTGGTCACCGCCAGCGCGCGCGGCGTCCAGGTGGTCGTGGACGCCGGCCAGCTGCCGGCCGACGCCGGCGCCGGGCTGCAGCTCGGCATCCGGCCGGAGAAGCTGCGGCTGCTCGGCCCGGGCAGCGACGGCGTGGCCAACCGGCTGAACGGCTGGGTGACCGACGCGTCCTTCACCGGCGTGGCCACCACCTACCTGGTCAAGATGGCGTGGGGCCAGGAGCTGACCGTCACCCAGTCCAACGACGGCAGCGCCCGCGCCGGGCTCGGCGACGAGGTCACGGTCGGCTGGGACCCGCACCAGGCGTTCGTCCTGCCGGCCGGGGCCGACTGATGGCGGCCCTCACCCAGGCGGCCGTCGGCGCGGAGGCGCCGGCCGCGCGTCCGCGGCGTCGTGGGGGGTTGGTGCCGTTCCTGCTGCTGGCTCCGGCCCTGCTCTGGCTGGTGGTGTTCTTCGTCGTGCCGACGATCTCGCTGGCGTCCCAGTCGCTGCAGACCGGCGACATCGACAACGGCTACACCCTGACCTGGCACTTCGCCACCTACGCGGACGCGATGTCGCGGTACTGGCCGCAGTTCCTGCGTTCGATCATCTACGCCGCGTCCGCCACCCTCGGCACCCTGCTGCTGGGCTACCCGCTGGCCTGGTTCATCGCGCACCGCGCCGGTCGCTGGAAGAACCTGCTGCTGGTGCTGGTGGTGGCGCCGTTCTTCACCAACTTCCTGATCCGCACCCTGGCCTGGCAGATCATCCTCACCGACAACGGCCCCGTCACCGGCTTCTTCCGGGCGACCGGCCTGACCAACGTGCTCCAGGCGATCGGGCTGACCGACAACAACTCGCTGCTGGGCTCCCAGTTCGCGGTCACATGCGGCCTGATCTACAACTTCCTGCCGTTCATGGTGCTGCCGCTGTACACGATCCTCGAACGGCTCGACACCCGGTTGCTGGACGCCGCCGGCGACCTGTACGCCGACGGCTGGAACACGTTCTGGAAGGTGATCTGGCCGCTGTCGCTGCCCGGTGTGGTCTCGGGCACCCTGCTCACGTTCATCCCGGCGGCCGGCGACTACATCAACTCCAAGCTGCTGGGCAACACCCAGACCGTGATGATCGGCCAGGTCATCGACGCGCAGTTCCTGCGCGTCCTGGACTACCCGATCGCCGCGGCGCTGTCGTTCATCCTGATGGCGGCGATCATCATCCTCGTGGCCGGCTACGTCCGCGCCGCCGGCACGGAGGAGTTGGTGTGATGGCGTGGCTCCGACGCAACCTCGTGGTGATCATCGGCCTGCTGGTGATGGCCTACATCATGGTCCCCAACCTCGTGGTGACGATCTTCTCGTTCAACAAGCCGAACGGCCGCTACAACTACGAGTGGAACCAGTTCTCGCTGGACGCCTGGCTGAACCCGTGCTCGAGCGCCGGCATGTGCGAGGCGCTGGGCCTCAGCCTGTGGGTGGCCGTGGCGGCGTCCCTGGCGGCCACCGTGATGGGCACGATGGCGGCCTTCGCTCTCGGCCGCTACCGGTTCAAGGGCCGCTCGGCGACCAACCTGCTGGTCTTCTTCCCGATGGCCACCCCCGAGGTGGTGATGGGTTCCTCGCTGTTGACCCTGTTCATCGCGATGGGGATCCCGTCCGGCCAGCTGACGATCCTGATCGCCCACATCCTGTTCACCGTGTCGTTCGTGATCACGACGGTGAAGGCCCGCGTGGCCTCGCTCGACCCGGCGCTCGAGCAGGCCGCCGCCGACCTGTACGCCAACCCGACCCAGGCCTTCTGGAAGGTGACGTTCCCGCTGGTCGCGCCGGGTATCGCGGCCGGGGCCCTGCTGGCGTTCGCGCTCAGCTTCGACGACTACATCGTCACCAACTTCAACGCGGGGGCGAGCACGGTCACGTTCCCGATGTACGTCTGGGGTGCCGCGCAGCGTGGCACACCGGTGCAGATCAACGTGGTCGGCACCGTCATGTTCTTCGGAGCGCTCGCCATCGTCGGCATCGGCCAACTGATCGGCGCGCGACTGCGAGTGGGATCAAGGAGAAAGGAAGCGCTCTGATGCGCGTACTCGTGGTTGGTGCCGGCGGAGTGGGCGACGCCGTCGCCCGGATCGCCGCCCGGCGGAACTTCTTCGAGCTGATGGTGATGGCCGACTACGACCTCGCCCGGGCCGAGAAGGCGGTCGCCGCGGCCGCCGACGCCGGGGGAGGGGACCGGTTCGCCGCCGCGCGCGTGGACGCGTCCGACCCGTCGTCGGTGGCCGACCTGGTGCGGGCGCACGGCATCACGCACGTGCTGAACGCCGTCGACCCCCGCTTCGTGATGGGCGTCTTCGAGGGCGCGTTCGCGGCGGGGGCCGACTACCTGGACATGGCGATGAGCCTGTCGCACCCGCACCGCGAGCACCCGTACTCCGAGGTCGGGGTGAAGCTGGGCGACGAGCAGTTCGCGAAGGCGTCCGACTGGGAGGCGGCCGGACGGCTGGCGCTGGTCGGCATCGGCGTCGAGCCGGGCCTGTCCGACGTGTTCGCCCGCTACGCGGCCGACCACCTGTTCAGCGAGATCGACGAGCTGGGCACCCGGGACGGGGCGAACCTGGTGGTGCGCGACGAGAACGGCGAGGAGATCTTCGCACCCAGCTTCTCGATCTGGACCACCATCGAGGAGTGCCTGAACCCGCCGGTGATCTTCGAGAAGGACCGCGGCTGGTACACCACACCGCCGTTCAGCGAGCCCGAGGTGTTCGACTTCCCCGAGGGCATCGGCCCGGTCGAGTGCGTGAACGTCGAGCACGAGGAAGTGCTGCTGATGCCGCGCTGGGTGGAGGCCAGGCGGGTCACGTTCAAGTACGGGCTGGGCGATGAGTTCATCGGGGTGCTGAAGACCCTGCACGCCCTCGGCCTCGACAAGACCGCCCCGGTGCGGGTGAAGGGCGTGGAGGTGTCGCCGCGTGACGTGGTGGCCGCCGTCCTGCCCGACCCGGCGACGATCGGGCCGCGGATGACCGGCAAGACCTGCGCCGGCCTGTACGTCACTGGCACCGGCAAGGACGGCAACCCGCGTCGCACCTACCTCTACCACGTGGTCGACAACGAGTGGTCGATGGCGAACTTCGGTGCGCAGTGCGTGGTGTGGCAGACCGCGATCAACCCGGTGGTGGCGCTCGAACTGCTGGCCACCGGGATGTGGTCGGGCACCGGCGTGCGCGGGCCGGAGTCGTTCGACGCGGTGCCGTTCCTGGAGCTGTTGGCCGGCCCGGCGCCGTCCGGCTACGACTCGCGGTGGGGGATGGAGGACCGGTGACCGGCGTGACCCAGGAGCGGCTGCTGCTCACCGAGCTGCCCGGTCCTGCCTCGCAGGCCCTGGCCGCGCGGCGCCGGGCCGCGGTGTCGTCCGCGGTCAGCGTGGGCAACGAGCTCTACATCGACCACGGCGACGGCGCGATCCTGGTCGACGTCGACGGCAACCACCTGATCGACTTCGGGTCGGGCATCGCTGTGGCCTCGGTGGGCCACGCCGCACCGCCGGTGGTGGCGGCGGTCGCCGAACAGGCCGCGAAGTTCGCGCACACCTGCTTCATGGTCACCCCGTACCCGGGCTACGTGGAGCTGTGCGAGCAGCTGGCGCTGCTCACGCCCGGTTCCCACGAGAAGCGCTCGGCGCTGTTCAACTCCGGCGCCGAAGCGGTCGAGAACGCGATCAAGGTGGCCCGGGCGTACACCGGGCGCCAGGCCGTGATCGCCTTCGACCACGCCTACCACGGACGCACGAACCTGACGATGGCCCTGACCGCGAAGGTGCAGCCGTACAAGGACGGGTTCGGACCGTTCGCGCCCGAGGTCTACCGGATGGGCATGGCGTACCCGTACCGGTGGCCGACCGGCCCGGAGCACTGCGCGGAGGAGGCGTTCGCCGACTTCGTGGCGAAGGCGCACGTGCAGGTGGGCGAGGAGCACGTCGCCGCGGTGATCGTCGAACCGATCCAGGGCGAGGGCGGCTTCATCGTGCCCGCCCCCGGCTTCCTGAAGATGGTCGCGGACTGGTGCACCGAGAACGGGGTGGTGTTCATCGCCGACGAGGTGCAGACCGGCTTCTGCCGCACCGGCTCCTGGTTCGCCAGCGAGCACGAGGGCATCGTCCCCGACCTGGTCACGACCGCGAAGGCGCTGGCCGGCGGGCTGCCGTTGGCCGCGCTCACCGGGCGGGCGGAGATCATGGACGCCCCGGTCGTCGGCGGGCTCGGCGGCACGTTCGGGGGCAACCCGATCTCGTGCGCGGCGGCGCTCGCGGCCATCCAGCTGATGAAGGACGCCGACCTGGCCGGGGCGGCCCGACGGATCGGCGACCGGATCGGTGCGCGCCTGGGCGAGCTCGCGCAGGCCCACCCGCAGATCGGGGAGGTGCGCGGACGCGGGGCGATGATGGCGGTCGAGATCGTCCGTCCGGACGGGTCGAGGACCCCGGACGCGGCGCTGGCCAAGGCGGTGATCGCGGGCTGCGTCCGTCGGGGACTGGTGGTGCTGGGCTGCGGCACCTACGGCAACGTCCTGCGGTTCCTGCCGCCCCTGGTCATGCCGGACGCGCTTCTCGACGACGCGCTGGACATCCTCGCGGAGTCGTTCGCGGAGGCCACCGCCTGAGACGGGCGGTCAGTGGGCGAGCTGGGCCCCGCCGACCACGCCGGCGGCGAGGGCCAGCGCCATGTGCCGGATCGACTCCTCACCGGGCAGGAACGTCGGGTGGTGCAGGCCGACGCGGTGCCGCGCGCCCGTGGACGGGCCGCCGGTGCCGACGAACATCATCAGGATCGGGGCGATCCGGGAGTAGTGCGAGAAGTCGTCGGCGCCGCAGGAGCGGAACGGCTCGTGCGCGACCGGCAGCCCGAGGTGGCCGAGCAGCGGGTCGACGAACTGCACCAGCCGGCGGTCGTTGTTCAGCACCGGGTCGCCGACGATCAGGCTGACCTCGGCGTGGGCGCCGCGCGCCGCGGCGGTGTGCTCGGCCAGCCGCCGGATCGCCGCGTGCAGGTGGGTGCGGTCGCTCTCGTGCATGGTGCGGATCACGCCGTGCAACGAGCCGGTCTCGGGAATGATGTTGTGCGCGGTGCCGGCCTCGATGTGGCCGACGGTGATCACCGCGGGGTGGATCGGGTCGATGGTGCGTCCGACCAGTTCCTGCAGGCCCAGCACGATCGAGGCCAACACGGGCACTGGGTCGATCGCGACGTGCGGGTAGGCGCCGTGGCCGGGCTGGCCGTGGATGACGATGTCGAACTGGTCGGCGGCGGCATTGACCGCACCGGCGCCGGTGCTGACCACGCCGTTCGGCACGCGGGGCTGGACGTGGGCGCCGATGACTGCCCGCACCTCCTGCTCGGCCAGCAGCTGCGAGCCGACCACGTCCTCCGCACCCGACGGCTGGGTCTCCTCGCGCGGCTGGAAGAGCCCGACGAGGCCGATCGGCAGGTCCTCGATGTGGCGGGCGGCGCGGAGCAGCGCCCACAGCGCCGCCATGTGCACGTCGTGGCCGCACGCGTGCGCGGCCTTCGTGGTCGAAGCCCACTCGACCCCGGTGCGCTCGACGACCGGTAGGGCGTCCAGTTCGGCACGGACGGCGACGGCCGGCCCGGGCGGGCCGACCCGCACCATGAAGCCGGTGTCGGCCACGCGAGTGGCCCGCAGGTTCGGCAGGGCGTGCCGCAGCCGCTCGGCGGTGGGCCGCTCGGAGCCGCTCAGGTCGGGGTGGCGGTGCAGTTCGCGGCGCAGCGCCTCGGCGTGCGGGAGCTCGGGTTCCAGGTGTGCCACCAGCCGGGCCAGCAGGAGTTTGGCCGGATCGCTGGGCCAGGAGGACGCCATGGGACCCATCTAATCAGCGTGCGGCGCGCGACGACAGCGGGGTGAACGTCTGGACGGTCACCGCGACCGTGACCGGGCCCGGCTCGACGTCGGTGGGCAGCCGGTGGAAGGCGTTCGGCCCCATCGCGATCAGGTCGGCGGCCTCGTTCGCGTCCCGCTCGCGGCGCCACAGCAGGTTGGTGGTGGCCTGCACCTCGAAGAACTCCGAGGCCGCCACGGCGAGCTGTTCGGCCTTGTCGACGGGCACCCGGAGCAGGCCGTGCCGGTCACGGAGGCCGGCGAGGTGCTCCGGACGCGGGGTGGCGACCACCAGCCGTCCGTCGGGGCGCAGGACGCGGGCGAACTCGCGCAGGTTCCGGGGCGCGAACACGCACAGGACCGCGTCCAGGCAGGCGTCGCGGACCGGCAGCGGCTGCCAGACGTCGGCCACCACGGCCGCGATCCGGGGGTCGAGCCGCGCGGCCAGCCGGGCCGCGGCCCGGGACACG
Source organism: Actinomycetota bacterium (assembly GCA_020161755.1). Classification (GTDB taxonomy): domain Bacteria; phylum Actinomycetota; class Actinomycetes; order Propionibacteriales; family Propionibacteriaceae; genus Propionicimonas. The sequence goes on from JAIUOS010000018.1 coordinate 23,578, forward strand.
TCCAGCGCGATCCCGGCGCGTCCGTCGTCGCCGAGCGCGTGTGCCAGGTAGTACCCGCTGCCCGACCCGACCTCCAGCACCGTGGGACGCCCGGTGAGCCGGCTGCGGACCTCGTCGGCCACCGGGGCGAACAGCCCGGTGGCATGGACCCGGGCGCGGGCGGCGAGCATGGCGGCGGTGTCGGCGTTGCCCGGCTCGGAGCCACCGAGGAGGTTGACGTAGCCCTGCCGGGCGAGGTCGTAGCTGTGCCCGGACGCGCAGCGCAGCGCTCCGTCCGCGCGGGCCAGGCCGGCGCCGCAGCGCGGGCACGCCAGCAGGTCGAGGGCCGCCTCGATGGCCACGTGCTACGCCGCGGTGAAGACCAGGCCGGAGCCGTCGTCGCCGGAGAGCGTCAGGGTGTCGCCCTCGATCGCGTAGTGGGTGGCGGCCGCCAGGTTGGCCAGCACCGTGGTCTCCTGCGCGGTGAGCTCGGCCGACGGGCACGCCATCTTCGTGCTCATCAGCGGACCGGCCGTGAACGAGCCGTCGGCGGCGGTCACGGTGCCGCGGAAGGTGTTGCAGGCCTTGCCCGACAGCGAGCCGCCGCTGATCGTCATCGTGACCACGCTGTCGGCGACCGTGGAGCTGACCGCGGTGTCGGCGACGAGGCCGCTGAGGTGCCAGGTGGTGCCCTCCAGCGGCTTGTTCTCGACGCGGGCCAGCGTGAAGACGACCTGGCCGCTCGCGTCCAACAGTTCGGCGCCGCTGCCGGCGGTGCGCACGGACGCGATCGTGGGCAGCGCCTTCGACACCGCCGCCTCCTGCGCCATCACCGCGTCGTCGGTGCAGGCCATCGCGGTCATCGCGATCTCGGTGCCCAGGGCGAGCGTGGCGCCGGTCTGGGTGAACGATGTGCCCCACGAGTTGCAGCCGGTGGTGCCACCGACGCGGCCCTCGGCGAACTTCATCGTAGGACGATGGTTCTCCAGCGTGGCCTTGCCGCCGAGCTGGGTGACGGTCCAGCTGGTGCCCTCGAGGGTGGGGCCGGCGGCCGGGGCGGCGGGCGTCCCCGAACTGCAGGCGGCCAGCAGGGCCACCAGGCCGACGGACAGGATCCAGTACTTCTTCACGACGCCTCCTTGCGAGCGGTGCGCAGGTCCGAGCGGATCAACAGCACCAGCCCGAGCCCTGCCATCGCAGCGAACGAGAACCATTGAATCGCATACGAGAAGTGGTTGCCCTCGTTCAGGGCGGGCGGCTGCACGGGAACCAGCCCGCCGTCCTGCGCAGGGGTGATCTCCACCACGGAGACGAACCCGTTGACGACCGGGTAGGGCAGGGTCGCGCCGAGGGCGGTGGAGTTCACCAGCCGGATCGTGTTCAGCGGCTGCACCGGCGTCATGGCCTCGGTGCTGCCCTGCTCGTCCCGGCGGACGTAGCCGGTGATGCTGACCTCGCCGGACGGTGGGGCCGGCAGCATGGACGGGTAGTCGGAGGTCGCCGGCTTCACGCCGAACCCCCGGTCGACCAGCACCCAGGCGCCGGAGGTCGTGTGCAGGGGCGTGATCACCTCGTAGCCGGACTCCTGGCCGTTCGAGCGGTAGCGGACGAGGAACTGGTGGTCGGCGTCGAAGGTGCCGCGGACCGCCACGCGCTGCCACTGGTCGGCCTCGGTGATGGTGCGGGTGAACACCTGGTCGAAGTCGACGACGGCGGAGGTCTCGTGGCTGGTCACCGAGTTGTTCATCGCGCGGCGCTGGTCGAGCCGGGCCAGTTGCCAGAAGCCGAGGTTGACGAAGGCGATCGCCAGCGCGACCACGAACACGGCCAGGGCCAGCCAGCGCAGCCACAGCCGTCCTCCGCTGGGCGCGGCGCCCATCGGTGCATCCAGGAACCTCATTCGTCCTCCACGGTTCCCTTGACCGTATCGGCACTCGGGAGTTCCCGCCGCGGCTGCGGCTCGGCCGGCGCGGGTGCGACCGGCTCGCGCTGGTCGATCGCGTTGGCGAGCATGACCGCGATGGTGGGCAGCACGGCGGCGGCCAGGAGCAGCAGCAGGTTCCACGGCAGGGGAGTGAGGGTGGCGGCGATGAAGCACGCGACGCGGACCCCCATCGTCCACAGGTAGCGCACCTGGCGGTCATGGGTGTCCAGCGTCCGGCTCCTGCGGGCGCTGGTGATCAGCGCCGGCTTCTGGGCGTTCACCGGGCTCACGCCACAAGACTAGGTCGCAGACTTCTGGGGACGCTTCCGATAATGTGCCGCCGTGACTGAAACCTCAACCAACGCAGTTGCCCGCAGCGTGATCGTGACCGGTGGCAACCGGGGCATCGGACGGGCCATCGTCGAACGGTTCCTGGCCGGTGGCCACAAGGTGGCCAGCCTCGACATGGGCGGGGAGGCGCCCGAGGGCGCCCTGGGCGTGAACTGCAACGTGACCGACGCCGAACAGGTGGACGCGGCCTTCGCCGCCGCCGAGGAGGCCAACGGCCCCGTCGAGGTCCTCGTGGCCAACGCCGGCATCACCAAGGACACCCTGATCCTGCGCATGGGCGACGCCGAGTGGGACGCCGTCATCAACGTCAACCTCACCGGTGCCTTCCGCTGCGCGAAGCGCGCCACGAAGAGCATGATCCGCGGCCGCTGGGGCCGGATCGTCTTCACCGGCTCCGTGGTCGGCCTGTACGGCTCGCCCGGCCAGGTGAACTACTCCGCGTCCAAGGCTGCGCTGGTCGGCGTGGCGCGCTCGCTGACCCGCGAGGTCGGCTCCCGCGGCGTCACCGCCAACGTCGTGGCGCCGGGCTTCATCGAGACCGACATGACCGCCGTCCTGCCCGACGACGTGATCGCGCGCTACCTGGCCTCGATCCCGGCCAACCGGCTGGGCCAGCCGGCAGAGGTGGCCGCCGCGGTGGCCTTCCTCGCGTCCGAGGACGCGGGGTTCATCTCCGGGGCCGTGATCCCGGTCGACGGCGGCCTCGGCATGGGCCACTGAGGAAGGACACCGACATGGGCATCCTTGAGGGCAAGAACATCCTGGTCGCGGGCGTGACCATGAACACCTCGATCGGCTACCGCGTGGCCGAGATCGCGCAGGCCGAGGGCGCCACCGTCCTGGTGTCGAACTTCGGACGCGCGATGAGCCTGACCGCGCGGGTGCTGAAGCGGCTCGACCCCGAGCCGCCGCTGCTCGAGCTCGACGTCACCGACGAGAACCACCTGGCGACGCTGGCCGACCGCATCGGCGAGCACGTCGACCACCTCGACGGCGTCGTGCACTCGATCGCGTTCGCGAACCCGGAGACCGCGCTCGGCGGCAAGTTCCTGAGCACCCCGTTCAGCGACGTCGGGTTCTCGGTGAACGTGTCCGCGTACTCGCTGGTCAGCCTGGCGATGGCGTGCAAGCCGCTGTTCCGCGAGAGCGCGTCCGTCGTCGGCATGACGTTCGACGCGGAGGTCTCCTGGCCGATCTACGACTGGATGGGCGTCTCGAAGGCCGCGCTGGAGAGCACGTCCCGCTACCTCGCGCGCTACCTCGGCCCGGACGGCGTCCGGGTGAACCTGGTCGCGGCGGGGCCGCTGGAGACCATCGCCAAGAAGGCGATCCCGGGCTCGGAGGAGTTCAACGCCATCTGGGGCACCCGGGCACCGCTCGGCTGGGACCCCAAGGACCTGACGCCCACCGCGAAGGCCGTGGTGGCGCTGCTCAGCGACTGGTTCCCGGCGACGACCGGCGAAATGGTGCATGTCGACGGCGGGCTGCACTCCACCGGCGCCTGATCTCGGTAGGTTGGACGGCATGAGTGTCGTCCAGCTGCAGGGTGTCTCGATCATCCGATCCGGCTCGACCCTGCTGAACGACGTCACCTGGACGGTCGAGGAGGGCGAGCGCTGGGTGGTCATCGGCCCCAACGGGGCCGGCAAGACCACGATGCTCCAGATCCTGAGCGCGCAGTGGCACCCGTCCAGGGGCACCGCCGAGGTGCTGGGCGAGACCCTCGGCGCGGTGGACGTGTTCGAGCTGCGGCCCCGCATCGGCGTCACCTCCGCCGCGCTGGCCGACCGCATCCCGAAGTCGGAGCGGGTCTCCGACGTGGTGGTGTCGGCCGCCTACGCGGTGATGGGACGCTGGCGCGAGGCGTACGACGACCTCGACCACGACCGCGCCCGGACGCTGATGCAACAGCTGCGGGTCGACCACCTCGCCGACCGCACGTTCGGCACGCTGAGCGAGGGGGAGCGCAAGCGCGTCCAGATCGCGCGCGCGCTGATGACCGATCCCGAACTGCTGTTGCTCGACGAGCCGGCCGCCGGTCTGGACCTGACCGGTCGCGAGGCGCTGGTGAGCACGCTGTCCGAGATCTGCCTGGACCCCTACGCCCCGGCCACCGTCCTGGTCACCCACCACGTGGAGGAGATCCCGCTGGGCATCACCCACGCCCTGCTGCTCAAGCACGGACGCGTCGTCGCCGCCGGCCCGATCGACCGGGTGCTCACCGGCCCGCTCCTGAGTGCCACCTTCGACCTGCTGCTCGAAGTGAGCACGGTCGAGGGACGCTGGATGGCCCGCGCAGCTGCACGCGCGGCGCACCGGCCTCCCGCCCGGTTGGCATGATTGGTGTCAGGAGAGGCAGGACGCAATGGAGTGGATGTCGCAACACCTTTGGGTGGTCTGGATCTCGCTGGCCGCCATACTCGGCGTGGCCGAGCTGCTGACGCTGGACTTCACGCTGCTGATGCTGGCGTCCGGCGCGCTTGCCGGCGGGCTGGTCGCGCTGGCGTTCCCCGGGCTGCTGTGGGTGCAGATCGCGGTCGCCCTGCTGGTGGCGGTGGCGATGCTGGCGCTGCTGCGTCCCACCCTGCTGCGCAAGGTGCGCGCGCTGCCCGGCTACCGCTCCAGCGTGGACAAGATGATCGGCAGTTCCGGCATCGCCCTCACCGAGATCACGAGCGGCGCCGGTGAGGTGAAGGTCGGTGGCGAGGTGTGGTCGGCGCACAGCGTCGAGGGCACCATCGAGGCCGGCACCGAGATCGAGGTCTACCGCATCGACGGGGCGATCGCCGTCGTCTACCCCAGGAATCTTGCACTGCCCTGAACCCCAGGAGGGAACACAGAATGGAATACGTCTTCACCATCCTCTGGGTGCTCATCGCGATCGTCGCGGTGACCATCCTGCTGCGATCGGTACGGGTCATCCGCCAGCAACAGGTGGGCGTCGTCGAGCGACTCGGCAAGTTCCGCCGCACCCTCGAACCGGGCCCGCACCTGCTCGTGCCGATCGTGGACGCGGTGCGCTACACGATGGACATGCGCGAGGCGGTCGTGCCGTTCCCGCCGCAGGGCGTGATCACCGAGGACAACCTGATGGTGAACATCGACTCGGTCATCTACTACCAGGTGGTCGACCCGGTACGGGCGGCCTACGAGGCCCAGAACTACATCCAGGCCATCGAGCAGCTCACCATGACCACGCTGCGAAACATCATCGGCGGCCTCGACCTGGAGCAGACGCTGACCAGCCGCGAGGAGATCAACCAGAAGCTGCGTGCGGTGCTGGATGAGGCCACCGGCAAGTGGGGCATCAAGGTGAACCGTGTCGAGCTGCGCTCGGTCGAGCCACCGGCCACCATCCGTGACGCGATGGAGAAGGGCGCGCGGGCCGAGCGCGACAAGCGCGCCGCGATCCTCGCCGCCGAGGGCCAGCGCCAGTCGCAGATCCTGTCGGCATCCGGTGACCGCGAGGCGTCCATCCTGCGCGCGCAGGGCGAGCGGGAGTCGGCGGTGCTGCGGGCCCAGGCCGACCGGCAGGCGTCCATGCTGCGGGCCGAGGGTGAGGCCCAGGCCATCACCACCACGTTCAACGCCATCCACGCGGGGAAGCCCACGCAGTCGCTGCTGGCCTACCAGTACATGCGGATGCTGCCGAACCTCGCCCGCGGCGAGTCGAACAAGGTCTGGATCGTCCCCAGCGAGCTGAACGACGCCCTGAAGGGTCTCGGCCAGATCGCGGGGTCGGCCGCGGGCGCGATGCGGGGCGGCGACGCCGACGAGCCGGAGGAGGGCCAGTTCTCGGCTCCCCAGCGGGTGGACGTGTTCGCCGAGATCGAGGCGCAGAAGGCCGAGGACGCCGAGCAGTCGCAGAAGTCGGTGCAGCAGGCGATCGCCGAGGCCGAGGCCCTGGAGGGACGCCGGGCCGCGCGCCTGGCGACCGAGCGTGACAACGCGCTGACCAGTGGACCGGAGGCGCCGGCCGCGCCGGCCGCGCCCGAGCGGGCGGCCGCACCGGAACCGGAGGCCGAACCGCAGCAGTAGGGCCTACGCGGGGGCGGGGCCGAGCCCGAGCAGGCCGACCAGGTAGTCGAGGTGCTCGGCCATGTCCACGTCCGGGTCGAACATCCACTGGGTCTGGAGCCCGTCGCTGACGGCGACCAGCAGGGTGGCGACCCGGGCCGGGTCCAGGCCCTCGGGGATGGTGCCGGCACGCTGCCGTGCGGCGACCTCCTCGACCAGCATCCCCCGTACCTCCTCGTAGCGCGCGACGAACGCCGCGTGCGCGGGGTGGTCGGGGTGGCTGGCCTCGACGGAGAACTGGGCGTACAGCTGCACGAGCCCCGGCACGTCGGCGTTGTGCCGCACCACGCTCACCAGCGTCTGGATGCGGTCGGGGGTCTCGGGCTCACTGCGCGCGAGGTCCACCTCGTCCCGCTTGAGCAGGATCTCGGCGAACAACTCCTCCTTGGAGGCGAAGTAGTGCAGCAGCCCGGCCTGGCTCAGCCCGACCGCGGCGGCGAGCTCGCGGACCGAGGTGCGGCGGTAGCCGGTGCGGGCGATGACGTCGAGGGCGGTCGTCAGGATCTCCTCGCGCTTGGCGAGGCCCTTGGCGTAACGGGCTGGGCGGGCCATGAGCACATCGTAGGGTTCGAGACGGGTGTTCGCGGAAACCGGGTGGGTCAGGCGGGTGCCGCGGCGGTGTCCGCGTCCGCCTCTCTGGCGTAGCGGCCGGCCAGGGCCGAGCACGCCATCAGCTGGGCCTGGTGGAAGAGCACCAGTGGCAGGATCAGGAGCCCCAGCGGCTGGCCGGCGAACAGCACCCCGGCCATCGGCAGGCCGCTCGCGAGCGACTTCTTGGTGCCGCAGAACTGGATCGCGATGGCGTCCGCGCGGTCGAAGCCGAGGCGCCGGGCCGTCCACCAGGTGAGGCCGAGCATCACCGCGAGGAGCAGCAGGCAGACCCCGAGCAGGACGAGCAGGGAGGTCCAGGAGGTCTGCGTCCACATGCCTTCGCGCATGCCGGTGGAGAACGCGGCGTACACGACCAGGACGATCGAGCCGCGGTCGACGAGCTTGAGCTGGGGGTGGGCCTTCACGTAGCCGGCCGTCCAGCGTCGCGACAGCTGGCCGAGTACGAACGGGACGAACAGCTGGAGCACGATCTCGACGATCGTGGACGTGGTGAACGTGATGTGCCCGGTGCTGCTCATCAGCAGCCAGCACAGCAGCGGGGTGAGGAAGACGCCGATGATGTTGGACGCGGACGCGCTGACCACGGCGCCGGCCACGTTGCCCTTCGCGATCGAGGTGAACGCGATCGAGGACTGCACGGTCGAGGGCACCAGGGTGAGGTAGAGCAGGCCCGCCTGGAGCCCGGGGTCGAGGACGGCGCCGGTGACGGCGACCAGGGCGAGCCCGAGGAGCGGGAACACGACGTAGGTGAAGGCGAGGATGACCGCGTGCAGGCGCCAGTGCCGCAGGCCGGCGAGGGTCTCGGACGGGCTGAGCCGTGCGCCGTAGAGGAAGAACAGCAGGGCGATGGCCGCGGTCGTGGCGACGCTGAGGGCGTCCGCCCAGAAGCCGGTGGCGGGGAAGATCGAGGCCAGGACGGCCGCCGCGATGATCGCGAGCAGGAACCGGTCGATCGGCAAGCGTTGGAGCCAGGACATCGCGGCTCATCCTACGGGCGGCGCGGGGCATAGGCTCACCGGGTGGCCACCGTGATCGAGATCGACGACCCGGCCGATCCGCGGCTCGCCGACTACGTCGGGCTCCGCGAGGCGAGCCTGCGGCGCCTGTTGGAGACCGAGCAGGGCGTGTTCATCGCCGAGGGCAGCAAGGTGATCCGCCGCGCGCTGGAGGCGGGCTACCCGCCGCGGTCGTTCCTGCTCGCCGAGCGTTGGCTGGCGGACCTGGCCGGGCTGGTCGAGCCGCTGGACGCCCCCGTGTACCTGGTCAGTGAGGAACTGGCCGAGCAGGTGACCGGATTCCACGTGCACCGCGGGGCGCTCGGGTCGCTGCACCGGGTGGCGCGGCACAGCGTGGCCGACGTGCTCGTCGGACGCCGGGTGATGGTGCTGGAGGACCTGGTCGACCACACCAACGTCGGGGCGGTGATCCGCAACGCCGCGGCCCTGGGGTGGGACGGCCTTCTGGTCAGCGCGCACTGCGCGGACCCGCTGTACCGCCGCTCGATCAAGGTGTCGATGGGCACGGTGTTCTCGCTGCCGTGGGCCCGGCTGCCCGAGCGGGTGGCGATCGGCGAGTTGCTCTCCGGCGCGGGGTTCACAGTGGCGGCGCTCGCGCTCGCCGACGACGCAGTGACCCTGGACGACTTCGCCGCGTCGCTGCGCCCCGAGGACCGGGTGGCCGTTCTGCTCGGCACCGAGGGCCACGGCCTCAGCCGCGCCTGGGTGGACGCCGCCGACGCCGTCGTGCAGATCCCGATGCGCGCCGGCGTCGACTCCCTCAACGTCGCCGCGGCCAGCGCGATCGCCGGCTACGTGCTCGCCTGAAGGGCGCGAACGGTCCCTGATGAGGGCGGCCCTTCGTAACGCTCGCTGGCGCTCGCTCCTCAGGGACCGTGTGGGCGTTGGGCGTTCAGGGCGAGCGAATCTGCACTGGATCGCGTCGGTGGGGAGCCTTTCGGCTCGCCTGCGGGCTGACCGAGGGCGAATCGTGTACCGCATCAGGCGGCGGTGGCAGCGCGAACGGCCCTGAGGAGGGCCGTGGGGAACGAGCGCCCCGTTGCGGCGGTCCCTGAGGAGGGCCGCGGGCCGTCACGAAGGGCCTGGTGAGGGGCGGCCCTTCGTGACGCTCGCTGGCGCTCGCTCCTCAGGGACCGGTGTGGGAGGGGCTGGCGCTCACTCCTCAGGGACCGCGTGGGCGTTCGGCGTTCAGGGCGAACGGATCTGCACCGGATCGCGTCAGTGGGGAGCCTTTCGGCTCGCCTGCGGGCTGATCGAGGGCGAATCGTGTACCGCATCAGGCGGCGGTGGCAGCGCGAACGGCCCTGAGGAGGGCCGTGGGGAACGAGCGCCCCGTTGCGGCGGTCCCTGAGGAGGGCCGCGGGCCGTCACGAAGGGCCTGGTGAGGGGCGGCCCTTCGTGACGCTCGCTGGCGCTCGCTCCTCAGGGACCGGTGTGGGAGGGGCTGGCGCTCACTCCTCAGGGACCGCGTGGGCGTTCGACATTGAGGGCGAACGGATCTGCACTGGATCGCGTCGGTGGGGAGCTTTTCGGCTCGCCTGCGGGCTGATCGAGGGCGAATCGCGTACCGCGTCAGGCGGGGTGACTGGCGCGAACGGCCCCTTCGTGACGCTCGCTGGCGCTCGCTCCTCAGGGACCGTGTGGGGAGGGGCTCGCTCCTCAGGGGCCGTGTGGGAGGGGGCTCGCTCCTCAGGGACCGTGACCCACCACGGTCATCCGGCGAAGGCCGGGGTCTCTCGCGGCTACTCGCTGGCGGAGGTCTTGCGGGGGCTGACCGGCCAGTCGGCGGGGTAGAGGTGGGCGAGCTCCTCGTGCTGGGTGTAGAGCTTGCGCCGCAGGCGGTTGGAGAGGCGGTCGCCGAACACGGTCCCGTTGAGGTGGTCGGTCTCGTGCTGGAGGCAGCGCGAGAGCATCCCGGTGCCTTTCACGGTCACCGGCTCGCCCCAGGGGTCCACGCCGGTGCAGGTCGCCTTGTCGGGGCGCGCCAGCGGTTGGTAGCCGCCGGGCAGGGAGAGGCAGCCCTCCTCGGTCGACTCCAGGTTGCGTTCGTCGCCTTCGGGCAGGGTGACCACCGGGTTGCAGATGGCCCCCACGCGGTGGATGTCGTCGGCGTCGGGGCAGTCATACACGAACACGGCCAGGTCGACACCGACCTGGGTCGCAGCCAGGCCGACGCCGTGGGCCGCCGCCATCGTGGCGAACATGTCCGCCACCAGCGTGCGGAGCTCGTCGTCGAAGCTGGTCACCGGGCGGGTCTGCGCGTGCATGACCGGCTCGCCCCACCGCGTGATCGGCAGCGTCGCGCCACCCTTGATCAGCTCCTCGATGCCCATTCCCGTCCCTGTCCGCCGTTGGTCGTCGGCCGCCATCTTAGGGCGCGCGGCGAGTGCGCTTGCGCCCGTGCCGCACCGGGGCGACGCTGGCCGGATGGAGGAACCGGAGGAGTTGTCGCCGGGCGCCGCGCGCCTGCTGGCGGCGTTCACCGACCACCTCCGGCTCGAACGCGGGCTCTCGCCGCACACCGTCCGCGCGTACCGCGGCGACCTCGTCAACCTGTTCGCTCACCTCGCCCGGGTGGGGGAGGGCGAGCCGTCCGACGTCACCCTGGCCGACCTGCGGACGTGGCTGGCCAACCAGCACGCCGGCGGCGCCGACCGCGCGACCCTCCAGCGACGGGCCGCGGGCGTCCGCACGTTCTTCGCCTGGGCCGCGCGCACCGGACGGCTGCCCGCCGACCCGGCGCAGGCGCTGCGCTCGCCCAAGGTGGACCGCCGCCTGCCGCCGACGCTGGAGGCCGACCAGGCCCGGCAGGTCCTCGACGGGCTCGCTGCGCGGTTGGAGGACGCCGGCGAACCCGACGACGTCGCCGCCCGGCGCCGGGATTTGGCCATCGTCGAGGTGCTCTACGCCGCCGGCATCCGGGTCTCCGAGCTCGCCGGGCTCGACCTGGGTGATCTCGACGCCTCCCGCGGTCTGCTGCGGGTGCTGGGCAAGGGTGGCAAGCAGCGGACGGTGCCGCTGGGTGCCCCCGCGCTGCGGGCGCTGGACGCGTGGCTGGAGCTGCGTGGACGCCTCGCGCGTCCGGCCGCCGGACGGGCGATGTTCGTCGGCGACCAGGGCGGCCGGATCGATCCTCGCGTGGTGCGCCGGCTGGTGCACCGCGCCCTCGCCACGGTGCCGGACGCTCCCGACCTCGGTCCGCACGGGCTGCGCCACGCCATGGCCACCCACCTGCTGGAGGGCGGGGCCGACCTGCGCTCGGTGCAGGAGCTGCTCGGCCACTCGTCGCTGTCGACCACCCAGCTCTACACCCACGTCTCCGGCGACCGGCTGCGCCGCGCCCACCAGCAGGCGCACCCGCGGGCGTGAACCGGGATCAGCCCTTCAGGAAGCGTTCCGGGTCGGCGTAGCGGCCGTCGACGGTGACGATGAAGTGCAGGTGGCAGCCGGTGGACCAGCCCGTGCTGCCGACCGTGCCGACCACCTCGCCGCGCCGCACCCACGCGCCGACCCCGACCCGGTAGCCGGTGGCGTGCAGGTAGCCGGTGACGAGCCGGTGGCCGCCGACGGTGCCGTGGTCGATCTCCAGCCGGTGCCCGGAGGCGGAGTCGTAGCTCACCCGCAGGACGCGTCCCGGCGCGGCCGCCCGGATCGGGTCGCCGCACCCGGCGTGCAGGTCGACGCCGTTGTGCAGCCGCCACTCGTGGAAGATCGGGTGCAGGCGCATGCCGAACGGCGAGCCGACCGCTCCCGGCACCGGGCGGGAAAGCACGCCGAGCACCGTGGTGCCGCTGTCGAACGCCGTCGCGCGGTAGCCGGCCAGCGCCGCGACCTGCGTCGCCGCGTCCGCCGGCAGGAGCCGCACCTCCGCCTCGTCGAGCAGGCTGAGCGGGTCGAGGTAGGCGTCCCCGCGTTTGAGTCCCCAGTGCAGGCAGGTGCCACCCGGGCACGGGTGGCCCGCGCGGAGCCGTCCGATCGCCTGCCCAGCAGACACCTGGGTGCCCACCGGAACGAGTGGCCGGACCGGGAGGTAGGTCGTGCGTAGTTCACCGTGGGAGACCACGACCACCCCCTGCCCGGCCACCGTCCCGGCGAAGACGACCCGCCCGGCCCTGGCCGCTCCCACCTCGGTGCCGACGGCACCGAGCAGGTCAACCCCTCGATGACCCGGCAGCCAGGGTTGGTCGGGCGGGTCGAAGCCGCGTACCACCGGCCCCGCCAACGGCAGGACCGCCGACCCCGCGGCGCGCGCGACCGGTGGTGCACCCAGGCAGAGCAGGCTCCCCAGGAGCAGTGCCACCAGCACGCGTAACCTCGCCATGCCACCATCCTCGGCAGCGGGCGCGCGAACGCGTCACGGCCGTCGGCGCCCTGTGGACAACCCACGGCCTGTGGACGACGGGGTCGTTTGGCGGGAACGACACCCGAGCGCGTACACTCGGGGCAGCGTTCCGGCCGATCCGGGGCGACTTCGCATGCAGTCCTTACCGTCTCAGGACGGGTCGGGCCCGTGGTCCCAGCGATGGGTGGGCAACCGGCGACTGCGTCAGGCGGACCGAAGAGCTCGGTCCGGACAACCCAAAGCGGTCGGGCCGTGCCCGATCGCGCAGAGAGGAACGGCCATGGCCGTCGTCACCACGCGCCAGCTGCTGGACAGCGGCGTTCACTTCGGGCACCAGACCCGCCGTTGGAACCCGAAGATGAAGAAGTTCATCTTCACCGAGCGCAACGGCATCTACATCATCGACCTGCAGCAGTCGCTCTCCTACATCGACAACGCCTATGCGTTCGTCAAGGAGACCGTCGCCCGCGGTGGCCAGATCCTGTTCATCGGCACCAAGAAGCAGGCCCAGGAGGCCATCGCCGAGCAGGCGACCCGCGTCGGGATGCCGTACGTCAACCAGCGCTGGCTGGGCGGCATGCTCACCAACTTCGGCACCATTAGCAAGCGCATCGCCAAGATGAAGGAGCTCGAGGGCCTGAACTTCGACGACGTCGCGGCCTCCGGCCTGACGAAGAAGGAACTCCTCCAGCAGAAGCGCAAGAAGGAGAAGCTGGCGAAGACCCTGGGCGGCATCCGCGACATGCACCGCGTGCCGCAGGCCATCTGGGTCGTCGACACCAACAAGGAGCACCTCGCCATCGACGAGGCCCGCAAGCTGCGCATCCCGATCGTCGGCATCCTCGACACCAACTGCGACCCCGACCACGTCGACTTCCCGATCCCGGGCAACGACGACGCGATCCGCTCGGTCGCGCTGCTGACCCGCGTCCTGGCCGACGCCGTCGCCGAAGGCCTGCTGGCCCGCTCGGCCGGCGCCACCACCGGCGAAGAGGTCGAGCCGATGCCCGACTGGGAGCGTGACCTGCTGGGTGGCGGGGCCACCGAGGCCGTCGCCGAGCCGGTCGTCGAGGACATCGTCGTGGTCGAGCCGGTCTCCGAGGCCGTCGCCGCGGAGATCGCCGTCGAAGAGGCTGTCGTCGAGGTGCCCGCCGCTGAGGAGGCCGCCGTCGAGGAGGCGCTCGTCGAGGCTGAGGCCGTCGTCGAGGAGCCGGTCGCCGAGGTCGTCGTCGAGGAGCCGGTCGCCGAGGTCGTCGTCGAGGAGCCGGCCGCCGAGGTCGTCGTCGAGGAGCCGGCCGCCGAGGTCGTCGTCGAGGCGCCGGCCGTCGAAGAGGCCGCGAAGCCGGCCAAGTCCGCCAAGAAGACCAAGTAAGGAAAACGAGAAGGTAATGGCAACGATCACTGCTGCGGACGTCAAGAAGCTCCGGGACGCCACCGGCGCCGGCATGATGGACGCGAAGAAGGCCCTCACCGAGGCCGATGGCGACTTCGACGCCGCCATCGAGATCCTGCGGGTGACCGGTCAGGCCAAGATGGCCAACCGTTCCGACCGTGAGGCCAGCAACGGCCTGGTCGCCTCGTCCGGCAAGACCGTCATCCAGCTCGCCGCCGAGACCGACTTCGTCGCGAAGAACGCCGAGTTCATGACCCTGGCCGAGGACATCGCCCAGGCCGTGGACGCCGCCGGCGCCGACGGTGTCGAGGCCGCCAAGGCCGTCGCCCTGGCGTCCGGCCAGACGGTGGGCGACGCGATCGCCGAGCTCAGCGCGAAGATCGGCGAGAAGCTCGAACTGGCCGCCTCGGCGACCTTCGACGGCCCGGTCAGCATCTACCTGCACAAGCGGTCCGCGGACCTGCCCCCGCAGGTGGGCGTCATGGTCGAGTACGACGGCGGCGAGGAGTCCTTCGTGCGGGGCATCGCGATGCAGATCGCGGCCATGTCCCCGTCCTACGTGAACCGTGACGAGGTGCCCGAGCACGTGCTCGAGAACGAGCGCAAGATCGCCACCCTCACCGCGCAGGAGGAGGGCAAGCCCGAGCAGATCATCCCGCGGATCGTCGAGGGTCGCCTCGGCGGTTTCTACAAGGACGTCTGCCTGGTCGAGCAGCCGAGCGTGTCGGACGACAAGCTCAGCGTCGGCCAGCTGCTGAAGAACAACGGTGTCGAGGTCAAGCGCTTCGTCCGCTTCGCCGCCGGCGCCTGAGCCGAACACAGCCGGGAACGGCCGTCCAGCGTGTGCTGGGCGGCCGTTTCCGCATCACGGGGCGTCGGTCGTATCCGTTACAGTGAAGCCGCATCCTTCCACCGCGACCGCCCGCTCGAGGAGAACCCATGGCCAGCCCCTACCGCCGCGTCCTGCTCAAGCTCTCGGGCGAGGCTTTCGGGGGCGGAACGCTGGGCGTCGACCCTGACGTGGTCGCCGGTATCGCCGCCGAGATCGCGGGCGTGGTGGCCACCGGCGTCCAGGTGGCGATCGTCACCGGCGGCGGCAACTTCTTCCGTGGCGCCGAACTGCAGACCCGTGGCATGGACCGGGCCCGCGCCGACTACATCGGCATGCTGGGCACGGTGATGAACGCCCTGGCGCTGCAGGACTTCCTCGAGAAGGCCGGCGCTCCCAGCCGCGTCCAGACCGCGATCGCGATGGGCCAGATCGCCGAGCCGTACGTCCCGCTGCGCGCCATCCGCCACATGGAGAAGGGCCGGGTGGTCATCTTCGGTGCCGGCTCGGGCATGCCGTTCTTCTCCACCGACACGGTGTCGGCCCAGCGGGCGCTGGAGGTGCACGCCGACGTGCTGCTGATGGCCAAGCAGGGGACGGACGGGGTGTACGACTCCGACCCGCGCACCAACCCGGACGCGCGCCGCTACGACGAGCTGACCTACGACGAATTCCTGTCCGCCGACCTCAAGGTCGCGGACGCCACAGCGGTCAGCCTGGCCCGTGATTACCAGGTGCCGATGATCTTCTTCGACCTGGGAACGCCGGGCAACATCGCCCGGGTGGTCGCAGGTGAGAAGATCGGAACCACTCTGCACGCCTGAGGCGTGCAGGCGAGAACCAGAAGGGAAGGGACCTCGTGATCCCGGAGATCATCAAGGACGCCGAGCACAAGATGGTCGCGGCCGTCGAGCACGCTCGGGAGGAGTTCGCCGCGATCCGCACCGGACGTGCGCACCCGGCCATGTTCAACAAGCTGATGGTGGACTACTACGGCGCGCCGACACCGCTGCAGCAGCTGGCCACCTTCCAGGTGCCGGAAGCACGCACGGTGCTGATCACCCCGTTCGACCGGGGCGCGATGCACGGCATCGAGAAGGCCATCCGTGACTCCGACCTGGGCGTGAACCCGGCCAACGACGGCAACGTCATCAGGCTCGTCATGCCGCAGCTCACCGAGGAGCGCCGCCGCGAGTACATCAAGGTCACCAAGCACAAGGCCGAGGAGGCCCGGGTCGCCGTCCGCAACGTGCGGCGCCATGCGAACGAGCAGGTGAACAAGCTGGTCAAGGACAAGGAGATCAGCGAGGACGACGCCCGCGGCGCGGAGAAGCAGTTGGACGCGGCCACCCGGAAGCACATCGACTCGATCGACGAGCTGCTGAAGGTCAAGGAAGCCGAACTGCTGGAGGTCTGAGTGAGCCCGCTGCGCTCCCCCGAACAACTCCGTAGGGACCCCGCGTGCGCACCCCACGGAGTTCTTCTCCTCCGCTGCGCTCCCCCGAACAACTCCGTAGGGACCCCGCGTGACCGAAACCGCTGAGCCGTCCGCCCCACGCAAGTCACGGGCCGGCCGTGACCTGCCGGCCGCGATCGCGGTGGGCCTGGGCCTGTTCGGGCTCGTCGTGGTCACGCTCGCCTGGTTCCAGCCGGGATTCATCGTGGTCCTGGTGATCCTGACCAGCCTGGGCGCGGTCGAGGTGCACCACGCGCTGGAGCGGGTGGGCATGCGGTCGGTGATCGTGCCGGTGGTGTTCGGCAACGTCGTGATCATCGCCGGCTCGTACGCGGCCGCGGTGCTCCAGCCGGTCACCCAGATCCCGTGGCACCTGGTGCTGCTCGGGTTCCTCGGCCTGACGGTGCTGGTGGCCCTGATCTGGCGGATGTTCACCGGCACCGAGGGCTACGCCAGGGACAGCGCCGCGAGCCTGTTCATCATCAGCTACGTGTCGCTGCTGGCGTCCTTCGTCGGGCTGATCCTCGCCCAGCAGCACGGGGTGGCGAAGGTGGTGGCGGTGTTCCTCGCCATCGTCGGCAGCGACGTCGGCGGGTACGCGGCCGGCGCCACGCTGGGACGGCACCCGATGGCGCCGACGATCAGCCCGAAGAAGACCTGGGAGGGCATGGCCGGGTCGGTCGTGCTGGCCTCGGTCGTGACCGTGCTGCAGTTCGTGCTGGTGATGCACCAGCCGTGGTGGCAGGGCCTGCTGCTGGCGATCGTGGTGGTCATCTTCGGCACCGCCGGCGACCTGATCGAGTCGATGATCAAGCGCGACGTGGGCATCAAGGACATGAGTTCGTTCCTGCCGGGTCACGGCGGCGTGATGGACCGGCTCGACTCGACGCTGGTGGCCGCCCCGGCGGCGTGGCTGCTGTTCGCGCTCGCGGGGTTCGCCTCGTGACCGGCCTGACCCCGGAGGAGGAGGCGAGCTACGCGGCCACGGTGGCCGCCGCGCAGGCCGGACGCACGGTGCCCCTGGCCCTGGGTGCGCCGCGCCGCGGAAAGCCGCCCAAGCACTGGGCCGACCTGGACGCCGCCGAGCGCGCGGACGCGATCGCGGAGTTGGGGCTGCCGAAGTTCCGGGCCGCGCAGCTGACCAGGCACCTGTTCGAGCGGCTGCAGGCCGACCCGTCCGGCTGGACGGACATCCCGAAGGCCGAGCGTGCGGTTCTCGCCGAGCGGTTCGCCCCGTCCCTGCTCGAGCGGGTGCGTGACCTGGAGGCAGACGGCGGCACCACGGCGAAGACGCTGTGGCGGCTGCACGACGGCTCGCTCGTGGAGAGCGTGCTGATGCGGTACGGCGTCCCCGGCATCCGGGCGAGCGGCAAGGGGCGTGAGCGGGCGACCGTGTGCATCTCCTCGCAGGCCGGCTGCGGTATGGCGTGCCCGTTCTGCGCGACCGGGCAGGGCGGGCTCCAGCGCAACCTGAGCAGCGCGGAGATCCTCGCGCAGGTGATGGACTCGGCGCGGCGGCTTCGGGACGGCGAGATCCCCGGTGGTCCCGGACGGGTGAACAACATCGTCTTCATGGGCATGGGCGAACCGATGGCCAACTACACGGCCGTGCTGCGCGCGGTGCGGACGATCGTCGCGCCGGCGCCGGACGGGTTGGGCATCTCGGCGCGGGGCGTGACGGTGTCGACCGTCGGGCTGGTGCCGCAGATCCAGCGGTTGGCGGCCGAGGGGCTGCCGGTGACGCTGGCCGTGAGCCTGCACGCGCCGGACGACGAACTTCGCGACACGCTGTGCCCGGTGAACACGCGGTGGCCGGTAGCCGAGGTGGTCCTGAACGCGCACCACTACTTCCAGACCAGCGGTCGGCGCGTGTCGATCGAGTACGCGCTGATCCGGGACGTGAACGACCAGGGGTGGCGGGCCGACGCGCTGGCGAACCTGCTGAACCGGTACGGGCGTGGCTGGGTGCACGTGAACCTGATCCCGCTGAACCCGACTCCGGGTTCGAAGTGGACGGCGTCGCGCCGCGAAGACGAGGTCGAGTTCGTCCGGCGGCTGGAGGCCAGGGGAGTGCCGGTCACCGTCCGCGACACCCGGGGACGGGAGATCGACGGGGCCTGCGGGCAGCTGGCGGCCAGCGAGGCCTGAGGCCCGAGGTCAGAAGCGTCAGGTCGCGGGCACCGGCTCGGAATGGGTGGTCACCCAGAACCGTGCGGTGACGACGATGCCGACCACGAGCAGCGCTGACGTGAGCACGAACGGCCAGCTGCGGTCCATGCCCGACAGCCAGCCCGCGATCCAGCCGAACGGCGCGGTGGCCAGCATTACGCAGGTGCGCTGCACGGCCATCACGCGGGACCGCTCCTCGCGGTCGACGTGGAGCGCGACCAGCGACTCCGACAAGGTGAACAGGACGCCGGCGCCGAAGGCGTCCAGCACCAGGCAGGCGCCGAGCAGGGCGTAGGTGGTCCACGTCGCCATTCCCGGTGGTGCCGGGATCAGTACCAGGAGGACCTGGCCGGCGAGGTACACCACGAAGCCCCACAAGGTGGGTCGTTGGAGGTGGGCGGCGTGGGTGAGCCGGGGGATCACGGTGAAGAAGAACAGCACGGACAGCAGCGAGCGCACCATCGGGAAGAACGGCAACAGCGGGTCGGGGACGCGGAGGTGCTGGCTGATGACGACCTGCCAGAAAGTGCCGTTGACGAGGGCGACCGCGATGAAGATCGCGGACAGCACGAGGGAGAAGATCGTGCCGCGGGAGCGGACGATCAGGCCCAGCACCGGACGGTAGCCGGCCAGCGACGTCCAGATGGAGACGCCGCGGGTCTGTTCGAGGCGGAGTCGGCCGGTGGCGGTCTCGGTGGACCAGCGGTACAGGATCACGATCTTGGCGGTCATGATCACGAAGGCGTTGAGGTACAGGATGCGGACGGCCGGCTCGAGGCCGTACTGCGCGACGAGCACCGCGGCGATCGGCGCGAACAGGGCCGAGAACTCGGCGGCGACCTTGATCAGGGAGTATGCCTTGGGGATCTCGGCGCGGTCGAGGTCCTCGACGAGCAGGCAGTCCCACGAGTTCTGGGTCACCTGCCACGCGCCGTTGATCAGGGACGCGACCAGGAAGTACCAGAAGTTCTGCGCGAACGCCCAGATCAGGCACGGGATCGACCACGCGATCACGTCGAAGAGGGCGGTGGTGAGCCGGCGTCCGAGCTTGTCGGTGATCACGCCGCTGAGCAGGCCGAACACGACCTGGGAGAGTGTGGAGATCGTGGCGAGCAGCCCGATCTGCTGGTCGTGCAGGCCGAGGGCGAGCATGTACACCGAGGCGTAGGGCAGCACCAGCATCATCGACAGGCCCCACATGGGCTCGGTGTAGACGCTGGCGCGGGCGTTCCCTCGGAGGTTGAGCAGGCTGTTCACGAGGGGATTGCGGCGCACCGGGACAGTGAACCACTTCTGCGCCCCTGCTGTGAGCGGCTGGGCCACCTCGGATCGGGCCGCCTCACCGGGTCATCCCGGCGTACGCCGGGGTCCGTGCTGTGTTGTGGCATGCCAAAGGGCCGGTGCCCCGGGGGTGGGGTGACCGGTGGTTGGTGGTGGTGTGTCAGCGTCTCTGGATCGTGGTGCGTCGGCTGCTGGCGTGTGTACGTGTCCGTCTTCGCTGTTGGGGTGGGTCGGGGAGGAGTGGTGCGGGCAGGGGGTTGTCCCAGGGGTGGGTGCCGGTGGGGCTGGTGGTGGGGTCGGTGGTGAGTCCGGCGGGGGTGGTGAGGTAGTGCCGCCCGAGGGGGCTGGTCCAGTGGAAGAGGCCGGGTTCGGGTTGGTGGAGATGCCAGCCGGCGTGGGTCTTGGCGCGGTGGGCTTTGCGGCGTTGGGGGCCGAGGTTGTCGGGCCGGGTTTGTCCTGCGGGCTGGTCGGGGCCCCAGCGGTAGGGCTGGGTGTGGTCGAGGTCGAGGCCGGTCGAGGGGCGGGTGCCGTAGGGGAAGATCTCGTAGGGGTGGCGCAGCAGCACGGCCCGCCGGATGGGCGCGGGGATGTCGTAGCTGTCGACAGCGATGATGCCGTTGGGGTTGAACACCGGTTGCACGGTGACCCGGGTGTGGCCCAGCACCTGCCGGATCTGGTCGATGGTGAGGGGTCCGAGTTGTTCGCAGCGTCCGAGGCCGGTGCCGGTGGTGAGGGTGTCGTCGGACAGGTGGATGATCAGGGTCGCTTTCGGTAGCAGCCGGTCGGGGTCGACGGTGATCCGGCCGCAGGTGTGCCCGGCACACCCGAAGGGCGACCGCGACCCCTGCCACTCCTCGTCGTCGTCGGCCCTTCGTGACGCGTCGCTCGCACGCTCACGGCGCTCCTCAGGGGCCGTGCCCTCTCCACTTTCGTTGGGGAGGGTGGGTTGGGTGAGGGAGTGTTGGAGGAGGGCGAGGGCTCGGGCGGGGGTGGCGAGGATGCCGAGGGCGGTGGCGCGGCGTTCGGACACGTCCTGGGTGGTTCCGGGGGTGTCGAGGATGCTGGCGAGTTGGGTGAGGGCGGCGTCGAGGTAGGTGGCGTCGGCGGCGGTGAGCCAGCCGTAGATGTCGCGCAGGCCGTCGGGCCGGCACGGCCCGATCTGGATCCGGGGCCGGGCGGCGCGGTTCCAGCGTTCTTGGGCGGCGGCCGGGTCGGCCTGCACGACGAGGGCCTGGACGAACCGGGTGAGCCGTCCGGGGGCGAGTCGGGTGGTGAACGGCCCGATCGTGTCATCGATCCAGCGGGCCTTCGCCAGGGACAGGCCGGCGGTGTCGCGGGCGATCTGGCGGGCCTGCCACACCGGCACCCCGCACGCGACGACTTGTTCCCACAACCGGGGCAGCCGTACCTCGAGGTTCAGCAGGTCGATCACCTGCGGGGTCACCGAGTCCACACTCCGGTGCAGAGCCGCAGCGAGTTCGAGGCAGGCGAAGTCGTCGATCAGCCCGGTACCCTCCCCGGCGAGCTGGACCTTGTCGGTGCCGATCTGGTGCCGGTAGGTCTTCACCACCCGCACCATCGCCAACGCCTCCTGCACCTCCGCCCGCCGCTTCCACACCTGCGCGTGTTCGAGCACCCCCAGGGCAGCCGCCGCGTCCAGCCCGGACACATCCTCATACTCGAACATGTGTGTCATTCTGCCACCCCCCACTGACACTCCCGCGTGGCGCGACCGGCCCGCCCGTAGGATCGGACGGTGCTCGACTGGGACCACAACGCGTACTACCAAGGTCTCCTGCTCCGTCAGTTGCCAAGGCCCTGCGAGCGGGTGCTCGACGTCGGCTGCGGGGCGGGCGGATTCGCGACCCGGCTCGCCCGGCGGGGCCTCAGCGTCGATGCCGTCGACTGCTCGGAGCGCATGATCGAACGGGCGAGGCAGCGCACGCCACCCAGCGTGAACTGTGTTCTGGGCGACGTAGTGACCGACGACCTGTCCGGACGCGACTACGACGCCGTCGTGTCGGTCGCTGCTCTGCACCACATGCCGCTCGAGGTGGTCCTTCCCCGACTGGCGGACGCCCTGCGGCCGGGCGGCATCCTCGCGGCGGTCGCGCTGCCTCGTCGAGACCTGTGGCACGAGTTGCCGATCGAACTCGCCGCAACGGTCGGGCACCGTGCGTTCGGCGCCGTGTTCCTGGCGAAGCGGGCACTCGGCCACCCCGAGACCTACGCGAAGGAGCCCAACCACGGCGACATGCCGGTCGTGCTGGATCCGCCGCTGACGACCCGCGAGGTGCGTGCCGTGGCCGCTGCCGTTCTGCCCGGTGCCCGCGTGAAGCGTCTCCTCTTCTGGCGGTACCTACTCGTGTGGAGGAAGCCGGGGGATCCCGGGTCACGCCCGGGATGACGAGGGGCGACTCAGCCCAGCAGGGCAGGGACCTCGGCGACGCTGTCGACGAGGTGGAGGGACGCGGCCATCGGACGGCCCTCGGCGAGGCTGGTGAGCAGCGGCCAGGCCGGGCGGACGCGCGTCCAGTAGTCCGTGCCGACCAGCACCAGGGGCGGCACCGGGTCGTCGCCGACCGCGTAGAACCGGGGTGTGACGCCCTGGAACACCTCCTGCACCGTCCCCGCCGCACCGGGCAGGCAGACCAGCCCGCCGGTGGCGTGCCGCAGCAGGACGTCCTCGCGGATCGCGTTCGAGAACAGCTTGGCGATGCCGGTGCAGAACACGTTCGGCGGCTCGTGCCCGTACAGCCAGGTCGGCACGCCGTAGCTGCGTCCGCCCAGGTCGAAGCGGTCCCGCACCGCCATGCCCGCGCTCGCCCAGGCCGCGATGTCGTCGGCGAACCCCGGACACTCCGCGAGCAGCGCCAGCGCGGACGCCAGGCCCGCGTACGACCCGACCAGTGACGCCCCCAGGTTCACCGCCTCCATCGCGCCCGGCCCGCCGCCGGTGATCACCGTTCGTCCGGCCGCGGTCAGGTCCCGCCCGAGTTCGGCCGCCTCGGCGTACCCGGACGTGCCGCGGACGAGTTGGTGCCCGCCCATCACCCCGACCGACCCGTCCAGCCCGACGTCGTCCAGCGCCTCGGTGATCGCGTGGTCGTGCAACGTCATCGCCAGCTCGCTGGTCAGGCTGCGGTGCTGGCCCACGTGCCGCCACCACCGGAAGACCCGCGCGTCGAGCGTGTACCGGTAGCCGCCCTCCAGCCCCGCGTACAGCTCCTGGGCCGTGTACAGCCCCGTCCGGTACGGGCTGAACGGCAGGTCGGGCAGCGTCGGGAACACCAGCGCCCCGTCCGCCTCCAGCTGCGCCTCCACGCCCGGCGCGAACCCGCACCCGAGGAACACCGCCCTGGTGACGTCGGTCGCCAGCAGCGCCTCGCTGCGTCCGGTCAGGTCGAGCGACTGGAGGTAGCACTCGGCGAGGCTCCCGCCGGACGCCAGGCGCGCGTCGAACTCCTCCAGCGAGTCGATCTCCGCGCCTGTCCCGGCACTGGCCGGCATCCGGGCGGGGTGGCTCACTCCGGCTCCCCGGCGCGGGCGAACCGCAGCGTGACCAGCTGGAACGGACGCAGCGTCAACTCGACCCCGCCGTCGTCGGCGCGGACGCCCGCCGGGGCGTCCACCGGACGCTCGAGCAGGTCGGTGGTCACCGCGGGCAGCGCCGCGAACCCCGGCTCCAGGCGCCCGCTGGTGCGCTGCCCGTGGGCCTCGTAGAGCCGGACGACCACGTCGCCCGAGCCGTCCTCAGCCAGCTTCACCGCCTCGATCACCAGCCCCGGGTCGCTCACCGTGAACAGCGGCTCCACCGGACCGCTCCCGAGCACCCGCCGCAGCCCGAGGTTGGTGTGGTAGCCCTGCTCGACCGCCTTCGCCGCGTCGCTGTCCGGCCGGACGGTGACCACGAACTCGTGCTCGCCCAGGTCCGCCTGAGGATCGGGGTAGACCGGCGCCCGCAGCAGCGACAGCCGGACGGTCGTGGTCGTGCCGCCGTCGGAGCGGACGTCCCGGGTCACCTCGTGGCCGTACGTGCTGTCGTTCGCCACCGACACCCCGTACCCGGGCTCGTCCACCAGCAACCACCGGTGCGCGCAGAACTCGAACCGGGCCTGGTCCCAGCTGGTGTTGGTGTGGGTCGGACGCCGGTAGTGCCCGAAGTGGGTCTCGGCGGCGGAGGTGTCGGCGCGCAGGTCGAAGCCGAACCCGAGTTTCAGCAGCTTCTGGTGCTCGCGCCAGTCCACGCGGGTGTGGATCGCCAGCGCCGGCGCGTTCGCGGCCAGCGTGATGCGCTGCGTGACCGGCGAACCGCCGACCACCCGCTGCACGACCACGGCCGGTTCGTCGCCGGAATCCTCCAGCGACACCTCGACCTCGCCGCCGTCGGGCACCACCGAACGCCGGTAGAACTCGTCGATGTCCCAGGCGTCCCATTGGTTCGGCACGTCCCGGTGCAGCGTGAGGACGTTGCCCGCCACGTCCGGGGCGATCGCCTCGCGTCCGGTGCGTGCGTCGACCAGGGACACCAGCAGGCCGCGCGCGTCGATCACCGCCGTGAGGTGGGGGTTGCTCAGCGTGAAGCTGCCGGCGGGATCGCGGGTCGGGCCCGGCGTGACGGTGGCCGGCTCGCCGGCGTCAACCGTGCCGAGGCCCAAAGCGGGCACCCCGTCCCAGGGGTGCGGGGCGGCGTTGGCGAACAGCGCCACCTCGCCGTCGCCGGCCAGGGCCTTGAGCGAGTCGGCGATGATGCCCTCGAGTTCCTCGGCGACCTGGACGTAGTTCCGTTCGGCGTCGGTGTAGACCCACCCGATCGAGCTCCCCGGCAGGATGTCGTGGAACTGCTGCAGCAGCACCGTCCGCCAGCACCGCGTGAGCTCGTCGGCGGGGTACGGCAGCCCGCACCGCACCGCCGCCGTGGACGCCCAAAGCTCGGCCTCGCGCAGCAGGTGCTCGCACCGGCGGTTGCCACGCTTGGTGTTCGCCTGCGTGGTCAGCGTGCCGCGGTGCAACTCGAGGTACATCTCGCCGAGCCACACCGGTGCGTCCGGGTTCTCGGCCTGCGCGCGGGTGAAGAAGTCGCGCGGGCTGCCGAGCACCACCCGCGGCGACCCCTCCAGGTCGGACGCCCGCGCGGCCGAGGCCAGCATCTCCCTGGTCGGCCCGCCGCCGCCGTCGCCGTAGCCGAACGGCAGCAGCGACACGCTGGCGCGTCCGTGGTCGGCGAAGTTCCGCTCGGCGTGCGCGAGCTCGGCCGGCGACACCTCGCAGTTGTAGGTGTCGACCGGCGGGAAGTGGGTGAAGATCCGCGAGCCGTCGATGCCCTCCCACCAGAACGTGTGGTGCGGCATCCGGTTGACCTGGTTCCAGGAGATCTTCTGGGTCAGGAACCACTTCATCCCCGCCGCGACGGCCACTTGCGGCAGCCCGGCCGAGTAGCCGAACGTGTCCGGCAGCCAGACCTCCTCGCAGTCGACGCCGAACTCGGCGGCCATGAACGACTTGCCCTCCAGGAACTGCCGGGCCATCGCCTCGCTGCCGGTCATGTTCGTGTCGGCCTCCACCCACATGCCGCCGACCGGGACGAACTGCCCGCGCTCGGCCAGCCGTTGCAGCCGCTCGAACAGGTCGGGGTAGCCCTCCTTGATCCAGGCGAGCTGCTGGGCCTGCGAACAGGCGAACACGAAGTCGGGGTGGTCCTCGGCCAGCGCGGCCACCGAGGAGAACGTGCGCGCGCACTTGCGGACGGTCTCCCGTACCGGCCACAGCCACGCCGAGTCGATGTGCGCGTGCCCGGTCGCCACCAGCGTGTGGGCGGACGCGGACGCCGGCGCGGCCAGCGCCGGGGCCAGGATCGCCCGTCCGGCCGCGGTGGTGCCGACCACGTCGTCGGGATCGACGGCCTCGACCATCGCGTCCAGTGCCCGCAGCAGCCGGCTGCGGCGCGGCAGGTCCGGCGGGAGCTCGCGCATCAGCCCGGCCAGCGCGAGGGTGTCGGCGAGCAGTTCGGCGACCTCGGTGTGCCGCTCGACCAGCCGGATCTCGCCCAGGGTGTACAGCGGTTCGTGGCCGGCGGTCTCGCGGCGTCCGTCGGGGTTGGGGGAGAAGTCGGCGGGCTGGGGGAAGGCGGGGTTGCCGGCCGCCTCGACGTAGATGGTGAACCGGTTGCCGACCAGCGCCGAGCCGAGCTGGGCGAGCCGGACGTAGGAGTTGCGCGGCGAGATCGCCTTCACCAGCGTCGCGTCCGGGCGCCACGCCAGGCCCTCGGCCTGGAAACCGGGCCCGGTGCCGGTGAAGCCGAGGTCGACGACCAGTTCGGCGTCGACGTCCGGCCCGTCGCCGAACCCGTCCGGCACCTCGCCGGTCAGCTTCAGCCACATCGTCGACCACGGCGTGCCCCACGCGTCGCCGGTGTGGGCGGGGTGGAAGTCCTGGGCCATCGCCTTGTAGAAGCTCACCGGTTCGCCGGGGACGTCCCAGCGTTCGACGGTCACGCTCGGGCCGGGGGAGTGCACCGCCGGTCGCAGCCGTTCGGCGATGAAACGGTCGAGGCGGGCCTCCAGGAGCACACGGTCGTCGTGCATGGATCGCACCCTATCCAGCGTCCCCGGCGCCCGGACCCCGGCGCGCACGGCATCTCGAATAGGCTGCTCGCGAAGCAACCGATGGACAGGACGGGACTCATGCGCGAAGTGGTTCTGCTCGGCAGCACGGGGTCGATCGGCACCCAGGCGGTCGACGTGATCACCCAACGCCCCGAGCAGTTCCGGGTGGTCGGCCTGGCCGCCGGCGGCTCCTCGGTCGACCTGCTGGTCGCGCAGGCCCGGGCGCTGCGTCCCGAGGTGGTCGCGGTCAGCGACCCGGACGCCGCCGACCGCGTGGCCGCCGAGCTGCCCGGCACCACCGTCTGGGCCGGTCCGGACGCCGCCACCCGGCTGGCCGCCTACGAGTGCGACGTGGTGCTCAACGGCATCACCGGCGCCGCCGGCCTCGAACCGACCCTCGCCACGCTGGCGGTCGGCACCACCCTCGCACTGGCCAACAAGGAGTCCCTGGTGATCGGCGGCCGGCTGGTCACCGACGCGGCCGCTCCCGGCCAGATCGTCGCCGTCGACTCCGAGCACTCGGCGTTCGCCCAGGCTCTGCGCGCGGGCCGCGCCGAGGAGGTCCGCCGGCTGATCCTGACCGCGTCCGGCGGCCCGTTCCGCGGCTGGACGCGCGATCGGCTGCGCACCGTCACCCCCGACCAGGCGATGGCGCACCCCACCTGGCAGATGGGACGGGTGATCACGATCAACTCCTCCACCCTGGTGAACAAGGGCCTCGAACTGCTCGAGGCCGGGCTGCTGTACGGGGTCGACCTCGACGCCATCCAGGTCGTCGTGCACCCGCAGTCGGTCGTCCACTCGATGGTCGAGTTCTGCGACGGCTCCACGATCGCCCAGTGCTCCCCGCCCGACATGCGGCTGCCGATCGCCCTGGGACTGTCGTGGCCCGACCGCACCCCGGACACCGCCGCACCCTGCGACTGGACGCAGGCCGCCACCTGGACGTTCGAGCCGCTGGACGACGCGGCGTTCCCCGCCGTCGAGCTCGCGCGGCGCTGCGGGATCGCCGGCGGACTGGCCCCGGCGGTGTACAACGCGGCCAACGAGGTGTGCGTGGACGCGTTCTGCGCCGGTCGCTTGGACTTTGCTGGCATCGTTGAGGTGGTAGCCGACGTGGTGGACGCCCACCTGGCCCGGCCGGCCACCGACGCGCTGAGTGTGTCGGCGGTCCTGGCCGCGGACGCCTGGGCGCGAGCGAACGCGGCGGCACGGATCGACCAGGAGCACTGAATTGGAAACCCTCACCGTGATCGGCTTCGCGATCGCCTTCTTCGCGCTGATCATGGCCTCGGTCGCGCTGCACGAGATCGGCCACATGGTGCCCGCCAAACGCTTCGGCGTGCGGGTGCCCCGCTACTTCGTCGGCTTCGGGCCCACGATGTGGTCGACGAAGCGCGGCGACACCGAGTACGGCATCAAGTGGTTCCCGCTGGGCGGCTTCGTCCAGCTGCTCGGCATGTACCCGCCGCGCCCGGACGGGAAGCGGCGCCGCACCCGGCTGGCCGACTTCGCCGACACCGCCCGCAGTGCCGAGTGGGAGGACATCACCCCGACCGACGTCGAGAACGAGCGGCTGTTCTACCAGAAGAAGACCTGGCAGAAGCTGGTCGTGATGGCCGGTGGCCCGGTGATGAACCTGCTGATCGCCTTCGTGCTGCTCCTCGGCGTCACCGCCACCTACGGCGTGGCCCGCTCGCAGACCACGGTCGCCTACGTCCAGGCGTGCGTGCTCACCGACCCGACCCGCACCGAGTGCACGGCGGCCGACCCGGTGTCGCCGGCCGCGGCTGCCGGGCTCCAGGTCGGCGACAAGGTGGTCAGTTTCAACGGCGTCGCGATCACGTCCTACGCCCAGCTCAGCTCGCTGATCCGGGCCAACCTCGACAACGAGGCGCGCATCGTGGTCGAGCGCAACGGCGCGGAGGTGGCGCTGACGCCGGTGCACACCGTCGTGAACAGCGTCGCCGACACGCTCGACCCGGGCGCGCGCGTCCAGGCCGGCTGGCTGGGCGTCAGCCCCCAGCGCGAGCTGGAGCGCGGCGGTCCGGTCGAGGTGCTGGGCGACATGTGGACGATGACGCAGCAGAGCGTGGTCGCCCTGGTGCAGTTCCCGGTGAAGGTCTGGCACGTGGTGTACGGGATGGCCACCGGCCAGCCGCGCAGCGTGTACGACCCGATCAGCATCCTCGGAGCCAGTACGGTCGCCGGCCAGGTGGTCGCGTCCGGGGAGGTGACACTGCCGGAGAAGGTGGCCACGTTCACCACCCTGCTCGCCTCGGTGAACCTGTTCCTTGCCCTGTTCAACTTCGTGCCGCTGCCGCCGCTGGACGGCGGCCACATCGCCGGCGCCCTGTACGAGTGGGCGCGGCGCAAGGTCGCGAAGCTGTTCGGACGCCGCGACCCCGGCTTCTTCGACACCGCCAAGCTGCTCCCGGTCGCCTACGCGGTCGGAGCCCTGCTGCTGCTCAGCGGCGTCGCCCTGATCCTGGCCGACATCATCAGCCCCGTGCAGCTGTTCTAGCGGCTGAGGAACCTGAGTTCGCTCCCAGCCGCCGTCCGAAGGAGCAGGACGGGGTTCGGTCCGGGGAGAGCCGTGCCGAAGCTGATCTTCGCCAGGCGGGCCAGGAAGACGCCGGAGCGGCGACCTGCCTCATACGGACAGGAGATCGGCTCGTTGGTGAGGTTGCTGATCGACCAGCGCGAGCCTTCGCGGGTCAGCGTCGCCGTGTAGCTGCCGCAGCCGGAGTTGCCCGAGACCGTGGTGCCCTCGACGGCCAGCGTCAGCCCCGGGTCCTGTCCGGCCCACTTGCCGGTGGCGGGATCCAGGCTCCAGGTGCGACCGTCGACCCGGAACTCCGCGAACGTGGCCAGGGGGGTGCCGGCCGTATCCAGCAGCACGAGCCGCCCGTCGTCGACCCGGAAGTTCGTGGTCGCCTTCAGGACCTCCCCGAATGCCTTCGCCTGCGTCATCACGACCGCGTCGTCGCACAGCTTCAGGGTCATCGTCATGTTGCCGAGGCTGATCCTGTCGCCATCCTGCGTGAAGCTGTTTGTGCTCCCGCCGAAGGAGTTGCAGCCGTCGCCCCCCGCCACCCGGCCGTCCTCGAAGGTGATCGAGATGCTCGTTCCGGTCGCCACGGGCACGCCGCGCACCTCCTCCGCCGTCCACGCGGTGCCGGCCAGGCGTGGCACGGGTGCGGCCGTGGCGGTGGCCGCGACCGTGGGGGTGTCCACCGGCGCGGGCACGGCGGGAATGGTCTGGGCGATCAGGATCGGGGTGACGATCGAGGCCACGACGGCCCCGACGGTGAGCCCGGCCACCGTCCAGCCCAGGCGTCGCCCGCGCACGGCCTCCCGGCCGCCGTCGAGAACGGCGTCGAGGTCGACCGGCACCTCCACCGGGTCGGCCTGCATCAGGGTCCTGACCTCGTCCTCGAAACCGTTCATCGGTGGCTCTCCTCCTCCTGGCCCAGCGCGGCCCGCAGGGCGGCGAGTCCGCGCGCGGCGCTCGACTTCACGGTGCCCAGCGGCAGCCCGAGCTCGACGGCCACGTCGTGCTCGGACAGGTCGTGCAGGTACCGCAGCACCACCACCCGGCGCTGCCGGCCCGGCAGGGTGGCGAGCACCCGTCCGAGCCGTTCGCGTTCGTCGACGGCCGCGCTGCGGTCGGCGGTGGCCCGCTCGGGCGGCTCGGCCATCGCCACGGTGCCGTGCCGGGCACGGTGGGCGTCGATGTCCAGGTTCACCATCACCCGGCGGGCGTAGGCCGCTGCACCGTCCGGACGGACCCGCGGCCAGGCGACGTAGGTCTTCACCAGCGTCGCCTGGAGCAGCTCCGCGGCCGCGTCCCGGTCACCGGTGAGCAGCCAGGCCGTGCGACCCAGCGTCGCCGACGCCCCGGCCACGAACGCGGTGAACTCCGCGTCCCGCCCCGAATCCTGCGCCACGACGACCTCCTGCTCCCAATACGGCTCGACCCCCGAAGAAGTTCCACCATCCTCGCCCAGCGCGGCGTCCGGTGCCTGCGGCGACGCGGTTCTCGGGCTGGGTAGGCTGTCAGCCGGAAGGCGCCGCGACGGCGCCGCCGTCGTTCAGATCGAGGACCAGATGACCGTGAACCTTGGGATGCCCGCGACTCCGCCGCCGGTGCTGGCGCCACGCCGGCCCACGCGGCAGATCAAGGTGGGCAAGGTCCTGGTCGGTGGCGGCGCGCCGGTCTCGGTGCAGTCGATGACCACCACCAAGACCACCGACATCAACGGCACCCTCCAGCAGATCGCCGAGCTCACCGCCACCGGGTGCGACATCGTCCGGGTCGCGGTGCCCAGCCAGGACGACGCGGACGTGCTGCACATCATCGCCAAGAAGAGCCAGATCCCGGTGATCGCCGACATCCACTTCCAGCCGAAGTACGTGTTCGCCGCGATCGATGCCGGCTGCGCGGCCGTCCGGGTGAACCCCGGCAACATCCGCGCGTTCGACGACCAGGTCAAGCAGATCGCCCAGGCCGCCACCGACGCGGGCGTCTCGATCCGGATCGGCGTCAACGCCGGCTCCCTGGACAAGCGGCTGCTGACCAAGTACGGCTCGCCGACCGCGGAGGCGCTGGTCGAGTCGGCCCTGTGGGAGGCCAGCCTGTTCGAGGAGCACGGCTTCCGCGACTTCAAGATCTCGGTCAAGCACCACGACCCGGTGGTCATGGTGCGGGCCTACGAACAGCTCAGCGAGGCGTGCGAGTACCCGCTGCACCTCGGCGTCACCGAGGCCGGGCCGGCGTTCCAGGGCACGATCAAGAGCTCGGTCGCGTTCGGCGCCCTGCTGGCCAAGGGCATCGGCGACACGATCCGGGTCTCGCTGTCCGCCCCGCCGGCCGAGGAGGTGAAGGTCGGGATCAAGATCCTGGAGAGCCTGAACCTGCGTCCGCGGCACCTGGAGATCGTCTCCTGCCCGTCCTGCGGACGCGCCCAGGTGGACGTGTACAAGCTGGCCGAGGAGGTCACCGAGGGCCTCACCGGCATGGAGGTGCCGCTGCGTGTGGCCGTGATGGGGTGCGTGGTGAACGGCCCCGGCGAGGCGCGGGAGGCCGACCTCGGCGTCGCGTCCGGCAACGGCAAGGGCCAGATCTTCGTCCGCGGCGAGGTCATCAAGACCGTCCCCGAGTCCGAGATCGTCGCCACCCTGATCGAGGAGGCGAACCGCCTCGCGGCCGAGATGCCGGCCACCGAGTCCGGGCCTGTCGAAGTCACCGTCGGCTAGCCATGACCGCCCGGATCCTCACCAGCTGGGACGCCCCCGTCGCCCGGCGACTGGTGGCCGAGGATCCGGTGATCAACGTCTTCGTCGGCTCGCGGCTGGACGCCGGCGTCCTCAACCCCGGCGCGCCCGGCATGGTCTGGGGGTGGCCGGCCGAGGAGCCGGTCGCGATGCTGCACAGCGGCGCGAACCTGGTGCCGGTGGTGACCGACGCCGAGCCGCTCGGCGCGTTCGTCGAGGCCGCCGGACGCCGCCGCACCTGCCAGTCGATCGTCGGGCCGTCCTGGTTCTCGCTGCCGCTGTGGCGGGCGCTGGGCGACCGCTGGGGCAAGGCATACTCGCAGGTGCGCGAGGTGCGTCCGCGCCAGCCGGTGATGTCGATCACGGACGCGCCGAAGGTGGCGGCCGACCCGCGGGTGCGTCCGATCACCGCCGGCGACTTCGACTCCTACTTCGCAGCGTCGGTCGCGATGTACACCGAGGAGGTGGGCGCCGACCCGCTCGCCGGGGGCGACACCAGCTACCGCAGCTACTGCCGCTGGCTGGTCGACACCGGCCGCGCGTTCGGGATCGTCGAGGACGGCGAGGTGATCTTCAAGAGCGACGTCGGGGCGGCCAGCGGCCCGGTCGCGCAGATCCAGGGGGTGTGGCTGAAGCCGTCCCTGCGCGGCAAGGGGCTCTCGGTGCCGGCGATGGCCGGGGTGACCGAGTACGTGCTCGCCGACTACCCGACCGCCTGCCTGTACGTGAACGACTTCAACACCCGCGCCATCCGCTCCTACGAGCGGGTGGGGTATGAGCAGGTGGGGGAGTTCGCCACCGTCCTGTTCTGATCGGTTCCGGGAGGTTCGCATGGAGGCCCACGCCACACTGACCACGGTCACGCTCGGCACGCCCGACCCGGTCGGGCTGGCCCGGTTCTACGCCCGCCTGCTGGGCTGGGCCGAGCCGGACGTGCCCGACGACGAGGACTGGCTGGCCCTGCGCAACCCCGACGGCGGCGTCGGGCTGGCGTTCCAGGGCGAACCGACGCACCTCCCGCCGGTCTGGCCGCAGGACGCCTACCACCAGCAGATGCAGGTGCACCTCGAGGTGCGGGTCGACGACCTCGAGGCGGGTGTGGCGCACGCGCTCGCCTGCGGCGCGACGCTCGCCGGCTTCCAGCCCCAGGACGACGTCCGGGTCTGTCTCGACCCGGCCGGTCACCTGTTCTGCCTGTGGACCCCGGCCTGATTCCCCGAGTTGTCAGAACGTGGGTGCGCTATAGCGCACCCACGTTCTGACAACTCGGAGGGTGGGGGTCACGAGATGTCGGCGACCGGGGCGCCGGTGAGCTCCTCGAGTTCGGCGGGGGAGAGCGGGAAGACCGCGTAGGGGTGCCCGGCGGCCGCCCAGATCTGGTCGAAGCGGAACAGTTCGCGGTCGATCAGGATCACCGGTGGTGTGGTGTGGCCCACCGGGGAGACACCGCCGATCGAGAAGCCGGTGGCGGCCTTCACGAAGTCGGCGTCCGCGCGTCCGACCTTGCCGACGAGGGCGGACACCAGCTTCTCGTCCACCCGGAGGTCGCCGGAGGTGACCACGAGGACGGCGGCGTCGTCGGACTTCCGCCGGAACACGATGCTCTTGGCGATCTGGCCCAGTTCCACGCCCAGGGCGGACGCGGCGTCCGCGGCGGTCCGTCCGGTCACCGGCAGCAGCACCACCTCGTGCGGATGGCCCAACTCGGACAGGGTCGCGGCCACCCGTCGGGCGCCGTCGGGAAGGTTCTCGGTCACCCGCACATCCTGCCAGTGCGGGGGCGACCCGACCCGCCCTCTCGCGGCCCGTCCCGCCCTCTCGGCTCCCGGCTCCCGGTCCCGCCGGTAAACGCCCCCGAAGTTGACAAACGCCCCCGAAATTTCGGGGGCGTTTGTCAACTTCGGGGGCGTTTGTCGGGGACCCGGGGGGACGGAGGACGGGGAGTTCGTGCGCCGCAGGATGTGTGATTTTGGCAACATTGGGTTAACGTAAATGTGACATCCTGCCGCCCACCCAGAGGATCCCGATGACGTTGGTCACGCCGCTGTTCGAAACCGTCCCGCTGGAGACCGCGCTGCGTCCGGCGGTGCTGAGCTCGCGCGAGTGGCTCACGTCCCGCTACGTGCGGCTCCGCCTGGAGGGCGACGCCCTGCGCGGCTTCACCGCCCCCGGGGCCAACGACCACGTGCGCCTGTTCTTCGTCCCGGCCGGGCAGGACGCGCCGGCCACGCCGGAAACCTGGCGCGAGCTGCCGAGCCGCGAGTACACCCCGCTCAACGCCGACCCGGACGCCGGCTGGGTCGAGTTCGACTTCGTCCTGCACGGCGAGGGTCCCGGCTCCACCTGGGCCGCGTCCGCGCCGCTGGGTTCGGCGGTCGCCGTCGCCGGGCCGCGTCGCAGCAGCCTGGTCACCGCCGAGCCGGACGCCTGGTTCCTCGCCGGCGACGAGACCGCCCTGCCCGCGATCACCCGCTTCCTGCGCTCCCGGCGTCCGGGCACCCCGGCCCGCGTGATCCTGGAGGTGGCGCCGGAGAACGAGCTCGTGCCGATCCCGTCCGACCCGCACACGTTCGTCACCGTGCTAGTCCGCGGCACCGACGACCTCGCCCTCGCCCTGTCCGCGCTCGCCGAGCGTGACCGCCCGCACGGCGCCGTCCTCGCCTTCGTCGCCGCCGCGGCGGACGTGCTGCCTGCGGCCCGCGCGCTGCTCCTGCAACGGTGGGAGCTCCCCGCCGAGGCCGTCATCGTGAAGGGCTACTGGCGCCGCGACTGAGTCCGGTGGGCGGCGGTCACGCCGGGTCGGTACTATCGCCCGGTGATCACCCGCCTGTCCCAGCTGTTCGTCCGCACCCTGCGTGAGGATCCCGCCGACGCCGAGGTCCCCAGCCACCGCTGGCTCGTGCGCGCCGGCTACATCCGCCGGACCGCCCCGGGCATCTACACCTGGCTGCCGCTCGGCCTGCGCGTGCTCCAGCAGGTGGAGCGGATCGTCCGCGAGGAGATGGACGCCATCGGCGCCCAGGAGGTGCGGTTCCCCGCCCTGCTGCCCCGGGAGCCCTACGAGGCCACCCACCGGTGGGTCGAGTACGGGCCCAACCTGTTCCGGCTGAAGGACCGCAAGGGCGCCGACTACCTGCTCGGCCCCACCCACGAGGAGATGTTCACCCTGCTGGTGAAGGACCTGTACTCCTCGTACAAGGACCTGCCGCTGTCGCTGTACCAGATCCAGACCAAGTACCGGGACGAGGCGCGTCCCCGCGCGGGCCTGCTGCGCGGCCGCGAGTTCGTGATGAAGGACTCCTACTCCTTCGACGTCGACGACGCCGGCCTGGAGGCCGCCTACCAGCGGCACCGCGAGGCCTACATCCAGATCTTCACCCGGCTCGGGCTGGAGTACGTGATCGTGAAGGCCATGTCCGGCGCCATGGGCGGCTCGGCGTCCGAGGAGTTCCTGGCCGTGTCGCCGACCGGTGAGGACACCTTCGTCCGCTCGCCCGGTGGCTACGCGGCCAACGTGGAGGCGGTCAGCATCACCGCCCCGCCCGCGCAGGACGCCACCGGCATCGGCCCCGCCCGCACCGTCGACACCCCCGGCACGCCCACGATCGTCGACCTGGTGAACGTCGCCAACGCGAACTTCCCCCGGCCCGACCGCGCGTGGACGGCCGCCGACACGCTCAAGAACGTGGTCTTCACCCTCACCGCGCCCGACGCCAGCACCGAACTGCTCGTGGTCGGCCTGCCCGGCGATCGCGACGTGGACGTCAAGCGGCTGGAGGCCGCAGTCTCGCCCGCCGAGGCCGCGCCCGTCACCGACGCCGAGTTCGCCGCCAACCCCGGCCTGGTCAAGGGCTACATCGGCCCGGTGTCGCTGGCCACCGGCGCGGCCACCCAGTACCTGGGCGCCGAAGGCCCGCTCAAGGTGCGCTACCTGACCGACCCCCGGGTCGTGGCCGGCACCGCCTGGATCACCGGCGCCAACGTCGCCGACACCCACATGGTCGACGTCGTCGCCGGACGCGACTTCACCGCCGACGGCGTCCTCGACGTCGCCGAGGTCAGGGACGGCGACCCCGCCCCCGACGGGTCCGGCCCGCTGAGCCTGGCCCGTGGCATCGAGATGGGCCACATCTTCCAGCTCGGCCGCAAGTACGCCGACGCGCTCGGCCTGAAGGTGCTGGACGCCAACGGCAAGCTGGTCACGGTGACGATGGGCTCCTACGGCGTGGGCGTGTCCCGCGCGGTCGCGGCCGTCGCCGAGGCGACCTGCGACGAGCGCGGTCTGGCCTGGCCGCGGGCCCTGGCCCCGTTCGACGTGCAGGTGCTGGCCACCGGCAAGGGCGACGAGATCCTCGCCGCCGCCGAGAACCTCGCCTCCGAACTCGACGCCCGCGGCGTCCGCGTCCTGCTCGACGACCGCAAGGCCAGCCCGGGGGTGAAGTTCGCCGACGCCGAGATCATGGGCATGCCCACCTCGGTGGTGGTCGGACGCGGGCTCGCCGACGGGCTCGTCGAGATCCGCGACCGGGCCACCGGCGAGCGGGCCGAGGTGCCGCTCGTCGAGGCGGTGGACGTGCTCCTGGCCACGCTCGACGACTGACGGCGGGGCCGAACCGGCCCCGGTGGGCTTACGATTGACGCCACGCAGGGCGTCGCACAACAGCATTCACACAATCGGATCGAGGACTGGCCATGAACACCGCTGATCTGGAAGCGCTGGTCGCGCCGGTGGCGACGGCCCACTCCCTGGAAGTGGACCGGCTCGAGGTGATGACCGCAGGCAAGCGTTCGGTGGTGCGGGTGTTCCTCGACGGCGACGGTCCGGCCGGGCGCGGGCCGTCCCTGGACGAGATCGCCTCGGCGACCCGCGACATCTCTGCCACCCTCGACGAGGCCGACATCACCCGCGGGCGTCCGTACACGCTCGAGGTCTCCTCGCGCGGCGTCACCCGTCCGCTGACCGAGGCCAAGCACTTCCGGCGCAACACCGGACGCCTGGTCGAGTTCCAGCTCGCCGACGGGTCGGTGACCGGGCGCGTGGTCGGGATCACCGACGGCGTCGTCGACGTGGACGTGGAGGGTGCGGCCCGGCAGATCCCGCTGGCGCAGGTGCAGCGGGCGCTGGTGCAGGTGGAGCTGAACCGTCCGGTCGAGGGCGAGACGGATGACGAGGCGGAGGACGCGGAAGAGGGGAAGGACTGACGTGGACGTCGACATGAGCGCGCTCAAGCAGCTGGAGCGGGACAAGGAAATCAGCATGGACGTGCTGCTCGCCGCACTCAGCGAGGCGCTGCTGAACGCCTACGAGAAGACGCCCGGAGCGATCCCCGGCGCCCGCGTCGACGTCGACCGCAAGAGCGGCAAGGTCGCGGTGTACGCGCCCGAACTCGACGAGGACGGCAACCGGATCGGCGAGTTCGAGCACACCCCCGAGGGTTTCGGACGCGTCGCCGCGGCGACCGCCCGCCAGGTGATCTTCCAGCGCCTCCGCGAGGCCGAGGACGAGCAGAAGTTCGGCCACTTCGCCGGCGTCGAGGGCGACATCGTGCTCGGCGTGGTGCAGCAGGACCGTGACTCGCGCACCGTCCGGGTCGACCTAGGCAGCATCGAGGCGATCATGCCGCAGGCCGAGCAGGTGCCCGGCGAGGAGTACACCCACGGCAAGCGGCTGCGGGTCTACGTGGTGAGCGTGCGGCGCGAACTGCACGGGCCGCAGGTCGTGGTCTCGCGGACGCACCCGAACCTGGTCGCGAAGCTGTTCCGCATGGAGGTGCCCGAGATCGAGCACGGCATCGTCGAGATCAAGGCGATCGCCCGCGAGGCCGGCCACCGCTCGAAGATCGCGGTGATCAGCCACAACGCCGACGTCTCGGCGAAGGGCGCCTGCATCGGCCCGATGGGGCAACGGGTGCGCGCGGTGATGCACGAGCTGAACGAGGAGAAGATCGACATCGTCGACTACTCCGAGGACCCGGCCGTGTTCGTCGCGCAGGCGCTGAGCCCGGCCAAGGTGAGTTCGGTGACGGTCACCGACGAGGCCGCGCGTGCGGCCCGCGTCGTGGTGCCCGACTACCAGCTGTCGCTGGCGATCGGGCGTGAGGGGCAGAACGCACGGCTGGCCGCGCGGCTCACCGGCTGGCGGATCGACATCCGTCCGGACACCGCCGAGCAGTGAGCGGCGCGGCCGCTGCGCGTCCTACTTCTGAGTGGGTTGGTCGGTCGGCTGCCCGGAGGCCTGTCCGCCCGGCCCGCCGTTCGCGGCCATCGCCTCCTGGAGCGCGGTGAGGACCTTGGACTCGTCCAGGCCCAGCTTGGTGGCCAGCGCCTTCGCCATCGTCTCCAGGTAGCCCGACCGGTCGCCGCTGGGCTGGGCCGTCGGGGCCCCACTCGGCCGGCCGCTGGCCTGACCACTGGGCATACCGGACGGGGCGCCCGAGGGTCGGTTCGCGGTCATAACCTCCTCCAGCGCGGCCTTCACCTTCGACTCGTCCACGCCGAGCTTGGTGGCCAGCGTCTTGGCGAGCGCGCTGGTGTCCATGCCGCCGCGGCCGGAGCCGCCGCCCTGGCCGTTGCCGCCGCCCTGGCCGTACCCGTTGGGGGCTGCGGCGACGTCGTTGGACGAGCCGCCGGCCAGGTTGGCCGCGAGTGCGCCGACGCCGACCGCGGCGCCGATGGCGATCACGGCCCCGCCGACGCCGAGGCCGATCTTGGCCTTCGTATCCATCTGACTCCTTGTCTGTTCACCGGTCTGTCCAACCGGACGACCCATCACACCGGGGGCTGCTGTGGCATCACCACGGGAATCCTTGGAGCCAGCTGTGAAAGGTGGGGGACGGGTCGGGAATGCCGGCCCTAGACTCCGGCGTTGTGAAACCTGTCCGCACCTGCATCGGCTGCCGCGGCACCGCGTCCCGGTCCGACCTGGTTCGGCTGGTGTGGGACGAGGCGCTCGGCGAGGTCGTCACCGACCCCCGCCAGGTGTTGCCCGGACGGGGCTGCTACCTGCACGCCGGGTGCGCGGCCCTGGTCGTGAAGCGCCGTGCGGTCGGACGGGCCCTGCGCCGGTCCGTGGACGGCGGCCAGGTGGCCGCCCTGCTCGGTCTCGATTGAGGGAATCGGCGCGCAGGACGTTAGACTGACCCTTGCGCGTTCGCCAATCGTGGCGGAACACAACCAGAAAGTGGGCTAACGCTCATGACCACTCGATGAGTACCTCGAAATGAGCACAAACAACTAACTGGTCCGCGCCCACGCGGACCGCTGAAGGAGACTAGTGGCCGTCCGCGTCTACGAGCTCGCCAAGGAGCTCGGACTCGAGAGCAAGGAACTCTTGTCGACCCTCAAGGGCATGGGGGAATTCGTACGCTCCGCCTCGTCGACGATCGAGGCACCCGTGGTGCGCAAGGTGAAGGAGAAGCTGGCGTCCGCGCCGGCTCCCGCCGCTGCGCCCGCGGCCCGCACCGCTCCGCCCGCCGCCCGCCCGGCGGCGCCGGCGAAGCCCCAGGCCGCCGAACCGGTGGCTGCCGCCCCGGCACCGGCCGCTCCCGTGGCCACGCCCGCACCGGCCCAGAAGCCGGCTCCGGTGGCCACCCGGCCCGAGGCGTCCGCCCCGGCCGTCGAGGCCCCCGCCGCTGCGGCTCCGGCTCCGGCTGCGGCCGCTCCCGCGGCCCCGGCGCCGGCAGCCCCGGCACCGACCGCCCGTCCGGCCACCCCGCAGCCGCGTCCGGAGGCCGGCTCGGCCGATGCCGCGCGTCCGCGCCCGGTGCCGCGTCCCGGTGGCACCGGCGGCCTGCCCGGCCAGGGCGCTCGCAAGCCCGGCGCGCCGCGTCCGGGCAACAACCCGTTCGCGTCCCGCCAGGGCATGGGCGTGCAGCGCCCGCGTCCCGAGGGTGCGGCTGCTCCCGGTACCGGTGCGCCGGGTCGTCCCGGCGAGCGCAGCTTCAGTGATCGTCCGGGCGGTCCCCGTCCCGGCGGTGACCGGATGCCGCGTCCCGGCGGCGGCGTCGCCGGCATGCCCAGGCCGAACCCGGCCATGATGCCGAAGACCGCGAACGCGGGCCTCGGCGGTCCCCGTACCGGCACCGGCCGTCCCGGCGCACCCGGTGCTGCCGGTCGCGGTCGTCCCGGTGGGGCGCCCGGACGCGGTGGCGTCGGCGGTCCTCCCGGTGCGGGCGGTCCGCCCGCCGGTGGCGGCGGCCGTGGTGGCCGCGGTGGTCGTGGCGGTTCGGGCACCCAGGGTGCGTTCGGCCGTCCCGGCGGTCCCGCCAAGCGCGGGCGCAAGTCCAAGAAGCAGCGCAGGCAAGAGTTCGACCAGATGGAAGCCCCGAGCATTGGCGGCGTGCGCGTCCGCCAGGGCGACGGGCAGACCGTCCGGCTGCGTCGCGGGTCCTCGCTGACCGACCTCGCCGAGAAGATCGGTGTCGAGCCGGCGTCCCTGGTGCAGGTGCTGTTCCACCTGGGCGAGATGGTCAACGCCACCCAGTCGGTGGCCGACGACACCCTCCAGGTGCTGGGTGCCGAGCTCAACTACAACATCGAGGTCGTCTCGCCCGAGGATGAGGACCGCGAGCTGCTGGAGAGCTTCGACATCGAGTTCGGCGAGAACGAGGGTGGCGAGGAGGACCTCGCACCGCGTCCGCCGGCCGTCACCGTCATGGGTCACGTCGACCACGGCAAGACGAAGCTGCTGGACGCGCTGCGCAACACCAACGTGGTCGCCGGCGAGGCCGGTGGCATCACGCAGGCGATCGGCGCCTACCAGGTGTCCACCGAGGTGGACGGGCTGGAGCGCAAGATCACCTTCATCGACACCCCGGGCCACGAGGCGTTCACCGCCATGCGTGCCCGTGGTGCGAAGTCGACCGACATCGCCGTGCTGGTGGTGGCGGCCGACGACGGTGTGATGCCGCAGACGATCGAGGCCCTCAACCACGCCAAGGCGGCCGATGTGCCGATCGTGGTCGCGGTCAACAAGATCGACAAGGAGGCGGCCGACCCGGTCAAGGTCCGCGGCCAGCTCACCGAATACGGCCTGGTGCCGGAGGAGTACGGCGGCGACACGATGTTCGTCGACGTGTCCGCCACCGCCCGGACCGGTCTGGACCAGCTGCTCGAGGCGATCGTGCTGACCGCCGACGCGTCGCTGGACCTGCGCGCCAACCCGGACATGCCGGCCCAGGGTGTCGCCATCGAGGCGCACCTGGACAAGGGCCGCGGCCCGGTGGCCACCGTCCTGGTGCACCGTGGCACGCTGCACACCGGCGACTCGATCGTGGCCGGTTCGGCCTACGGTCGCGTCCGTGCCCTGATCAACGACCAGGGCGAGACCGTCGACGCGGCGCCGCCGTCCATGCCGGTCCAGGTGCTCGGCCTGACCTCGGTGCCCGGTGCGGGTGACAACTTCCTGGTCGTCGAGGACGACCGGATGGCCCGCCAGATCGCCGAGAAGCGGGAGGCCCGCCAGCGGGCAGCCATGCTGGCCAAGACCACCCGGCGCAAGACGCTCGACCAGCTGTTCGAGCAGCTTGCCAAGGGCGAGACGCAGGAACTGCGGCTCATCCTCAAGGGCGACTCGGCCGGTGCCGTGGAGGCCCTGGAGGACGCGCTGCTCCAGATCGACGTCGGCGACGAGGTCGACCTGCGGGTCATCGACCGCGGTGTCGGTGCGATCACCGAGACCAACGTCAGCCTGGCCGCCGCGTCCGACGCCGTCATCATCGGCTTCAACGTGCGGCCGCAGGGCAAGGCCACGCAGCTGGCGGACGCCGAGGGCGTCGACATCCGCTACTACTCGGTCATCTACTCCGCGATCGACGAGGTCGAGGCCGCCCTGAAGGGCATGCTGAAGCCGATCTTCGAGGAGAAGACCCGGGGCCAGGCGGAGATCCGGGAGATCTTCCGGAGCTCCAAGTTCGGTGTCATCGCCGGCTGCATGGTCATCGACGGCTCGATCCGGCGCAACGCCAAGGCCCGGCTGCTGCGGGACGGGGTGGTGGTCTCCGAGACCTCGATCGCCTCGCTCCGCCGGGAGAAGG
This sequence comes from Actinomycetota bacterium, assembly GCA_020161755.1. GTDB lineage: Bacteria > Actinomycetota > Actinomycetes > Propionibacteriales > Propionibacteriaceae > Propionicimonas. The sequence goes on from JAIUOS010000018.1 coordinate 64,923, forward strand.
ACGACGTCACCGAGGTCCGCGAGGGCTTCGAGTGCGGCGTCACGTTGCACAACTTCTCCGACATCCGGATCGGCGACATCATCGAGACCTTCGAGATGGTGGAGAAGCCGCGGGACTGAGATCGCGCCACGGTTGCGGGTCCGGCACCACGCCGGGCCCGCGACCCGACACTTGAGGAAGAAACCATGGGCAGCCCGCGATACGCGAAGATCTCCGAGCAGATCAAGGTGATCATCGCCCAGATGCTGGAGCGCCGGATCAAGGACCCCCGGCTGGGGTTCGTGACCGTCACCGACGTCCGGATCACCGGGGACGGCCGCGAGGCGACCGTCTTCTACACCGTGCTCGGCGACGCCGACGCGCGCGCCGAGAGCGCGATCGCGCTGCACTCGGCCACCGGCCTGCTGCGCTCCACGGTGGGCAAGCAGCTCGGCCTGAAGTTCACCCCGACGCTGGCCTTCGTGCTGGACGGGGTGGAGGAGGACGCCGCCCACCTGGAGGACGCCCTCGCGCGTGCCCGGGCGCATGACGCCGCCGTGGCCGCTCAGGCCGCCGGGGCCACCTACGCCGGTGACGCCGACCCCTACCGCAGGCCCGGCGAGGATGACGACAGCACCGATGAGTGACGTCACCCCCGCACGCTGTGAGTTGGGCGGCGATGTCGCCGCGTAACCCACAGCCTGCGACGGGGGACGGGCTGGTCGTCGTCGACAAGCCGCAGGGCTGGACGTCGCACCAGGTCGTCGGACGCTGCCGGCGGCTGCTCGGCACCCGCAAGGTCGGGCACGCCGGCACCCTCGACCCGATGGCCACCGGCGTCCTGCTGGTCGGCGTGAACCGGGCCACCCGGCTGCTCGGCCACCTCGCCGGGCACGACAAGACCTACACCGCGACCATCCTGCTGGGCGCCTCGACCGTGACCGACGACGCCGAGGGCGAGCTCGTCGAGTGGCGCGGCGCGGCCGGCATCACCGAGGCCGACGTGCGCGGCGCGGTCCCCGCCTTCACCGGCGTGATCAGCCAGGTGCCGTCCGCGGTGTCGGCGATCAAGGTGGACGGCAAGCGCGCCTACGCGCGCGTCCGGGCGGGCGAGCAGGTCGAACTGAAGGCCCGCGAGGTCACGGTCAGCCGCTTCGAGGTCACGGCCGTCCGCCCGTCCGCGTCGTTCGGCTGGCTCGGCGGCGCGGCCACCGACGCCCCGACGCTGGAGGTGGACGTGGAGGTCGACTGCTCGTCCGGCACCTACATCCGGGCGCTCGCCCGCGACCTCGGCGCCGCCCTCGGTACCGGCGGCCACCTCACCGCGCTGCGCCGCACCCGCGTCGGCGGCTTCGGCCTCGACCTGGTCGCGCTGGACGAGGCCGGGCTGGCGGGGGACGACGCCCCGCCACTGCTCGGGCTGGCGGACGTCGCCCGGCGTGCGTTCCCCGTCGTGGAGGTCGACGCTCGCCAGGCCCGCGAGATCGGCTACGGCCGCAGCCTCGACCTCACCGTGCCGGCCGACCCCACCGCGCTGGTCGCCGGCGCCGACCTGCTGGCGCTGTACCGTCCCGGCGAGGACGGCCGGGCCCACCCGGTCGCGGTGCTGGCTCCGGCCAGTTGCTAGGGTTCATGGTCGGTGCAACCGGACAGATTCCCGCGGAAGGCGAAAGTGAGCGCAGCAACCGTCGTCATCGGCAACTTCGATGGGGTACACCCCGGGCATCGTGAGGTGCTGGCCGCTGCGCAGCGCCACCGGCCCGACCTGCCGCTCGTCGTGGTCACGTTCTGGCCGCACCCGGTCTCGGTGCTGCGTCCGGAGGTCGGCCCGATGCTGCTGACCTCGCTGGAGGCCCGGATCGAGCTGCTCACGGCCGCCGGGGCCGACCGGGTCGAGGTGATCGACTTCACGCCCGCGTTCGCGAGCTGGACCCCGTCCGAGTTCGTCGAGAACGTGCTGGTGCCGCTGGACCCGGCGATCGTGGTGGTGGGGGAGAACTTCCGCTTCGGCCACCGCGCGGCCGGCACCGTCGACACCCTGCGCGAGCTCGCCGCCGGACGTTTCGACGTCGAGGGCCTGCCGATGCTGCACTTCGGGGACGAGGAGACCTGCTCGAGCCGGATCCGCGAAGCGCTGACGGCCGGCGACGTGGCCCACGCGGCCGAGCACCTGGGGCGCCCGTTCAGCTTCCGCGGCGTGGTCGCCCACGGCGACCGCCGCGGGCGCACCCTCGGCTACCCGACCGCCAACCTGCCGGTGCCCGCCGACCTGGCCTGCCCGTCCGACGGCGTCTACGCGGGCTGGGTGACCCGCCGCGACGGGCTGGACGCCCACGGCGAGGCCCTTGCTCCGGGGGAGCCGCTGCCGCGTTGGCCCGCTGCGATCTCGGTCGGCACGAACCCCACGTTCGACGGTCTCACCCGACGGGTCGAGTCCTATGTGCTGGACCGGGACGACCTCGAGTTGTACGACGCGCCGATCTCGGTGGAGTTCACCGCCCGGATCCGGGGCCAGGTGCGGTTCACCGACATCGACGAACTGGTCGTGCAGATGGCCGACGACGTGGTGCGTTGCCGGGCCCTGCTCGGTATCGAACCGTGATCTCACAGTTCTTCCAAAGCTCCCGTGCCGGGAGCAGAATTGAGCCATGTTCGGGCTCGGTCCGATAGGGCGTTGGTTCCAGCGTCCCGAGGAGCCGGCGAAGGAAGCCTCCGCCGGCCTGAACCTGGCTGCCGAGGACATCGCCGAACTCGCCGCCGTCGGCAAGCAGGTCGCCGCGGAGTACGGCATGAGCTCACCAGCCGTGCTGTCGGCCAACCTGCAACGCCTGATCCGCCGCCAGGTCCCGATCCGGGCCCTGCGTGCCGCCGAGGTCAGCAGCGTCTGTGGGCTGCACTTCGCCGACGGGACGGTTGTGCTGGTGCGGGGCCGTCACAGCGGCGACCTCGGCCGGGTGGCGGTGGGGATCCAGTTCGGCCCGGTGCGGGTCGACGACTTCCACACCGAGGCCGGCCAGGTGACGCTCGACGTCAGCTACAGCGGCCGTCACGACCAGTTGTGCGTCCTTGGGGTCACCGGGCCGCGCTGAGCGGCGCGTCCGGTCAGCGGGTGAGCAGCGACTTGCGGTAGATCGCGTCCATCTGTTCGGTGCTGTGCACCTGCCCGTCCGCGTCGACCGACTCGTACGTGGTGAGCGCATGGTCGCCGGTCGGGGTGTAGTCCAGCCCGATGTACATCGGGATCGCGGCCTCGTTCTCGGGGTCGACCTTGAGGAACACCTCGACGAAGCCGAGGGCGGAGGCCTGCTGCTCGAGGAAGGTGGTCAGCGCGCGGGCCGCGCCCTGGCGCCGGAACCGCGGGTACACCCACAGGTTCTTCAGCTCCGGGCGCAGCGGGTCGTCGGGCCGGCAGTCCAGCACGCTGGTGCCGAGCGGCTCGCCGTCCCGGAGGGCCAGGGCGAAGAAGTAGTCGCCCGCCGCCTGGCGATCGAAGTGCTTCTGGGCGATTCTCGCTGACGGATGGATCTCGAGCGCATGGAGCACAGGCAGGTCCTCGGCAGTGCACAGGCGCACCGTGATCGGTTCGAGCGGCATGCAACCTCCGTAGTCCGTTGGAGCCCGGGTTACCCAGTGTGGTCGGTCGACCAAACCGGGGTCCACTCGTCTTGCCCAGCGGATCGGGCCGAAGAACTGCGGACGCGCCGGCGCGGCGCGTCCGTCTCAGCCGAGCGACTTGATGATGTCCTCGACCCGTTCCTTGGCGTCGCCGAACAGCATCTGGGTGTTCTCCTTGAAGAACAGCGGGTTCTGCACGCCGGCGTAACCGGTGGCCATCGACCGCTTGAACACGATCACGTTGTCGGCCTTCCAGACCTCCAGCACCGGCATGCCGGCGATGGGGGAGGACGGGTCGTCCAGCGCCGCCGGATTGACGGTGTCGTTCGCCCCGATCACCAGCACCACGTCGGTGCCGGCGAAGTCGTCGTTGATCTCGTCCATCTCGAGCACGATGTCGTAGGGGACGTGGGCCTCGGCGAGCAGCACGTTCATGTGGCCGGGCAGGCGTCCGGCGACCGGGTGCACGCCGAAGCGGACGTCCACGCCGTGCGCGCGCAGCTTGGACGTCAGGTCGGCCACCGGGTACTGGGCCTTCGCCACCGCCATGCCGTAGCCGGGGGTGATGATCACCGACTTGGCGTTCCACAGCAGGTCGGCGGCCGTGGCGGCGTCGATCTCGCGGTGCTCGCCCTGCTCCTCGCCGGAGGTCACCGCGATCGTGCCGCCCTCGGAGCCGAAGCCGCCCAGGATCACGGAGACGAACGAGCGGTTCATGGCCTTGCACATGATGTAGCTCAGGATCGCACCGGAGGATCCGACCAGGGAGCCGGTGATGATCAGCAGGTTGTTGCCGAGCATAAAGCCCGCGGCAGCGGCCGCCCAGCCGGAGTAGGAGTTGAGCATCGACACCACGACCGGCATGTCGCCGCCGCCGATCGCGGCGACCATGTGGAACCCGAGGGCGAAGCCGATCAGCGCCATCGCGATCACCAGCACCCAGCCCAGGCCGACGTTGGTCTCCGCGACCGCGACGAACCAGGCCATCAGGACGAAGAAGACCGCGATCCCGGCGAGGTTGAGCAGGTTGCGTCCCGGCAGCGTGAGCGGCTTGGACGACATCTTCGCCGAGAGCTTGAGGTAGGCGACCACCGACCCGGTGAAGGTGTAGGCGCCGATCAGGACGCCGAGCGCGACCTCGACCAGGTGGACGGCGCCGCCGGTGCCCTCGGGCGCGGCGAAGGAGTTGAAGCCGACCAGCACCGCCGCCATGCCCACGAAGGAGTGGAACGCCGCGATCAGTTCGGGCATCTGGGTCATCTCGACCCGGCGGGCGATCGGGGTGCCGATCACCGCGCCGATGGCGAGGACGGCCGCGATCAGCAGTCCGGTGACCAGCACCGACTGCCGGTGCGCGGGGTCCTCGGCGGACATCGACAGCGAGTGGATGATCGTGGCGACCAGCGCGAGCGCCATGCCGACCATGCCGGCGATGTTGCCCATGCGGGCGGTGGTCTGCTTGCTCAGCCCGGCCAGCGACAGGATGAACAGGACGCCGGCGATGATGTAGAGGCCCTGGACGAAGGAGAGCAACACCTCAGGCCTCCTTCCGGAACATACTGAGCATTCGGTAGGAGACCAGGAAGCCGCCGAAGATGTTGATGGAGGCGATCGTGGCGGCGATGAACGACATCACCAGCACCGCGACGTTCGTCGAACCGAGCTGCAGCAGCGCGCCGACCAGGATGATGCCCGAGATCGCGTTGGTCTGGGCCATCAGCGGGGTGTGCAGCGAGTGCGAGACGCCGCTGACCACGTAGAAGCCCACCACCACGGCGAGGGCGAAGACCGTGAACGCACCGACGAAGCTGGCCGGCGAGAAGCTCACCGCGAGCACGACCAGCGCCGCGGCGACCGCCGACCACGCCAGCCGGCGGGTCGTCCGGGTCTTGGCCAGGGCCAGCTCACGGGCCGCCTTCACCGCCGGGTCCTCGGCGGGCGCGGCGACCGCGACCGCGGTGGACGCCGCCGACACCTGCACCGGTGGGGGTGGCCAGAGCACCTCGCCGTCGTGCTGGACGGTCATGCCGCGCAGCACCACGTCGTCGAGGTCGAGGACGAGCTCGCCGTCCTTGGCCGGCGTGAGCAGCTTGAACAGGTTGACCACGTTGGTGCCGTACAGCTGGGACGCCTGCGTTGGCAGGCGGCCGGCGAGGTCGGTGTAGCCGATGATCTTCACGCCGTTGGCGGTGGTGACGACCTCGTCGGGACGCGAGCCCTCGACGTTGCCGCCGTTGGCCGCGGCCATGTCGACGATCACCGAGCCCGGCTTCATCGCCGCCACCATCTCGGCGGTGAGCAGGCGCGGGGCCGGGCGTCCGGGGATCAGGGCGGTGGTGATGATGATGTCGACGTCCTTCGCCTGCTCGGCGTAGAGCTCGGCGGCGGCGAGCTTGTAGTCGTCGCCCATCTCCTTGGCGTACCCGTCGGTCGACACCTGCTGGGTGGCGGCCCGGGGGGAGACGAACTCCCCACCCATGGACGCGACCTGCTCGGCGACCTCGGGGCGGGTGTCGGTGGCGCGCACGATCGCGCCGAGCGACTTCGCCGTCCCGATCGCGGCCAGGCCGGCCACACCCGCGCCGGCCACCAGCACCTTGGCCGGCGGCACCTTGCCGGCGGCGGTCACCTGACCGGTGAAGAACGAGCCGAACAGGTTCGCCGCCTCGACCACCGCCCGGTAGCCGGCGATGTTGGCCATCGAGGAGAGCACGTCGAGCGCCTGGGCGCGAGAGATGCGGGGGACGGCGTCCATGGCCAGCACGGTGATCTTCCGCGTGGCCAGCTTCGCCAGCAGTTCGGGGCTGCGTCCGGGGGCGATCAGCGAGATCAACACCGCTCCGTCGGTGAGCTGCTCGATCTCGGCGTCGGTGGGGGCGTTGATCTTGGCGATGATCGGCGCGGCCCAGGCCGTCGCCCGGTCGCCGATGGTGGCGCCGGCGGCCTCGAACTCGGCGTCGGGGTAGGACGACAGGTCCCCGGCCCCGGCCTCCACGACCACGCTGTAGCCGAGCTTGGCCAGCTGGACGACGGTCTTCGGTGTGGCCGCCACTCGTGTCTCTCCCGGCGCGACCTCGCGCGGAATCCCGATCTGCATCTTCGTTGACTGTCCTTCCGGTGTTCGAACGCGCGAACTCGGTCGTAGCGTAGTGGTCAAAGTGCTACTGGACGCAGTTGCCCGCGGGACTCCCGTCCCCGGGTGGGGCGGATTGGCGCGGGTCTGATCCGAGCCGGTAGAGTGGGCACGCCGTCAAGACGGCCGCGGACGCCCAAGAGCTTCCCGACGATCCTCGATTCCGACATCGTGCCACTGGCAAGGGGAGCGCCGCGCAACGGGAAACCGAAAGGAGAGCAGCGCGCACATGGACGCTGACACGAAGAAGAAGATCATCGAAGAGTACGCGACCGTCCCCGGCGACACCGGTTCGCCCGACGTGCAGATCGCGCTGCTCACCAAGCGGATCGCGCACCTGACCGAGCACCTGAAGGAGCACAAGGGCGACCACCACAGCCGCCGTGGCCTGATGCTGCTCGTCGGCCAGCGCCGCCGCCTGCTCAACTACGTCATGAAGAACGACGTCGAGCACTACCGTTCGCTGATCGCGCGCCTCGGCCTGCGTCGGTGACTTCCGCTTCATGACCAGCCGGTGACGGGTTCCCGTCACCGGCTGGTCGTGCGTACAACAACAGAACAAGTCCCCGCTCCGACATCCGGTTTGGTCCTCGGTAGTGACTTTCGGGCAGCACCTGAGTGCGTTCCCGCGAGCCTCGATCGAAGACCGGACGGATACCGGCGGGGCGAACCCGAAAGGAATCCGAATGGAAGGTCCTGACCTTCGTTTCACCGAAGCCGTGATCGACAACGGCGCCCTCGGCACGCACGTGGTGCGCTTCGAGTCCGGCCTCCTGGCCAAGCAGGCCAACGGCAGCGCCGCGGTCTACCTCGACGGCGACACCATGCTGCTCTCGGCGACCACCGCGGCCAAGAACCCGCGCGACGCCATCGACTTCTTCCCGCTCACCGTGGACGTGGAGGAGCGGATGTACGCCGCCGGCCGCATCCCCGGCTCCTTCTTCCGCCGCGAGGGCCGCCCGTCCGAGGGTGCGATCCTCGCCGCCCGCCTGACCGACCGTCCGCTGCGTCCGTGCTTCGTGAAGGGGCTGCGCAACGAGGTGCAGGTCGTCATCACCGTGATGGCCCTCAACCCGAACGTGCGCTACGACGTGCTGGCGATCAACGCCGGCTCGGCGTCCACCACGCTGGCGGGCCTGCCGTTCTCCGGCCCGGTCGGCGGCCTGCGGGTCGCCCTGATCGGTGACCAGTGGGTCGGCTTCCCGACCGTCGAGCAGTCGGCGGACGCCACCTTCGAGATGGCGATCGCGGGCCGCGTCCTGCCCGACGGCGACGTCGCGATCATGATGGTCGAGGCCGAGTCCACCGAGGCCACCTGGGACCTGGTCCGCTCCGGCCGCACCGCCCCGACCGAAGAGGTCGTGGCGCAGGGCCTGGAGGCGTCCAAGCCGTTCATCAAGGCGCTGTGCGACGCGCAGGCCGAGCTGGCCGCGATGCTGCCCAAGCCGGTGTCGCAGTTCCCGGTGTTCCTGGACTACCAGCCCGACGTCTTCGAGGCCGTCGAGCAGGCCGGCACCGACCGGCTGCGCGAGGTCATGAGCATCGCCGGCAAGGCGGAGCGCGAGACCACCACCGAGGAGCTGCTGGCCACCCTGCACGGTGAGCTCGACGCCCGCTTCCCCGACCGCGAGAAGGAGATCACCGGCGCGTTCCGGTCGCTCACCAAGAAGGTCGTGCGGCACAAGACGCTCACCGAGCAGATCCGCATCGACGGCCGCGGCGTGCGTGACATCCGCACCCTGTCGGCCGAGGTCGGCGTGATCCCGCGCGTCCACGGTTCGGCGCTGTTCCAGCGTGGTGAGACCCAGATCCTGGGCATCAGCACGCTGAACATGCTCGACATGGAGCAGAAGCTCGACACGCTCTCCCCGGAGACCACCAAGCGGTACATGCACAACTACAACTTCCCGCCCTACTCCACCGGTGAGACCGGTCGGGTCGGTTCGCCGAAGCGGCGGGAGATCGGCCACGGTGCGCTCGCCGAGCGGGCCCTGGTGCCGGTGCTGCCGAAGCGGGACGAGTTCCCCTACGCCATCCGTGAGGTCTCCGAAGCGCTGGGCTCCAACGGGTCCACCTCGATGGGTTCGGTGTGTGCGTCCACGCTGGCGCTGCTCAACGCGGGCGTGCCGCTGAAGGCCCCCGTGGCCGGCATCGCGATGGGCCTGATGAGCGAGGAGATCGACGGCGAGACGAAGTACATCGCGCTGACCGACATCCTCGGTGCCGAGGACGCCCTGGGCGACATGGACTTCAAGGTCGCCGGCACCAAGGACTTCGTGACCGCGCTGCAGCTGGACACCAAGCTCAACGGCATCCCCTCCGAGGTGCTCGCCGGTGCGCTCGGCCAGGCGCGTGAGGCCCGTCACACGATCCTGGAGGTCATGGCCGAGGCCATCGACACCCCGGACGAGATGAGCCCCTACGCTCCGCGGATCATCACCGTCCGGATCCCTGTCGACAAGATCGGCGAGGTCATCGGCCCCAAGGGCAAGATGATCAACCAGATCCAGGACGACACCGGCGCGAACATCTCGATCGAGGACGACGGCACCATCTACATCGGTGCCGACAACGGCGAGTCGGCCGAGGCCGCCCGCGCCCTGATCAACGCCATCGCCAACCCGACGATGCCCGAGAAGGGCGAGCGCTACCTGGGCACGATCGTGAAGATCATGCCGTTCGGTGCGTTCGTCTCGCTGCTGCCCGGCAAGGACGGCCTGCTCCACATCTCCAAGCTGCGTACCCTCGCCGGTGGCGCCCGCGTGGACAACGTGGAGGACGTCGTCAGCGTCGGCCAGAAGCTCCAGGTTGAGATCTCCGAGATCGACGACAAGGGCAAGCTGTCGCTGATCCCGGTCGTCGAGGACGCTGCCGAGGCTCCCGCCGAGGCCTGATCCGCCGTCTCGGAGCCGTCCGTCGGCTTTCCGGAACTGCACGCCGAGCCGGCGTCCCGCACCCGCGGGGCGCCGGCTCGGCCGTTTCCCGCCTCCTCGCGCCCGAATTGTCCCTTCGCCACCGGAATTCCGGTGGCGAAGGGACAATTCGGTGGCGAAGTGGCTGGAGGAGGGGCGCCCGTAGGATGGGCGACGCCGGCGGAGGAGAGGAATCAGCATGCGGGTTGCGGTGTTCGGGGCCAGGGGACGGATGGGCGCGGAGGTGTGCCGGGCGGTCGAGGCCGCCGACGACCTCGAGCTCGTCGCGGCGGTGGACGCCGGCGACGACCGGACGGCCGTCGAGTCCGCCGACGTCGTGGTCGACTTCACGGTGCCGGACGCGGTCATGGACAACATCGCCTGGTGCGTCGAGCACGGGGTCAACGTGGTGGTGGGCACCACCGGCTTCACGCCCGAGCGGCTCGACCGCGTCCGCGAGCTGACCGCTGCCCGGCCCGGCGTCGGGGTGCTCGTCGCGGCCAATTTCTCGATCGGCGCGGTGTTGATGATGCACTTCGCCGAGCAGGCCGCGCGGTACTTCGAGTCCGCCGAGATCATCGAGCTGCACCACCCCGACAAGGTCGACGCCCCGTCGGGCACCGCGCAGGCCACCGCGACCCGGATCGCCGCCGCACGGGCGGACGCCGGGCTGGGCCCGGTACCGGACGCCACCAGCTCCGGCCTCCCGGGTGCCCGCGGCGCCGACGTCGGCGGCATCCACGTCCACGGGGTGCGCCTCCGCGGCCTGGTCGCCCACCAGGAGGTGCTGTTCGGTGCCGCCGGCGAAACCCTTACCATCCGGCACGACTCCCTCGACCGGGCCGGCTTCATGCCCGGCGTCCTGACCGCCGTCCGCGCGGTCGGTGGGCTGCCCGGGCTGACGGTCGGCATCGACGGACTGCTCGGGCTCTGAGGTGCGCAAGGCGCTGCTGGTCACGCTCATCGTCCTGGCGGTGATCGGGGCGGCCGGCTGGTTCGGCGACAACCTGCTCCGCAGGGCCACCGAGGGCGAGGCCGCGTCCGCACTGAAGTCCAGCCTCGGCCTGTCCCGGGAGCCGGACGTGAGCATCGACGGCTTCCCGTTCGCGCTGTCGCTGGTCACGAAGTCGGTGCCCGGCGCCCGGGTGGGTGCGGCCAGTGTGCCGGTGACGGTCTCGGGCCACGACGTCCGGCTGACGGGGGTGCGGGTGCAGACCGGACGGATCACCCTCGACGGCAGCACGGCCACGGTGGCGCGGGCGGACGCCACCGGCGTGCTCGACTACGGCAGCCTCGCCGAGCTCGCGGGTGTGCCGATCACCTACGCCGGCGACGGCCGGCTGAAGGTCACCTATGCCGCGCAACTCGCCGGCCAGCAGGTGCAGGTGGGGGTCACCGCACTACCGGTGCTGGACGCCAAGGCCGGGACGATCCGCCTGACGAAACCCGAACTCGACCCCGAGTCCGCGCCGTCGGTGCCGGTCACCGCGGCCCAGCTCGCGAAGCTGGCGGCGCCGATCCCGGTGAAGCTGCCCGGCTCGGCGAAGCTGACCGCGTTCACCCCGTCCGAGGGTGGGGTGGCGGTCGGAGCCACCATCAGTGACGTCTCGTTCCCGGTGGGCTGAGGGCGGCACCGGCGAGGACCAGCGACCAGGCAGTCAGTCGATCGCGGTGTGCAACCGCACCAGCTTGAGCCGCGGCGCGTCCTCGGCCAAGGCCACCTCGGTGTGCGCGCCGTCGGCGGCCCAACCGGCCTCGGAGAGGAACTGGCGTAGTACATCGTCATTCGCCTGCACCCACCAGGCGACGCGGGTGAACCGGTCGGCACGCAAGGTGTCCACGCAGGCGTTCAGCAGCCGCGACCCGTGGCCCCGGCGCTGCGCGGCGGGGTCGATCACGAACTCGGCCACCAGGGCGTCGGCGCCGGCCTCGGCGTCCGGGTCGTCGGACGGGCCGATCGCCGCGAAGCCGACCACGCGCTCGTCCCCGAGGGCCACCAGCACCCGGAACTGCGCGAGCGGCGGACGCAGGATCGCGTCCTGCCAGCTGGCCGTCATCGCGGCCAGGTCGACCGAGGCGAGCACCTCGTCCGCGACGTCCCCGGGCAGCGAGCGGGTCCAGCCCCGCCGCTGGAGCGCGGCGATGGACCCGGCCTCGGCGGGCAGGGCCAGTCGTACGGAGTCGGCGATCACCGGGTCACTGTACCCAGCCACGCGCGGTCGCTGAGCGGGTGGGCGCCGCGGAGACGTTAGGTTGGTCCCCGTGCGAGAAACCCTGAAGACCCCACCGGCCCTGCCCAGGGACACCCTCCGGATCACCCCGCTCGGCGGGCTGGGCGACGTCGGCCGGAACATGACGTCCTTCGAGATCAACTCCGAACTGCTGTTCGTCGACTGCGGCGTCCTGTTCCCCTCCGACGACCAGCCCGGCGTCGACCTGATCCTGCCGGGCCTGCACCTGGTCGAGGACCGGCTGGACGAGGTGAAGGCGCTCGTGCTCACCCACGGCCACGAGGACCACATCGGCGCGGTGCCGTACCTGCTGCGCCGGCGCAGCAACATCCCGGTGCTCGGCTCCCGGCTGACGCTCGCCCTGGTGCGGGAGAAGCTGCGCGAGCACCGCATCCGCGACGTCGACCTGCGCGAGGTCGCCGAGGGGGAGCGGCTCACGATCGGCGAGTTCGACCTGGAGTTCCTGGCCGTCAACCACTCCATCCCCGACGCGCTCGCGGTGGTGCTGCGCACCCGCGGCGGCAGCGTCCTGCACACCGGCGACTTCAAGATGGACCAGCTGCCGCTCGACGGCCGGCTCACCGACCTGCGCGGGTTCGCCCGCCTCGGCGACGAGGGCCTCGACCTGTTCATGGCCGACTCCACCAACGCCGAGACCCCCGGCTTCACCGCCCACGAGCGCGACATCGAGCCCGCGATGGAGCGGGTGTTCGCCAGCGCCAAGCAGAAGCTGATCGTGGCCTGCTTCGCGTCCCACGTGCACCGCGTCCAGCAGGTGATGGACGCCGCGGTGCGGCACGGCCGCAAGGTGGTCTACGTCGGGCGCTCGATGGTGCGCAACATGGGGGTCGCGCGGGAACTGGGCTACCTCAAGGTGCCCGCCGACACCCTGATCGACCTCAAACAGATCGACAACTACCGCGACGACGAGGTGGTGATCATCTCGACCGGCTCCCAGGGCGAGCCGCTGAGCGCGCTGTCGCGGATCTCCAACCACGAGCACCCGGTGGTGACCGCCGGCCCCGGCGACGTGGTGCTGCTGGCCTCCTCGCTGATCCCGGGCAACGAGAACTCGGTGTACCGGGTGATCAACGGGCTGTCGCGCAACGGCGTCACGGTCGTGCACAAGGGCAACGCGCTCGTGCACGTCTCCGGGCACGCCAGCGCGGGCGAACTGCTCTACTGCTACAACCTGCTCAAGCCGCGCAACGTGCTGCCGGTCCACGGCGAGGTGCGCCACCTGATCGCCAACGCCCAGCTCGCGATCGCGACCGGGGTGCCGAAGGAGCGGGCGATCGTCGTCGAGGACGGCGCCGTCGTCGACCTCGCCAAGGGACGCGCCCGCGTGGTCGGCCAGCTCGAGTGCAGCTACATCTTCGTGGACGGCCTCACCGAGGGCGAGGTCGGCGACACCGAGCTCACCGACCGCAAGATCCTCGGCGAGGAGGGCTTCATCTCGGTGGTCGCCGTGGTCAGCCTGCATGCCCGCTCGCTGGTCAGCGGCCCCGACATCCACGCTCGCGGCTTCGCCGAGGACGACCAGGTGTTCGAGGCGATCCGGCCCGAGCTCGTCCAGGTGATCGAGCAGGCGCTCGCCGACGGCGTGGAGGACACGTTCCAGCTCCAGCAGCTGGTGCGGCGCACCGTCGGCCGCTGGGTGAACAACAACTTCCGCCGGCGCCCGATGATCCTGCCGATCGTGGTCGCGACGTAGGCGATTCGCCTCAGCCCGCGGGCGTCAGGTATCGTAGGCAGGTCCCTGTCGTGGGGGCCGAACTTCGCCGGACGCACTCCGCGTCCAGGCTTTGCGAGACAACAAGGAGTACTCCGGTGGCTGCCGTCTGTGACATCTGCGCCAAGGGGCCCGGCTTCGGGCACAACGTCCCGTGGTCGAAGAAGAAGACCAACCGTCGCTGGAACCCGAACATCCAGCGGGTCCGCGCGACCGTCGACGGCACCCCGAAGCGTCTCAACGTGTGCACCTCCTGCCTCAAGGCCGGTCGCGTCACCCGCTGACCCCGCGTTCGCAAGAGACCCGCTCCGGCGGGTCTCTTCGCATGTCCGGGCCGAGCGCCTGTGACAGCATGAGCGGGTGGGTGCAGTGGTGAGCGGAGGTCCGGCCGGGGCCGAGCCGACCCGCGAGCCGGACGGCTACCGCGACGCCGAGCCCGAGCGGGACGGCTGGGAGGTGCTGCCCGCCCCGCAGGAGCCGTGGCCGACGCTGGACTCCCCGGTGCTGCCCGCCCCGCCGCCCACCCGCCCCACCAAGCAGGAGCTGTACGCCGCGATCGAGGCGCAGGACACGGCGGCGATGTCCCGGTACTGGCCCATCGACGTGCTCCGGACGGTCTGGTTCGAGGCCCGTGGCGCCCGTGGGGCCGAGCCCGACGACCTCGTCACCGGCGGATCGATGGCCGCGGCCGGAATCCTCACCGGTCTGGCCGCGATCATCGTCGCCGCACCGTCGCTGGTCGACCCCGAGTTCCTGCTGTTCGCGAGTGTCCTGCTGGTCATCGCTGTCGGACTGATCGCACTCGGCTACCGCCGCTACCGCCGCGGACGCTGACGTCGTGCGACCATGAGCCTGTGACCCAACCCCCTGAGCCGGACTTCCTCGGCTGGGCACCGGAGGAGCCGCAGCACTGGGACGCCCCGGACGCGGCCCCTACCCCGGCGGCGGCGCCCGCACCGCCTGCACCGACCGCACAGCCGGCACCGACCGCGCCCCGTCCGGCGCGGGCCGTCCAGCCCGCCCGGCCACCACGGGCGCAGGCCCCGGCGCCCCGTCCGCCCCAGCCGTCCCCGCCGGTGGCCGGCCCACCCGGCTCGTCCGGCCGGGTTCCCACCCCGCCGCCGTACGGCACGGCCGGCAGGCCCCAGGGCCGGCTCCCCGTGCTGTTCTGGCCGTTCCTGGTCGGCGCCGTGCTGGCACTGGTGTACACCGCGAGCGTGCTGCTCGCGCCGGACAGCGACGACACGATGGTGATGCTCTACGGCGGGATGGTGGTCACGGTCCTCCTCGGCCGCGCCGCGTGGTGGATCGCGCGCCGGTAGGACGTGTCGGCCGGCGGTGTCGGCGCGAGCGCCTAGGGCGTGTCGCATAACTGGTCGCGAAGGTGGAGGATGATGCCGGCCAGGACGATGCCTGCGCGGTAGTTGCGGG
>JAIUOS010000019.1 GCA_020161755.1 Actinomycetota bacterium
CTCGCCTACAGCCTGCTGGCGACGTTCCTCCCCAGTCTCCTGCCGCCGGAGTCGCGCGAGGTCTACTACGAGCCCGTCGGCGTGATCATCACCCTGATCCTGCTCGGCCGACTGCTGGAGACCAGGGCGAAGGCCGGAACCGGCGACGCGATTCGCCAGCTGATCGGGCTGCAGCCCCGGACCGCGCGAATCGTTCGCGGCGGCCAGGAGCGTGACGTGGCAGTCGACGAGGTCATCGTCGGTGACGAGGTAGTCATTCGGCCGGGGGAGAGGCTCCCCGTCGACGGTGAAGTGGTCGCCGGTTCCGCGAGCGTCGACGAGTCAATGGTCACGGGCGAGTCCTTGCCGGTCGCCAAGGCACCGGGGGACGCCGTGATCGGGGCCGCTATCATCACCACCGGCACCTTGCGCTATCGGGCCACGAAGGTTGGTGCCGACACAATGCTGGCCCAGATCATCAAGGCGGTTCGGAAGGCGCAAGGATCCAAGGCCCCGATCCAGCGGCTGGCCGACAAGGTGTCCAATTACTTCGCGCCCGTGGTCATGGTGATCGCGGTGTGGGCCTTCGTGGCCTGGTTGGTGTTCGGCCCTCCGCCCGTATTCAACTTCGCCCTCGTCGCGGCGGTATCGGTGCTGATCATCGCCTGCCCGTGCGCCCTCGTCGCGGCAACCCAGATGTCGATCACCGTTGGCACCGGCAAGGGCGCCACGCACGGCATCCTGATCCGCTCAGCCGAAGCGCTGGAGGCAGCGCAAAAGCTCGATGCGGTGATCCTGGACAAGACCGGGACCATCACCCACGGGGTGCGGGCGCTCACCGACGTCCTGCCGGCGGGCGGCATCGGAGAGGACCAACTCCTCGGTCTGGTCGCCGCAGCGGAGAAGGCTTCCGAACACCCGCTGGCGACCGCGATCGTACGCGGCGCCGCCGATCGCGGAGTGAGCCTGCCCGAGCTAGCGGGGTTCATGTCAATAACCGGGCAGGGTGTGCAGGCCGTCATCGACAGCCAGATCCTCCGAATCGGTAACCGCCGCCTGCTCGAGGCGGCCGGCATCGATCCATCGGCGTTGATGGCCGGCCACGACTGGTTGGCCGGACAGGGCAAGACCCCCATCCTGGTCGCCATCGATGCACACCCAGCCGGTGTGATCGGCGTCGCCGACACGATCAAGGAGGGGTCCGCCGCGGCCGTTCAGGCGCTGCAGGCCAGAGGGATCGAAGTCGTCATGATGACCGGCGACAACCGCAGGACGGCGACTGCCATCGCCAGCCAGGTCGGCATCGCTCGGGTGATCGCCGAAGTCCTCCCCGAACACAAGGCGGCCGAGGTCCAGCGGCTCCAGGCCGAAGGCAAGATCGTCGGGATGGTCGGGGACGGCATCAACGATGCGCCCGCGCTCGCCCAAGCCGATGTCGGCTCAGCCATCGGCACACGGAGCACCGATGTGGTGGCGATCGAGTCCTCCGACATCACGCTCATCTCCGGGGCGCTGTCGGGAGTGGTGACGGCCGTCGACCTCTCCCGCGCCACCATGCGCACCATCCGGAAAAACCTGGTGTTCGCCTTCCTCTACAACACCCTGGGCATCCCGATTGCCGCTGGTGCCCTCTACCCCACCTTCGGGATCACCCTGAGCCCGATGATCGCGGCCGCGGCGATGGCGATGTCCTCGCTGTCGGTGGTGGCCAACTCCAACCGACTTCGTCGCTTCCAGCCACGCCCGATCCCCGTGCCCGCGTCGACCACCGTGGTCCCCATGGTCAGCGCCAGGGACGAGTCCAAGCCCACCGTTCGCCGCGAGGAAACGAGAGTGTTCGGCAGGAAGAAAACCGCCAAGGCGATCGATCCGGTCTGTGGGATGGCGGTTGACCCGGCCCGCCCCGCGGCAACCTGCGCACATGACGGCCGGACCTTCTGCTTCTGCTCGACCGGGTGTGCGGCGGCGTTCGACGCCTACCCCCACCGATACGGCCACCCCAAGACCAGCCACACTCACCAGGAGCGCACGGAGTACAGGAGGTGATGGCTGTGACTACCGACTTCGACGAGTTGCCCTCATCAGCCGCCTCTACCGGATCGAGGGTGAGCCACGCGGCTTGGCCCGGATGGTGGAGCAGGACGTGTATCGACGTGCTGACCCACGTGGTCGCCGCCACCGGGGCGCTGCAGTCGGGTCGTTGAGCCTGCCTGACGACCACCTCCCCCGCTGCCTGGCAGAGGCGGCTCAGCAAGGCGCGGTACAAGACACCAAGGTCAGGGAGGCGTCCCAGGCGATCGCACGCCTAGTTCAGGGCAGAAACGACCGCGGGTTGAGCTTGTCGAGCGTAGACCTCAATCCCGATGCCGATCCGGGGGAACCTCAAAGGTGCCCAATGCGCCCAGCGGTCGGGGTGCCGGTGTTGTGTTCGGCGGCCGCTGGGTGGCGTCCCATCGACGGGGTCACAGGCTTCCACGAGGGCCCGGTGCTGCTGGCGTATGCCATCATCTGCGGCGGAGGTAGTCGAGTGGGTCGCTGCCGCTGCCGTCTTCGTAGAGGGCGAGGTGGAGGTGGCAGGCGGTGGAGAGCCCGGTGGTTCCGACGTAGCCGATGGTGTCGCCCTTGTTGACTCTCTGTCCGTTGCGCACGGCGAGCTTGCTCATGTGAAGGTAGGCGGTCTCTACACGTTTGCCGTTGATGGTGCTGTGGTCGATGCGGATGTTGTTGCCCGAACTGCTGCTGTAGCCGGCTTTGGTGACTGTTCCGGACTGGGCGGCGTAGATGGGGTTTCCGCAGGCGCCGCCGATGTCGGCTCCGTTGTGCAGGCGAACGTAGCCGAGGATGGGGTGTTTGCGCATGCCGAACCCGGAGGAGACGCCACCGTTGGTGGGCCATGCGAACTCGGTGAGGTTGTTCAGGCGATCAACCTCTGCCTGGATGGCGTTGGCTTGCTCCGTTTCCCCACTGCGATGGTCTTGCAGCTGGGACTGCTGGGCTGCGGTCTGCACCAGGCGAGCGGCTTGGCGAAGGCTCGCGGCGCGCTGTTCGGCGAGTTGTATTGTGGAGGGGGGGTCGGTTCTGGCGGTTCCGATCAGCGGTTGGCGTGCGGGTAGGTCCGCGGCGTGGGCTTGGTGGCTGAGTTCCACCGAGTTGCTCACGACGAGGAGCGTGGAGAGCGCCACCACGCTCATGGCGAGCCGCGCGAGCCGCCCGAACCGACCCGCTTGACCGTCAGCCATTCTCCCCTCCCGGCAGCATGAGGATAGCCTAAGGTGCTCTCAGGTTCTACTCAGTCTATCGGTTCTCTGCACCGCCGGTGTGACCCCGTCAGCCGTGGCTGGCGTGGGTGAGGATCTGCTCAATCATGGCGCGGACGTGGTCATCCTCAAGATGGTAGGTCACATGACGGCCCTGGCGGTCGCCGGTCGCGAGGTTGAGGTGGCGGAGGATTCGCAGATGGTTGGAGACTGCGGTCTGGGAGAGACCGAGTTCGGCGGTCAGTTCGCCGACCGTGGCGGGTGACTGCAACAGCCGCGCGAGGATCAGGACGCGGGCGGGTGTCGCGAGACCGCCCATGACTTCCGCCACGCGTTCCGCTTCTGTCAGCAGCATCGTGGAACCTCCGAGCAGTTGGGCACCCTTGATCAAACCAGATCGGCGCCGACTCCGCACGCAGTCACGAGTCGACCATCACGTCACAATATCATGATATGATGCGATCATGAGTGCTGTCGATCGTGACGGGTCTTCCGAGGATGCACATGGGGATGGCCGCTGGGAGTTGTGGTTCGCGATCGCCTCCGGGGTGGCGTACCTGTCGGGCCTGCTGACCGAGTTCGGCCTGGGGGCACCGGGGGCGGTGTTTGTGGGCCTGTATCTGCTGGCCTACTTCTTCGGCGGCTTCTTCACTGTGCGCGGGGCGTGGCGGTCGGTGCGACGGGGGCGTTTCGAGGTCGACTTCTTGATGATCGTGGCGGCGGTCGGGGCTGCTGCGGTCGGCAAGCTCGCCGAGGGCGCGGTGCTGTTGTTTCTGTTCAGCATCGGGCACGCGCTGGAGGAGTTCGCCATGGCGCGCGCGACCCGCTCGATCGAGGCGCTGGCCGAGCTTGCTCCGCGGACCGCGACCGTCCGGGTCGGGCAGGAAGCCACTGAGGAACGGCTGGTGGAGGAGCTCGTAGTGGGTGATGTGGTGGCGGTGCGCCCCAACTCGCGGGTTCCGGCGGACGGGTTCGTGAGTGTCGGGTCGACCGCGATCGATCAGTCCGCGGTGACGGGCGAGTCTATGCCGGTGGAGAAGGCGCCGGTGCCCAGTGTCGAGAAGGCGTTGGCGAACCCGGCGGCGATCTCTAGCGGATCCCGGGTCTTCGCCGGGACGGTCAACGGCCCGGGAGCCTTCGACATGGTTGTGACCGCCGCTGCGGCCGACACGACCTTGGCCAGGGTGGTCAAGCTGGTCAAGGAGGCCGACACAGCCCAGTCGCCGACGCAGCGCTTCATCGACCGGTTCCAGCGCTTCTACGTACCTGCCGTCATTGCGGCGGTGGCGGTCGTCTTCGTTGTGGGCGTCCTGTTCCTGCAGGAGCCCACGGTGGACAGCTTTTACCGGGCGATGCTGGTGCTGGTGGCCGCCAGCCCGTGTGCGTTGGCGATCGCGACCCCGGCGGCGGTACTGGCGGGGGTGGCTCGGGCGGCCCGCGCCGGGGTCCTTGTCAAGGGCGGGGCGCCGCTGGAGAGTCTCGGCAAGGTTGAGGCGATGGCCTTCGACAAAACCGGCACCCTCACCTGGGGCCACCCGACCGTGACCGACACCATCGCGGCGCACGGGGCCACAACCGCAGAACTCAGCGCGGTCGCCCTGGCCGTGGAGGCCTTGAGTGACCATCCGTTGGCGACCGCCGTGGTCCGTGATCTCGCTGGGCTTGTGCCTGACAACGCCCGGCTGACCGCTGCCGATCTGGAGGCGGTCACCGGCCGTGGCGTGCGGGCTGTCGTCGACGGCCGCCCCACTCTCATGGGCAGTCTTCGGATGCTGTCCGAAGCCGGCGCCGAGCCCCCCGCCGACCTGGTAGCAGCCGTAGAGCAGCTCCAGTCCGAAGGCCGCACGACGATGCTGGTGCTGCATGGTGAACGGTTCCTAGGCGTGATCGGTGTCATGGACGCACCCAAGCAGGAGGCCCGGGACACCCTCGAAGTGTTGCGCACGGCCGGGGTGGGTGAACTCGTCCTCATCTCCGGCGACAACCAGCAGGTCGCCGAAGCGGTCGGCCGTTCGGTGGGCATCGACCGCGCCTTGGGAGAGCTGCTTCCGCAGGACAAGGTGGCCGTGATCCGCGAACTCGGCCGCGAGAGCAGGATCACCTGCATGGTCGGCGACGGCGTCAACGATGCGCCGGCCATGGCCAACGCCAGCGTGGGCATCGCCATGGGGGCCGCCGGCTCCGCAGTGGCGCTGGAGACCGCCGACATCGCCTTGATGGCCGACGACCTGGGCCGGGTCCCGTTCATGCTGCGGCTGAGCCGGGCGACCACCCGCTTGATCCGGCAGAACCTGATCGCCGCACTCGCGATTGTCGCCGCCCTCGTGCCGGCCAGCCTGGTCGGGCTGGCGATGGGGCCGATCGTGTTCATCCACGAGGGCTCCACCGTGCTGGTCGTCCTCAACGCCCTGCGGCTGCTGCGGTTCGACAACAACCGCGACCACCACGGCATCGTCCACGAGGACAAGCCCAACCGGCAGGCCGGCGACTCGCCCGCGCCCCGCGTGAAGCTGACGGGCCGGCCGTGACCCGGGCCTCCAACCCGGTCGCAGGGGCAGGATCGTCAAACCTGCCTAGGCGGCGGCGGTGAGCGAACCGCACGTGTCCAACTCCTTGGGCTCGCCGGTCTCGGCGGATCCTCCCACCGCGCGCACCTCTGGGCTCGCGGTGGCCGCCCTGATCGCGGGCGGGACGGTGCTGCTGGATCAGGGCAGCAAGGCTCTTGCTCGGTCCGTATTGCGCCAGGACGCGCGCCTACCAATGCTTGGTGACCTGCTCGGGCTGCAATTGGCGTTCAACCCGGGCACGATCCTGTCGCTCGGGTCAGGGGCGACCTGGGTCTTCACCGTCGTGGGTGTGGTCGCGGTGGTTGTCCTGGGACGGCTGGCCGCCCGCGCGCGGTCGAAGGGCTGGGCTGTCGCCCTTGGCCTCATCTGGGGCGGGGCGCTGGGAAACCTGGTCGACCGACTCCTCGGCGAGCCGTCGTTCGGACGCGGTCGCGTGACGGACTTCCTGGCCTACGGCGAACTGTTCGTCGGCAACCTCGCTGACATCGCCCTCGCGGTCGGCGTCGCTGCCGCCTTGCGCCTTGCGTGGCGCGACAGCCGCAGCCGGCCACCGGCGCCGGACCATCGGGTCATCGACACCCGGTCGATAGTGGGGGACGCGACTGGCGCTGGCCTGCCGCAGCCGCCCGGTCAGGTCAGCTCGGGGCCTTCTGGGCGCGGGCTAGACTGACCCCGGCAGGCCGAGGAGCGCTGATGAGAACACGTCGACACCGCAGTGCGTGGAGCGCTGTCGTATTGACCGCAGTCGGTGGCGCCAACCTC
This sequence comes from Actinomycetota bacterium, assembly GCA_020161755.1. Classification (GTDB taxonomy): domain Bacteria; phylum Actinomycetota; class Actinomycetes; order Propionibacteriales; family Propionibacteriaceae; genus Propionicimonas. The sequence goes on from JAIUOS010000019.1 coordinate 6,566, forward strand.
GCCGCCGCCGCCGCCGCGAGCGGGAGCGTGAGCGATACGACCTGCTCGCCGCAGGTTCCGCTGTTGGCCTCGCTGGGTGTGCACCTGGACGTGTTGGCCGAGTCACGGCTGTGTCCGGAGCACTCTTATCTGCCGGGCAGCAATTACGGCGTCGCGGTGCAGCTGTGGGTGCTGGTATCGACCTCCACCCTGGTTGCTGGCGCGGTCGGGGTATTGATGGCGCTCGGCGCCGGCCTGTGGGCTCGTCGGGCGTTCCGCAAGGTTCGTGACTGGCTTCGCCAGCGGCTGCCGGCTCGCGGCTTCCATGCCCCGGTGGTGGCCATCGCGACCGTTGCGGCGCCCGCGCCGCAATGTATGGACGTGCGCTTCGGCCTTTACCGGCCGTTGCAGCGGCGCGGCCCACCGGTGTCGTCCTGCTGATCTAGCCCCTTCCATACAGCCGGCCGGCGCGACCGCGCCGTGCGGGCTGTGCTGCGCACCCGCATGTCATGACATCGCGGGCGCAGCCAACGACATCAGAGAGCGACCCTTCCATGCCCTATCCAGCTGACCTGCTGGAACGTGCCCACCGGTTCCGGCAGACCGACCGGTGGATCTTCTCCACCATGCTGTTCTCCGCCTGCCTGAGCCTGTACTCCTCCTTCGTCCTGGCCACCGACGCGATCCGGCTCGCCGCCGACCCCAAGATCGCCCTCCCCTGCAACATCAACGAAGTCATCAGCTGCAGCGTTGTGGCGCGCTCCTGGCAGGCAGGCCTGTTCGGGTTCCCGAACGCCTTCCTCGGCCTGATGGCCGAGCCTGTGGTGATCACCATCGCCGTCGCCAGCCTGGCCGGCGTGCGGTTCCCACGGGCGTTCATGCTCGCCGCCCAACTCGTCTACACCCTCGGGCTCACCTTCGCGTACTGGCTCTTCTTCGAATCCACCTTCGTCATCGGAGCACTGTGCCCCTGGTGCCTAGTGGTGACCGTGTCGACCACCCTGGTGTTCGCCTCCCTCACCCACGTCAACATCCGCGACGGCAACCTCTACCTACCCCGGCCGGTCCACAACGCAGCCAACGCAGGCCTCCGCATGGGGCTCGACCTGCTGCTCGTCGTGCTGTGGCTCACCGCCATCACCACGCTGGTCGTCACCAAGTACGGCCCAGCACTTGTCAGCTAACCCCACACCAGTGACGCCTCGCCGGAGCCGGTCGAACCCCTGACCGCGGGCTCCCCGGACCGCCACCCTCACCAACATCCACCGACCAGTACAAGCCATCAGGAGACCGACATGAGCAAGAACGACAGACGCCCCCAGGGACGGACGACTCCCGAGGACCAGACCAGAGCCAGCACCGAACGACGAGTCAGGAGGATTGTGCTCGTCGTGATTGGCGTCGTCCTGGTGGCGGGCTGGGCCTACGCCGGCTTCCAGCTCACCCGCCCCCAGGAGGCCGCCATCGCCACACCGACACCGTCGACCACCTCATCGGCCGACCTCACGGTGCGGGAGGACTCCCGTCGGCTCAACGACCTCCCCAACGCAAAGGTGACCTTCGTGGAGTTCCTGGACTTCGAATGCGAAGCCTGCGGCGCCGCCTTCCCCGCCATCGAGGAGTTGCGCCGGACCTATGGGAACCGGGTCAGCTTCGTGATCCGCTACTTCCCCATCCAGAGCCACTTCAACGCCCTGCGCGCTGCCCGCGCCGTCGAGGCCGCCGCCCAGCAGGGCCAACTCGAAGCCATGTACACCAAGATGTATTCAGCCCAGACCGAATGGGCCGAACAGCAGGTCCCCAAGGACGACGTCTTCCGCGGCTACGCCCAAGAACTCGGCCTGGACATGGCCACGTGGGAGGCCGCCTACAACGCCACCGCCACCACCGACCGCATCCAAAGCGACGTCCAGGACGGCACCAGCATGGGCGTTCAGGGAACCCCGACCTTCTTCCTCAACGGCAAGCTCATCGAGCCCCAGTCCTTCGGCGAACTGGAGACCCTAATCCAGCAGGCCCTCGCCGAATAGCCCACGAGAACCGGTCAGCGAACCATGGAACGAGCAATGGACACCTCACGTCGCAGCCTGATCGGCGGCGGCCTGGCAATCACCGGGACGTGGCTGCTGGGCGGCTGCGTCCCGGCCCGCACTCGCTCCGGGCCGGACGGCGCGTCCCTGCAGCCAACCATGCCCTACCCGACCCCGCCCCGGCTCGCCCCCGCCGCCGGTGGCACCGTGGTGGAGAAGACGTTGCGGGCAGCCCCGACCACCGTCGATCTGGGAGGGCTGCTGGTCGACACCTGGGCCTACAGCGATGTCATGCCAGGACCCGGCCTGGACGCGCGGGTGGGAGACCTGCTGCGGATCACCCTGGACAACCAATTGCCCGCCGACACCAGCCTCCACTGGCACGGGCTCGCGCTGCCCAACGGTGTCGACGGCGCGCCGGGCATGACCCAGAACTCGATCGCCCCCGGCGGCCGCCACCTGTACGAGTTCGTCGCGCAGCGTCCGGGCACCTACCTCTACGGCGCCCACGTCGGTGTCCAGCTCGACCGCGGCCTGTACGCCTCGCTGACCATTGCCGACCCGGCCGAGCCCGGCGACTACGACGACGAGTGGATCGTGGTCCTCGATGACTGGGTCGACGGGACCGGCCGCACCCCCGACGATGTGCTGCGAGCGCTCACCGCGACCCGGCCGACGACCTCGGCCCAGACGGGCAGCACCAGCACCGCCCCGTTTGGCGACCCGGGCCGCGTCAACTACCCCTACTACCTGGTGAACGGCGCCCTGCCCGCAGCACCGGTCAGCTACCGCGGCCGACCGGGCCGCCGGCTGCGGCTGAGGGTGATCAACGCCGCTTCCGACACGATCTTCACCCTCGCTGTCGGCGGGCATCGGCTGACCGTCACCCACGCCGACGGCTTCCGGGTGGCGCCACGTGAGACAGCGGCGCTCCACATCGGCCAGGGCGAGCGTTACGACCTGCTGGTCAACCTCGGCGATGGTGTGTTCCCGCTCGTCGCGAGACCTTGGCGTCGACCCGGGCAAGCCATGGCCCTTATCCGTACCACCACCGGCATGGCACCAGCCGTTGGTCGGCTACCCGAGTTCACCAAGCCGGTACTCCAGGCTACCGAACTGACCCCGGACGACTCGGCCCGGCTGCCCGGCCGCCCCACCGATGTGTTCGCCCGGCTTCGCCTCGGCGGTCAGGCCGATCCGTATGGGTGGACCATCAACGGGGCACCGTTCGGACGCAACAACCCGATCACCGTGTTCCAGGGCCAGCGGCTGCAACTGGATGTCACCAATGCCACAACCAGCGCCCATCCCCTGCACCTGCACGGACACACCATGGCCATGCCCAACGGGCTACGGAAGGACACCGTCCTGATACCTCCCAGTACCACCATCCCGCTCCAGCTGGACGCCACCAATCCCGGGGCATGGAGCATCCACTGCCAGAACCCCTACCACGCCGAAACAGGGATGGCGATCGCCCTGGAGTACCGGTGACAACGAACCCGACACCGACCGGACGCCAAGACCCGGCAACGAGTCGCCAAGCAGACCCGAGGGCGCGCAAGGCCCAAGCCGGCAGCCACGAAGAGCGGCCGGAGCGAACCGCTGCTTCGGACGACATCGCCGACTTCGTGCGACTGGTGGCCAGTGACCATGACGCCACTGTCGGTCCGCGGACCGTCGTGCGCGAACTGACGCAGCAAGGTCGGCGCCAACCCGGCCCGGACCACGCACAGCTGTACACCTGCGCCGGAGTCGTCGTGAAGCTCCACCCTCGCGGAACCGACGTCGTCCTCCTCGCCCGCCGGTTGCAGAGCATGGCCCGACCGGGCGTCAGCCGTTTCTGGATCCAGCCGCTGCGCGCCCTGCCGATGCCCGGACCACGAGGGCGGCTGGCCACGACCTGGCCGCACGTCGGCGTGCTCACACCCACCGACCAGCCGCCCTGGACACAGCTGGGAACACTGCTCGCCAGACTGCACCAGACCCCGCCCTCTCGGCCCGGCGCTCCGCCCTCCGGCGCGCCCGCCCGCCTCGCACGAGCAACCGCCCACCTCCGCCAGCACACCGGCGAGAACCTGGACTGGCTCGCAGAACTTGGCGATGGCCTGATCCGACAGCTACGCCAGCCGTCTCGCACCACGCTGATCCACGGCGACCTCCACCTCGGGCAACTGGGCCGCCCGCCCGAGGGTAGCTGGAAGCTACTCGATCCGGACGACACTGGCATCGGCGACCCGGCCTGGGACCTCGCACGTCCTGCCGGCTTGTGGGCGGCGGGACTACTCGACGACGCCTCCTGGAACGCTCTCCTCACCGCGTATCGAGACGCTGGCGGCGCCGCAGTACCACCCACCGGCGACCCCTGGGCGAACCTCGACCTGCCGGCCCGCGCGGCAACCCTGATCGCAACCGTCCAGGCGCTCCGCTCACCCGAGCACCCAGACATGACTTGCGTGCTCGTCCAGGCGTGCCGCAGGATGCTTGGCCATTGACCACGTCGACGCAGTCGTCACAGGGCACCACCCGGGCCATCTTTGGGGGAATCGGACGGGTTCGCTTGAAGTCGGAGGACTACCTGCAACGACTGGGCAGGCACGGGCGTGGAGCGCGGTGCGAGGAACGCACTGCTCTGGTGGTGGCAGCCGCCGGCCCGCTGACCGGTGGCGCCACCGTGCTGCCACGCGCCCCTTCCTGGCGCGTCAGACCCGGACCTGCCCACCCCGACTGCGACCGTCAACCATGGCAGTTCCCCGGGCGCCCGGCTCTGGTCCGTGCCTTCGGGTGCGGTTCGCCGGAACCGAGCTCACGCTGTCACCGTTCACCTTCTACTACTCAGGCGCCGGCGGCGGCAGCGTCTGCGTGGACGGCTTCGACAGCGACCCGCCTTCAGTCGGGTGGCCAGAAGTGCTGTTCGTCTACGTCCCGGTCCCTGTCTTCGACGAGCTGACGGTGAGGCAGTCGAGCGGGATGGACAAGAGCCCGACCAGCATCAACGCGCGCACCGAAGCCTCGGGCGGCGGCTGGTGGGTGGTCCGCCCGCGGGGCCTGCCCGGCGACCACCGGGTGAGCGTCTTCGCCTCGGGCCACGGCGGCGAAATGGTCGCCGACCTGCTCTGGCAGACCCCGTCCGACCAGGCGATCCCCGAATCCACGGCGCAGATCGCGGTCATCGCCGACGACGGACGCCCAGACTCCTTCGGTGTCGAGTTGTCTGTGGGCGGCCTCGCCACCTCACCGGTACAGGCCTCGGCGATCATCTCGCTCACGGCAGCCAACGGACGCTCGCTCTCGTTCGAGGCGACCAATCCCCGCATCGGCTGCGGCCCGGCCGGCTCGGTGTGGTGGAATGGCCCGGCCGGCAAGGGCAAACAGTCCGCGACGCTGGGCGACTTCCAGTCCACCGTGCAGGTCGATCTCACCCTCGATGGCGTCACCCACGGCGCGAGCGCCACTTTCCGCCGACGATCGGCCCGACCCGGCCAGCAGGCTCCTGCCGCTGCAGTTCGGACCCGCCGTTACGCTGGCTGGCCCCACCAATCTCAAGGAGTTTCGAGACAGCTGCTAGTTCGTCAATGTCAACGAACATGTCCTCAAGACCTTGGGCCTGCTGAACTCACCGACGTCACCAATGGTCAGTCAAGGTCGAAAGATGAAGTCGCTTGAGGACGAGTGCGGCCGGAAGAAGGATTGCTCTATGGTGAGCAGCCCAACGATCACCACAACGACCAGCTGCCGCTTGGGCGGTGCCCGCCAGCCTGCGCACCTGACTCAGCCCGTGCTGCCGCTGGGGTGGGCTGTCGTGACCTCGGCCTTGGCTGGCTTGGCGCTGGACACAGCGTTCCCTGAACTCGGCTGGTGGCCGATCGCGCTTGTCAGCGTCACCCTGGCCTTGATCGCTCTCACCGGCCGCCGGGCAGGCGGGGCCCTTCTGGTTGGTCTGGTCTACGGCGGTGCCTTCTACGTGACTCACCTGAGTTGGGCGGGACGGTTTCTGGGTCCGCTGCCGTGGCTCGGTCTGGCTGGCGTGCAGGCGCTGTTGTTCGCCGTGGGAGCGGTACCGATCGCGTTGGCCTTCCGGTGGTCCACGCGGGCGCTGCGCGGCCGGTGGGGTCAGGTGGTGGTCGTCCCGCTTCTGGTCGGAGGGTTGTGGACGCTGCGCGAGACCGTCATGGGCAGTTGGCCCTACGGCGGATTCCCCTGGGCTCGCCTGGGGATGAGCCAGGCGACCAGCCCCTTCGCCGAAGCGGTCTCGTGGGTAGGTGTGACCGGAATGTCGTTCATGATCGCGACCGTCTGTGCGGGGATCGGCCAGTGGTGGCGGGTCGGTCGCGGGCGTGACTGGCGAGGCCTGGTCATGCCCGCCGCGGTGATCGGCTTGCTTCTGGTTGTGCCGCAGTTCCCCACCACACCGGCTGGTGAGTTAACCGTCGGATGGGTGCAGGGCAACGGGCCAGCCGGCTACTTCGACGCCGCTGCCCCTGGTGCGATGCTCACCGCACAGACCGCCGCAAGCATTCCGCTGATCGGCCAGCCGGTGGATGTGCTGGTCTGGCCCGAAGGAGGGGTAGACAGTGACCCACTCAACGACGCGGGGACCGATGCAGCGCTCGATGAGCTGTCCCGCCAGGCTTCGGCACCCTTGCTGGTGAACGCTGCAACCCGTCGCGGGGGGAACACCTACAACACGTCCCTGCTCTGGCCGGCCGCCGGCGGCGTAGTCCAGCTGTTCGACAAGGCCAACCCGGTCCCGTTCGGTGAGTATGTGCCCGACCTATGGTTCTACCAGCGCATCGCACCGGACCTGATCGGCCTGATCGGACGCGAGTACACCCCCGGCACCAACTCCCCGTATGTCAGCCTGAACGGGGTCGGGGTGGGATTGGCGATCTGTTTCGACGTGATCTTCGACGACGTCATCTGGCGGGGTGCCCAGGACGGGGCTCAGCTGTACCTGCTTCAGTCCAACAACGGCGACTTCCGCGGCACCGACGAGAACCTGCAACAGGCTGCCTTCGCCCGGATGCGCGCAATCGAGACCGGTCGCGGCGTCGTGAACGTCTCCACGACGGGCACCAGCCAGGCCTTCGCCCCCGACGGCACACTCCTCGATGAGCTCCCCGCCGACACCGCCGGCGCTCGGGTCACCACCATCCCACTCCGCACCGGACTGACCCCCGCGGTCGCTCTCGGCCCGTGGCTCGCCGGTCTCCTGGCCACGACCAGCCTGCCCGGCCTCCTGTTGCTCGGGTTCGCAGCCCGGCGGTGAGGCTACCGCAGATCCCGGTCCTCGATCCGGCCTGTCCCGGCTACCGGGGAGCTCGCGAAGGGTTCGCTCCATTCTTGGGACGAATCTGCAGCCCGCCATCCGCGCAGCGCACTTGTCGCCGACGCCCGCGCTGAGGCATCTGAAGTCCGTGGCCTCCACAGGACCCGCTGCCGAGTACCTCTTGCCGGCCGGGGGTGCCGCCGAGCCATCGTGGGACGTGTCGGGCGTAGCGTCGGTACTCGTCGCCGAAGGTGGCTTCCAGAGCCGCTTCTTCGGGCGGGATCTGGAGCCTGTCCATCCAGACCACGAATCCCGCCAACGGAACCAGCCCCGGCAGCGATCGACGCGCAACGGCATGCGCCAGCAGAACCCCGGCCATCCCGACATACATCGGATTCCGCGTCACGGCATTCGGCCCGGTCACCACCAGAGAGGTTGCTCGCCCAGGAACAAGTGGATCCACTGTCGTGCGTTGGCGCCGGAAGCCGACCAGGCTCCCGATCAGCAGCCCGAGCGCCAGCGCCGCCACCAGTGCCGACTCAATCACGGACATCGCCGACGTCCGCCGACCGCGGGCAAGGAGGAGTTGGGCTGCCGCCGCCGCGGCAAGAACCGCGACGGGCGGAGCCTTCGCGAACGTCCTGGTCCGTCCGCGTCTGCCGTTCGGGGAGTGCTCGTTCACCGATCCTCCGCCCTGGATCGTGCTAGTGCGTCGCGGCTAACTGGAAAAGAAGAGCCCAGCCAGTCCACCCTTGCGGTATCGGCGGTCGCCGTGTTTGCCCCACGCCGGGCCGTAACCGGGCATCGGGGGTGGCTGGTTGAGGAACCGGCCTTCCATCTGGGTGAGCTGTTCGAGTTCGCCGAAGTCGAGGAAGAGTCCGCGGCAGTTGCCGCACTGCTCCAACTGGATGCCGTTGCGTTCGTAGGTGCGCATGGCGCCGTGGCACTTGGGACACACCAGCGCGGTCGCAGGAGGCTGCTGCCCGGGATCGGGATATGGCTCGTACGGAGGGGGGTCCTTTGGGTAGGTCATGTGCCAAGCATGCCGCCCCAACACAAACGGCCAGACGCGCACGCCGCTCGGGTTGGCTGGCGGGATCGAAGGGGCGTTAACGGACCGGGAGTAGCCGCTGGCTTGCAGAAACACCTGAAGCCGCAGCGGAGAATTGTGTGGCTCGTCCAACATGAGTCTGTGCGTGGACACACCCGGGAACCATTGGAGAAGCTGAACTGCGAAGGGGAGTAGTTCCGCCGAACCCTGGTTCGGACGCGGTGCGTCGACATGCTGGCGGTCATTCTGATCCGCCCGGAGTAGTACCTCACATTGGGAGGCGAACGAGACCTTCGGCCATATCGCCGTGGCCGAGGGCAGACCCCTCGGCTACGGCATCACCTGGAGACTCCCGATGCCTGCTGCCCTTGTCCGTCGGATCCTGTTGTGTCTGCTCATCGCGGTGCCCGCGATCACCACCCGCGTGCTCGGGATGGTATTCCCGCCTGTGGTGGCGGTGCTCGTCTTCGGCGCCGCCGTGGTGGCGGCTGCGTTCCTGCTCGCCTGGGCCGCCGAGGCCGCCCAAAAGGATATCTCCGGCGCCTTGGCGATCGCCTTGCTGGCGCTGATCGCCGTCCTGCCGGAGTACGCCGTCGACCTGTACTACGCCTACCGGTCCGGCTCCGACCCGTCCTACCGGCACTTCGCCGCCGCGAACATGACCGGGTCGAACCGGCTGCTGCTCGGCTTCGGGTGGCCCCTGGTCGTGATCGTGGCACTCGTCGTCGCCCGCCGTGCTGCCCGCCGGGACGGAGCAGTCGTCCCGAGCGCCCTGGTGCTGCCTCGTGACAGCCGCCGTGACATCGGCTTCCTCGCGATCCTGGGCGTGATCGCCTTCGCGATTCCGCTGATCGGCAGCATCCCGCTGTGGTTCGGGGTGGGTCTGATCGCCCTCTTCGGCCTCCACCTGTGGCGGGCCGGGCAGGCCCAGAGTGTTGAGGAGGAGGAGTTCATCGGCGCGGCAGCCCTCATCGCCGACCTGCATTCCACCGCCCGTCGGGTGCTCGTAGTCGCGATGTTTCTCGGCTCCGGCGCAGTGATCTTGGCCTCAGCCGAGCCGTTCGCAGAAGCTCTCGTTGCATCCGGTTCTGCGCTCGGTGTCGACAGCTATTTCCTGGTCCAGTGCTCGCGCCGCTAGCCTCGGAGGCCCCGGAGTTCATCATCGCGGTGATGTTCGCCGTGCGCGGGAAGGGAGCGGCCGCCATCGGCGCCCTGATCGCCTCGAAGGTCAACCAGTGGAGCCTGCTGGTCGGGTCGCTGCCGGTGGCGCACTTCCTGGGCGGCGGCCCCTCCTCGCTGGCCCTGGACGCCCGCCAGATCGAGGAGTTCACGCTGACCGCCACCCAGACCCTGCTCGGCGTGGCGATCATCCTCGCGCTGCGGTTCCACTGGTGGCCCGCGATCGGGCTCGCCCGCCCTGTTCGGCGTCCAGTTCCTGGTCACCGACACCACCGGCCGCTATTTCCTGAGCGCCGTCCACCTCGTCCTCGCGGCCGCGTTCTTGATCGCGCACCGTCGGGACATCCTGCGCACGCTCGTGGCACCCTTCCGTGACGAGCCGCCGATCGACGAGGACCAGTCGAAGGTCGCGGTCGGAGCACGCGCCTAGGGCGCGTTGCTAAACCCCGGTGCTGATAATCCATCGGCGTACACCACCTGATCATCATCACGGACCAGCCGGGTGATCTCGTCCAGGTCGTGCACGCTCGCCGCCGTGACGCTGACCGAGTGCACCAGGCCGGTCCCGGCATCAACCCCGGCATGGGCCTTCATCCCGAAGTACCACTGATTACCCTTCTTAGTCTGACGCATCTGGGGATCCCGGGTACCCGAAGTGTTCTTCGTCGAGGAGGGGGCGGCGATGATCGTGGCGTCCACGATGCTGCCCCCGCGCATCATCAGCCCATCAGCCTCCAACTTGGCGTTGAGGACGGTGAACATCTTCTCGCCCAGCTTGTGACGCTCCAGCAGGTGCCGGAAATGCAGCAGCGTGGTCGCGTCCGGAACCTGCTGGCCGCGACCGAAGTCGAGCCGCATGAACTGACGCATCGCGAACGAGTCGTTGATCTGGTCTTCCACCCCCTTCATCGGACAAGTGGAACCACACCTGCAACAGGCACATCCGCAGCATCGTCTCCAGGCCCACCGCCCGCCTGCCCCGCTTGTTGGAGAAGTAGTGCGGCTCGATCAGCTTGACCCAGTCAGCCCACGGCACGACCTGGTCCATCCGGTTTAGGAACTCTTCCCGCCTTCGGGGTACGGCGACGCTGCGTGTACTCGACATCGGACAAACTCGGCTGGAACTCGGTCACAATAGCATTTTGCCTAGCCAACAGCACAATCCAGGGCCACGACACAGGACAAACGCCCCAAACCCGACAACCGAGACTCGCTCATTGATCAGCGTTTCCCTAGCATGGGGGCAATGAATCGCGCCCCCGTCACCCGCATGGTCGAGGACTACGTCACCTTGATCTGGAAGGCCCACGAGTGGCCCGGTGGTCAACCCACCACCACCGATCTGGCCGCCCAACTGGGCGTCACCCCCTCGACCGTGTCGGCGAACCTCAAACGGCTCGCCCGGGACGGATTGATCTCCTACCAGCCCTACGGCTCCATCGACCTGACCGACGACGGACGTACGATCGCCGTCGACATCGTTCGCCGCCACCGCATCCTGGAGACCTACCTCGTACAACGACTAGGCCTGTCCTGGGACCAGGTCCACGACGAGGCCAACCGGTTGGAACACGCCGCCTCCGACCTGGTGCTCGACAGGATGGACGCCGCCCTCGGCCACCCCACCCACGACCCACACGGCGCCCCCATCCCCGACGTCGATGGACGGATTCCATCCGACCACAGCCAGGCGTTGGGCGAGGCCGAACCCGGCAATCGCGTGCAGGTTCTGCGAGTATGCGACCGCTCGCCCGACATCCTGCGCTACCTCACCGAGCACGGCATCTCCGTTGGTACCTGGCTGACCGTCACCGAGATCAACCCTGCTGCCGCGGCTGCCTGGCTCAGCATCAACGACACCCCTGTCGAACTCAGCGTCCACGCAGCGACCGCTGTCCGCGTGAGCCCCACCGCCGAGCGCCGTCCCTCTGCACCATCACCGGCGCGCTAGACAGAAGCAGCCACTCATGGGGACATTCCGCGCCCGACCAGGCACGAGCACCGACCCGGGCAAACCAGACTCAGCGGGGTCTTCCGTCACCTTCGCCGGGCAACTCAGCCGCCCCGGAGGAAGGACGACAGCGCTATTCGGCATCGTCGTGGCGTTCGCTGTCTACTTCCTTCTCACCCCGTGGATCTCGCTTGCAGTAACCGCGGCTGCCCACGCATTGGTCGCGCCCGACGTCCCCTTCGCCGACTTCCGCACATCCGCCACCAGGTACGAGACACCCGCCGGACTTGCCGCGAACGGCGTGGCGATCGCCGCGCTATTGGTGTGTTGCTGGCTGTTGATGACGCTGTTCCATCGCGCACCGTTCGGACAATTATCCTCCGTCGAGCAGCGCCTTCGCCCAGGTTATCTGGTCACCTGCCTCGCGATTGCGGCTGTCGTCGTTCTTGGCGGCACACTGGTGGTCGGGAGCCTCCGGGGTGAGCCGCTCCAGTTCGCACCGCAGGAGGGGTGGTGGGCTTTCCTCGTCGTGGTGGCGATCGTCACTCCTTGGCAGTCCGCAGCCGAGGAGTATCTCTTCAGGGGCTACCTATTACAGGCAGTGACCGGAGTCACCACGAACCCCTGGATTGGAGTCGTAGCCTCATCCCTACTGTTCGCCTCGCTCCACGGCAGCCAGAATGCAGCTCTCCTGCTGGACAGATTCGCGTTCGGAATGCTTGCCTCGTGCCTCGTGATTCTCACCGGCGGCCTCGAGGCCGGGATCGCAGCCCACATCGTCAACAATGTCGGCGCTTACTCGATCGCCGCGCTGACGTCGAGTGTCGCGCAACTGCGAGCGACTCAGGAGGTTACCTGGGCGGACGCACTCACCAATTTGACCATCTTCGCAGTCTTCGCTCTGGCCGCCACGGCTGCGTGCCGCCTCCTTCAACTGCCGAGGACCACCAACTACCCCTTGGCGCAGCCCAACGGACCAGTTGCGGCAACTCGATCACCACGATAACCCGCTGCGATGGATCGCTACACGCCGTGAGGGGCGGGAAACGGGTGAGTCCCATAGCGCGGCTGGGGCGCGGCAATGGGTCACGCACAGGTGGGGCCAACCCACCACCATCGTAGGGCCAAGTCGAGTTGACATACTCAATCCTCAAGCAGCCCATGGGCGAGGCGGCCAACGGCACGGCCGGCGGGTCGTCGTTGCTCTGTAGTTGTCCTTGATGCTGCTCGGGCCATGCCCGCGGTGACGTTGGCCGTCGCCGCCTCAGATGCGGCCCCGCCATTGACTGTCATCATCTCGGGATCGACGAGTGCCTACTTCTTGACGTATTCGAGCGGGTCGCTGCCCACCCCGTCCTTGTAGAGCGACAGGTGAAGGTGGCAGGCGGTTGACAGCCCGGTGCTGCCCACGTAGCCGACCAGATCGCCCTTGTCGACGCGTTGGCCGATCTTCACGACGAACCGGGTCATGTGCAGGTAGGCGGTCTGGATGTTGTTTCCCTCGATCGTGCCGTGGTCGATGCGGACGTTGTTGCCAGAGCCCCCGCTGTAGCCGGTTCCCGTTTTGACGACAATGCCGGATTGTGCCGCGTAGATCGGATTGTTGCACGCACCACCGATATCGGCGCCGTTGTGCAGCCTGCGGGTCTTCAGAATAGGATGAATGCGCCACCCAAATCCCGATGAGACGCCACCCTCAGTCGGCCACAAGAACGTGCTGAGGTTCCGCAGGCGCGTGATCTCTGTCTTGATCAGAGAAGTCTGCGACGCCTCGCGTTTGTGGTGCGCGGCCAAGAGCGTGGCTTCGAGCTGGATTTCGATGGCGCCACTGCCGTCCTCGAGGGCCGCTTGGCGTTCCGCGGCAAGGTCGGCAATGGTGACTTCGGGATCGGAATCGCCAGCGATGGTCTTCGCGGTGACTGGAATGATCAAGGAGTTGGCGGCGAAGGAGGGGACGATCGCCACGGATCCGAGCAGGGTCACGGCGGCGGTCGCGCCTACCAGTGCCGGGCTCAGTGCCGCCCAGACCCGGTTCCGACGGGGTCGATGGCGGGCGAGGGCGGGCGGGAGGGTTTCGTCCTGGTAGGCGTAGCGGGGTGGAGCGCCAACCCGACGGCTCATCTTGCGCAACACCCCTCCGAAAGCTGAAGTACTGCTTAAGAGTCTATCAGCAGTTTCTCATATAGAGTAGTCGGAGGTGCGTTAATCACTCAGCTGTCGGTTCCGAGACTGCCGGGTGCGTGCTGTTTCGTTGAGGATTCGACCACGAGGGCATCCGCCTGATGGCACCCGCCGGGGCGCCTCGCGAGGCGATGCGACCGGCGCCACCTTGCCGACTTGTGGATCAGGAGGACCGCAGTCACGGCGCCGATCGCGATGACAGCAGCGAGGCCCGGCTGAGGTCCCCGGCTCGCGAGGACGGCGAAGACGCCGACGCCACCCGCTACTGCCAGGAGCGCCGGGGGGATGACTCGGAGTCGTCGGCACGACCGCCCCAACAGCGCCCTCACGTCCGGCTACTGTCCCAGGCGTGCCTTGATTTCTGTCATGAGCGCTTGGGGATCCAGCCACATTGATGGGTATTCGCCATACCAGCGCTGGACCCCTTGGGCGTCGATGAGGACGAAGCTGTGCCCCGGCAATTCGGCGTGCATCCCTTTACCGAGGGTGCCGTAAGCTTTGGACGCCTTGCCGTCGTCGAGAAGGAATGGGGTGGTGACACCGTAGCGGTTCATGTCGGCGGTGATTTCGGCCTTGGAGTTCATCACGATCGGGAGGACGGTGATGCCGAGGGCGTCGAAGGCGGCCTTGTTCTTTTCGATGGATGACATTTGCATGAGGCAGGCGCCGCAACCGGCGCCTTCGTTGAAGTAGAGCAGGACGGGCTTCCCGCGGAGTGTGGAGAGGGTGACGGATGTTCCGCTGGTTGTCGCCATGGTGAAGTCGGGTGCGGTTGTGCTGGTTGTGGCCGTGGTGGTCTGGGAGGTGATCAGCATGCCGGCAATGATCGCCACCACTGCTACCGCGGCGGACCAGGCGAGCCAGCGGCGCCAGGTTCGTCGCCGCTTGTCTGCGGTCGCGGCGGCGCGCTGGCGGGCGTGCAGCTCTTGGCGGGCGTTGTTGGTGCTCATGGTGTTGTTCCTTGTTCGCGAAGTGGTTTCAGTGGTTCGAAGGCTCGGTGGTGGACGGCCGCGAGGGTGGAGGGGCTTCGACCGGCCCGGTGAGCGCATGGTCGGACGGCCGGCGCACCCGCTGACGCCCGACGAGGGTGCCCCAGACGAAGACGCCGGCGACGAGCAGTAGGCCGAGGCCGAGGATCGGTTCGGGCACGGGCTGGAGCCAGGTTTCGATTTGGGCGAACCAGGTGGCGAGGCCGCGTCCGATGGCTACCTGCACGTCGGGACCGCTGGTCATCTGGCCGGTGTTGGCCAGGTAGATGATGAAGACGCCCATGATGGCGAAGCCGATGGCGACGGTGAGATTCACGGTGTTGGTGGCCAGCGTCCAGCGGCCCAGGCGGAGCCGGACGGGCTTGGCGACCAGTGGCTTGTTGCGCAGGCCGGTGGCGTCCCAGACCAGGGCCATGACGAACAGCGGGAAGACCATCCCGAACACGTACGCCAGGCCGAGGGCGACGCCCCCGACGGGGTTGCCGGCGAGCGCGGAGAGGGTCATCACGCCGACCAGGACCGGCGCGCAACAACTGGATGCGATGCCGCTGAAGACGCCGAGGGCGAAGAAGCTGGCACCGTCACCACGGGCGGTATCGGGCGCACGGAGGAAGTTCGGGAGGCTCCACATGCGCCCGAACAGTGTGAAGCCGGCCAGCACGAGCATCAGGATTCCGCCGGCCCAGTAGAGCACCGAGTGGTACTTGGCAATGGCTGCCGCGATCAGGCTGACGCCGACGGTGATCGGCACGAGCACGACGGCGAGACCGGCCGCGAAGAGAAAGGTGAGGGGCAGCAGCCGCCAGCGGCGGTTCTTCACCGCGCCGGCCAGGTAGCTCGGTGCGAGGAACACGATGCAGCACGGGGCGAAGAGCGCGACCCCGCCGGCGAAGAAGGCCGCGAGGATTCCCCCGGTTGTGAGCAGGTCACCCATTGCGGACGCCTCCTGCAGCGACCGACTCGCGCCGTGAGAGGAGTGCTTCCAGCTTGCGACGGGGGAGTCGGCCGGCGGAGAAGTAGCGCCCATCGACGAGCACCAGAGGGTTCATGGCGGGCCGGTGCGCACTGATCAGTGCGGTGCCGAGCGGTGTCGCCGCCTCGACCAGCTGCAGAACCAGTGAGGGGTCGCGATGAGTCAGCTCGGTGAGGGTCTTGTGGGCGTCCTCGCAGAAGTGGCAGCCCGGTGCGGTCACCAAGGTGATCGCAGTGGGCGGCGGGAGGGCACGGTCAAGGCTCATCGGTAGTCGCTTCCTGTTTCTGGGTGGCTGAACTGAATGGGAGGGCTGCGGATGTCGGCGGCTGAAACATCGCGTTCTGTCCGGTGGCGTCCAGAGTTCGGGCATTGCCGACACTGAAGTCCGGCCGGTCCCAGGTCGCAGGGGCGGTCGGCGCCGAGGTTCTCGGTGCGGGAGCGTGCTCCCTGGGTGGCCAGCGAAAGACGAAGGTGGACAAAGCCCACCAGACCCCGCCCCAGATCACGACCATTGCGAGCGCGCCGAGGACCCAGCTCGTCGGGCCCATCATCCCGAATCCCATCATCGCCACCTCCTGGGCAAGTCGCCAGCTGTAACTAGCGTGATCGAGGAGTGCGGAGATACGCCGAAGGAATCGTGAAGAAACGGTATTGATCCGCACCATCGACTCGGGCGGGGGCGGGCCTGCGGGCAAGATGGCCCGCATGACCCAGCGCGCGACTTCGGCCGGCCCGCACATCCTCGTCGTCGACGACGAGACCGTGCTCGCGGGCATGATCGGCAACTACCTCGGGCAGGCGGGGTTCCGGACGACGATCGTGCACGACGGGGAGGCGGCGGTGGCACGGGCACTGTCGGCGGACCGACCCGACGTGGTCATCCTGGATCTCGGGCTGCCCGGGAAGGATGGGCTCGAGGTGTGCCACGAGATCCGGCGCCACTCGGACTGTTACATCCTGATGCTCACCGCCCGCAACGAGGAGATCGACAAGCTGATCGGCCTGTCCTCGGGCGCTGACGACTACATGACCAAGCCCTTCAGCATTCGAGAATTGGTGGCGAGGGTGAAGGCGCTGCTCAGACGTCCTCGCGCCGAACGTGGTGGCGAGAACGATGAGTGGTCCATCGGCCAGCTCACCGTCGACCCGTTGGGCCGGCGGATTCTGGTCAGTGGGGCCGAGGTTGACCTGACCAGGACCGAGTTCGACCTGTTGGCAGTCCTGTCGTCGAGGCCCGGTCTGGTGTTCTCGCGTCGCCAGCTGGTCGACCGCGTGTGGACCGAGGACTGGGTGGGCGATGAGCACCTCGTCGATGTGCATGTCGCCCATCTCCGCCGCAAGCTGGGCGGGGTGTCGGCAGCATCCTTCGTGGAGACCGTGCGCGGCGTGGGCTATCGAATGGGGCCGGCACAGTGAGCCGGTCAGCCCCCGGGAGTCTCACCACCCGGCTGTTGATCTCCCAGATCGCCGTGTCCACAGCGATGGCGCTCACCATGGTGGTCGTCGCCGCGATTGCCGGACCGTCCCTGTTCGAGGCGCACATGCACCAGGCCGGCCAGGCCAACCCAGAGGTGCTCGCGCATTCGGCTGAGGCGTTCCGCACCGCGGGCCTGCTGTCGCTCACCATCGGCCTGCTGATCGCCTTCGCCGGGACCGTGATCGTCAGTGTCCTGGTTGCACGACGGTTGCGGCGGTCGTTGGACCGGCTGGGCGATGCCGCGGTCCGCATCTCCCAGGGCGACTACAACCTGCGGGTACAGGACGCTGATTCCCGGGAGCTGGACACCCTCGCCAACAGCTTCAACGCCATGGCGGAGAAGCTCGGCGGTGTCGAGGCGACGCGACGCCGGCTGCTCACCGACTTGGCCCACGAGATTCGAACGCCCTTGGCCAGCATGGAGATCTGCGTCGAGAGCCTCGAGGACGGTGCGATCGACCCGGGCCCCGAGGCGTGGCGGATCCTCACCGACCAGATACAGCGGATCTCCCGGCTGGCCGGGGACATCGGACAGGTCTCGGCCGCCGAAGAGGGCCGTCTGGCGATGGACCTCCAGACGACGAACGCCCTAGAACTCGCGGAGCGCGCAATCCGCGCTGCCCGGGATGGCTACGACCGAAAGCAGGTCACCCTGACGCTCACGTCGGATCCTTCCGGGCCGGACCTGACGGTTGAGGCCGACGCCGCCCGAATCGGGCAGGTGCTGGGAAACCTGCTGTCCAACGCCTTGCGGCACACGGCCCCCGGCGGGCGCGTCGAACTCTCGGTGGCGTCGCGGGATGGCTGGGTGGAGCTCCAGGTGGCCGACGACGGAGATGGCATCTCCTCAAAGCACCTGCCGCACATCTTCGAGCGGTTCTACCGGGCCGACACGGCAAGGGACCGGGAGCGCGGCGGCACCGGGGTCGGCCTGGCCATCAGTCGTGCCATCGCCGAAGCCCACGGCGGCCAGTTGAGTGCGGCGAGTGAGGGACCGGGCAGGGGAGCGGTGCTCACGCTCCTTCTCCCGAGGCGGTCGGGCAGATCTTGACCGAAACTTCATGAAACCCGTGCCGAAGTCGCCCAAGTCGTTGCGCATGCTGGCACTCCGGTTACCGAAGTATTGAGGAGCGACCTTTGAACAGCAGCTTCACCCGTCGACAGCTGATCGTCGGAGGCATGGGACTGGCCGGCGCGGGCCTACTGGCGGCCTGCTCGTCAACGGGTGGCGGCGCGGCTACCCGTGCTCCGGTCTCGGCCGCGCCCACGCCCAGCCTGGGGAAGCCTTCGGTGGAGGCAACGCTGCGGGTCGGCGTGGATCAGGTCGACCTGGGTGGAGTGACCGCGTCCACCTGGCTGTACGACGGCGTCCTGCCCGGGAAGGAGTTGCGCGCGAAGTCGGGCGACGTGCTGGCGATCCGCGTGGAGAATGCCCTGCCGGTCGACACCAGCGTCCACTGGCACGGGATCAGGTTGCACAACGCGGCCGACGGCGTGCCTGGCCTGACCCAGGACCCGATCGCGGCCGGTGACAGCTTCAGCTACACCTTCCGGGCGCCCGATCCCGGTACCTACTTCTTCCATCCCCACAGTGGCGTGCAGATCGACCGCGGCCTGTACGCGCCGCTGATCATCGAGGACCCGGCCGAGCCGGGTGGCTACGACGCCGAATGGGTGCTGGTGCTCGACGACTGGACCGATGGAGTCGGCAAGAGCCCAGACGACATCCTCGCCGAGTTCAAGGCCCAGAACGGCACGGTCAGCACCGGCATGAACCACGACATGGGCGGGATGGGGGGCATGGGCTCCTCCCCGCTGGGTGACGTCGGGGACATCCGCTACCCGTACTACCTGATCAACGGACGAATCCCGAAGTCACCCCGAACCCTCACCGCCAAGCCCGGCCAGAAGGCCCGGATCCGGATCATCAACGCCGCCGCCGACACCCTTTTCCGGGTGGCCCTCGGCGGGCACGTGATGACCGTCACCCACACCGACGGCTTTCCGGTCCAGCAGGCCGAGACCCGAGCCCTGTACCTGGCCCAGGGCGAGCGGGTCGATGTGCTGGTCACGCTGGGGGATGGTGTGTTCCCGCTGGTCGCGTCCGCCGAGGGCAAGGGCGGGCAGGGCCTGGCGTTGGTGCGGACCGGTTCCGGTGCGGCCCCGTCCGCGACCGTGCGCCCCGCCGAGTTGGACGCCGACCCGCTGCTGCTGACCGCACTCATGCCTGCCGACGCGGCGCGACTGCCCGACCAGCAGCCCGACCAGGTCGAGCAGGTCACCCTGAACGGTCAGATGCAGCCCTACGCGTGGGGGATGAACGGCACCGTGTTCGGTGCCGACACCCCGATCCGCACCACCAACGGTGCCCGGGTGCGGCTCCAGATGACCAACATGACGATGATGGCCCACCCCATGCATATCCACGGCCACACCTGGTCACTTCCCCAGAACGGCGGCCTCCGGAAGGACACGGTGCTGGTCCTGCCCATGCAGACCGTCACCGCAGACCTCCAGGCCGACAACCCCGGCAAGTGGGCCTACCACTGCCACAACATCTACCACGCCGAAATCGGCATGATGACCAGCCTCCAGTACTAGAACCGCGTCCCCGACTTGGACCTGGGCCCCGGCCCGAACTTCTCCGGCGGGGCTTGTTGACGTCCGCCGTACAGACCGTCCAGCTGATCTGCTCGGGCAGCGACGGAGGTTCTGAGCCGAAACGGTTCGCTGCAACGGCCAGTGGAGATCTTGATCCGATCTTGACCGAACCTCACCGCCATACCGGTGATTGGGAGCGTACGGTTTCAGACAGAAGATACCCCCATGGGGTATGAGGCTTGCGGTGCAGAGGATGGTGAGTGCGATGGGCTGGTTGGTGATCAGCGTCGCGGTGGTGTTGACCGGATTGTTGGGATGGTTCTTCTTCGGCCCGAGGAAGGCCGGCCGGGTTGAACTGGAAGACGGCGTCCAGGTCGTCCGGGTCACCGTGGATGGCGGCTACAGCCCCGATCTGATCGAGGGCGTGCGACCCGGGGTCCCGGTGCGGATCCTGTTCGACCGCCGTGAGGGCGGTGAGTGCACCTCCCGGGTGGTGATGCCCGACTTCAAGGTGAACGCATCCCTGCCGGCGTTCCGCACGACCGCTGTCGAGTTCACTCCGGCCGAGGCCGGCGAGTTCCGCTTCGCTTGCGGCATGAACATGGTGTCGGGAGTGATCCGGGTCAGTGGTGATCGCGGCGTAGCCGGCCAGACGGCGCCCGCTGCCGGCCACGAGCACACCGCTGCGCCGACCCCGCCCGCACAGGGCGCCGCCCCCGATGCCTCTGAGGAGGATGCGGAGCGCGCCGCCGAGATCCGGGATCTGGTGCGCCGACTGGTGATCGGTGCGGCGTTGACCGCTCCGGTGCTGTTCGCGGTGATGGCGTCCGAGTTGTTCCGGGTCACGTGGGTGCCTGAGTTCCTGATGAACCCGTGGCTGCAGTTGGCCCTGATCACGCCGGTGATGTTCTACACCGGGTGGCCGATCCATCGCGTCGGCTGGCGTGCCCTGTCCCACCGCAACGCCGACATGAACTCGCTGATCACCCTCGGCACGGTCGCCGCATTCGGCTACAGCGTGCTCGTCACTGCAATGCCCGGGCTGTTGCCCGCGGAACTGCGGCAGGTCTACTTCGAGGCGGTCGGGGTGATCGTCACCCTGATCCTGCTCGGACGACTCCTCGAAACCAAGGCGAAGGCCGGCACCGGCGAAGCGATCCGCAAACTGATCGGCCTGCAGCCCCGCACCGCCCGCATCGAACGCGGCGGCCAGGAACTCGAGGTGAGCATCGAGGAGGTCCTCGTCGGCGACGTCGTGGTCATCCGGCCCGGCGAGAAGCTGCCCGTCGACGGAGAAGTCATCGCCGGCGCGTCAACGATTGATGAGGCGATGGTGACCGGAGAGTCGATGCCGGTCACCAAGGCGGTCGGAGACGCCGTGATCGGCGCCACGATCAACACCACCGGCTCGCTGCGCTACGTCGCGACGAAGGTCGGCGCGGACACCATGCTGGCCCAGATCATCAAGCTGGTCCGGGAGGCGCAAGGATCCAAGGCCCCGATCCAGCGGCTGGCCGACAAGGTGTCCGGCTACTTCGTGCCCGCCGTGATCGCGATCGCGGTGTGGACGTTCGCCTTCTGGATGCTCTTCGGACCGCCGCCCACGTTCGTGTTCGCCCTGGTCGCGGCAGTATCGGTGCTCATCATCGCCTGCCCCTGCGCCCTCGGCCTGGCAACCCCGATGTCGATCACCGTCGGCACCGGCAAGGGTGCCGCACACGGCATCCTGATCCGCTCGGCCGAGGCACTCGAGACCGCCCACAAACTCGACGCGATCATCCTCGACAAGACCGGCACCATCACCAAGGGCGTGCCTGCCCTGACCGACGTGCTGCCCGCCGGAGAGCTCACGGAGGCCCGGCTACTGGCTACCGTTGCGGCCGTCGAACGTACCTCCGAACACCCGCTCGCGACCGCGATCGTCGCCGGTGCCGTCGAGCGGGGACTCCGGCTGCCCGACGTGGCCGGGTTCGAGTCGGTCACCGGCCAGGGCGTCCGCGCCACCGTGGACGGAGAACAGGTGCTGGTCGGCAACCGGCGGCTGCTGGAGTCCGCCGGGGTGGACGTCCAGCCTCTGCTGGCCGCCCACGACTGGCTCGCCGGGCAAGGAAAGACGCCGATGCTAGCCGCTTTCGGGGGCCGACCCGCAGGCGTGATCGGCGTTGCCGACACCCTCAAGGATGGCTCGGCAGCGGCCGTGGCCGCCCTGGAGGCGCGCGGCATCCAGGTTGTGATGATGACCGGCGACAACGGGGCGACCGCCGCCGCGATCGCCGCCCAGGTCGGTATCCGACGGGTCGTGGCCGAGGTCCTTCCCGAGCACAAGGCCGCCGAGGTCAGGCGCCTCCAGGCCGAAGGCAAGGTGGTCGGCATGGTGGGGGACGGTATTAACGACGCACCTGCCCTGGCCCAGGCTGACGTCGGCTCGGCGATCGGCACCGGCACCGACGTCGCCATCGAATCCTCCGACATCACGCTGATCTCCGGGGCCCTGTCGGGGGTCGTGACCGCGGTCGACCTGTCGCGGGCGACGATGCGCAACATCAAGCAGAACCTGGCGTTCGCCTTCCTGTACAACACCCTCGGCATCCCGATCGCCGCTGGCGTGCTCTACCCGGCGTTCGGGGTCACCCTCAGCCCGGTCATCGCCGCCGCCGCCATGGCGCTGTCGTCACTGTCGGTTGTCACCAACGCCAACCGGCTCCGCCGGTTCAACCCGCGCCCCATCCCCGACATCCCGCTGGCCGCCGTCCAGCCCGTCGTCGAGGTCGGCGGAACCCAAGCACCCCACCCCACCCAACACCATCGAGAGGAAACCCCAATGTTCGGCAAGAAGAAGACCAGCAAGGCCATCGATCCCGTCTGTGGCATGAGCGTCGACCCCGCCAAGGCCGCGGCCACCCGCGAGCACGACGGAACGACCTTCTACTTCTGCTCCACCAGTTGCGCGGAGACGTTCGACGCCGACCCGCACCGCTACGGACATGGCCAGGCCCACACCGCGCACCACGGCCACTGAACGACAACCTTCAAGCCCGCAGACGAGAACGGAGGTGAGGAGCATGCCCGGCGACCAGCGGCCTGACCGGAGGGCGCTCCTCACCCGCCTGCACCGCATTGAGGGCCAGGTGCGCGGCATCGGCCGGATGATCGACGACGACGTCTACTGCATCGACGTCCTCACCCAGGTGTCGGCAGCGTCCAGCGCCCTGCGATCGGTGGCACTGGTGCTGCTGGAACAACACCTCCAGCACTGCCTGGCCGAGGCCGCCCAGTCAGGCAACGAGACCCTCGACGCCAAGGTCACCGAGGCGTCCGAGGCGATCGCCCGACTCGTGCGCAGCTGACCCGACCCGATCCCGCGGAATCCGAGTCGCGGCCGATGATCACCCGAGGGAGAGCCCTGATGTCCACGAAACCCAGAACCGTCGTCCTTGAGGTCGCCGGGGTGCACGCCGCCTCGTCGAAGGGCGTTGCTGAAGCCTTCCTGGCACGCCAGCCCGGAGTTCTTGCGGTCGACGCGAACCCCGTCGCGCAGACCGCCAACGTGACCTACGACCCTTCCCGAACCTCGGTGGTCCGACTTCGCCAGGCGGTCCTCGACTGCGGCTACCACTGCGCAGGCCAGTCGGTGCCCGACCACATCTGCGACCCGACCGCCGACCCCGCCGGCCACGACCACGACCACCACGCCGCTCACCACGACCACGGGCACCCCCAGGCCCCTGCGGGAACCGCCGTCCAGGTCACCGACGAACAAGCGGCGCACGATCACGCGGCGACGACGCATGGCGGGCCCGACCATCACGAGCTGCCTGCGGCTGGAACCCCGCAGGACGTGATGGGCCACGGAGGCCACCACGCCGGCGTGTCGATGGCGGACATGGCCCGCGACATGCGCAACCGGTTCCTGGTCGCGCTGGTGCTGTCGGTCGTGATCACCTTGTGGTCGCCGATCGGGCGCAACGTGCTCGGGTTTGCCGTGCCGGCGCCGTTCGGTCTGCGTGACGACGTGTTCGCCCTGGCGTTGTCGCTGCCGGTGATCTTCTACTCGGCCTGGATCTTCTTCGACGGAGCCTGGCGGGCACTGCGGGCCCGAACCCTGGACATGATGGTGCTGGTCGCAGTCGGAGTTGGTACCGGCTGGCTGTACAGCCTTGGCGTCACCCTCACCGGCGGCGGCGAGGTCTTCTACGAGGCCGCCACCGTGCTGACCACGTTCGTCCTGCTGGGCCACTGGGTCGAGATGCGTGCCCGCGGCGGCGCGAACGACGCCATCCGCACCCTACTGGAGCTCGCCCCGCCACGCGCGGTCGTCATCCGCGACGGACGCGAGGTCGAGGTCCCCACCTCCGAGGTGACCCCGGGGGACGTGCTGCTGGTGCGTCCCGGCGCGAAGATCCCCACCGATGGCACCGTGATCGACGGCGAATCGGAGATCGACGAGTCCATGGTGACCGGCGAGAGCCTCCCTGTAGCCAAGACGATCGGCTCGCCGGTCATCGGCGCCACCGTCAACACCGTCGGCGCGCTGCGGGTCCGCGCGACCCGGGTGGGGTCCGACACCGCCCTGGCACAGATCGTGGCCCTGGTCCAACAGGCGCAGAACTCCAAAGCGCCCGGGCAGCGGCTCGCGGATCGGGCCGCGTTCTGGCTGGTCCTGGTCGCCCTGATCGGCGGCACAGCCACATTGCTCGCGTGGCTGCTGGCCGGCGCGCCGCCAGCAACCGCGGTCCTGTTCGCGATCACCGTGGTCGTCATCACCTGCCCCGACGCGCTGGGGCTGGCGACCCCGACCGCCATCATGGTCGGTACCGGCCTCGGTGCGCGACGCGGGGTGCTGTTCAAGAACGCCACCGCGCTGGAGTCCGCGGCCGGGATCGACGTCGTCGTCATGGACAAGACCGGGACTCTCACCCTGGGTGAGCCCGAGGTGACCGATCTGGTGGTCGACGGAATCGACGAACTGGAGCTGCTCGGCGCGGTCGCCGCGGTGGAGTGGGAGTCCGAGCACCCGCTGGCCAGGGCGATCCGCCGCTACGCTGCCGATCGTGGCGCGCCCGAACGGACCGCGGCAGGCTTCCGCAGCACGCCCGGACACGGCGCGAGCGCCATTGTCGAAGGCCGTCGGGTTCTGGTCGGGAACAGGCGGTTGCTCGACGCCGAGGGAATCCTGGCCGGGGCACTCGGCGCCCGCCGCGACGAGCTCGCTGACGCCGGACGGACCGCGGTCCTGGTCGCTGTCGATGATCGCGCCGTCGCCGTGATCGCGCTCGCCGACGCGCCCCGGCCGACCTCGGCCGCCGCAGTGGCTGCGATGCACCAGGCCGACGTCAGGGTCGTCATGCTTACCGGCGACAACGAGGTCACCGCCCGGCGGATCGCCGACAAGCTCGGCATCGACACGGTCATCGCCGAAGTGTTGCCGTCGGACAAGGCGTCCAGGATCGCGAGCCTGCAGGCCGATGGACGCCGGGTCGCGATGGTCGGTGACGGCGTGAACGATGCCCCCGCACTGGCCACCGCCGATCTCGGCATCGCGATCGGCGCCGGCACCGACGTGGCGATCGAAACCGCCGACGTGGTGTTGATGCGCTCCGACCCGATGGACGTCGCGGTCGCGCTCCGCATCGGCAGGGGTACTGTCCGGAAGATGCGACAGAACCTGGGGTGGGCGATCGGCTACAACACCGTCGCTCTGCCGATCGCCGCTGGCGTGTTCTACAGCTCCCTTGGCCTCATGCTCAGCCCGGAGATTGCCGCGATCACCATGTC
This sequence comes from Actinomycetota bacterium, assembly GCA_020161755.1. GTDB lineage: Bacteria > Actinomycetota > Actinomycetes > Propionibacteriales > Propionibacteriaceae > Propionicimonas. Next base: position 32,021 of record JAIUOS010000019.1, read on the forward strand.
CGGCTCCAGCGTGATCGTCGCCGCCAATGCGCTCCTCCTGCGACGCCTCCGGCTGCCCGCCCAGCCCGTGCCGACAGGCGCCACCCCAGCGGCGTCTCGGCCCACGAGCAGGTAGCCGGAGGCCGACCACCCTCCGAAGCGAACCCGACAGGCTGAACTCGACATGGGCCGTGCCCTGATCATGTCAGGGCCTGGCCCCGGCAAGTGTCCGACCGCAACTCAGAGGCGCTGGTCGTTCCGGTTGGACCCAACGAAAGCCTCACCGACAGGGTCATCCAGCCGAGAGACCAGCGGTGCGTTACGAACCGGAGTCACTCAGGGATGGTGCGTCGCGTGCCCTGACTCCACAGCGGAGGAAGACGAAGGTGCTGGCGCTGTCGGCGCCGACCCGACGCCGTTGATCGCGGGCCCGAGGACGAGCGCCGAGAACAGGAACAGGGCGGTGAAGACCGATGCACCCACGATAGGGGCAGCGATCGATCCATATCGGCGGTGCAGCCGCTTGAACATCGGGACACTGAGAACGAGACCTAGCACATAGAGAGCGGCGTTGCCCCAGAAGCCGGCCAGGAGCGCGGTTCCCGCCACGATTCCGATGTGGTGCATCACGTGCGGAACCAGCCCGAGGAGGCTGCCGAAACCAGCACGCGTCGCAGCCCATGCACTACGCAGACGCGCGCGACCTTTCGACCCAGGCAGCGGGCTGGGTGTCGCCTGAACGGCGCCTTCGTCCGGTGCTCCATCAACTGACGTGTCTACTGGCTGACTCACGCCTCCCATGGTCCTCGACGATGTCGAACCGCAGGGCAAGGTTCGGTCAAGGTTCAGACAAGGCTGGACCGCTGCTCGTCAACTCTCGGGCGGAGGCGCCTCATGAGTCGCCTCCTTGCCTGCCGGCACACCACGTTCCACACCGGCCAGTTGCGAGTAATAGTGCCAGCGTTCGTCGACATCTGCCTGTGCGAGATTTGCCAATTCCTCCGCGCGTGTCGGATTCGCCCTCGCGAGCATGGCGAATCTCGCCTCGCTGAGCATGAAATCGCGCACCGGGGTGGACGGCGCCCGGCTGTCCAGGTGCAACGGGTGCGCGGTCTCTCCGGGACGGAACCGGTACAGCGGCCAGTAGCCGCTGGCGACCGCGTCCGCCTGGTGGCTCATCGACGTGGCCATGTCGATGCCGTGCGCGATGCAGGTGGAGTAGGCGATCAGCAAGGAGGGCCCCGGCCACGCCTGGGCCTCGAGCATCGCCCGGACGGCCTGCTGCTGGTTCGCGCCGATCGCGAGCTGCGCGACGTAGACGTCGCCGTAGGCCTGCGCCAGCATCCCCAGGTCCTTCTTGCGGGTCGGCTTGCCCGCGGTGGCGAACTTCGCGGTCGCGCCGCGGGGGCTCGCCTTCGACGCCTGCCCGCCGGTGTTGGAGTACACCTCGGTGTCGAGCACCAGGATGTTCACGTTGCGTCCGCTGCCGAGCACGTGGTCGAGCCCGCCGTAGCCGATGTCGTACGCCCAGCCGTCGCCGCCGATGATCCACACCGACTTGTCGACCAGCTGGTCGGCGAGCGAGAGCAGCTGCCGGGCCTGTTCGCCGGCCTCGGCCCGTCCGATGCCCGGGCCGGCCCCGGACGGGCCGACGTGCGCGGCCAGCGCCCGCTTCAGCTCGGCGACCCGCTCCCGCTGGGCGGCCAGGCCGGCCTCGTCGGACTGGTCGGCGGCGAGGAGCGCGTCCGCGACCCCGTGGCCCAGTTCGTTGCGCAGCAGGCCGACCAGCCGGCGCGCCTCCGCGACCTGGAGGTCCTGCGCGATCCGCATGCCCAGCCCGAACTCGGCGTTGTCCTCGAACAGCGAGTTCGACCAGGCCGGGCCGCGCCCGTCCGCGTTGGTCGTGTACGGCGTGGTCGGCAGGTTGCCGCCGAAGATGGACGAGCACCCGGTGGCGTTGGCGATGATCATCCGGTCGCCGAACAGCTGGGTGAGCGTCTTGATGTACGGGGTCTCGCCGCAGCCGGAGCACGCCAGCGAGAACTCGAACAGCGGCTGCAGCTGGGCCACGCCCTTCACCTGGTCGGCGCGCACCTGGGTGCGGTCGATCTCGGGCAGGCCGAGGAAGAACCCGAACCGGTCGCGCTCGACGTCGCGGTGATCGCGGGCCGGTGCCATGTCCAGGGACTTGTGCTTGTGCTCGCTCTTCGAACGGGCCGGGCAGATGTCGGAACAGATGCCGCAGCCGGTGCAGTCGTCGGGCGCGACCTGGACGATCAGCCGCCGGCCGGGGTGCTGGCGGTCCTTGTACTCCTTGTGCAGGAATCCCTCGGGCGCGCCCGCCAGGTCGGCCGGGTCGGCCAGCTTGATCCGGATCGCGCTGTGCGGGCACACGACCGCGCACTTGCCGCAGTCGATGCACAGGTCGGGGTCCCAGACCGGCAGTTCGGCGGCGATGCCGCGCTTCTCCCACTTCGACGTCCCCGTCGGCCACGAGCCGTCCACGGGCAGCGCGCTGACCGGGAGCAGGTCGCCCTGGCCGTGCAGCATCGCACCGGTGACCCGGCGGACGAAGTCGCCGGCCTCTGCCGGCAGCGGCGGGAGCCGGTGGCTGTGGCTGGTCGGACGCAGCGCGGCCGGCAGCGGGCGCAGCGCGGCGATCGCGGCGTCGATCGCCGCGTAGTTGCGCTCCACGACCGTGCGACCGCGGCGGCCGTAGGTGGCCTCGACGGACGCCTTGATCGCTGCCACCGCCTCGTCGGCGGGCAGCACGCCGGAGAGGTAGAAGAAGCAGGGCTGCATCACGGTGTTGATCCGCTTGCCCAGCCCGGCGGCCTTCGCCACCGCCTCGGCGTCGATCACCCACGTGCGCAGCCGCTTCTCCGCGATCTCCGCCTGCACCTCCACCGGCAGGTGCTCCCACGTGTCCTCGCCGTGGGGGGAGTTCAGCAGCAGCGTGGCGCCCGGCTTGGCGATGTCGACGGTCTTCATCGCGGTGAGCAGGTCGAACTGGTGGACGGCGACGAAGTCGGCCCGGTCGACCAGATAGGTGGCCCGGACCGGCGTCCGACCGAACCGCAGGTGCGACACGGTGACTGCGCCGGACTTGCGGGAGTCGTAGACGAAGTAGCCCTGGGCGAAGGCCTCCGGCTGCTCGCCGATGATCTTCACCGAGTTCTTGGCCGCGCCCACCGTGCCGTCGGAGCCGAGTCCGTAGAACACGGCCGACAGGTGGTCGTCGGGAACGCGGAACGCCGGGTCCGGGGTGAGCGAGAGGTGGGTGACGTCGTCGACGATGCCGACGGTGAACCGCGGCCGGGGGGCGGCCCCGGCCAGTTCGTCGAACACCGCCTTCGCCATCGCCGGGGTGAACTCCTTCGACGACAACCCGTAGCGCCCGCCGATCACCGTGAGCCCTGCCCGCAGCGGTGCACGCTCCCCCGTCGTGGTCACGTGCGGCCGGGACGCCAGCGCGACCAGGACGTCCGCGTGCAGCGGCTCCGCCGGGGCGCCGACCTCCTTGGTGCGGTCGAGCACCGCGATGCCGCGCACGGTGGCCGGCAGCGCGGCCAGGAAGGCCTCGGTCGGGAACGGCCGGTACAGCCGGACGGTGAGCAGGCCCACCTTCTCGCCGCGGCGCACCAGCTCGTCCACGGTCTCGCCGAGGCAGCCGGCGGCCGAGCCCATCGCCACGACGACGCGCTCCGCGTCCGGGGCGCCGGTGTAGTCGACGAGCGAGTAGCGGCGCCCGGTGCGCGCGGCGAGCTCGTCGAACACCTGCGACACCGTCTCGGGCACGGCGAGGTGGAACGGGTTGGCGGCCTCCGCCGCCTGGAAGAACGTGTCGGGATTCTCGGCGACGCCGCGGATCACCGGCGCGTCCGGGGTCAGCCCTCGGGCCCGGTGGGCCAACACATCCGACTCCCGCACCAACGCCCGCAGGTCGTCGTCGGCGAGCAGCTGGATCGTGTTCTCCTCATGGCTGGTGCGGAACCCGTCGAAGAAGTGCACGAACGGCACCCGGGAGCGCAGCGTCGCGGCGTGCGCGACCAGGGCGAAGTCGTGCGCCTCCTGCACGCTGGACGCGCACAGCATCGCCCAGCCGGTGGTGCGGGCGGCCATCACGTCGGAGTGGTCGCCGAAGATGCTCAGCGCGTGGGTGGCCACCGTCCGGGCGGCCACGTGGATCACCGCGGGGGTGAGCTCGCCGGCGATCTTGTACATGTTCGGCAGCATCAGCAGCAGCCCCTGGGACGCGGTGAACGTCGCACCGAGCGCCCCCTTCGTCACCGCGCCGTGCAGAGCTCCCGCCGCGCCGGCCTCGGACTGGAGCTCGATGACGTCGGGTACCGCCCCCCACAGGTTGGTGCGGCCGGCGGCCGACCAGGCGTCCGCCGACTCCCCCATCGCCGAGGACGGGGTGATCGGGTAGATCGCGAGCACCTCGCTCAGGGCGTGCGCCACCCGCGCCGCGGCCTCGTTCCCGTCCACCGTCGCCCGGGTCGGCTGGGTGGAGCGGTCTGACGCGCGGGCGGGCATGGCCGACGACGGGAGCGATGAGGTCATGCCGCACATAGTGCCTGCACGCAGGGTGTCCGCTGGCATCGTGGAGCGACGAGCAGACGGAACCTTGACGATTTCTTCGTCGTTTGTGGTGGGAATGCAGTGCGGGGGACCGTTCGATGACGGGTCCGGGGTGGCGCGCTGACTCCGGCGAACATCGGTAGCGCCCAGGTCGCCGCGAACCGGCTCCCACAAGGTGCCAAGCGGCACACATCGAGATCTCGTCAAGTGTTTGTGAAGGTTTGGTGTACTCGCGCGTTCTGGGTCGCGCGCCGCGTTCGCCGCCCGACATAGTTCAGGAGATCTGACCCCGAGGAGCCCCCCTGATGAAACCGTACGTCGTCGCTGCGTCCGTAATGGTGGCGATGTTGCTGCCCGCGTTCGGTGCCCAATTCGCCGTAGCGGCCGGGCCCCGGAGCGGATACGCAGCGCCGGCCGTCGAGCCCGCTGTGACGCCAGCTCCCTCGCCATCGGCGTCGGCCACCGACGACATGGCCGGGATGAGCCATGAGGACATGACCGGGATGAGTCATGAAGACATGCCCGGCATGAACAATGCGAGCCCGTCTGTATCGACCCCCACCCCGAGCACCGGGATGAATGATCAGACGATGCCGGGCATGGACCACGGGCAGTCGGGCATGAACGACCAGGACATGCCGGGGATGGATCACGGAAGTGGGAACGCGGAGCCTGCCGGCGGCGCAGCTGAAGGGTCGTCGCACGCTCATGGCGAGGGCGTTGCGACCCCGCCACGCCCGGTCGCGGCCCTCGTTGGCGGCTTCGCTGCCGTCAACGGCGGGGTGATGATCACCGCCGCCGTCCTGCGCCGACGCGACAAGCGTCATGCCGCCACCTCCTCCCGACCCACCCGGCCGGCCAAATAGCCCACCCAGACGAACAAGGACGATCGATGCCAACTCTGATTCAGCTGCGTCCGCGGGACGAGGAGTCCGACCTCGACGCAAACCCCCCACTCCCTTCAGCCCCGGCGGGTCCCAACCTGATGAGGATCTCGCTCATCGCAAGGATCCTGCGCAGCCGGTGGTACCCCGGCATCCTGCAGGTCCCGGTGGCCGCTGTCTTCGGTCTGGTGGCGTTCCAGCTGCTCGCCGGGCCGGCCGCCGCGCAAAGGAATGCCGGCACCGCCTTGATGTGGGTGCTGTGGTGGCCCATCCTGCCGATCACCTTCGTGCTGGTCGGGCGCCTGTGGTGCGCGGTCTGTCCGTTCGGCGCGATCTCCGACGTCGTCCAGAAGCTTGTCGGCGTGAACCGGCCGGTGCCGCGGTTCCTCAAGCTGTACGGCCTGTGGATCATCGACGCCCAGTTCCTGGCGATCACCTGGAGCGACCACGTCTGGGGGATCGTCGAGTCACCGTGGGGCTCAGGCGTACTCCTTCTTCTCCTCACCACCGGGGTGATCATCTCCGGAGCACTCTTCCAGCGGCGCACGTTCTGCCGCTACCTGTGCTTCCTCGGCGGCCTGTGCAGCAACTACTCCCGCGGCAGCGTGGTCGAACTTCGCGCCGACCAGGACATCTGCAGGACCTGCAAGGCGAAGGCGGCCTGCTTCAATGGCACCGCCACCCAGCCCGGCTGCCCGCTGTTCAACTTCCCGCGGACGATGGACTCCAGCGCGAACTGCACCCTGTGCGCCAACTGCATCAAGGCCTGCCCCAACGATGCCATCCAGGTGCGGGCACGCAAGCCGCTCAGCGAACTGTGGTTCCTGGACAAGCCGAAGATCGAGGAATCGTTCCTCGCCATGGCGATCATGGGCATCGTCCTCATCCAGAACCTCACCATGCTCTCAATCTGGCAGGACATCCTCGGCTGGATCGAAAAGACCACCGGCATCACCAGCTACCCGCTCATCTTCACCGTCGCCTTCGTGGTCGCGGTGAGCGTTCCCGTCGGCTTGATGGCGCTGGCCTCGAAGGTCGCCTCGCGCGGCAACCTCGAGAACACGGTGACCAACTTCGCGAGGTTCGGCTACGCCCTGATCCCGCTGGACATCGCTGCCCACCTGGCCCACAACCTCTTCCACCTCCTCGCGGAGGGCGGGGTCGTGTTCTCCACCGTCGCATCACTGTTCGGCTTCGATTCGGCCCAGATGCCGACGGCGCTGGCGAGTTCCTCAACGATCCTGATCCTGCAGCTGATCATCCTCGCCCTCGGGGTGGCAGGTTCGGCCTACACCATCCGCCGAATCACGAACCGCCGCTACGGCAGCGTCGCACGCCGCCGCGCCACCACGACCCCCTACCTGGTGCTGCTCGGGGTCTTGACCGTGATGAACGTGTACCTGTTCCTGATGCCGATGGCCCACCGTATGTAGCAGCTCCGGGCCAGCAGGGCGAGCCACGCCAGGGAGGCGAGGCTGAGGACCTGCTGGAGCGGGACGGAGATCATCGCTGCCGGGGTGAGTCCGTCCCGGAGCGGGAGGGTCGTGACCCCGCTGGCGGCGCCTTGCTCGACTCGAAGTCGTGGCTTGCCGTCCGGGCCGATGATCCCGCTGACGCCGCTGGTGGTGACCACGAGTACTTCCCGCTTCAGTTCCGCCGCGCGAGCCCGGGTGATGGCGAACTGCTGGTCCACCTGGCTCGAGCCCTGGTACATCGCATTGCTGCTCTGCACCACGATGATCTGGGCGCCGTTGCCGGGCAGGTCGTAGGCGACCTGGTCAAAGGCGACGTCGAAGCAGAGGAGAACCCCCACGGTTGCGGCACGACCGTCGCGGAGGGTGACCGGCAGGGTGCCGGCTACGGTCCCGGGGACCGATTGCGCTCCCACGTAGCGGAGTTGCGGAACGAGGGGGAGCAGGACGTCGCGGAACGGAATCCATTCACCGAACGGGACGAGAGACCGCTTGATGTAGGTGGGGCCGGCGCCTTGGGTCGTCCACCATTGCGATGCGGTCTGTCGTTCGTCCTGCCCTGGACCTTTGAGGATCGTTCCCACGAGTATCGGCGCCCGGGCGGCGGCGACCGAGGCTTCGATGAGGCTGCGGGTTGTCGCGTCGACTCGTGGGTCGAGATCTGTGGCGTTCTCGGGCCAGATCACCGCGTCGGGCACGTCTGCGCGTCCGCTGCTGATCTCCTCGGCGAGCTTCGCCGTTTGGCTGGCGTGGCGGTAGGAGGTGGAGCGCTCGGCACCGATCCCGTAGACGCCACCCCCGGGGGCACCACCCTGGACCCACCCGAGCGTGATGTTGCCGGTGGTTGCTGGGGGAGGCAGCGCGCGTCCCGCCAAGGCCGCGAGAAGCAGTCCCGCGATGAGGGCGGCGAGAACCGAGACTCGGCGCCACGACGTCCGGATGGCGACCCAGGCCAGCGACTGCGCGAGCAGTGCTGTGGCGAAGCTGAGCCCGCCGACGCCGACCAGCGGGAGCAGCCCTGACAGGGGAGAGTCGATCATCGTGTAGCCCAGTCGAAGCCACCCGAATCCACCGAACGGGAATCGGGACGCCGCATACTCCATGGCCAACCAGAGCCCGGCGGACAGGACCGGCCAGGCCCGGGTCCTGAAGGCCAGGTTGGTGGCTACGCCGAGGAGCGCGTACCAGGTGGTCATCGCGACGATCAGCCCGGCCGCTGCCCCCAGATCGATCATCCCCATCCAGTTGAGGGTGTTGGCCGTGAAGACGAACCCGAAGACCGTGCCCACCGCGGCGGCCCGGCAGCCACTGTACGGACCGCGGGAGGCCAGCGCGAAGCCCGCCACCCCGACCACCGTTCCGGGCCACAGGCCGATCGGGGCGAAGCCGACGCTGGTCAGGGCGCCAGCCAGGGCGGCGATCAGGATCCGATGGCTTTGCCGTTGAGAACGCCGGGCGAGATCGCCGAGCCCTGGCTTCGCTTCAGCCCCCGTTGGGTGGGCGGAGGCCAGCGCGAGGTTCTCAGGCAACCGGGGTCGTGAGGGGCGCGGGTTCTGGCGAGTCGGTCTGGCCGGCGCCCCTGGCTCTTGCGATCAGGACGATGCCCCCGATGATGCTCGCCAGGCCGAAGAGCTGCGCCTCCGTCATGCCGAGGAGCACCGGGTTGTTGATCCGCACGAGTTCGACGAGGATCCGCGAGAGCCCGCTCATCACGAGGTAGCTGCCGAACACCGCGATCGGGGCGATCCGGTCCTGCAGCACCCACAGGGCGAGAGCGATCAGGAACGCCGCCGCAGCCTCATAGAGCTGGGCCGGGTGCACCGGGACGTTGACGGGAACGGCCCCGTTGGGGAAGGCCATTCCCCAGGGCAGGTCGGTCGGCTTGCCGTACGTGCCGTCGCCGGCAAGGAAGCATCCGATCCGTCCAATGCCGTAGGCGACCGACAGCGGCATCGCCATCGCTCCGGCAACCGTGCCGAGCGGAAGTCCGTGGCGGCGGGTGATCACGAGAACGGCCAGGACGCCACCGATCAGGCCGCCGTACCAGACGAATCCGGAGCTGCCGAGCATGTGCAGGTCGAAGTTGCTCCAGTTGTCGATCAGGAAGTAGACCTTGGCTGCCACGAAGCCCCACACTGTCGCCCACATCACCAGGGAGTACGCCGTGTCCTTGTCGTAACCGAGCCGAGTGAAGCGTCGGCCGAGAATGTACGCACCGACGAGGGCGGCGACTGCCTTGCTCACCCCGTAGGACTGGATCTGGAATCCGAAGATGCTGAACAGTACGGGTAGCACGGTGATCAATCTCCAAAGGAAGCAGTGAGTGGGCCGCAGCAACGGGCCGGTCAGGTCAACGGTGCCGTGCCTTGGTGTGGATTGCGCAGACCTTCCCGCAAGATTCAGTCAAGAACCCCAACCGGGCGCGGGGGAGGCGGCGTCCTGTCGGGAACTGAGCGATCGCCCCTTCTTGTCCGAATCTTGACCCGAACCACGGCTGAGCCGAACGACCTGCCCGGCATCCTGACCGCGAGGCATCGACCCACGAAGGGAGTGACGTGCTGCATCAAGGCCCCCCGGTCGCGAGCTGGATCCTCATCTGTCTTGCGCTGGTTCTGTTGTGGCTCGTCACCATCGTGGCGGCTCGTTCGCTGTTGGGCGGTCACAGAGTCCAGCGAGTCCGTCACGTATCGCCGACCCGAGCCGAATCACCTGCCGGGTCGCCGCGACCGTCGGTTCGTTCTTCTTGACCGCACCTTGATCCACGCCGAACAGGAACCGAATGTGTGGTGGGCACAGTTGCAGACAGGACAACCTCCACCGAGGTGGAGTGTGGAGAAGGAGTTGCCGTGAGCGTGGATAACCAGTCGAAGTCGTCGCCGCCGTGGGCGAATTACCCCGACGCCGAGACGTCCCCGGATCGGTCGGTCCCGGATCAGGCGAGCCACGCCGGCCATCAGGCCGACCACTCCGAGCACGGAAGTCGCGGAGGTCACGGCTGGATGATGCTGCTGATGTGCGTGCCGCTCGTCGCTATCGGTCTGTGGCAGTTCTTCAGCGGCGGCGGACTGGCGCCACTCCTTGGCGGACTGGTGTGCTTCGGGATGATGGCGCTGATGCATCTCGGGATGGGCTCGTCGCATCGCCATTGAGGTCGCTCCGGGTCGGGCAGGAGGCTTCGGCTGCGTGCGAGCTAGCTACCGTGGGGTGCGGCGGATCGGGAGGCTCAGGGTGAAGGTGGATCCCAGGCCCGAGCCGGGGCTCACAGCCGTCAACTGGCCGCCGTGGGCTTCGACGAGCGCGCGGGCGATGGTCAGCCCGATACCCGATCCTGCAGCATCGCGGGTTCGGGCGGTGTCTCCTCGGTAGAACCGGTCGAAGACATGGCGCAGCTGATCGGGGGCGATGCCGTCGCCGGTGTCGGCAACCGCCACGAGGGCAGTTTCTTGGGTCTTCTGGACTGTGATCGTGACACTTCCTCCGGGGGAGGTGTGCCTCAACGCGTTGTTGACCAGGTTGTTGAGCGCCTGGCCGATACGGATCGCGTCGATCGCCACAACCGCGTCCTCACCGGGGAGGAGCGCGAGGGTGACGTCCTTGGCATCGAACTTCGGCTGATGGGCATCCACCACGTCGGCGACGACATCACGAAGCGACTGCACATTGGGCTCGATGGTGACCCGGCCCTCTTCGGCCCGGGAAACGTCGTTGAGGTCCCCGGCAAGCCGGCTCAGGTGATTCGTTTCGGCGAGAAGAAGGCTGCGGGTATCGGCATCCCACTCCGCTACGCCGTCGTCGACGGCTTCCAGGTGCGCCTGGATGTTGGCCAGGGGAGTGCGCAACTCGTGCGCCAGGTCTCCAAGGAGACGAAGACGGGTCTGCTCGGTCGCCGCAAGCTGCGTGGTCATGTCGTTGAAAGCTGCCGCGAGATTCGCCAACTCCGGCCCGGCGCCCGCTTCGATCACGACAAGTTCGTGGCTGCCCTGGGAGAGGGCCTTCGCCGCCGTGGAGAGCTTCTCCAGCGGCCGTCGGATTCGACGGGTCACGTAGTAGGTGACGCCCAGCGCGCAGCCGATCGCGACCACCATGGCGACCGCCAGCGAAGCGGTGCTTGAGTCCAGGTAGGCCTGCTCGATGTGGGGGATCTCCGGGGATGTCGGCACGTGACCACTGGCAATGAGGTGGTCATGGAACAGGGTTGGCCCCAGGATCGCCGCGACACCGCCGGCGGTGGCGATGGCTGCCAGCAGCACCAGGCTCTGCGCCACGAACAGCCGGACCCCCAGGCTCCAGTCCTTGGGGCGGGTCGGTCGCTTCACTTGGGCGGAGCCTCGGGCCTGCCCATGCGATACCCGACTCCCCGGACGGTGAGCAGGTAGAGGGGTTCGATCGGATCGTCGCCAAGCTTGCGACGCAGGTTCGCGATGTGCACGTTCACGACGTGGTCGTCACCGACCCACTCGGTGTTCCACACGCGATCGATGATCTGACGGCGCGTGAGCGTGGCTCGCGGGTTGCTGGAAAGCACGTCCAGAATGTCGAATTCGGTGCGGGTGAGGCTGAGCCGGCGATCGCCGACCCAGACCTCCCGCAGTCCTGGATCGATCACCACGTCACCGAATTGACGCTTCTCAGCCGACTCCTCGGGTGAGGTCGCTCTCGACAGGCGGGGTCGCCGCAGAACCGCGCTCACCCGAGCGACCACCTCCCTTGGACTGAACGGCTTGCCGATGTAGTCGTCGGCACCCACACCGAGACCGATGATCCGGTCGGTCTCATCGTCCCTCGCGGTGAGCATGAGGATGTAGCAGTCCGAGAAGGTCCGCACCTGCCTGCAGACCTCGATCCCGTCCAGCCCGGGCAGGCCCAGGTCGAGCAGGATGACCTCGGGATCGAGTTCGCGTGCGGCGGCGACCGAGCCGGGGCCGTCCACCGCATAGTGAACCTCATACCCGGCCTTCACCAGGTACGACCCAAGAATCTGCGCCAAGGCTCGTTCATCATCAACGACGAGGATCTTGGCCGGTGCCGGCACGGTGCTGCTCATCTTCGAAGTATGGCGGACCGACGGCCGCGGCCGGCTGCTGCGGGGGCATCGGCGGCCATCTCTTGATCCAATCTTGACCGAACCGTCGCCCGGAGCCCCTCAACCCGCCGGCTGGCGCAGGCACGCGGCAACCAGGCGGGTATCGCCGTCCGCTACGCCAGCTCAAGCTTCGCTGCGGGTGGGACTGCTCTCCGCGGGGCCCGGGTCCGCGACCTCGACCCACTTCGATTCACAGCCCGGGCAGCGCAAGACTGGCGCGCCGTCGACCTCCTCGCCTGTCGGAACGGTTCCGCAGGCATCACGGCAAGGATTGAGGACCAGGTGGAGAATCACCCGACCATGGTGGTCGACCCGCGCAGATTGGCCAAATCTCGCAGGTCGCTTCGGCTGCGACATCTCCCTCAACAGCTTCGCGGCGGCCAAACCGTGGTGGCCGGCTATGGGAGATCTTTACTTCGCGGTGGGGGTGACCGCTATGAGCGGCGGGCAGGCTGGTTGTGTCGGGCGGCGAGGAGCGCCGCCCAAGCGAACGAGGAGTACGGACATGATGGGATATGGCGGCATGGGTTGGGGCGGCATGGCGTTCGGCGGCATGATCGGCATTGTGCTGCTGTGGGTGGTGCTGATCGCCGGGATCGTCTGGGCGGTGAGCAGGTTGCTGCCCGGTCGTCAGGCGGGCCACGGCACCCGGCCGACGCAGGAGAGCCCTGAGGAGATCCTGGATCGGCGGTTCGCGCGTGGCGAGATCGATCTGCAGACCTATCAGGCCCAGCGCGATGCGCTCGGCCGGGTTCGTGGGGAGGATTTGCGTTGAGCACTCCCAGACGGACCTCTTCGCGGCGGCTGGCGTGGCTGGTGCTGGTGGCGGCGAGCGTGCTGCTGCTCGGGTCGCTCGCCGTCGTCCTGGTCGCCTCGGGAACGACCCTGGTCGCGACTCCCACCGCCGGGACGTCCGGGCCGGGCTACCCGAACACCTCGAACGGGCGCCGGGGTATGCCGGGCCCGGGGATGGGGGGCGGCATGATGGGCCGGCAGGTCTGGTTGGCGGGTGATGGCTCGCCCGTCCAGGGGATCGCGCAGGCGCGCGCCCGTGCGACGCTCGCCGGCTCCGGCCGGGGCCTGCGGCCGGGTGAGGTGATGCAGTTCACCGGAAACTTCTACGTCGAGTTGAAAGACGCCGCCGGGCGGCCTGCCACGGAGCTGCTGGTGAACCCGACCGACGGGTCGGTGTCCACCGAGCAGGGGCCGGCGATGATGTGGAACTCCGGTTCCCGGGACGCCACTGTCTCGCCGGACCAGGCGCGGGTCATGGCAGATGACTGGTTGCGGGTCAACCTGCCCGCCCAAGCCACCGTCACTGACGTGAAGGGATTCCCGGGCTACTACACGATCGACACTGAATCGGGCGGCAACATCGTGGGCATGCTTTCGGTGAACGCCCTCACCGGGGCAGTCTGGTACCACACCTGGCACGGGAACTTCGTCACGGAGGAGGACGCCTGATCGTGGTCGAGACTCCGAGGCTGAGCGCCCTGGTGGTGGACGACGAGCCGAGCCTGGTGCGGGTCGTCGAGGGCTTCCTGGCCCGGGACGGTTTCGACGTCCGCACCGCTGCCGACGGCGAGACCGCCCTGGCGCTGGCCCGCGAAGCCGAGCCGGATGTGGTGGTGCTCGATCTGGGCCTTCCCGGCATGGACGGGATCGAGGTGTGTCGGCAGTTGCGGACCTTCTCCCGCTGCTACGTGCTGATGCTGACCGCCCGCGCCGACGAGGTGGACCTGCTCGTCGGGCTCGCTGTGGGTGCCGACGATTACGTAACCAAACCGTTTTCCCCTCGAGCACTGGTTGCCAGGATCCGCACCCTGCTCCGCCGGCCCCGCACGACGGGAGGCGCACCGGAGGATTCCGGCGAACCGGCGAAGCAGGTGTTCGGCGACCTTGTCATCGACCCCCCGGCGCGGGAGGTCCACGTCGGATCGTCCCTGATCGGGCTCACCCGCACCGAGTACGAACTCCTGGAGACCTTGAGCAGCCGTCCGCGGGTCGTGTTCACCCGGCAGCAGCTCCTGGACAACGTCTGGGACGGTACGACCGGCGCCGCGCCCGGCGATGAACACCTCGTCGACATCCACATCGGCCACCTGCGGCGCAAACTGGGCGACGACTCGCGATCGCCCCGCTACGTTCTCACCGTCCGGGGCGTCGGCTACCGAATGGGACCGGGATGAACCCGCGGCAGACCAAACCGAAGGGACCGGGGCTCAGGCTGGCCGGCCGGCTCCTGATCAACATCGCCCTCGTCATCCTCGCCGGTGCCAGCACCGTCCTGCTCGGGGCACTCCTGCTCTCCTGGCCGCTGTTCGACATGCACCTGCAGGACGCAGGAGTGACTCTGGACCAGCAGATCCTTGAGCACCTGATGAGCGCCTTCGAACAGGCCGTCCTTACCGCCCTCGCGGTCGGGATCCTCGCTGCCGCAGCAACAGCACTGGCGATCAGCTGGCTGATCGCCCGCCGGCTTGCGACACCCATCCAGGACGCCGCCATCGCCGCGAGGGCACTCGCCGACGGACGACTCGACACCCGGCTGCAGGACCCCCGGATGGGATCAGAGCTCGCAACCCTGACGGTGTCGATCAACCAACTTGCCCAGCGGCTGGAGGCCACTGAGACCACCCGCCGGGAACTCACCGCAGACCTGGCGCACCAGCTGCGCACCCCGATCGCATCGCTCGAGGCCACCGTCGAGGCCATCGCAGAAGGCATCCTCCCCGTGGACGACCAGACCCTGGAAACCCTGACCGGTCAGAGCGCGCGCCTGCGGCGTCTGGTCGCCGACCTCGAAGTCGTCTCCCGCGCCCAGGAACGCCAACTCCTGCTTAGCACCAGGCCCGTGCCAGTTGCCGCACTCGTCGACACCGCCGTCGCCGCAAGCCGGGAACGATTCCGGGCCGCCCAGGTGAGCCTCACCCGGTCCGTCGCCGCCGACACCCCCGACCTGCTCGTGGACCCCGACCGGATCAACGAAGTCATCACCAGCCTGCTCGACAACGCCCTGCGACACACACCCGCCGGCGGAACCGTGACCGTCAAGGCCGGCGCCGACCCGGACCCCCGCCACCCCGGCGCGATCATTGAAGTCCGCGACACCGGAGCGGGATTTCCCCCGGGGGACGCCGAGAAGCTGTTCCGGAGATTCCACAAGGCGCCGAGCAGCGCCGGCTCCGGCCTCGGACTGACCATCGCCCGCGCGATCGTGGAGGCCCACCACGGCACCCTCACCGCCGACAGCGACGTGTCCGGCCAGGGCGCGCAATTCACCATCACGATCCCGCCCGCACCAGGCCGGTAGCCGTTGCGCCGACATCCGTGCGTCCCAGCCGCGACATCGATGCGGCCCTCGCCCACTCGCGCGCGCAGCCGGGTGATCAACGTCGCCGACGCGTCGATGTCAAACCTTGACCATCCGCATACGAAACAGCCCACGTCCGGGGGAGACCCTGAACTATGACGCGACGTCCAGACAGTCGCACCGGCACGACTGTGCCGATCGAGGCCACCGCAGTTCGACCGGGCCGGCGGGCCGTGCTGGTGGTGATCCTCGCGGGACTCTTCGCCGTAGCCGGTGCAGCCACTGCCTCGGCACACGGGGGCGAGGAGACAACCGTTGGGTACGTGCTGGCGCAGCAGGCATTGGGGCACCTGGCTCACGACACGAGCGCGGCCGGGATCGAGGTGGCGATGGAGAAGGTCGACGACGCTCTGGAGACCTCGGACAACGCGGGGGTCGACATCGCGAAGGTGCAGCAGGCGCGCGCGGCACTCGAAGCCAACCAGGTGACCCGCGCCCAGGAGTTGCTCGCGCAGGCCATCAGTGCCGCGGTCGCCGCGCTTCCACCCGCCACCGGCATGTCCACCGGCACCCGGACCATCGAACCGGAGCTTGCCGGCCGGCCCGACGCGCCCGCCCCGAGCTGGATCCTCGCCATCGCGTCGCTGGCGCTGCTGCTGGGCGGCAGCTACCTGGCCTATCGCTACCGCCCAGCCGACACCCCGGCACAGCTGCGGCGCAGGCTGGCACAACCCGCTGACCGTGACGCCCAAGCATCCCGGGAGGAGACACCATGAGCACCCTCCGCGCCGACCCGGCCATCTCGACCAGCCCGAACACCGCTGCGACCCGCCCGTGGTGGCGCCGCGCCCTCGATGTCGTCGATGACCGGCTCGGCATCACCGCGCTGACCTATCCCGTCCCGGAGCACGCGAACAACATCGCGTGGAGCCTGGGCGGGATCACCGCCGCAGCCCTGGTACTGCTCGTCGTGACCGGGATCCTGCTCACCCAGTTCTACGCTCCGGTTCCGGAGGAGGCCAACGCCTCGGTCCGGCACATTGTCACCCACGAGTGGGGCATGTGGTTCGTCCGCGGCGTGCATTTCTGGGCCGCCCAAGCAATGTACGTCACCGCTGCCCTGCACCTGCTCCGGGTCTTCCTCACTGGTTCCTACAAGCGCCCCCGAGAAGGCAACTGGCTGATCGGTGTCGCCATGTTCGGGCTGGTGATCTTCGCCCTGTTTACCGGAACCGTCCTCAAGTGGGACCAGGAAGGGTACGAGGCGCTCGGGCACAACGTCGAGGTCGCCAACCTGCTCGGCGGCGGCGGCCTGTGGTTCTCCCCGGACTTCGCCAACCGGGTCTCCATCCTGATCCGCCTCTACAGCGCCCACGTCGTCCTCATACCGGGCCTGATCGTCGTGCTGTTCACGCTGCACGCGCTCCTGGTCAAGCGGCACCGCATCTCCCCCCACCCATCGCTGACCGCCGACGACGAGTCCACCGACGCGCCGGCAGCGGAGCCGGTCGAGCCGTTCACCCACCACCTGCGCCGGATCTCCGCGCTCGGGCTCGCCCTGCTGGGGGCCCTGGGCCTGCTGGCCGTCACCTTCCCACCCCCAGTCGGTCCGGCGCCCGTCGAGGGCATCGAGGTGATCAAGCCGATGTGGCCGTTCTGGTGGATGTTCACCCTGGAGAACTGGATCGGCCTGTCAGGGATCCTCTACGGCGGCGGCGCCCTGTTCACCATCCTTGTGGCCCTGCCGTTCATCGACCGCAACCCGCACCGCGCGTGGCGACACCGCCGAGTTGCCATGACAATCGCCAGCGCCATCGTGGCGGCCATCATCGTCTTGACGATCTTGATGGCCTTCACCACGGCCAAGACCCACCTGGGCATGTGAGCGACGAAGGAAGGCAGTCCACAACCGCCATGACAAGCCCTCCGGCGCGCAACGGTTCTGCTCGGCGAGCCCGCAGCAGCCTGTGGATCCTCCTGTTAGTGGCGACGCTGGCCGCCGGATCGCTCAGCGCGGCGCTTTCCTCACCAGGGTCACCAGCCACCGGTCTGCGGGTCGCAGTCAGCGGCATCGTCCTGGCTGTCACGCTGGCCCTGGCCGCTCGCGTGTTCCAGGCACTCCACAGTGCCCGCTCCAGGTCCAGGACCGATCGACATGGCTGACGCCCCAGACGGCGTGTGGCCCGGTCGCGCCCGCCGGGCGTCGTGAAATCCGGGATGGGCACCGGCATGCCCCGACCGGCGCTCGTCCCGCGCCCCGGCCGGATGGTCCTGATCACCGCCGGGTGGGGCGCCTGCTTCGTCGCCATCCGCTGGGGCCTGCAGGACGCCCCCCTGCTGTGGTTCGCCGCGCTTCGCTCCCTGGTGGCCGGCGCGGTCGTGCTGCTTGCAGCCGTTGGCACCGGCTGGCGGCCGCCCCCACGGGCCGCGTGGCCATGGGTGCTCGTGCTGGGGCTGGTCAACGTGGCCCTCGCGTATGCCGCGATGTTCGCAGGGACTGCCGGGGTGAGCAGTGGCGTGGCCGCAGTGCTCGCCAACTCCCAGCCGCTGCTCATGGTGCTGCCGGCATGGCTGCTCTTCCGGGAGCGGCCCACCCGATGGGCGCTGGCCGGGCTGCTCCTCGGCTTCGTCGGCTTGGGAGTCGCGGCAGCCGCGAGCGGGGCCGGGACGGCCGGGGCGTTGCTGTCGCTGGCGTCCTCGGCGGCCACGGTCGTCGGAACCCTCATCGCCCGGCGGCTGGTGGACGTGGACGTCGTTGCGCTCACGGCGCTCCAGTTCCTGGTTGGCGGCGCCGCCCTGGCCGCGTGGGCCGCCGCTGCGGAAGGCGCGCCCAAGGTTGCGTGGACGCCTCAGTTCCTCGCAGTCCTGGCCTTCATCGCCGTGATCGGCACGGCTGCCACGAACTTGCTCTGGTTCGCCGAGGTCCGCCGCGCTGAGCTCGTCAGGCTGACCGCCTGGACGATGCTGACACCCGTATTCGGCGTTCTGCTCGGGTGGTTGCTTCTCAGCGAGGCACCCACCCCCCGCCAGTGGCTCGGGATCGTCCTGGTGCTGGCCGCACTCCCGCTCATCCAGCTCAGGTCCCCGCGCAACCACCCAGCCGCCGTCACCGGCGGCACCTCCTCCGACGCTGTCGATCCCCGGTCTTGATGAAACCTTGATCCGGCGACAGCGGAACGACAACCAGAGCTGCCGAGACTGGCTCGTGTGAGGGCACCAGCCCTCAGAACGGCAGGTTCATGATGTTGGACTTCCTTGTACGCAACTGGATCTGGATCGCGCTCGTCGGCGGCATGCTCGTCATGCACCTGCGTGGCCACGGAGGCCACGGCTCCGGTGGATGCGGAGGCGGTCATGGCCACAGCCAAGGGGAGGGCCAGGGGCATGGCCACCAGGACCGGGATGGGCAGCGGCCGACCGAGGCTTCCGGGCACGCTGGACACGAGGCGCACCGGCCCGCCGGAGCCAGAGAGCCAGCACAGGGATCAGCCCAGCCAGCCCCTCAGGACTGGCAGCCCGGGACGCGTTGGCCACAGCTCTGACGTAGCCAAGGACAACGATGACCCCTCGCCACCCAGAGGCGCCGCCCGCGGCGGCAGCTGCGCCGACGTGCTGCTGCGACACCACCGAAACCCAGCGCGCCGTGGCTGGCGCGGCCCCGTCCGCTCAGCCCTGCCCGTCCTGCGTCGCCGCTCTGGTGGCCGAACCCGACCGATTCACCGCCCTGCGGGAGGCCGTGGCCGCCGAGGCCGAGCCACTCATCGTCCTCACCGTGCTGCTGCGCTGGTGCCGGGACCACCACCGACAGCTGCAAGCCCTGATGACGGACGGACCGGTCCAGACCGCACTCGAAGCCCGGGTCGACCCGGTGCGCCGGACCATGGTCGGCACCCGCGATCGGTCCTCTCTCGACGACACTGTCCGCGGTGAGCTGGCTACCCTCTTCGCCCGGGACGACGATGTGCCTGTCGTGGCAATGGCTCACCGGGTGGCTGAACTCATCGATGAGCAATACCAGGTCAGCCTCAGCGCGTCCTTCCGCGCCCGAAGCCCCTACCGTCCCGGAGTGGGCGACCCCGTGCCGTTGGGGGCTGCGAACGTCACTGCGGTGACGACCTTGGTGCCCACCGCGCCACCGTGGCGTCTGGCGCACCGCCTCGACCAGACCCGGCACGTCCGCCTGGCCGGTGAGTGGGCCGCCCAGTTCCACGTCGTGTTCGACTACTCTCTGGCCGAAACGGGGGCACCTTTCCTGGGCGCCGATACGGTACTCGCCACCGTGCACCCCAACGCTTCCCTGGCCGACTTGGAGTTCCCCGCCGGACCCGACGGGCGCGTCTTCCACATCGGTCCCGCAGACGAGCGACGCCAAGGCGCCCAGTTGGACGCGTTGATCGGCACCGCCGTGGACCAGGGCGCGACCATCGTGGTCCTGCCCGAACTGGCCCTCACCCCAGCCCTGGCCCAACGCCTCCGCCACTGGGTCACCGACGCCGCTGGGCCCAACGTGCTGGTCGCCGGCAGCGTCCACACACCAGAGGCCGATGGAACCCGCCGTAACCGGGCCTTCACCTGGGTCCGTGGCCTGGCCCACCCCCTGGTCCACGACAAGTTCAGTCCGGCCGATCGGCCCGTGACCGAGGGCGTCGACGCCGACCCCTACCCCCAGATCCGCGTCCACGTCGGGACCGACGGGTGGCACGCGGTGGTCCTCGTCTGCCGTGACCTGCTCAACCGGGACGCCGTCCATGTCCCTCACCGAGGTCGGCGCCAACCTCGTCCTCGTGCCTGCCATGAGCGAGACACTCACCGCCTTCGGCGGCCCGGCCGCCCAGCTCGTCGGTGCGAACCGGGCCTTTGTGGTCGTCGCCAACAACCCCGCAGAATGGCCGGCCGCCACCCCCGGCGCGGCCTCGCCCCGCCCGGCCAGGGCCGTGTTCGGTCACCCCGGATTCGGGCAGCAACTGCGCCTGGTCAATGGCGCCGGGCCCGAACCCGGTGTCGCCACGCTGCGGCTGGCCTCCGGTCAAACCCAGTGGCACCCCGCCCCCAGCGAGGACCCCCAACGCAGACCCGATTGGACCCCGCCCATGCCGGACTGGGCGGCACGGGTCGCTGCCGAGAACCCAGCCGACGGCCCCGCGCTGGCCCGCCCGGTGACCCTCCGGCCCAGCGCGGTCCTGATCCTGATCACGTCCGGGCCCGCCGGACCGGAAGTGCTGCTCACTGAACGCGCCACCGACCTTGGGGACTACCCCGGTCGGGTCACCTTCCCCGGAGGCGCTCACGACCGCGACGACCACGACGCAATCGCCACAGCCCTCCGGGAAGCGCGCGAAGAAGTAGGACTTGATCCGGAAAGCGTGCACGTCGTTGCCACCCTGCCCCGGTTCGCCCTACCTGACAGCGGGTTCCTCGTCACGCCCGTCCTGGCCTGGTCGAACTCACCGTCCCTGTCCGCGCCAGCAAATATCTCCGAGGTATCCGCCGTTCGATTCGTCCCGTTGATCGACCTGATCGCAAGGACGCCTTCACCCAGGGATCCCTCGATCGACGCCCGACCACCACTGAAGCCACGACGCCACGCAGAGCTGCGCGCGAGTCTGGCGCCGATGACCCGCACCCTGATCGATCTCGCTGCCTTCTGGGTGCTCCCGGCCCTCGATGGCGCCCCCAACGCATCCCGATAGGTTCGCGCTACCTCGAGCTCAGCCGGACCTCCGCTGCCTTCTCTTCCGGGAACCTGAGCGCAGTCGTGGGGCGCGACCGATCCCCGCTTCGGCTGCCTCAGCCGGACACTGTCGCGACGGGCGGATTCGTGCGCCGGTCCGGGAAGGTGCGGACGGGACCCTGTACCGACACGCCCACCCGATCGCCGGGGGCGGGGGCCTGCGGGCCCATGACGCGCGCCCGCAACGGAGAGACCCCGGCAGGATCGGCGAGGACAAGCTCGACCAGTGCGTCGTGTCCGAAGTAGGTCACCCTGCCGACGGTGGCGTCGAGCGCCCCCGCCGTCGCGGCGGTGAGGCTGATCTGCTCGGGACGGATCATGACCTCGACAAGTCCCCCGGGCTGTGGGCCCGAGACGGGCAGCCTGCCGAGCCGGCACTCGACCTGTCCGTGGGCCGCGGTGCCGGGGAGAAGCACGGTGTCGCCGAGGAAGGTGGCCACGCCGGTGTCGACGGGTTCGCGGTAGACCACCTCCGGGCGGCCCACCTGACGGAACCGCCCGGCGGCGAGGATGGCCACCTCGTCGGCGATGGAGAGCGCCTCCTCCTGGTCGTGGGTGACCAGGATCGCGGTGGCGCCCGCGCCCTTCAGTGCCCGAGCGGTCGCCTCGCGGGTGGCAGCGCGCAGCGTGGCGTCGAGCGAGGAGAAGGGCTCGTCGAGCAACACCAGGGCGGGCCCGGGGGCCAGCGCCCGCGCGAGGGCCACCCGCTGCTGCTGGCCGCCGGACAGCTGATCCGGGCGCCGGTCGGCCATGGATGCGGGCAGGTCGACCAGGTCGAGCAGTTCCAGGACCCGCTCGCGGTGACGGCGGCGGGGTCTGGGGAGGCCGAAGGCGATGTTCCCGGCCACGGAGAGGTGGGGGAACAGCGCACCGTCCTGCCGGACGTAGGCGACGCCCCGGCGCTCGGGCGGTACCCAGGTGCCCGGCCCGACGACGGGGGAGCCTCCGACGGCGACGGTTCCCGAGCGTGGGGGGAGAAAGCCTGCGATGACCCGGAGGAGGGTGGTCTTGCCGCTGCCGGAGCCTCCGAGCACGGCCGTTGTGGTGCCCTCGCGAACGGTCAGGTCGACCTCGGAGAGGACTTCCTCGCCGCCGTAGCCTGCTGTGACGCCGCGCAGGACAACTTCACTCATGGCACCTCCACGATCTGCCGACGGAGAAGGATGGTCAGCGGGGCCGACAGCGCCACCATCACGGCGGCGTACGGGGCGGCGGCCGCGTAGTCGAGTTCACTGGCCTCGCGCCAGAACGCCAGGGCGAGGGTGTCGGTTCCGGTGGGTGCGAGCAGGAGGGTTGCGGTCAGCTCCGTCCCGACAGCAAGAGCGACGAGCACCATCCCGGTCAACACGGACGGCCCGATCAGAGGCAGGACCACGCGCCGGAAGGTTGCCCCGCCGCCCAGCCCGAGCGAGCGGGCGGCCTCGGCGAGTTCGGGGCGGGACGCGGCGAGGCCGGCGCGCAACGACACCATGGCGCGGGGGAGGAACAGGATGGCGTAGGCGACGACGATGAGTCCGACGGTCTGGTACATCGGGCGTGCCCACCGTACCGAGAGGGTTACCAGGGCGAGGCCCACGACGACCCCGGGGAGCGCGCTGGCGAGGTAGGTGGCCCGCTCGAGGAGCAGCGTGCGGGCCGAGTGATGGCGGGCCAGCAGCCAGGCCCCCGGCAGTGCGGCGGTGGTCGCCGCTGCCGCGCCGAGGAGGGCCAGGCCCAGCGTGCTGATCGTGACCTGGGCAAGGTGCGCGCCGACCGGCCCAGCCCCGGACGGGGCAGCGACCAGCCAGCGGATCACGGTCACGATCGGTACCAGGAGAGATGCGGAGACCAGCGCGGTCAGGAAGGCCAGGGCGGGAGCCGTCCACGCGCCCAGTCGCGCCGGCGCGGGGCGGCGCGGGGCTCCGGCGCCGACTTGCGCGACCCGGCGCCGGCCTCGGGCCAGCACTTCGGCGACGAGGGCCAGCAGGCAGAGTCCGAGCAGCACTGATGCGAGCAGGCTTCCGGAGGCGTCGCTGAAGCCGACGGCGTAGCGTTGCATGATCGCAGTCGTGAACGTCTGGAAGCGCATCATCTCCAGGACGCCGTACTCGGCGAGCAGGTGGAGCGTGACCAGCAGGGCGCCGCCACTCAACGCGGGGCGCAGTCGCGGCAGCACGGTGCGCATTACGGCAGCCGCCGGGGAGAGACCGAGAGAGCGGGCGGCCTCCTCGTCACCACCGTCCAGAGCGCGTAGGAGGGCCGCCGCGGGAAGGAACACGAACGGGAAGTAGGCCATCGAGGTGACCAGGGCGGCGCCGGTGAAGCCGGTGAGTTCCGGCGCCACAGTCACCCACGCGTAGGCGCTGACGAACGCCGGCACTGCGAGCGGGGCGAGCAGCAACCCCCGCCACACCCCGGCCCCGGGCAGGTCGGTGCGTTCGACGAGCCATGCTGCGATGGCGCCCACGACCACCGTGGCGGGCACGGTTGCGCCGACGAGCAGGGCGGTGTTGCCCAGCAGTTCACCGACCCGGGGGCGGAACAGGTAGTCGGCCGCGAGCTGGGTGCCGGCGGAGAGCGCGTTGGCGACGACGCCCAGCAGCGGCAGGACGGTGAGGGCGGCGACCGCGGTGGCGAGCAGGAGGACGCCGCCGGGCGCCCTAGAGGATGCCTGCATCAGTCATCAGCGAGACCACAGTCTCGGAGTTGAGCGCCGACGGGTCGACGACCGGGGCGTACAGGCCGGCCAGGGGCGGCAGTGCCGGGTCCGACTCGACGCCGGCGCCCACCGCGTACTCCATCGATCCGCTCTCGACGAGGATGCGCTGGCCCTCGGGACTGGTGATGTAGGCGAGGAACTGCTGCGCCTCGGCGCTCATGTCGGAGGAGGCGAGCACTCCACCGGCGGACAGGCTGACGAAGGCGCCCGGATCCTGGCCGCCGAAGTAGTGGAGGGCGGTGTTGGCGCTGCCCTCCTTCGTCCCGGCCTGGTCGCGGTACCAGTAGTAGTGGTACATGATGCCGATCGGGACCTGACCGGCGTTGACCGCGTTCATGGTGGCGATGTTGTTCTGGTAGACCTCGGCGTTGTCTGCGAGGGCTTTGAGCCAGGCGGCCGTCTCGGACTCGCCCCGCTCGGCCAGCATCCCGGCCACGATGGCCTGGAAGTCGGCCCCGCCCGGGGCGCCGCCCCAGCGCCCGGCCCATTCCGGGCTGGCGAGGTCCATGATCGAGGACGGGAGTTCGTCGGCACTGATCTGGGCCGGGTTGTAGACCAGGACCGTGGAGCGGGCGGCGATCGGCGTCCAGAGTCCCGACGAGGGTGCCAGCCCTTCGGACAGCTGGCCGTGGGTCGTCGCCGCAACCGGTGCGAGGAGGCCGGCGCGCTCGACCACGGTCATGGCGGGGGAGTTCTCGGTCAGGAAGACATCGGCGGGGGACGCTTCTCCCTCGGCCACGATCATCTGGCCCATGGAGGAGTCCTGGCCCTCCCGGACCTGAGTTCGGATTCCCGTCCTGGCGGTGAATCCACTGGCCCAGGCCTCGGTGACGTTACGGTGCTGCGAGGAGTAGATCTGCAGGACACCGGGCTGCGCCTGGAAGGTCTCCTGTGGCGGGGCCGAACCCGCTGAGCAGGCTGTCAGGGCGAGCCCAAGCGCCGGTGCGATCAGGGCGGCCGTCCGGAGACGGTGAGTGCGGGTCACGGGAGCCTTTCGTTCGAGTTGGTGGGGAGTGGGACCAGGCCCTGGAGCCGCCGCACGGGACCGTCCGCCAGGCGCCAAAGGAGGCAGCCGGTCGCGAGCGAGAGGACCGCCCCGGTGAGGGGATCGGACGCGAAGGTGATGATCTGGAACTGGACGAGGTAGATGTAGAGGGATGCCGCAGCCAGCAGGCTCACCACAGGGACGGCCGGCGCAGGGAGACGCACGCTGCGCAGCAGGGTGAGCGCCACGATGCCGGCGATGACCACGGCGTTGCGGGCGGGGTCGGCGGGGAAGAACCCGACGCCCCCGACGACGGCGAGAACCAGGGTGAGGCCGCGCCGCCAGCCGGTGTCGGCGTGCGCCGCCGCGGCGCCCAGCGTGAACAGCCAGATCGTGGTCGGCATCATGCCGCGCAGCAGACCTTCTCCCTCGTTCAGGATGACGAATCGTGGGACGAGGGCGAGGGTCGTCAGGATCATCGCAACCCGCCAGGGATGACGTCGCCACGCCCGGGAAGCGGCCGGGATGGACAACACAGCCGTGATCGTCGCGGTGCAGGCGAGGAGTGTGTCCACGAACCAGAACTCGTTGTGGCTGGCCTGGGACACGGGGCCGGTCAACCAGTTCACCAGCAGCACGTTGCCCCACCCGTAGCGCCCCCCGTTCGCCATGCCGATGAGCGCGACCACGATCGTGGGGACGGCTACGCCGACGAGGGTCCGGGCACCCGCCCGCCAGCGGCCCCCGACAGTAGGTGCCGAGAGGCCGAAGCGAGCGGCGTTGAAACCCGCAACCGCCAACAGGGTGTGCGCGCCGCCGCGGAACGTGAAGAGGTCGGCGTGCGAGCCGAGGATGAGCACCACAGCCACGGCGCGGATCGCCACTGACGCCTCCACCGAGTGCCAGACACGCCAGGACCACCAGCCGCGGGGCTGGTCGGACGACCACCGTGACGCTGTGAGGTGGTTCGCGCGGGTGGTGCCGAGCTCGACTAGTTCGGCCAGCGGGCGGTGGTGCCAGTTGGGCGGGAGCGGGCCGAGGAGGCCTTCGAGGCGCACCGAGGCCTGGACGTGGCTGAGCGAGTCGCCGCCGTGCTGGACGAAGGTGCGGCGCAGGTCGATGGCGTCTCGTCCGAGGACGTGACGGATCGCGGTCGCGACGTCGGTGGCCAGCGAGGGGACGCCACCCCCGGCCCTCGTCTCCCGGGTGGTCGCAACCCGGGTGCTCTTCACCAGTGCCGCGCACAGCGGTCGGTCGAGCTTGCCGCTGGGCAGGCGTGGCAGGTCCATCGCAGTGGCGTGGACCGCGGCCGGTCCCAGCCCGGAGGCCCGGGCGGCGAGGTCGCGGGCGCGATGCTCGAGAGTGGCGGCCGGCGTCCCGGGCTGCGGCTGGACTGCGACGGTGAGGCCGTCCTCGTCCCCGTTCACGCAGGCGGTCAGGCCCGCGGCGGTGAGCGCTTCCTCCACGCGCGCCACATCGACCCGGAGCCCCATCACCTTGACGAACCCGGATCGTCGACCGTGGAGTCGGAGCAGGCCGTCGTCCCCGATGGTGCCGAGGTCGCCGGTACGGAGTTCGGTGAGCATGGCGCCGAGGGCCAGATCGTCGGGGTGCTCGGCGTAACCCATCATGACCCCCGAGCCCCGTACCAGGACCTCACCGACACCGTCGGCAGCCTCCGGCACGGTCGGGTCGACCCGCACCGACGTGCCTGCCACCGGCCGGCCCACGGCGTCCGGGTGCCGGGCGACGTCGGTCGGGTCGAGGACGCAGATGCGTGCGGTCGCCTCGGTTTGGCCGTACATCACCGCGAGCCCCCAGCCGTGCTCGCGCCCGAGGGCGGCCGTTCGCAAGACACGCTCGCGGGGCATCCGTCCCCCCGCCTGGGCGATGAGGCGTAGCGAGGGATGCGGCCTGTTCAGGACGCCCGTCGATTCCATGAGTTCGACCGAGTGCGGCACCACCGCCAATGTCGTGACGCCGAGTCGGTCGACGACGTTCCAGGTCTCCCGGGCCAGCAGCGAGCCGTCGTGCAGCACCACTGAGGCCCCGGCGACGAGATGGGAGTGCAGGACCGACAGCCCGAAGCAGTAGTGGAGGGGCAGGCTGGTGAGCGCACGGTCGTGCTCGGTAAGGCGGAGCGCAGCGGCGATCGCGGAAGCGTTGCTGAGGATGTTGCGGTGGGCGAGCCGGACGAGCTTCGGGGAGCCGGTGCTGCCCGAGGTGCTGAGCAGCAGCGAGAGCTCGGGGTGCAGCAGGTGTTGAGGCGTGGTCGAGCGGACCTCGAAGGGACGGTCCGGGTCTCCGGTGGCGACGAGGTCGGGCCGATACCGGCCCAGAATCGTCTCGGCCGCTGCCGGCGTCACCAGGGCAGCGTGTCCAGCCGCCAGCGTCGCGAGGTATCCCGTCACGCTGTCCACGTCGGGACGCAGCGGCACATGGACCAGCCGGCGCCCGCTCCCGACGTCCGGCAGCCGGGCGGCGAGCTCCTCGACCATCTCGCCCAGCCGGACGTGGGAGAGGACCGCGCCAGAGGTGCTGATCAGCGCCGGTCGATCGGCCGATGGCCCACGGTGAGTCGGCAACAGGCTGCGGCGTGTGGCCGGGGCCGTCAGGAGACTCACGCAGGTAAGGCTATCCTAACTGGATTAGGTCACAGAATCGGAGTGTAAATCGTGGACGTCATGGTCTGGTGGACCACTCTCACCGCTGCCGACCGGTCAGTCCTCGATCTGCTTGACCCCACAGAACGGGCGCGGGTCGACTCCCTCGATCGTCCCGCAGACCGCGCGAGATCTCTCCTTGGCGCTGCCCTGCTCCGCGTGGCTGTTGCCGATCGGATGGGAGTCTCGCCCGCGGACGTGGTCATCGACCGGACCTGCAACGAATGTGGAGGCCCGCACGGCGCCCCAAACATCGTGGGACCGGGTACACCCGCCCAGTGGGCCGCGGTGTCCCACTCAGGCCTGCTGGTCGTCGTCGCCGTGAGCGGACACGGCCCCGTGGGGGTGGACGTGCAACGCCTATCCGATCTCGACAGCGCGGCGCGCGGTCCACGGTGGGTGCGCAGCGAGGCCCTGCTCAAGGCGCAGGCGACCGCACACCGAACACTCGACCCCGCCAGGCCTACGGAGGTTGGTTGCCCTGTAGTGCGCGAGCTGTCCGCGCCACTGGACGGCTACGCCGCCGCGCTAGCTGTCATGGCCCAGGGGACGCTGAAGATCGCGGTACGCCACTGGCCCCCGGAACCGGGACGGCTCGTTCGATCGACGAGGATCAGTTGAGGCTGCGTTGTGGGACACGACCGCCCCCATGGGTGCGAGTCGGTTTCCAGACGTACTGACCGCTCGGGCGACCCTGACCTCCTCGGCCTGGGTCTGCGTGGCCCAGTAGCCGGCGTCATGCTCACCAAAGGACTCCCAGACGGGAACGTCCGGGAGAACTCACGAATCGAGGGGAATCTTCAACCTTGACAGCTGCTCATACAGTTGGGCGTGAGCTGGCTGCCGGGATCAGTGGCGTGGGTCGAGGATGGTGAGAGTGTGTCGCTTACTACCAACTGTGCGGCAATCGCCGGCGTCCGAATCAGGCTGCCGCACGAGTCTGAACAGAAGATCGGGTCGCAGCCGTTATGAACGCCGTCGAGGCGGTCCGGCGCACACGGCCCGTTGTGTGGGGTCTTTGCGTCGTCGCATTGGTGTCCATCGTCATCTTGTGGAGCCCGTGGACGAACACCGACAACCGTGGAGCGCCTGCTGCGGGCGTTCAGGCCGGCCTCCAGACCAAGCCGGGCCTAGACCTCTACCCTCCCGGAAAGCGCGTTGGAGCACCCAAGCTTGAAGGCACCACGCTAGATGGCGAGGCATTCTCCCCGTCGGGCTTGGCGGGCAGCATCGTGGTTATCAACGTGTGGGGATCGTGGTGCGCACCTTGTCGGGCCGAAACTCCTGACCTGGTTCGACTAGCCAACGAGTACGCCAATAAGGGTGTTCGCTTCGTCGGCATCAATACCCGGGACAACCTCGACGCAGCAAAGGCCTTTGTGAGGACCTTCAGGGTGCCGTACCCAAGCGTTCAAGACATCAATGGCGAAGTGTTGCTCGCTTTCCGGGACACCATCCCCACCACAGTGGTCCCCACCACCCTCGTCGTCGATACTCATGGCCAAGTCGCCACCCGAGTCATCGGGCCCGTCACCTACAACACCCTCAAGGGCATACTCAAGGACGAGATCGCCCTCGGTGAGGCCAACAGGTGAACCCCGGCGATCTGGTCGCGTACGGACCCCTGCTTGTCGCTATCCCGGTGGCTATGGCTGCCGGGTTGGTGTCGTTCCTCAGTCCTTGCTGTCTACCGCTGGTGCCCGGCTATCTCGCCTATGTCACCGGCACCGCGGGCGCCGACGCAGCCTCTGCCAACACGCAACCAACCAACCATCCCAGCGGCACCGCGCACACGGCCACCCCTGTCGCAGCGAGAACTCCCCGACCGCGCGGCCCCAGTCGCACGGTCATTGGAACCTTGCTCTTCGTGCTCGGTTTCGCCGCCGTCTTCACCAGTTACGGGGCTGCGTTTGGTGCCGCCGGAACCCTGCTACTCAAGCACCAAGACCTCATCATCAAGGTACTGGGCGTCTTCACCATTCTGCTAGGGCTGATATTCGCCGGCGTCTTGGGACGTATTCCACTGTTCGCCCGCTCGTTCCGGGTGAGCTTCAAGCCTCGCCTCGGCGTCGCGAGCGCGCCACTGCTGGGCGTCCTCTTCGGGGTCGGGTGGACACCTTGCATCGGCCCAACACTCGCGGCCGTTCTCGGCCTGTCATTCAGTACCGGCGGCGCCGGCCGAGGAGCGCTACTGTCCTTCGCCTACAGCGTCGGCCTCGGGCTACCCTTCCTGTTGGCAGCCATGGGTATCCAACGAGCGTTCAAGATGTATGCGCTCGCCCGCCGTCATGCTCGCCGGATCACCCAGGTCGGCGGCGTCTTGCTGATGGCTGTGGGGATCATGCAGGTCACCGGCATCTGGGCTTCGATCATCGCGCAGCTACAGGTGCTCGTCGCCAATTGGCAAACTCCGCTGTGAGACGACAGTCGAAGGTGAGCCACACCGAGCCGCTCCAGTCCTGAGGTGGTGTGGACGACGCTCGGATTCTGGTCGGTCTCGCCCGAAGCAAATGATCAGAACCTGTGAATGGTCTTCGCCGGGGTGACGTGAGGGAACGTACCATCCCGAGGCTGATCTGAAGTCCTTGTAGCTCTTGATCGGGACCGGCGTTGGGGCGCTGGTTCAGGAAGGTACGTCCATGCTCAAACCCTGCGACACACCGCCGCCATGCGGTTCCTCCACGCCGGGCATCGACACCAGCGTGATCGCGCTATGGCTTGGCCACGAACAAATCGCCACCACCGGCATCCATCTCCACGCCGACCTCGTCATCAAACAACAAGCCCTCGACCGGACCCGGCCACCCGACATCCCCGCCGGCCGCCACCAACCCGACGACGCACTCCTGACCTGGCTCACCAACCTGTGAAGGCCCCGCGATTATGCCGAACGATCCACCCCTCACGCCGTCCTGACAAGCACAAACGAAACCGAACTCGGCATAACCAAGACGTCGGGATGATGCGCGATGCACTGCTGCACGACGGTGCGGTCCCCGGTGGTGGTGATCGCCCCCGGCAGGCCCTTCAGCCCATCACAGACAGCGATCAGCACATCGTCGACGCCGCGGTTCTTCAGCTCGGAGAAGACCTGCAGCCAGAACCTCGCCCCTTCGGCGCCGTCGCCTGCCCAGATCCCCAGGATGTCCCGCTCCCCGTTGGTGGTGACGCCCATTACAACGTAGAACGGGGTGTTGCGGACCAGGCCGTCGCGGACCAACACCGGCGATGGCGTCCGCGAAGATCACCGGATAGAGCGGGTCCAGCGGTCGGCTGGACCATTCGGCCAGCTCACCGGCGACCTTCTCGGTGATCCGGCTGATGGTGTCCTTGGACACCCTGGCGCCGTACACCTCCTCGAAGTGGGCGGCGATCTCCCCGGTCGGGAGGCCGCGGGCACTCAGCGACAACACGATCTGGTCGATCCCGTCCAGGCGACGTTTCCGCTTCGGCACGATCACCGGCGTGAATGAGCCGTCGCGATCCCTCGGGACCTCGATCTCGACCGTGCCGATCTCGGTCAACACCGTCTTCGACCGGGTCCCGTTCCCCATCTTCGTGCCCAGCGGCGCCGCGCCATGTTCGTGGCCCAGGTGCTCGGTCAGTTCCGCCTCCAAGGCGGACTCCAGAACCTGCTTGGTCAGCCCGAACAACAACCCTCCCGGGCCGACCAGGGACATCCCCTGAGCCTTCGCCTGGGCGAGCAGCTGCTCAGTGAGCTGCCTCTGATCGATGATCTCTCCCGTCACGGGGTCGATCATCTCCACCATCTCGGTCGTGTCAGTCACGGCCGTCTCCCGTCGGATCAGGCCGGACCCCTACACACCGTTAATCAGTCCCATCTATGCCGACATCGGGATAGGTCGATGAGCTCGGCTACATGGAACGACAACGAGGAGCCGAGCTCCTCTTTCAAGTCCTCACCGAACGCGAAGGAAGGCCTCCGTGTACGGGCAGTCGACGATGTGCAGGAGTTCGACCTTCATGAGGCGTCTCCGGTTTGTTCATTGTTCGTCGCTTGGTGTGGGCCTGACCGGAGGAGGTTCAGGCAGATGAGGACGACGCCGAGCACGACGAAGACGTCGGCGATGTTTCCGATGAAGAGGTCGCCGTAGGCGAGAAAGTCGGTGACGTTACCGCGCGCGAAGGCGGGTGGGTTCCAGAGCCGGTCGGCGAGGTTGCCGGCTGCACCGCCGAGGACCAGCCCCAGCGCAAGGCTCCATCGTGCACCGCGTAGTCGCGCGGCGAAAGTGACCACACTCCCGGCGGCGAGGGCCCCGACGAGGGTGAAGATCCAGGTGGCTCCGGAGCCGAGCGAGAACGCGGCCCCGGGGTTGTAGACCAGGGACAGGCCGAACAGGTCGCCGAGCAGCGGGATCCGGTCACCCGGGGCTAGCTGAGCCGCAGCGAGGGCCTTCGAGCCCTGGTCGAGCACGACGGCGATCACGGCAACTACCAGGGTGACGGGCAGCGCTCTCGTCTGCTTCGGCCGTGCGCCAGCACTTTCGTCCTCGACCTGGGCGGCGAGGTTCTGCCTGGTCATGCGCGTGTTCTAGCCGCGCGCAGGCCGTTTAGGATGACGACGACCTCGGCGATCTCGTGCACGAGGACCACCGCGGCAAGCCCCAGGACTCCGAATAGCGCCAGCGGGAGCAGTGCGGTGATGATCAGCAGCGAGAGGATGATGTTCTGGTTGATGATGTGCCGCCCGCGGCGAGCGTGGTCGAACGCGCGCGGGAGCAGGCGCAGGTCGTGGCCGGTGAAGGCGACGTCGGCGGATTCGATCGCGGCGTCGGAGCCGGTCGCGCCCATCGCGATGCCGATGTCGGCGGCGGCCAGCGCTGGAGCGTCGTTGATGCCGTCCCCGATCATCGCGACGGAGCGGTTTTCGCCTAGTTCGCCGATGGCCGCGGCTTTGTCCTCCGGGCGCAGCTCAACACGCACGTCGTCAATCCCGGCCTGCGCGGCCAGGGCGCGGGCGGTGCGGGCGTTGTCGCCGGTGAGCATGGTGACCCTGATGCCTTGCGCGGCGAGGGTGCGGACGACTTCGGGGACCTCGGGGCGCAGCTCGTCGCGCACGCCGA
The DNA here is from genome assembly GCA_020161755.1 of Actinomycetota bacterium. Taxonomy (GTDB): domain Bacteria; phylum Actinomycetota; class Actinomycetes; order Propionibacteriales; family Propionibacteriaceae; genus Propionicimonas. The sequence continues at coordinate 64,497 of JAIUOS010000019.1, forward strand.
TCGCGGCGACAGGCTCACCGTCGCGGTGCACGATCACAACCGTCATGCCCTGCTCCTCCAGGGCCGCGACCTGGTCGCCCAGGCCTTCGGCGTCGAGCCAGCGAGGGCTGCCCACGGTGATCCGCGCGCCATCGAGGATGCCTTCGATGCCGTGCCCGGCCTGCTCGGTCACATCCTCGGCCGCGGCCGCTCCAGGTGCCGCGGCAGTGATCGCGGCCGCGAGAGGGTGGGTACTGTGCTGCTCCAGCGCGGCCGCCCAGGCTAGCGCCTCCGACTCGGTGACCCCGTCGGCGGTGAGCACGGCGGTGACGACGGGCTGGTTGCGGGTCAGGGTGCCGGTCTTGTCGACGGCGACGTGGCGGATCACGCCGAATCGCTCGAACACGGCACCGGACTTGATGATCACGCCGAACTTGCTCGCCGAGCCGATCGCAGCCACGACGGTCAGCGGGACGGAGATCGCCAGCGCGCACGGGGACGCCGCCACGAGCACCACGAGGGCGCGGGTGATCCACAGATGCGGTTCGCCGAGGATCGACCCGATGATCGCGACCAGAATGGCCAGGATCAGCACGCCGGGGACCAGGGGGCGGGCGATGCGGTCGGCGAGGCGGGCGCGGTCGCCTTTCTCAGTCTGAGCCTGTTCCACCAGCTCGACGATCGTGGTGAGCGAGTTGTCGGTGCCCGCCGCGGTCGTCTCGACCTCCAACGCCCCTGCCGTGTTGATCGCCCCGGCCGAGACCGCGTCGCCGGGCTCGACCTCGACCGGGATCGACTCCCCGGTGATCGCCGAGGTGTCCAGGCTGGAGCGCCCGGACCGGATGACGCCGTCGGTCGCGACCCGCTCGCCTGGGCGCACCAGCATGAGCTGCCCGACTTGGAGGTCCTTCGCGGCGACCTCGACAGCTGCGCCACCCCGGCGAACCGTCGCGGTCTCAGGGACCAGCTTGAGCAGCGCCCGCAGCCCGCCACGGGCGCGGTCCATCGCCTTGTCCTCCAAGGCTTCGGCAATCGAGTAGAGGAACGCCAACGCGGCAGCCTCCTCGACGTAGCCGAGGATGACCGCGCCGACCGCGCTGATCGTCATCAGCAGGCTGATCCCCAGCTTGCCCTTGAGCACCTTCCGGATCGCGCCCGGCACGAACGTCGACGCGCCCAGCAGCAGGGCGACCCAGAACAGCACCAGCGAGGCCGTCTCAGCGGGCTCGCCGACCGTCCACTCAACGACCAGTCCAGCGAGGAACGCGACAGCGGAGAATACCGGGACCATGATCCCGCGGTCCCGCCACCAGGGACGCTCAGCCTCCTCTGCCTCTTCATCCGGCCTGGCCTCAGGCTCGTGCTCGCAGCCGCACGCCGCACTCACTCGCCCGCCCCCGTCCCGCAGCAGCCCGGCACCGTGCACGCAGCATCCACGCACCGCGCGTGCTCGTCGACCGCGAGGGTCACGTCTACGAGTGCGGTGAGCGCCGCCGCGAGATGCGGATCGCCGATCTCGTACCGCGTCTGCCTGCCCTCAGGCCGGGCGACCACGATCCCGCAGTCGCGGAGGCAGGTCAGGTGATTGGAAACGTTCGAACGGGTCAGCTCTAGTTCACGCGAGAGCACTGCCGGGTAGCTCGGCCCGTCGAGCAGGGTCATCAGGATCCGGGAGCGCGTCGGGTCGGCCATGGCCCGGCCGAGCCGGTTCATGACATCAAGACGCGAAGCAATAGTCAGCATGCACTGAACTATACAGTGGTCACTGACTCATTGTGCGTATGACACGAACTCGGCGACGAGCGCGAGTGAGACGGCGCCCCAGAGCTGCCTGCCGGCGATGACGGAGTTCACTGCTTGTCCGGACGCCATCCTTCCCTGCCGGTCGACCACGATCATGGGGACGGCGTTCGACGCTGCCCCATCCGCGAACGCGCGGAGCACCCTTGACGACGAGACGTGCCACACAACACCATCAGCGCTTGGGGACACCCGCTCTCTCACCCGTTGACCGGGCCGTGGTGGTCCCGAATCCGAATGGCAAGCCGGTCCCAGATCAGATTGACATTCTCATACGGCACCGTTCGCGCTGATCGTCTTGAGCAGGCTGATCCCCAGCTTCTACTTGCCAAGTTTCCGCATCGCGCCGGGGGTGAATGTCGAGGCGCCCGACGGCAGGCCGATCCTACCTACGCCCCGACCCAGCCGTCGCAGGTCGACGCGCACGGGCAGGCGTGGATGCCCTCCATCGGCCTCTCCGATCGAGAGCACTCATCCGATGTGTCCGTCGCGGGGAGGGCCCACGGGTACATGAAGAGCATCTCGATGTCGAAGGCGAGGAACAACAATGAGGGAAGGTACCAGCGCACGTGGTAACGCGAGAGCGCATGCTCCTCAGGCTGCCATCCGGACTGGAACGGCAGCGCCACGAACGGATCGCTCGCGACAGCGGCGACGCGGTGCACCAGATAGAGGCCCAGGAGGAAGACGACGGCGACCAACGCCATCATGACCAGACCCGCGAGCACCGCCAACTCCTACCCCATGGGGGAGCCTGACTAACACCCCCCCTCGAACGACCGGTCCGTCATGCCCATAGCTGCCAATCACTTGTCGAGGCCCTGAGCCCATCGCTTTCCGGACCGCGACAGTCCCGCCTGCAGCCGACTCTGTCTTGACCTCAGCTCTGGGACTACTTTGGTCAAGGGCACCTACCCAACGATGCAGGAGGAAGAGATGGGCTACGCCCTTAGTACCACCATCGACCAGCCGTTCGACTCGACCCTCGCCGCGACCCGGGAGGCGCTGGCCGCCCAGGGCTTCGGCGTACTGACCGAGATCGACATGGCCGCCACCCTGCAGAAGAAGCTCGGCGTGGAGATCAGGCCGCAGGTCATCCTCGGCGCTTGCAACCCGCCCAGCGCGTACGAGGCGCTGCAGGCGGAGGAGTCCATCGGACTGCTGCTGCCGTGCAACGTCGTCGTGCGATCCGTCGACTCCACGACCACCATCGTGGAGGCCATCGACCCGCAGACGATGCGCGAACTCACCGGCAACGCGGCGATGCAGCCGATCGCAGAGCGGATCGGCGGCCTGCTCCAAGCCGCACTGGACAGTCTCGGGAACTGATACCCCGACCTCCGACGGTCTCCGCCACAGTCCATTGTCTCCTGTCGGTCAGACGGCCTCCTGGACGCCGCGACGAGGACGGGATCGGGCTCGGGGAGCGCACCGAGGGCCTGGTCGATGTCGGCGATGATGTCGTCCACGTGCTCGATGCCGATCGACAGGCGCACGAGCTCGGGTGCGACGCCCGCCGCTTGCAGCTCGTCGTCCGTGAGCTGGGAGTGGGTCGCCGAGGCGGGGTGGATGACGAGGGACTTGGCGTCGCCGCTGTTGGCCAGATGCGAAAACAGCTGGAGCTCCTCCACCAAACGGGACCCGGCCTCCCGTCCGGCCTTGAGCCCGAAGGAGAGGATTCCGCCGTGGTTCCGCTGGTGATCGTGGCGGTGCTCAGTGGCACCACTGCGGTATGCCGGCGCCGGTGGCTGGCCGCGCTGCGGGACCTCGGTGACCGCCAGGTCATCACCGAAGGCTTCGGCCCGGTACTGGCCGCGATGATCCGCTCCCGCTCGCGCAGCGTTCCCGACCTCCCTCGGGCCGGCACTCTCGACCAGCGCCACACCGGCCGCGAGGCCGAGCTTCAGCCGGCCGTCAGGAAGCGGGCATGTCGATGAACACCGACCCGGATGTGGTTGCGGACGGCCTGCGGGCGTGGGTCCGCGGGATCTATCCGCTCGAGGCCGGCGTCGAGTTGCTGATCCGCAGCTGCGGTGGCCGGTTCGCCAGCAGCGGGATGCGCTGGGTCCAGCCCGGTGAGGATCCGGGCTGGTGGCGGGTCGATGTCGACCAGCGCAGCGCGGACAACTTCGCCGCGCTGTCGGGCGGTGAGACCCGCATCCTGCGCATCGCGGCTGCTCTGCTCGGCGGCACCCCCGTCAACCTGTACGAAGCCATTCCCGGGCTGGACCGGGACCACGCCCAGCTGCACCTTGCGCATCGAAGACCTGATGTCGGAACTGCGCGATCTGTACACGATCGTGATCGTCACCCACAACATGCAGCAGACCGCGCGTGTGGCGGACCGAACCGCCTTCTTCACCGCGACGGTGGACGAGACCACCGGCGACCGGACCGGTGAGCTGGTCGAGTTCGACCTGACGATCACCATCTTCGAGTCGCCGTCGGATCCTCGCACCGAGGCTTACATCACCGGACGCTTCGGCTAGACCCCGACAGGCTGATCGATGACGCTCACCGCCGAACAGGCACGCAACAAGGATCTCTCCGACCACATCCGGCACCTCCCCGACCCGGACCGGCTGAAGATCGTCCTCCTCGATGATGATTCTGCCGCCAAGACGTTGCGCGACGAGCTTGGCGAGTCCGGGATCGCCATTCAGGTCTTCGCCGAACCGGTCCGCGCAGTGGCCGCCGCAGCGCACGGCGCCGCGTCGCTGTTCATCCTCAGCTGCCACCTCGACCCGCGCGACCTCCAAGTGGTCACCGAGGCCATCCGCCATCAACTGGGGGTGCCGGTCGCGCTGGCCTGCGACCGCTGGGATGCAGATCTCGTCGGGCCAGCCATCCTGGCCGGGGCCAGGCCGATACTCACCTTGCCCTACTCCAGTGAGGACCTGATCGCCGCCATCGACACGCTCCCGACGCGCGCACGACCCGCGCCGTCGCTGTGCGCAGGCGACCTCGTCCTGAATCTCGCGGCCCACGACGTATCGGTGGCCGACCAGCACGTGGACCTCAGCCCAACAGAGTTCAACGCACTCCACCTCCTGCTGATCATCACCGACACCACCGTTGCCCGATCAGCCTTTGCATCTGCACTGTGGCCAAACCGGGTGCCGCCAAGCACGGCGATCACCTCAGTGACGAGGCGGCTACGCCGAAAGCTGACCGCCGCAGGGCTCCCCGCAGCGCTCCGTACGGTTCGTTCACTCGGCTACCGGCTGGATTCGGCAGGTTGTGCGCGCGGCGCACCGAGCAAGGACGTGACGCGCTCATCCACTTCGTCGACAATCCTCGCCACCTCCTGAGGGGTGCGTCCGACCGGGTCCTGAATCTTCCAGTCCAGACATGGCGACCGGGGATCACCGGACACGCATCACCGCAGCCCATCGCCACGATGATGCCCGAGGCTTTCACCACCTCTTCGGTGAGAGGCCTGGGGAAGTCCATCAGGCCACCAACTCCGCGGCGGTCGAGTTCCGCCACAACCGTCGCATCCAGCCCCGAGGCCGGGACCGAGCCAGCGGTCCGAACCACCAGACCATCGCCGATCCGTGCGCGGGCCAGCGCGGCAGCGATCTGAGACCGTCCCTGGTTCCGGACACACACGAAGAGCACGCTGTCTGCGACAACACCCGTCTGCGGCTGGCTCAAGGCCCCCAGCCGCTCGGCGGCGAATCGCGCCGCGAGCACGGGCAGGTAGTTGGTGACCGATGCCCGCGACGCGAGCAGCCTGTAGCTGTCCTGCACGAATCTAGACACCGTCGCCCGCTCGAAGGACGCGCCGAAACGCTCGGCCAAGTCGTCGCTGATGCTCTCGAGCACCCGGACATGCTCGGGCGGGGTCAGAACATGGTCCGGCGCGAGTTCGGGCAGCCCTATCGCCGCGCCGCCGAAACGAGCCAGCCCGTCCGCCGTCGGCCTGAAAGGCGCCTCCAGCGGCTCGCCCGCCAACCGGCTCACGATCCCCACATGCTCCATCTCACCGAGGTGGGTGAGAGTGAGCCGGGCGTCGCCCCGAGGACCCGCCAACTCGGTCGCAGACGGCTGCCCGAAAGGTGCGGTCACGATCAAGTGGAGAAGGCTGAGCTGATCGGCATTCGCCATAGTCACGATCTGTTCGCCGCGCCCGTCGGGCGTTGCGCGCTGGCTGCCCATCGCTCTCGCGTCCTCAGCGAAGCAGATCGGCAATGGAGCTCAGGCTGCCCGAGTCGATGGAGTACCAGACTTCGCGCCCCTCCGGTCTGCGATGCAGGATGCCGGCCTCGGTCATCAACTTCAGGTGACGCGACACTGTCGGCTGGCTCACTCCCATTGCCTCCGTGAGATCCGTAACCCTCGCCGACCCGTCAACGCTGTTGTGGATCAAGCTCAGCAGCCGAATGCGCGCGCCGTCAGACACCACCCTGAGGAGCGCTGCAGTGTCCTCCGCCTGCTCCCTGCTGAGCGCCGCACGAAGCACCGAACGACGCCATCGGACGGAGCGTTCGTGCTGCCCCGATCGGGGCGTCGCGGAAGGATTCACGGTGGAAAGCATACGCCAAGACGCATGTGAATCACTTTGTCCATCCTGACGGCATGCCCCACCTTCGTGGGGGCTCTTGCCAGGCTCGCGAGACTGGATCCGCCTGTGGTGAAGTGAAGAGAATCAGTTCGCGCGCGGGTGTAGCTGCTGCTGGGACCAAGGAGGTCGCGTCTCACGCTCAGCAGAGCGTGCATTGCGCCGTGAAACGGAGTGCACGTTGCTCGGGTTGAACGCTCAAGGCGGTAGTTCGGACCGCCTTGAGCTACGTGGCAGTGGAGTGGTCGGAGTGGATTCAGGCTGCGGTGCCGCGTCCCCGACCGACTGCGTGAAGGTGCTGGGTGACGGGGCCGTCGGCTTCGGCGGGCTCGGTGGAGATGTCGAGCCCGAGGGCGCGGTGTGCGGCAGCGATTGGGATTCGGATGAACTTGCCGATCCTCACTGCGGGGATGGTGCCGGCCTCTATGCCGCGGTCGACCGTGCGGGGGTCGCACCCCAGGAGCCTGGCGAGTTCAGCTCGCCGATAGAACAGTCCGTCGGTCATCAGGTTGCCCTCCTGTCCGTGGGCGAGGCTGGAGAATGCTCCATCGCAACATTAAAGCACGAAGCAGCCAGGGACATGCCGAAATAGCGTGCCGAGACTGTTGGCTTGAATGCGGCACCCCTTATGAAAGTGCTGTAGCCCGTTCGTGACTTGACACGTTCACGACAGAGGCATGCTAAATTGCCTCTCATGAGTGGGATCGGGAAGGGACTGCCCGGCGGTACTCGGAGCGCGACGACGCCCGCGGCCAGCCCTGGCATGGGGCCACCGAGGTTCGTTGGGAGCTTGGCTGCTTACTTCCGAACCGGAGAACATGGCAAGCTGGTACGAATCGAAGCGCCCGGCCACGGCCCAGTGAGAGTCGCGCCCGGCCAAGCTCGGAAGGTGACTGGCGCCGCCCGACCTGGGCGGATCGGGTCATCAGTTGCCCGCCTTGGCGATGAGATCCCTGGGCGACAGGCTCATCTCAAGGTCACCTTGTTCATCTTTCAGGTCGAGAGTGGAGGTCTGGTATGCGGTCACGTCGCGGTAGAGACCGTCCCTCTCGGCCAAGGGGCGGAGTTCGAAGCCCGTCTTCCGCTGCATGTAAACGCAGCGGTGTGGCGTCGGCTACGTATCGGTGAACTCGTCGAGGAGGCCATCGAATCCGTGCGATCGATATCGGTCGCTCTGACCTCCAAGCTCCCGTACGACCTTGCCGAGGACGATCCCAAGCTCGCCGACGTCTTCGGGCTCTATCGAGACGTTGCCACGCAGGAGTACGAACGGGCCCGGCCAGGCCCCAAGTCCATCCTGACCGCCGACTTGCTCCGCGAGATCGTGGTACCGGCCTATCTCTCAGGTGGCCGGAAGGGTCTCCAGTCTGTGCAACGAGCGCTCCAGGCGGCGGGCTACCCCGGCAGTGGCCCCAACTTCGACGTCACCAACGATCAGGCGCGGGCGGCGGTGCGAAAGGCTCGGGCACTCAAGATCATTCCGCCAGCCGTACGGAAGGATGACCGATGACCGTGAACCGGAAGAGGAGCAAGCGCCGCCCCGCAGGGCAGGGCACCATCAGCAAGTACACGACGACTCAGGGCGACCGCTACCTGATCAAGTGGCGCAACCCGGATGGAGACACGAAGCTCAGGCGCGGGTACTCCAGCGAGGACGATGCCGCGAGCGCGCTCGGAGACATCCTCACCGACATGCGCCGCGGGGAGTACTCCGAGCCGGCCAAGATCACTCTGCAGGCCTGGATGGAGGAGTGGCTGGACGGACTCCGGGCGAGGGACGGCAAACCGCTGGCCCCGTCGACGATGGCCTCCTACCGCAAGAACGTGCGCCTTCACGTCGTGCCTTACATCGGAAGCGTGACGCTCGACAAGCTCACCGATCAGCGATTGACGAAGCTGTACGCCGACCTTCGAGAGCATGGCCGCCGTGACTACAACCACGGCGGACCGCTCTCCTTCCGCCAGGTCCAGTACGTAGCAGTCCTCATCAAGGCTGCACTCAGATCCGCCGTCAAGAACAAGCGGATTGTCTGGAACCCTGCGGACAGCGCTGTTCTGCCGTACTTCGAGGAGACAGCAATCGATGATCTGGCGGGCGATGTCGAAGTCATCGAGGAGATGTGCACCTGGACGGCCGCTCAACTGTCCGCCTTCCTGTCCTGGGCGTTCGAACACCGAACCGACATTGCTCCGGCCTGGCACACGCTTGCTCTCACAGGCATGCGGCGCGGCGAGCTGCTCGCGCTCAGGTGGAGGGATCTCGATCTCGACAAGGGCGTGATCACCATCAGTCGCTCGCTAACGCCGGTTCGAGTGAAGGGGGAGGGACTTCGACTCATCGAAGGGCGGACGAAGGGCAAGAAGCCGCGACGCGTGGATCTCGACCCCGGCACGGTGGAGATCCTCAAGGCCCACCGGACAGCACGTGGGTCGCTGGCGCTGCAACTCGTCCGGGCGGACGCCTACGTGTTCGCCAACACCGGGGGCGTACGGCTCCACCCAGACCGGTTCACGCGGCGGTTCACCGACTCGCTGGCGAGCTGCTCGAAGAGGCTCGGTACGCATCAGGACGGCTCGGAGGTCGTGCCGCGCATCAGACTTCACGACCTTCGTCACACCTGGGCGACGCTGGCTCTGGCCAACGGCGTTCCGGTGAAGGTCGTCCAGGAGCGGCTGGGGCACGCGACCGTTGGCATCACGATGGACATCTACGCCCACGTCCTGCCCGGCATGCAGTCGGATGCGGCGAGCCTCGTTGCCTCGGTGATCAAGCGCGCCTGACCCGCGAAGTATCACGGGAGTATCACGAGGGCGATTCTGCCCGAAACTACAACCGGCTCACCGTCTCCCACTAGGGGAAACGCTGAGCCGAGTGAGTGTCCGAGAGAGGACTTGAACCTCTATTCCGCGGGTCTACGAATCGCAGTAGTCGCCCTAGTGAAACCGCTTCTGACTACGTAAGATAGCGCGGGAGGCGGGTCATACCGAGTGCTCAGAAGTCGGCGGAAACGGGCTCTCGTGGGCCTCTATGTTGTGCATATGTTATGCAAGATCCCGGGCCGCGACAGCCCCGTTCGCGGCCGGGCAGCTTGGAGGTAGTCGAGATGACGCAGCGACGAAGAGGGTTCGGACGGGTGCGCCAGGAGCGGTCAGGCCGCTACAGCGCGGCCTACATCGGACCTGATCTGGTCCTCCACCGGGCGCCGGATACGTTCCCGGCGCGGATCGACGCCGAAGGTTGGCTTTCGGTGGAGCGGCGGTCGATCGACCTCGACCAGTGGCTGCCACCCGAGCAGCGCCAGCAGGTCCGCGTGAGGCCCGAGCCCGAGGCGCGGCGAGAGTCGGCAGGGCCGACTGTGGGGGAGTACGCGACAGCCTGGCTCGACGATCGCTGCGAGCGTGACCCGCACGACCCGCTGGCTCTGCGACCCTCCTCGGTGAAGGACTATCGGCTGCTGCTGGCCAACCACATCGATCCCGGGCTCGGACGCATTCCGCTGGCGGAGCTGAAGGCGTCCGACATCGAAGCCTGGTACCGCAAGCTGGGTGCCCGGCGCATCCCGCGGGCCCGGGCGAAGGCTTACAGCCTGCTGCGCACGATCCTGAACTCGGCGAAGAACGACCCGGACGTGCCGCTGACCGAGAACCCGGCACACATCAAGGGCGCCGGTCGGGTGCCGCGATCCACTCAGATCCATCCCGCAACACTCGAAGAACTGGCCACCATCACCGAGGCGATGCCTGAGGAGCTGAGGCTTGCCGTCCAATTCGGAGCCTGGTGCGCCCTGCGCTACGGCGAGGTGTTCGAACTGCGTCGCAAGGATCTGGATGCGAGCCTCGGCGTGGTGCACGTCCGTCGCGCCGTCGTGTGGACCAAGGGCCAGGTCACCAACGACCGTCCGAAGACGAACGCCGGCGTCCGGGACGTGACGATCCCGCCTCACCTGCTGCCGATGATGGTCAGCCACCTCGAGCGTTACGTCGAGAGCCGTCAGGACGCGTTGCTCTTCCACGACCGCAGCGGACGTAACCTCCGCCCGTCCGAGTTCCAGCCCGCTTGGCACGCCGCCCGAGCTGCCGCCGGGCGCGATGATCTGAAGTTCCACCACCTGCGCCATACGGGCGCAGTTCTGGCCGCGCAATCGGGAGCAACGCTGGCCGACCTGATGGGACGTTTGGGGCACACGACGCCGGCGATGGCGATGATCTACCAGCACACCGCGGCCGACCGTGACCGCCTCATCGCTGAGAGGCTCTCGCAGGTAGCGCTCGGCGGCAGGGCATCTCCACCCGCAACCACATCCGAACGGGCGGCGAAGAGCCGCAAGCCGCGGTCTGCAGAGTCGGAGCAGCACACTCTCACGGACGCCTGAAATCGACCGTGATCGACCCAGTGGGAGTCGCTTCTGGCTCCGCTCGTCTGAATTCCCAGGCCGGCGGCCACTCGCCGCGCCGAATCGGTGGTGACCGAAGTATCAGAAGTCGTAACGGGGCCGGTCATACCTGCGGCTACCCCAGTTTGAGCGGTAGTCGTAGTCGTCCTCGCGCGGGGCGTCACGTTCTTCCTGCCGCTTCTTCGCTCGGGCTTCGAAGTCGATCCTGCTGAGCCAGTCAAGAACCTGCCGTTCCGCGAACCGCTGCACCAGCCATGGGTGCAGGATGGTCACGGGCAGCGACCCGGAATACATGCACATCACCAGCATGAAGATCTTGATGGAGTCGTCGGGGAGCTCGAGGATCGGAAACACAAGGAAGACAATCGTGGTCACGACAGCGCCGAAAGCTAGTCCGGTGGCCCACGCCGGCCAGACCACCTTCGCCTTCTCAAGCATGCTGAGACGTCCGTACTGCGTCCCGACGGCTACAGTGCGGCCGCGCTCTTGCCGGACCATGGCGCGGAACGTGGCCTGCTCCGGGAAGGTCAGCAGTGTCTGATCAACGTCGGGCAACATTTCGACCAACCTTCCAGAACCCAGCCTCGACCATACTCCCACGTTCCTCGACGCTTCCCCCGAACGAACCACCACACTCGCCCCAACGACCCCAAGCCACAGCCTCACCAAACCACGTCACCAGTCACCCCTCACCCGTCCCATCGCAAGCAATCTCCAACTGCCACACACCTCTGGCATCATGCCCCCGGCGAGATATCGTTGTGACGATGAAGTTCTGCGAAAGTGGAGGGACCGACCGATGATTTCAGAGGCTCCGAAGCTGACGCCGAGCGCAGCGGGACACCGACGTCCAGGGCAGCAGGTTGTGTGCGGCTGGTGCGGGAAGTCCGTCCCGGTTCCGTCACGCGGGCGCGTCCCCAAGTGGTGCTCAGCGACGTGCCGGAACCGAGCCTGGCAGACCAATCACAATCCCGGTGAACGGCCGGTCCGGGTCGTTCAGCAACGCATTGAGGTGCCCGTTGGTGCCCCTCCCCACGACGTGGACGGGTGGGTCGAACTCCTCGAACAACTCACCGCAAGGCTCGCCCAGGGCCGCATCTACAAGCGCGACCTGCCCACGCTTGTGCCCGCGATCAATCACCTCCTCGAGGTGGCCGGTCGTCGACTGCGCGAGCGGTGACGGCGGGTGGCACGTCCGCCGAGCGCCAGCCGACAGCTGCTGTCGTGACTCTCTTGGCGGCGCCATTCGTCGTGGGACCGGCGCCAGCGCCTCGTCGGCGGGTCAGTTCGGGACTTGGTTCCCGCACCCACCCGGGATACAGTTGATTCGAATATTGCGGTTGCTGCGTTTGGAGGTGTGATGAGTGCTCTACCCGTCTCGGTGGTCCCTGGGGCCGGTGATGTGGAGCTTGCCCGCGACGCTCTGCGCCTGGTTGACGAGGCCCTGACCGAGAACACAACGGACGGCCCGGTCACCCTCACCGTTGCCGGCGCAGCGGAGAACGTCGTCGTACCCAAGACGGTCGTGGGCCTCCTCAGTCGCATCCTGGCGAACCTCGCGAATGGCGAAGGTGTCGCGGTGATCCCTGTCGATCGCGAGCTCAGCACGCAGAAGGCTGCCGACATGCTGAACGTGTCACGTCCGTTCCTGATTCGGTTGCTGGAGGAGGGCAGGATCGACTTCCGCCTGGTCGGTACTCACCGGCGCGTGAAGACGGCCTCGCTCCTGCGCTACCTCAGCCAGGACGAGGCCGAGCGCCGCGCCGCTGCCGACGAGCTGTCGAGGATGACCAAGGAACTGGGCTTCGCCTGATGGCACTCGTCGCCCTGTACGACGCGAACGTCCTCTACCCGAACACGCTCCGCGACGTCCTGATCCGGGTTGCCATGGCCGGACTCGTCCGAGCCCGGTGGACGGACGCGATCCTGGACGAGGTGTTCGAGCACCTGTCGGCGAACCGACCCGACCTGGATCCCGAACGCCTGGACCGCACGCGAATGCTGATGAACAAGGCGATCCGGGACGTCCTCGTCGAAGGCTACGAGCCGCGCATGGCCCGGCTGAAGCTGCCCGACCCTGACGACCGGCACGTACTCGCCGCTGCGATCCAGGCCAAGGCCTCCGTCATCGTGACCAGCAACACCAAGGACTTCCCGATGTCGGTGCTTGACCAGTACGGGATCGTTGTGCAGCGTCCCGACGACTTCTTGCTTGGGCTCTGCGAGGACCACGCGCCCACGCTCCGCGCTGTCATCGACGACATCGCGCGCACCTGGGACGATCCCGCGGAGGTCGTGCTCGCCAGCCTGGGCGCCTCTGCTCCCGAGACCGCGGCGAGACTCTCGTCGCTCTGACCGCGCTGGCTACTTGCGACTACGTCTGGCCACGAGAGCCACTCGCGTCCATCGAGATGTTGTGCATATGTTGTGCAAGGCTCTGGGGACGACCGTGGCTCTGACTATCTTACCTAGTCAGAGCCACATTCGTTGAGTGTCCGAGAGAGGACTTGAACTCATGCTTCAGGTGCTTCAGGCGAGTGCACTCCAGTGCGTTTGAGCGCTTCTGGA
>JAIUOS010000020.1 GCA_020161755.1 Actinomycetota bacterium
AACACCCTCAGAACCGACCACCTCACCGCCACCGGGACTTGCATTCCGGCGGCTGCTTGACATAGGAGAAACCCATGGTCAGCGGAGGCGGCAACCGTCGCGCCTGGACCGACCTGCCGGACGCCCTCCGGGCGCGGGTGGGCGAGGTGCTGGGCAGCCCCGTGGTGGCGGCGTCCACGCAGCCCGGGGGGTTCTCGCCGGGCAGCGCCGACCGCGTGGTCACCGCGGACGGCCGCCGCGCGTTCGTGAAAGCCGTGTCGGCCAGCGTGAACCCGCATTCGCAGGGCGTCCACCGGCGCGAAGCAGAGGTTCTCGCCCTGATGCCGGACGGCCTGCCGATCGCCCGCCTGCTCGGCGCGGCGGAGGACGGGGAGTGGTTCGCGCTGGTCCTCGAGGACGTGCCCGGTCAGCACCCGGCGCTGCCGTGGCGTCCCGATGAGCTCGAGGCCGCGCTGGACGCCTACGCCGGCCTCGCCGACCGCCCGGTCGAGGGGCCAATGGAGGGGTTGCTCGACCCCCTCGGCGACGACCTGCCCAGCGGCTGGTCCCAGGTGTCGCCGGGCGACCGGTTGGCCCTCCCCGACGACCTCCTCGCCTGGTGCAGCGAGCGGCTCGAGACGCTCCAGCGCCTCGAAGCCGAGGCGGTCGGGCTGGTGGCCGGCGACCGGCTCGTCCACCTCGACGCCAGAGCCGACAACCTCCTGCTGCGCGCCGACGGATCCGTCGCGGTGGTCGACTGGCCGTGGGCCGTCCGGGGCGCGGCGTGGTTCGACCCGCTGGTGCTGCTGATCAACGTCCGGCTGTTCGACCCGGCCTTCGACGTGGACGCGGTGATGGTGCGACATCCGGCGTTCGCCGGCATGCCGGCCGAGGCCGTCCCGGCGGTGCTGGCCGCGCTCTCCGGCTTCTTCGTCGTCATGGGCAGCCAGCCGCCGCCACCCGGCCTACCCACCCTGCGCGCGTTCCAACTCGAGCAGGCCGAGGTCACGCTGGCCTGGCTCCAGGAGTGTTGGCCGGGCTGAGCCGCGTCCCCCGCAAACGCCCCCGAAACTCACAAACGCCCCTGAAACTTCGGGGGCGTTTGTCAACTTCGGGGGCGTTTGCGGGGAGGGACCGAGATGGGGACGGTTCCGATCTCGGTCCGGGACCAAGATGGGGACGGTTCGGTCCGGTCAGGGGTGGACGGCCAGCGACGGGTGGTTGCGCCACGCCGGCATGGACGCCATGTAGGCGCGGGTGTCGGCCTCCAGGTCGGCGCGGGACGCGTCGGGCTTGCGGCGCGCCTGCCAGTCGACCATCGCCGCGAAGCGGGTGTCGAAGTCCTGGAGCGTGCCGTCGGCGTTGGTGCAGTGGACGCAGTAGCGGCCCGACTCGATCGGCATGCCGCAGCTCTCGCAGTTCATCGGTGTTCCTTTCCTGCGGCCCCGACGAGGGCGTTCAGTCCCCGGATCAGGCCGCGTTGGGTGTCGTCGTCAAGGTGGCTCATGGCATTCGCCACCAGCGTGCGGTCGAGCACGTCCGCGTCCTCCCGCAGCCGGGCGAACCCGTGCGCCGTCAGCCAGACCAGCGTGCGTCGCCGGTTGCCCGGGTCGGATTCCCGCTCGAGCAGGCCGTGCCCCTCGAGCTGGGTGACGATCTCGCTCACCACCGACTGCGCACGCTGGAGGTGGTCCGCCGCCTCGCCGATCGAGACCGGGCCGGCCTGGGCCAGGTGCTGCAGCACCGAGCGCGACGCGTTGGTGAGCTCGCTGCGCCGCCCGTCCCGGCGATGGAAGGCGAGGAACGTGGCCGGGAAGGCCTCGCAGAACTCGTCGGCAGTGCTCATGGCTTCATCGTCGAACCGGCGGGATCCATCGTCAATCCCGATGAGTCGCGGGAGATGCGGATACGCAGAACGCCCTCGATCAGTCCGTGGACGGCCGAACCGGCCACAAGCGAGTCGATCCAGTGCAGATTGCGTCGCCACGGACGCCCGCTGGGCGGTCCGGGCAGGCCCGCGTCGCCAGGGCGGCATAACGTAGGCGTACGTGGAGAGCGAGCGGAGCGGGGCGGGCCCCGACTCACCGGTGGTCGACGAGCACGAGCACGAGGACGCGCTGGAGCCGCGGCACCTGATCCGGCGTTCCAACGTGGTGCTGCGGGCCGGCATCCTGATGCTCGGCGCCGGCACGTCCGGCCTGCGGGTGCGCGAGGTGATGCGGGCGGTCGCGTCCACGGTCGGCATCGGACGCATCAAGGCCCAGGTCACCTTCACCGACATCGTCCTGACCGTGCAGCGGCGCGGCATCTTCCGCACCCAGGTCTCCGAGATCAACGCCCCCGGCGTGAACGCCGACCGCATCGCGATGCTCAAGGACTTCGCCGAGAACCTGCCCCCGCGCGCCACCGTCGCCGAGGTGGACGCCATGCTCGACCGTATCGAGCGGACGCCCCGGCTCTACCCCGAGTGGCTGATGGTGCTGCTCGTCGCGGTGGCCTGCGCCTCGGTCACCGTCCTCACCAACGGCGGCTGGCGCGAGGTGGCCGCCGTCGTGCCCGCGTCCGCGCTCGCCTACTGGCTGCGCAACGCACTGAGCCGCCTTCAACTCAACCACCTCGCCGTCGTACTGGTCGCCAGCGCCGTCGCGACCGGGCTCTACCTGACCTTCACCCGGCTGCTCGACCTCGCCCTCGGCGGACCCAGCGGACGGATGGCCGCCGGCCTGATCTGCGCCGCGATCTTCCTGATCCCCGGCTTCCCGCTCGTCACCGCCGGACTCGACCTCACCCGCATCGACCTGCTGGCCGGCATCCCCCGGCTCACCTACGCCGCGATGGTCCTGCTGTCGATCACCCTCGGCGTGTGGGCGGTGATCACCGTCAGCGGCGTCTCCCCCGACCCGGTGCCCGTGCTCACCGGTTCGCCGGCCGTGATCTGGACGGCGCTGCTGGTGGCCAGTTTCTTCGCCGTGTTCGGGTGGGCGATCATGTTCAACTCGCCGTGGAAGGCGGCCGTGGCGTCCGGCGTGGTGGCGATGATCGGTAACGTCCCCCGGCTGCTGATGCTCGAGGCGGGCGTGAAGGCGCACATCGCCACCTTCGTCGGCTGCTTCCTGATGGGCCTGCTCTGCGCCCTCGCCGCCGGACTGTTCGGAATGGAGAAGATCATCATGACCGTGCCGACGGTGCTGGTCTCGATCCCCGGCTCCGCCGCCCTGCGGACACTGATCTACTTCGACCAGGCCGACGTCGTGCAGGCCATGCAGAACGGCGTGGCCACCGTGCTGGCCGTGATCGCGATGGTGGCCGGCCTGTCCGGCGCGCGCATGCTCACCGACCCGGAGTGGGCCTTCACCACCTCGAACCCGCCGACGTGGCGCCTGGTGCGCCGGTTGATGCGGCGCGGACGCCGCTAGCCACCCCGGCCAGGGTCACGGCGTCAGGTCGACCTTGGCACGACTCGCCGTGAAGCCCTCTCCGGTGCGGGTGTTCACGCAGGTCACCCCGGTCTTGGCCATCGTGCACCGGAAGTCCCCTGCCACCAGCCCCTTGCCGTACGGCAGGACCGCCAGCTTCTGGGTGTGGGTCCACGGGTCCCGCATCGACGTTCCGAACGTGTCGTCCCACCAGGCCACGCCCTCCTCGTAGCCCCGATCGAGGTAGGGGAAGGAGTGCGGATCGGTGCTGCAGTGCCACGCGGCCGGCTTGCTGCCCCACATCTCCGGCCCACTGGGCGAGCCCTCACTGCAGATCTTTCGGGACGGCAGAACACCCGGCGCCCAGGTCCCGCCCACGCAACCGGCGCCCGTGGTGTTGATGAAGCACTGGAAGTTGCCGCTCGGCGAGGCGAAGTAGTTGTTGAGGAACTCGCCGGCCTCGCCCTCCCCCGGCGCGCCGATCTTCGTGACATCGCGCACCTTGCCACCCGGGCTGAAGGATGCCGTGGGGGTCGGCGTCGACTGGACGGAAACTGACGGCACCGGGCCGGGCGAGGCGGCGATGTCCGGCCGGCTCCGACCGGGCAGGACGGACGCACCCCAGATCACGGCGATCACGGCGGCGATCGAGACGGCAGCGAGGCCGGCGGTGCGGGTGCGACGGACGCGGCGTCCCCGGGCCTGGACCCGGCCGGCGAGGGCGTCGTCAGGAGTGGTGGTCGGGGTGTGTTCGTGCAGGGACGCGCGGATGAGATCGTCGAGGTCATTCATGATTCGTCGTCTCCCAGGTAGTCGCGGAGGTTGCTGAGGGCCCGGGAGAGCTGGCTCTTCACCGTGCCGGTCGAGATGCCGAGCTCGTCGCCGATGGCGGCCAGGTCGAGGTCCTCGAAGTAGCGCAGGACGACCACGGCCCGCTGGCGGCGTCCGAGCCGGGCGAGCCCCCGCCAGATGAGGTCACGGTCGGCGGTGGTGTCGGCGCTCGGCACGGGCACATCGGGTGGGCTGTCGGTCGGCGACTCCCGTCGTCCCCACCGGCGCCAGGCCGAGACGTAGCTGCGCGCCATCGTGGTGCGCGCGTAGGCGGCGAGGTTGTCCCTACCGTCTATGCGGTCCCAGGCCAGGTACACCTTCACCAACGTGGTCTGGAGCAGGTCGTCCGCGTCGTGGCTGTTCCCGGTGAGGGCGAGCGCGTACCGGCGGAGGCGGATCTGGTGGGTGGCGACGAAAGCTGCGAAGCCGACGTCGGGAGCCAGGTCCAGGGTGGGCGACAAGGCTGTCATGTCCCGGATACGCCGCCGCTGCCCGGAAGGTTGCACCGGCCGCGGCGATCGCTGGTCCGCACCGCTCACCAGCCGCGGGCCGCCCACTCGTCCAGGTGCGGTCGCTCCGCTCCGAGGGTCGTCGGCCGGCCGTGGCCCGGACGGACGGCGGTGTCGTCGGGGTAGACGTGGAAGATGCGCTCGGTGACGTCGCCGAACAGGGAGCGGAAGTCGCGGTCGTTCCGCGTCCGGCCGACCCCGCCCGGGAACAGCGAGTCGCCGGTGAACAGCTGGGCCGGCCCGTCGGCTGGCGCGTGGGCCAGTGTCACCGAACCCGGGGTGTGCCCGCGCAGCCCGATCACACGCAGCGGCACCGCGCCGAGCAGCACCTCGTCGCCGTCGGTCAGCCGGCGTCCGATCACCACCCCGGTGGACGCGGTGATCGCGTCCGCGTCGGCGGCGCCGGCCAGCACCTCGGCCTCGGGGTGGGCGGCGGCGATCGTGGCGAGCGCACCGATGTGGTCGTGGTGGGAGTGCGTGGTCACCAGGTACCGCAGCACCGGGGACGGGCCGTCGCCGTTCGCCGAGGCGAGCAGGTCCTCGATCGCGGCCGGCTCCGCGGCGGCGTCGATGAGCAGCTGGGCCCCGTCCGCGCGGGACGTGAGCAGGTACACGTTGTTGTCCATGCTGCCCACCGCAATGGCGCGCACCACCAGGTCCGGCACCTCCAGAACGTCCATAATTCCTCCCGTATCCCATGCAAGCACACCGGTGGCAGTGTGGAGTGATGGACGCAGAAGCCACCGAGCAGGACATCCACGACCTCGCGGGGGCGCTGCCGTTCGTCGAGACCCAGCGCGGCCCCGGCGGCAACGTCGTCTACCAGGTGGGCGGCAAGTCGTTCATCTACTTCCGCACCCCGCGCAAGGACGCGTTCGACCCGGCGACCGGCGAGCCGTACCGCGACGTGGTCGTCTTCTGGGTGTCGGACGAGGCCGGCAAGCAGTCGCTCGTGCACGACCCGGCCACGCCGTACTTCACCACCAGCCACTTCGACGGGCACCCCTCGGTGCTGCTGCGGCTCTCCCGGATCGGTGAGCTCAGCCGCGCCGAACTCGCCGAGGTGATCGAGGACGCCTGGCTGTCGCGGGCGTCGAGCCATCGCGGCCGGCTCTACCTCGCATCGACCGCCCGCATCACGGAGGTACCCACTCACCCCAGGAGGTAGCGATGACCCTTGATGAACTCATCGAGTTCGTGCGCGAACGCTTGCTCGCCGTCGTGTCCACGGTCGGCCCGGAGGGCAACCCCCAGTCGGCGTTGGTCGGGGTCGCCGCGACCGAAGACGGCGAGATCCTGTTCGACACCGATCGCGGCTCCCGCAAGGCGCGCAACCTCATGGCCGATCCGCGGGTCAGCCTGGTCGTCGGCTGGGACGACGAGTACACCGTCCAGCTCGAGGGGGTGGCCGACGTCCTCCAGGGAGCGGAGCTCACGCACCTCGAGCCGTTCTACTTCCAGTCGTTCGCCACCGGACGCGAGCGCTCCACCTCCCCGGACCTCATCCTCGTCCGCGTGCGCGTGACCTGGGGTCGGGTGGCCGACTACCGCCACGGCGGCTCCGGGATGTCGCCGCTCCAGCTGTGAGCGACCTCAGCGAAGGTCCGACTCCGGCGGGGGCGGGAGTTCGCCGCGCCGTTCGTCGCGCAGGGCACGGCGCTCGTCGCGGTTCCGCGTGCGGCCGGCGCGGTGACCCGCCTGGCCGCCCTGGTTCCCCCCGGCCGTGAACGCGAAGAACAGCGGGATCGCGGTACCCAGCATCGGCCAGATCGGCCAGTAGTAGATGAAGTGCCCCGTGGCCACCACGGTGATCAGCCAGATGCCGTTGAGCAGGATCGCCAGCCCCAGCCACCCGCGCACCATCGCCGAGGCTTGGCCGGGACGCCCTGCTGCCGCCCCGGCCGGCGGCGCCGACGCCGCCGGGACCATCAGGTCCGACACCAGCGGCCCGAGCTCGCCGAGCGTTCGGGACGCCAGGGCCTGGGACGCCCGCGCGTCGCGCTCGGCGGCGTCCAGCCGTCCCTCGGCGCGCGCCTGGTCGAGCAGGCGGGTGGTGAAGTCGCGGTCGGCGTCCGAGGCGCGCAGCGGCTGGTTCTCCGGCTGCCTCGGATCGGCGCTGAACCCCGACCAGGACGGGGTCACCGTGGCCGGCTGGCGCTCGGGAACCGGCTCGGGAAGGTTCTCCCACTGGGTCATGGCACGCTCCTCTCCGAGGAGACCGTACCTCGATTCCGGGCCCCTGCCATGCTTGGGGCAGGAGGGCAGATGACACTGGAGGAAGCCGAGAACCACCGTCGCCGGCTCGCGTCGGACGTGAAACGGCTGCGGGTGGCGGCCATGTCCGACCCGCAGCGCGCGGACGAACTGGCCGACGCGCTGGTCGAGCAGACCGGTGCGGCGCTGGGTGCCTGGGACGACGCGGACGCGGCCGCGACGGCCCCCGAGGCGGCCGTCCTCGCCGCCCGCGCCCTCGCCGCCCGCGGCGCCACCGGGCCGTACGCGTCGCTCGCCGACGCCGTCCGCTTCTTCACCGCCACCACCCAGCTGGCCGCCGTCCAGGCCGGGGCCGGGCACACCGACGCCGCCGGACGCACCCTCGACGGACTGGACGCGTGGCGTCCCCAGGTCTCGCGGCTGCCGCTGGCCGACAACCTGCCCGACGCGGTGGCGCTGTGGCTCCTGGTGGCGCGCGCCCGGGTGGCGCTGGCCACGGACGTGGCCCTCGCCAACGCCCTCGCCGACGCCGCGGAGCTGCGCCTGCACGCCGGCTCCGCGCCGGCCTACGTGGCGCTCGCCGTACACCTGGTCACCGCCGATGCCCGCTGGGCGGGTGGACGCCCCGAGTCGGCCCTCACCCACCACCGGTTGGCCCTGGACACGCACCGCGCGGCCACGGACGACCCGGCCGCGGCCCGGCGTCCGGCGGTCGCGAAGGTGTCGCTCGCCCCGGTGCCGGCCGTCTACGAGACCTACGCCGACCGGCTGGCCGCCACCGGCGACCTCACCGGCGCGATCGCGTTGCGCCGGGCCGAGTTGGCCGTGCTCGGGACCTTCGGCGGAGCTGACGCGTTCGCCCGGACGGAGCTCGCCCGTACCCTGGCGACCACGGGACGCCACGACGAGGCCGCCGCGATCTCCCCCGACGTCCCCGGGCCGCGGACGCTCCCGACGCCCGGCGAGCGGGTCGACTGGGAGCCGGCCCCGCCCGCCACCTCCCTCGCCTCCGCCGACGCCGACACCGGCGACGCCGCCGCGCGCTGGCGGTGGGCCGAGCAGGCCGCCGGGTTCGCCGCGATGGCGTCCCGGGCCGAGGCGGAACGCGACGAGGCCACGCTGCGGGCGTCCGCGGAGGACGCCGCCCGGCAGCGGGCCGCCGCGCAGGCCGAGGCCGAGTGGGCGCAGGCCGAGGCGGCCCGCGCCAGCGAGGTCGCACGCGAGGAGCGGGAGCGCCGCGAAGCCGAGCAGGCCGCCGTTCGCGCCGACCAGGAGCAGGAGGCGCTCCGCGCGGCCGCCGAGGAGCGTCGGCTGGCCCTGGCCCGCGAGCACCAACCAACCGTCGACCCGGACGCGGCGCGGGCCGCGGCGGCCGAACTCGAGCTGGCCCGGGACGCGGTGCGCCACGCCCAGGGCGACGCGGCCGTCGCCGCCGCGCAGGACCGGCTGGCCGAGGTGCTGCGTCCGCTGGCAGCGGTCGACCCGGCCTACCGTCCCGAGCTCGTCGCGACCCTGGAGGCCCTGGTCGGGCTGCTGTGGCGCCTGGGCGACGCCGACGGCTCCCGCGCCGCCGCCCGCGAGGCCCGCACTCTGGCCTGACGTGGCCAGACACCGCCCGGCAGCGCCACCCTTTGCCGCCCCCGGCGGGCGTGACAGGGTGGCGTCCATGCCCGAACCCGACGCGCAGCTGCTGCTCCGCTACCTCCAGGTCGCCCGCGACGCCCTCGTGTGGAAGCTCGAGGGGCTCTCCCCCTACGACCAGCGCCGCCCGCTCACGCCGACGGGCACGAACCTGCTCGGCCTGGTCAAGCACCTAGCCGGCGTCGAGTTCGGCTACTTCGGCGACGTGCTCGGCCGCCCGGTCGCCGACCGCCCGGCCTGGATGGACGACGAGAACACCCCCAACGTCGACATGTTCGCCTCCGCGGACGAGAGCGGCGCCGACATCCTCGCCCTGTACCGGCGGGCCTGGGCGCACACCGATGCGGCCGTCGCCGAGCTCGGTCTCGACGGCACCGGCGAGGTGCCGTGGTGGCCGCCCGCGCGCAACCCGGTGACCGTCCGCCAGCTGCTCGTCCACGTGACCGCCGAGACCCACCGCCACGCCGGCCACGCCGACCTCGTCCGGGAGCTCATCGACGGCGCCGCCGGCCTGCGCGCCGACAACGACAACCTGCCCGAAGTGGCCCCCACGTGGTGGCCGGACCATGTCGCGCACCTCGAGGCCATCGCGCGTGACGCGACCGCCTGACCCGGCTCGTGCCCAGCGCCTACGCTGGGGGCAGTCAAGGAGGCAGCATGCGTACACGGGTGCTCACCGCGGTGGCGGTGGCGGTCCTGCTCACGGGCTGCACCAGCGGAGGGAGTCCCGTGTCCACACCCTCCAGTGCCCGGCCGCCGTTCCAGACCACCACGCCCCTGCCCAGCCCGAGCGGCAGCGCGTCCGTCGAGGTGCCGCCCAAGCGCTGGGCGGCGATCCTCGGCGACCTGACGAACCGCGGTGTCCCGACCGACGCGGTCGAGGTCGTCAAGGCGGTCTCGGTCACCTGGCCCAACGGCGCGCTGGGGTGCCCGAAACCGGGCGTCTCCTACACCCAGGCCCTGGTGGACGGGATGCAGGTCGTGGTCAGCGTGGCCGGCAAGCAGTACGACTACCGCTTCGGCAACAGTGACCAGCCGAAGCTGTGCACCGGGCTGCGGTAGCACGCCTGAGCGCGCACGGAGCACGACCCGGACCTGAACCGGCCCCCACCGCCGACGGGCGGTGGGGGCCGGATCACTGATCGGTCAGCGGACGCCGAACAGCAGCGCCTCCTTGCCTCCGGACTTGTTGTCGTACACCACCACCATGAGGCCCTGCGGCTTCTGGGTGGCGAGGTTGGCGTTGTTCACGACGACCGACACCTTGACGCTCTTGTTGCGCGCCACGGTGACGTAGTCACCGTCCTCGATCGCCTTGGCCCACGGGTTGTAGGCCGCCCAGCCGGAGAACGCGTCCTCCTCGCCGTCGTACACCACGGACGAGCTCTCCACCGTGTAGGAGAACGCGCCGGACGCCTCGGTCAGACCGAGCGCGGATGCGTCCACCGGCAGCAGGATCGTGCTGCTGTCGGTCGGCGCCTGCGCGAGGTAGCCGCTGGCCGACAGGTCGCCGGTGGCGAGGTCGTAGACGAAGACCTCGGCGGTGCCGTCCGCGTTCCCGCTGCGGACCACGCCGGAGTCGGCGCTGAACACCGCGACGTCCGGCGAGCCGTCCGCGTTGGTGTCGACGAGGACGTCGAACTCGTTGGTCGCGGCGTTGGTCCACTTGTCGTAGTTGTTCACCGCGAACACCACCAGCTTGTCGCCGTCGTTGTCGAAGGACTGGACGCCGGCCGCCCGCAGGTCGTAGCCGGAGCCGTTCGCGTCACGCGTCTTGTCCCGGCCGTCGGACAGGCCCCAGGTGTAGAAGTCCGCGTCCGCGTCCAGCGCACCGAACGGGTTGGACAGCTTCACGGCCAGCGGACCGGTCGGGTACTGACCCCTGTCTTTGTCCGTGGACGCGTCCACCGACGTCGACGGGGCGTTCGTCCGCGACGCCGAGCCCATCACGTTCGCCTGTGCCCTGGGCACCAGCAGGTACGGCACCCGGAGCACGCCCTGGTCGGACGTCAGCACCACGTTGCCGGAGGCCTGCTTGAAGGTGAACTGGTCGTCGCCGCCGATCGAGGAACCGATCGTCGACGCCCGCAGCACCAGCGACACCGCGACCCGGGCGCTGCTGTGCGGCTGCACCCGCACCGTCCTGCTGCTGAACCGCAGGGTCGCCGGCAGCGAACCGTCGGCGGCCGCGCTGCTCAGCTTGTAGGTGACCGCCCGGTTGCCCTTGTTGGTGATCGTGAGCGTCTTCACCCCGACCGAGGCCACCATCGGCTCGTCGAAGCCGAAGCTCAGCGTCGGGGTCGACAACCGGCCGGAGTCGGTGCGGTAGCTGTCGCCGGTGACGAAGCTGGTGGTCTTCACCGCCTGCGCGGCGTCGACCAGTCCGCCGCCCAGGACCGGCGAGTATGCGGCCACCTTGTCGGGGTCGGCGGTGCTGCCGAGCGTTGCCGCCACGTCCTGCGCCCGCCAGTTCGGGTGGGCCTGGACGGCGAGCGCCGCGACGCCGGCCACGTGCGGGGCCGCCATCGAGGTGCCCGACTCGACCTCGGAGTCCGAACCGGTCCCGATGGAGACCGAGCGGATCGAGACGCCCGGGGCGGAGATGTTCGGGCTGAGGCTGGAGTCAGGGTTGGCCGGGCCGCCCGAGGTGAACGACGCGTACCCGCGGAAAGCGGGGTTGTCCAGCGCAGCAGCCGACAGCGTCAGGGTCTGCCCGTCCGCCGCCACGAGCGCCGGCCCGTCCGTGCTGCGCACGCCGAGGAACGGGATCGTCACGGTGTAGGGGGTGCCGTCGTCAGGGTTGCTGAGGATGGTGCCCTCGTACGGCGGGTAGTCCGCGGTGGTGTTGACCATCACGACGGCCGCCGCGCCGGCCTGCTGACCGAAGATCGCCTTCGCCACGCGGGCACAGGTGCCGCGGCTGACCACGGCGATCTGGTGTGCGCCGGACGTCACCCCCGCCTTGGTGTAGGCGTTCGTGGAGCAGCCCAGGGCCTCGTTCTCCGTGGTCGCCGGGTCGTCCGCGACCACGACCACCGTGTAGCTGCCCGACAGCGGGTCGGCGCCGTTGGCGTTGATCGCCGGGATCGAGGTCGCACCGATGGTCAGCTTCGCGCCCGGGAAGTTCGCGGCGCTGTCCACCGCGGCGACCGAGAGCACGCCGTGGCCGGAGCCGGGCGAACCGGTGAGGTAGGGGTTGTGGCCGGCGTTGCCGGAGGACGCGACGACCACCACGCCGGCGGCGACGGCGTTGCTGGCCGCGACCGCGTCCGGGTCGTCGGCGGACCCGTAGTCACTGCCCAAGGACATGTTGACCACGTCCATGCCGTGGTCCACGGCCCAGTCGAGCGCCTGGACGACGACGTCGGTGGAGCCCTGGCAGCCGAACACCTTCAGCGCGTACAGGTCGACCTGCGGCGCGACGCCCGGTCCGACCTTGAACGCGTTGTTCTCGGTGTCGGCGTTGTACGGGCCGGTGTAGGTCGTGCCGTCGGCGTTCACACCACTGCCACCGGCGGTGCCGGCGACGTGGCTGCCGTGGCCCTCGCAGTCCAGCGGGTTGTCGTCGGGGACGGGGGTCACCGACCCGTTGTCGCCGGTGGCGTCGTAGTCGTCGCCGACGAAGTCGTAGCCGCCCTTGACGCGCGGTGCGTTCGGGCCGAACAGCGTCGGGTCGGGCGTGCTTGCGGACGCGGCGTGCGCGGCGTCCCAGGCAGCGACCGTGCCGGGCCCGCCGAAGTCGGCGTGCGTGTAGTCGATGCCGGTGTCGATGATCGCCACCTTCACGCCCTTGCCGGTGTAGCCGGTGTCCTGCCAGACCTGCGGGACGCCGAGGAACGGCACCGAGACGGTGTTGTCCAGCGCCTTCGGGGTCAGGGTGTGCACGCCCACGACGCCCGGCAGCTTCGCCAGTTCGTCGACCTTGCCGGCGTTGATGCGCACCTGGATGCCGTTGTACGCGGACTGCAGCTTGGCGACGACCTTGCCGCCGTTGGCCGAGATGTCGTCGCTGATCGCGTCCTGCGCCTTGCGCAGCTTCTTCTTCACGTTGCCGCGCTCGGTGGCCGAGAACTCGCGAGCTGCCTTCACCTCGGCCACCGCGACGGGATCGCCGCTGAGTTCGACCATCACGTTGATCTTTGCGTTCTTCTGGACCGCCCTGGGGGTCACAGTCGCGCTCAGGGAACCTTTCGAGGGCGCCTTGCGGAAGGCATCGTCGGAGGACTTGGGTGCTGCGGTCGCCAGGGTTGGGGCGGCCAGGATCATCGCCACTGCCGCCGTTGAGGCGACGAGGGCTCGGTTTCTGCGGGACAAGGCTGCAACCTTTCGGGTCAGCAAAGCGGGGTGTGCCGGTCAGGCCCGGTCCTCGAACACTAAGCGGAACCTGAGAACCGTTTGAAGCAGCAATTTCCGCACGGCATCCGCACGATTGAAACCGCGCAGGGCCAAGCTGGAGACATGGCAACGAGCCTCACCTTCATCGGTGGCGCCGGCACGGTGACCGGCTCCAAGTACCTGCTCGCGGACGGCGGACGTCGCGTCCTGGTGGATGCCGGGGTGTTCCAGGGCGAGAAGGAGCTCAGGGAACTGAACTGGCGGCCCTTCCCCGTCCCGCCGGCCTCGATCGAGACGATCCTGGTGACGCACGCCCACACCGACCACGTCGGGTACCTGCCCGCGTTGGTGCGGGACGGCTTCGCCGGTGAGATCCTGGCGACCGAGACCACCTGTGAGCTGGCGGCGATCGTGCTGCGGGACGCCGCGTTCCTCGCCGAGCGGGACGCCGAGCACGCGGCCGAGCGGGGCTACTCCAAGCACACGCCGCCGCTGCCGCTGTTCACCACCGCGGACGCCGAGCAGGCCCTGCGGCTGTTCCGGGTCGTCGACTACGACACCGACGTCGACCTGGACGCCGGTTGGGCGGCCCGCTGGACCCGTGCCGGGCACATCCTGGGGTCGGCGAGCATCCGGGTCGCCACGCCGTCGGCGTCCGTCCTGTTCTCCGGCGACCTCGGACGCGCCGAACACCCGGTGCTGCGGGCGCGGGAGATTCCGCCGGGCGCGGACGTCGTCCTGGTGGAGTCGACCTACGGCGACCGCGAGCACCACGAGCCGTCCGCGAAGGCGCACGAGCCGCTGGCCGACCTGATCCGGCGGACCGCCCGCCGCGGCGGGTCGGTGCTGATCCCGGCGTTCGCCGTCGACCGCACCGAGGTGGTGCTCCAGACCCTGACCACGCTGCTGAAGGACGGCCGGATCCCGGAACTGCCGGTGTTCGTGAATTCACCGATGGCGCTGGCCGCGCTCGGTGTCTACCGGGACGCCCGGTTCGCCGGCGAGCTGCGTCCGGACCTCGACGCGACGGGGTTCGTCGACCTGCCGCACCTGCGCGAGGTGCACACCACCGAGGAGTCGATCCGGCTGAACGACCCGAAGGTGCCGTGCGTGATCATCAGCTCCTCCGGGATGGCCACCGGCGGACGCGTCCTGCACCACCTCGAGCACCTGCTGCCCGACAGCCGCAACGCCGTGGTGCTGGCCGGCTACCAGGCCGAGGGCACCCGCGGACGCGCGCTGCTGGAGGGCGCGCAGCACCTCAAGATGCACGGACGGCAGGTGCCGGTGCGGGCGGAGATCCTGCAGGACGAGGAGTTCTCGGTGCACGCCGACTGCTCGGAGCTGCTCGACTGGCTCGGCGCACTGACCCCCGCGCCGTCCCAAGTGTTCACCGTCCACGGCACCGCGACCTCGGCGTCCGCACTCGCCGCCACGGCGTCCGAGCGCCTCGGCCTGCCCGCCCGCGCCGCCGTCCTCGGCGAGACCGTCGACCTCTAGCAGGCGGCTGAACCCGGGGACGGTTCTTCGATCCGCCACTTTCCGGCGGGAAACGGGGACGGTTCTTCGATCCGCCAGATTCCGGCGGAAATCGGGGACGGTTCCTCGATCCGCCACTTTCCGGCGGAAAACGGGGACGGTTCCTCGATCCGCCAGATTCCGGCGGAAAACGGGGACGGATCTTCGTCCGTCCCCCGATCGGTCAGGAACCGGCGGGCCGAGATGTGTCCCCGATACCCGCCAGAATCTGGCGGATTTGAAGAACCGTCCCCGATACCCGCCGGAGACGTCACGAAGGGCGGCGGGCCCTGCGCAGGACGAGGGTGACGACGGCGGCGAGGGCGGCGGCGCCGGCGGCGACCAGCACCCACGTGCCGACTTTCGACTCCTCGGGCTCCGGCTCGTCAACGCCCCCGGGCAGGCGGACGGTGCCCGTGCCCCCGTCCACGGTGATCTCGTCGCCGGAGTGGATCAGCCGGGTGGCGCTACCCGTCCCGAGCACGGCGGGAATGCCGTACTCGCGGGCCACGATCGAGCCGTGGCTGAGCACGCCGCCGATGTCGGTGACCACTCCGGCCGCCATCGCGAACAGCGGCGTGTACGCCGGGGTGGTGATCGAGGCGACCAGCACCTCGCCGGGCTGGAAGGACGCGAGGTCCTGCGGCCCGGCCAGCACCCGGGCCCGCGCGGTGACCACACCGCCGCTGCCGACGTTGCCGCTGAGCAGGTTGCCCGACTGGCCGTCCTTGCCCGGGAACATCCAGCCCACCGAGTCCATCGCCCGGCTCTGCGGCAGGTACTGCGGCGGGGTCGCCAGCCGCTGCCCGCGGGCCAGCGCCTTCCGCTCCTCGACCCGCTCGCGCAGGTCGGACGGAAGCCCGCGCCCGCCGTCCAGGGCAGCTGCCAGCCCCTGCGCCTCCACCAGGGTCAGCCAGCACACGTCCATCGCCTCGTCGACCGCGCCGGCCGACACCAGCCGGCCGCCGAACTCGCGCAGCAGCCGCCGCGACGTCGGCGCGAACAGCCCCATCGCCGCCAGCGCGTCCTCCCGCAGCGGACCGGTGTGCTGCGCCTTGGCCAGCAGCGTGCGGGCCCGGTCGCTGCGCCAGCCGCCCAGCCCGCCGAGCAGGTGCGCGGTCGCGTCCTCGCGGGCAGCGGCCGCCCGCTGCTGGCGCTGGTGCGGGTCGGGAGCGTCCGGGGCGAGGTCGAACCGCAGCGCCTGCACCACCGGCGTCGGGTCGTCGGCGGGCACGGGGTTCACGAAGTCGAGGTTGTATAGCGTGTGGCCGTGCCGGGCGAGGTGGTCGGCGAACCGGGAGTGCCAGTCCTGCCACACCTCGTCCGCCACGCCGGACGGTGCCTGCGCGGACGCCACGTCCGTCGCCGGGTCGGCCAGCGCCGCCGCCAGCCCGGGCCGGGTCAGCGCCCACCGCGACAGGTCGTACAGCGAGGTGTCGGCGCGCAGCGGCTCGGAGTCGAAGCCGAGCAGGAACGTCTCCGCAGGCGGTGCGCCGGCCGTCCGGAGCAGCCGGTCGTACACGCCGTTCCAGGTCAGCTCGGCCATCGCGGCCATCGGGATGATCGTCTGGACGGCCGTGTAGTAGTACGCCATCGCGTCCACCAGCCGCCCGACCGCGGCCAGCAGTTCGGTCGCCGACAGCGCCTCCGCCGGCATCGCGTCCTCGGTGGACACCTCCGCGGAGTACTCGGCCAGCCGGCGCCGCCAGCGGTCCTCCAGGTTCGCGCTGCCGCTGGCCGACATCATCGAGAAGACCTGCGGCGTGGTCTTCGCCATCCGTCCCAGCGCCCGGTAGGAGTACCGGTAGAACGCGTAGCCGTTGATCACCGGGAAGCTGATGCCCTCGCGGTGGTCCTCGCCGGGCGCCAGCTCGGACATCAGCCGGTCCAGGCCCGTCGGCACCGCGGTGGCCATCATGTCGGCGAACAGCGGCGTCAGCGGGTCCGGCAGCTGCTCGGTGATGGACGCCCGGAAGTACATCCCCGGTTCGGGCAGCGGCCAGTCGACCGGCACCGGGCCGACCCGGTCGGGCAGTGCCGTGACCGGGCGCGACTGCACCACCGAGAACGCGCCGCCGGCCAGCACCCACTCGATGTCCTGCGGAGCCCCGAAGTGCGCCTCGATGGACGCGCCGATCGCGGCCAACCGCAGCGCCTCGTCCTCGTCCAGCACGGCCGCCCGCCTCTGCTCGGGCGCCGTCGGCGTCTCCTGCGTCCGCCCACCCTCCGACTTGTCAGAATCTGCGAACGCTATAGCGCCTCCAGATTCTGACAAGTCGGCGGGGGCAGGGTCGATGCGGAGGGCCTTGTCGGCGACCACGGTGGACAGGACGCGGCCCGCCGCGGTGTCGACCACCACGGTGTCGGTGTCGACCAACCCGGAGACGACGGCCTCGCCCAGCCCCCAGGCGGCGGTGATCACGGTCTCCTCGGCGCGGCCGTTCGCCGGGTTGGCGGTGAACATCACGCCCGCGGCGTCGGCAGGCACGAGCCGCTGCACGACCACGGCCAGCGCCACGTCATCGACAGGGACGCCGTGCTCGGCGCGGTAGGCGATGGCCCGGGCGGTCCACAGCGACGCCCAGCAGTCGCGGACGGCGGCCAGCACCGCGTCCGCGCCCTGCACGTTGAGGTAGGTGTCCTGCTGGCCGGCGAAACTAGCCTCGGCAAGGTCCTCGGCGGTGGCCGACGAACGGACGGCGACCGGGCCGCCCCCGAGCCGCTCGTAGGCGGCCCGGATCTCATCCGCCAGCCCAGGGTCGAGCTCGCCGCCCGCGAACAGCCCGGCGATCCGCGCGGACGCGTCCGCCCCGCCCGTGGCGCCGAGCTCGGCGAGGGCGGCGTCGAGGTGGTGGTCGGCGACGAAGCCGGTGTAGGCGTCGGTCGTCACCACGAACCCGTCGGGCACCGGGAACCCCGCCCGGGTCAGCTCCCCCAAGTTGGCGCCCTTCCCGCCCGCGATGGCCACGTCGTACCGGGTCAGCTCGTCCAGCCAGCGAACACTCATCACGCTCTCCTACTCCCGGCGACACCCGTCGGGCCTGTCTTCCTGCAGGCTAGTCCCCGGTGTTCAGCGCAGGGTCAGCAGGTGTCCGTCGTGATCGTCCAGGAGGCGCGGGTTGGGCCCGGCGGACGCGAGCCAGTCGGCGAGCGCCCCGGGCAGGTCGATCGGGACCGCCTCGAACAGGTTCGTGACCAGCACCGGTAGCAGCAGGGCGTGCGGCTCAGCCGGCTGGATCGGCCCGACCACCAGGGCGCGGCCCACCAGCCCGTCGGAGGTGACCAGCAGCACCTCGTCGAGCTGGCTGAGCTCGTCGGGGTCGACGTCCATCGACAACCCGACGGCCACGTCCCCGGACTCGGCGAGGACGGCTGCGAGCGCGTCCGGGTCCAGCGGGCCCAGTCGCACCAGCCACCGGTTGCCGGCCTGCTCGGTCGTCCGGATCGCCCGGATCACCTGCACCACGTCGAGGTGGTTGGCGGTGCGCCAGCGGGTGAGCGTCCGGCGGGCGTTGCGCCGGGTGCGGGCATCGGCGCCGGTGCCGGCCAGGTACCACTCGAGCGCGCTGCCCGCGTAGTCGATCACGGCCACGGGACGGGCCGCGCGGATCGCGTCCAGGGAGGGACGCAGCCCGCGCCCTTCGGCCAGCAGCAGCGCCAGCATCGCCGACGGCGCCCGGTTCACGCCCATGTGGCAGTGCACCAGCACCTTCGCGTCCGGGTCGTCGAGCGCGTCCGCGACCCAGGCAACCAGGTCACTGAACCACTCCGGGCCGATCCGCTGGCCGGCGTCGGCCACCCTATGGTGCAGGTAGTGCACCTCGGGCGCCCACGTGGCGACGAGGCTCTCGTCGCTCCATTCCTCGCGGAGGTCGACGATGTGGGTGATACCGGAATTCCGCAATTCGTCGAGCTGTCGACGAGCCTGTGCGAAATTCGTAGACAAATCGCCACCAAAGGCCAGCCGGTCGGTGACGAAGTCGGCGTTGGCAGCCTCCAGCCGCGGCAGCGGCGTCGTCGCGTCCGGCGCGGGCGGGGACGCGGACTTCATGCGTCCATTCTTCCGTTGACGGCCGCGCCTGAGCGTCGAAACGGCCACATCGGTGCCGGGACCGGCGTCCGCCGGTGCCGGGTCCTGGACGGATTTCCCCATCGCCTACGCTCCGAATTCTCACCAAAGGGGGTGCGCGAAACCCCCGGGATAGTGCATAGTGAATCTCGTACGGGAGGGTACCTGTCACCTCGGTGACGGATAACTGAAGAACCCCCAAAGGATGCACCGCCATGCACACCTACCGTAACCCGCGCGCCCGCGCGCTCGCCTTCGTGTCCCTGTTCCTGGCAGCCACGTTGGCCACCCCGGCTCTCTCCGCGTCTGCGGAGGACGCCGCCACGCCAGAACCCCCCGTGGCGTCCACCATCACCACCAACTCGCCCACGAGCGGCCTCGAGCCCGGCGGCGCGGTGGTGACCATCACCGGCACGGGATTCACCGGCACGACCTCGGTCGCGTTCGGCTCGGTCGCGGCCACCAAGTTCACCGTCGTCTCGGACACCAGGATCACTGCGATCAGCCCCGAACTCGACGCCGACAGCTACCAGCTGGCCGTCACCACCGCGGCCGGCACCACGACCGCCGGCGCGTTCGTCGTCCGCAGCTACGCCGACGAGGTGCTCCGCCTGGTCAACGACGCCCGCGGCACCAAGCGCAAGTGCGGCTCGACCACCTACAAGGCGGTGCCCAAGCTCCGCGCCGACGCCACGCTGGCGAAGGTGGCCACGGCCCACAGCAAGGACATGGCTGCCCACAGCTTCTTCAGCCACTCCTCGCGCAACGGCGACAGCCCGTTCGACCGGATGGGCGCGGCGGGCTACAAGTACTCCTCCGCCGGGGAGAACATCGCAGCCGGTTACCGGACGCCGAGTTCGGTGGTGAAGGCCTGGCTGAAGAGCAAGGGCCACTGCAAGAACATCATGAAGCGCAGCTACACCGAGCTGGGTGTCGGCTACGCCGAAGGCGGGTACTACGGCACGTATTGGACCCAGGACTTCGGCAATCCCCGCTGATGTCCTGGCCGGCAGGGCGCCCCGAGGAACCTTCCGCCGTTCCGGTGCCCGCCGAAGCGGTTCAGCCCAGTCCCCCGACAGTGCTCTCGCGCACCTCGAGCTGAACCGGTAAGCGCCGGCTGCGCGGGCGCGTCAGGGAGGCGTCCGCGCGGCCGGCCACCAGGCCCAGCAGGGCCCTGGCCGCAGCCCTGCCCTTCGCGTCCACGTCCTGCCGCACCGTGGTGAGTGCCGGACGCGTGCGCAGCGCCAGCGGGTGGTCGTCGAAGCCCACCACCGCGACGTCCTCGGGGACGCGCAGGCCCGCGTCCGTGGCGGCGGCCAGCACCGACAGCGCGAGCACGTCGGTCAGGCACAGCACCGCGGTCGGACGGTCGGGATGCGCGAGCAGCCGCGCGGCGGCCAGCGGCGCGTCGGAGTAGTCGTCGGGCTGGTTCACGACCAGCGGCGTGATGCCGGCCGGAACGAGCGCCTCCAGCCACCCGGCCATCCGCTCGGCGATGACCCGGGTGCGGGCGGCCGGGTCGGGCAGCGGCCCGTCCACCACCCCGGCCTCGGGGCCGTAGCCGGAGGTGAGCAGCGCCACCCGGCGATGGCCGAGGTCGACCACGTGCTGCGCGGCGGCGCGGGCGCCGGCCCGGTCGTCGATGGTGATCGCGACCTGCCCCTTCGGCGCCGGCATGTCCACGTAGACCAGCGGCAGGCCGCGGCGCTGGAGCCAGTCCAGGGCGGGCAGTTCGGGGTCGCAGGAATAGGCGATCGCGCCGTCCATCGCCACGTCGCGGGCGGGGATGACCGGCCCGTCGACGATCGCCGGCACCAGCGTGAGCGCCAGACCGCTGGGCGCGACCTCGTCCGCCACCGCGCCGAGGAAGCGGGCGCTGACCTCGTCGGTGAGGGCGTAGCGGAACGCGCTCGCCCACAGGATGCCGAGGGTCCCGGTGCTGCCGGTGGCCAGCGAACGGGCGGACGGGTCGGGGCCGAGGTAGCCGAGCGCGTCCGCCTCGGCGAGGATGCGCTCGCGGAGGGCCTCGGAGAGCTGGTCGGGGCGGGAGAAGGCGTTCGAGACCGTCATCCTGCTGACGCCGACGCGGTCGGCGATGGACTGCAACGTCACCCGTCCCATCTGTCCACCGCCCTCCTCCCGGTCAGGGTTGCACCCGCTCCCGCAAGAGTCTATCTTTACCGGTACAGGTTCTGTATCGGTAAAGAACCTTCGGCCCAGGAAAGAGATTCATGACCGCGTTGCTTCCGGCGAGCTCCGTCGCCGCCGACCTCGACTGGTGGCGCCACGCCGTGGTGTACCAGATCTACCCGCGCAGCTTCGCCGACAGCAACGGCGACGGGGTCGGGGACATCAACGGCATCCGTTCGAGGATCGGCTACCTGGCGGGCCTGGGGATCGACGCGATCTGGATCAACCCGTGGTACCCCTCGCCGATGAAGGACGCCGGCTACGACGTCTCCGACTACCGCGCGATCGAGCCGGTGTTCGGCACGATGGCGGACGCCGAGGCGCTGATCGCCGAGGCGCACGCCGCCGGCATCCGGGTGATCCTCGACATCGTCCCCAACCACACCTCCGACCAGCACCGCTGGTTCATCGACGCCCTGGCCGCAGGCCCGGGCTCGCCCGAGCGCGACCGGTTCATCTTCCGTGACGGACGCGGCCCCGGCGGCGACCTGCCCCCCAACGACTGGCGCAGCGAGTTCGGCGGCCCCGCCTGGACCCGGGTCACCGAGGCCGACGGCCGTCCCGGCCAGTGGTACCTGCGGCTGTTCGCCCCCGAGCAGCCGGACGTGAACTGGAACCACCCCGACATCCACGACGAGTTCACCCAGACCCTGCGGTTCTGGTTCGACCGCGGTGTCGACGGGTTCCGTATCGACGTGGCCCACGGCCTGGTCAAGGACGGGGAGCTGTCCGACATCGACGGCCTGCCGTTCCCGCTGCCCGACGGCACCCCCGAGGGTGTCGACCACCCGCACTGGGACCAGCCGGGCGTCCACGACATCTTCCGCACGTGGCGTGCGGTCGCCGACTCCTACGACGGCCCGCGGGTGTTCTGCGGCGAGATCTGGGTCGGGCGCGACCACCGGCTGACCGCCTACCTGCGTCCCGACGAACTGCACACCGCGTTCAACTTCAACTTCTTGATGGCGCCGTGGCTGGCCGGGCCGCTGCGCGCGACGATCACCTCGACCCTGGCCGCGCACGCCGCGGTCGGCGCCCCCGCCACCTGGGTGCTGGGCAACCACGACGTGTGCCGTCCGGTCTCCCGCTACGCCCGCCCGCAGGAGCAGGTGAAGCCCGGGTTCCCGTCCCTGCAGGGCTACCTCGCCCTGCCCGCCGACCTGGAGGTCGGACGCCGCCGCGCCCGCGCCGCGGCCCTGCTGAGCCTGGCACTGCCGGGCGGCGCCTACGTGTTCGAGGGCGAGGAGCTGGGACTGCCCGAGGTCGAGGACATCCCGCTGGCCGCGCGGCAGGACCCGACGGTGGCCGGCACCAACGGGGAGAACATCGGACGCGACGGCTGCCGGGTGCCGGTGCCGTGGACGACCGGCGGCTCCAGCTTCGGCTTCGGCCCGGACGGCGGCGACGCCCCCTGGTTGCCGCAGCCGGCCGAGTGGGGCGCGTCCAGCGTCGAGGCCGAGCAGGGCGACCCGTCCTCCAGCCTCGAGCTGTACCGGACGGCGCTCGCCGTCCGCGCCGCCAACCCGGCGCTCGGCGACGGGGAGCTGACCTGGGTCGAGGCCGGCCCGACCGCGCTCGCCTTCACCCGTGAGCCCGGCTTCGGCTGCTGGGTGAACCTCGGCGCGGAGCCGCTGCCCCTGCCCGCGGGCGCGACCGTGCTGGTGTCCAGCGAACCGCTCGTCGACGGCGCGCTGCCGGCCGACACGGCCGCGTGGCTCCAGCTGGCCTGAGCCCCGCCCGAAACGAAAGGGGACTGTCCCCTTTCGTTTCGGTCGGGTGGACCGGAAGGGGACAGTCCCCTTTTGGTCCGCCGGACGCGGGGACGCCGCGTCCCCTTAGGGTGAGCGGACCATGACCGCCCTGATCGTCACCGAATCACTGTTCGGCAACACGCTCGCCATCGCCGAGGCGATCGGGGCGGGTCTCGCCGAAGTGCGCGGACGCGGCCAGGTACGCCTCGTGCACGCCTCCGAAGCGCCGGACGCCCTCCCGGACGACGTCGACCTCCTCGTGGTCGGCGCACCCACGCACACGCTGTCGCTGCCCAACGCCGGCAGCCGGCGCCACGCCGCCCGCGAGGGCGCCCCCGAAGCCGCCCCCAGCGGCGTGCGGGAGTGGATCGCGGCCGTCGAGATCCCCCCGGGCCTGCGGGTCGCCACCTTCGACACGTCCATCCACACCCGGATTCAGCTCGGCACCGCCGCGCGCGCGGCCGCCGGCACCCTGCGCCGGCGCGGCGCCGACACGACCGTCGGCCCGTCCTTCTGGGTCACCGGTATGGAGGGTCCGCTGGCGGACGGCGAGCTCGGCCGAGCGACCGCCTGGGGCCGGACGCTCGCCGGCGCCGCGGCGTCCGCCGGGGCCTGAGCGCCCGGGAGCGCCGGGGACGGCCCAGCGCCCAGTTTCAGCGAATCGTCCGAGCGTGTCCGGCGCAGGCCGTACCGTGAGGGAGTCACCGAGGAGGATCATGCAGAACCGCAGCATCGGAAACCGTCAGGTGAGCGCGATCGGTCTGGGCGCGATGCCCATGTCGGTCGCCGGCCGGCCCGACCGCGAGCAGGCGCTCGCCACCATCCACGCGGCGCTGGACGCCGGGGTCACCCTGATCGACACCGCCGACGCCTACTGCCTGGACGACAGCGAGGTGGGCCACAACGAGCTGCTGATCGCCGAGGCCCTGCGCACCTACGGCGCCGACACCAGCCACGTCCTGGTCGCCACCAAGGGCGGCCACCTGCGTCCGGGCGGCGCCTGGACGGTCAACGGCGATCCCGCCTACCTGAAGGGCGCCGCGAAGGCGTCCGCCGCCCGCCTCGGCGTGGCGGCGATCGGCCTGTACCAGTTCCACCGCCCCGACCCGGCCGTGCCCTACGCCGACTCCGTCGGTGCGCTGGCCGAGCTGCTGGACGAGGGCGTGATCGAGATGGCCGGCATCTCCAACGCCTCGGTCGAGCAGATCGACCTGGCCCGCAGCATCCTCGGCGAGCGCCTGGTCTCGGTGCAGAACCGCTTCAGCCCGCAGCACACGTCCGCGATGGCCGAGCTCGAGCACTGCGCGGAGCTGGGGCTGGCGTTCCTGCCCTGGAGCCCGCTCGGCGGCATCGGCCGGGCCTCCCAGGTCGGTGCCACCCAGAGCGCGATGTCGGAGATCGCGCGCGCCCGGGAGGTGTCGCCCTACCAGGTCGTGCTGGCGTGGGAACTGGCGCTGGCGCCCGTGGTGATCCCGATTCCCGGCGCGTCCCGGCCGTCCTCGATCACCGACTCGGCCCTCGCCGCCGACCTCGAACTCGACCCCTCGGAATTGGTGCGGATCGACAACTATCTGGTCTGAGTCTCGACCCGCCCTTCGTACTGTCACCCCTTTGGGGGACAAGACCTGTCCTTCCGCGGGACGGACGGTATATTGGCGGCGCCCGGGTTCTCAACAAAGGGAAAGCATGGCCGTCTTCCCGTCCCCCCGAGTTTGGGGCTTCGCGATGCTTGCGGCGAGCGTGACGCTGCCGCTCGCCGTGATGACGGCGACCCCTGCGCAGGCCGCGGACAAGACCAGCACCACCGAAGCGCGCCGTGTCGACCGGGTGAAGACGCCCAGGATCACCTGGGTCGAGGACGAGGCCAACGGCGGCTACACCGGCTCGGTGAAGGTGCCGCTGGACTACGACAAGCCCACCGGGTCGACGGTGAAGATCGCGCTGTTCAAGGTGCCGGCCGCCGACCCCGCGCACAAGATCGGTACGCTGTTCCTCAACCCGGGCGGACCGGGCGGCTCCGGCGTCGACATGGCCGAGGGCGCCACCAGCTTCCTGTCCCAGTCGGTGCTCGACCGCTTCGACATCGTCGGCTTCGACCCCCGCGGCACCAACCGGTCCACCACGGTGAACTGCTTCTCCAGCACGACCAAGCAGGCCGTGGCGCTGTCCGGCCTCGGCGGGTCGTTCCCGACCTCCACCCAGCAGAGCGCCTTCATCTCGGCCGCGGCCAAGCTCGCGTCCGCCTGTTCGAAGTACGGGGTCAAGCTGGCCTCCGCGATGTCGACCGCCGAGGTCGCCCGCGACATGGACGTCCTGCGCCGCGCCGTCGGTGACAAGAAGCTGAACTTCCTCGGGTTCTCCTACGGCTCCTACCTCGGAGAGGTGTACGCGAACCTGTTCCCCGACCGCTTCCGGTCGATCGCGATCGACGGTGTCGTCGACCCGGTCGCGTGGGCCGGCACCACGGTGACGAACTCCGTGCCCGCCAGCATCCGCGGCAAGGCCGGCGAGGCCAGCTGGAACGCCCTGGTGGCCGGGCTCAAGGCCTGCGCGGAGGCTCCTGAGGGCTACTGCCCACTGTCGGACCCGCAGGCCGACTTCGACGCGGTCGCGGCCAAGCTGAAGACGAAGTCGCTGCACATCGGCGACGACGCCACGGGCTACGACTACAGCTACACCGACCTGATCTCCGACGTGCACACGCTGCTGTACTACCCCGAGGGCATGGACTACGTGGCCCAGGTCGTCGCGGCGCTGAAGCAGATGATCGACGACGGCACCGAGACCACCACCGGCAGCGAGGCGTCCGAGCAGGCGGCGAGCCTGGTCCGGGCGTTCCACCGCAAGCTGGCGTCGTACGAGGTGGGCTACGACAACTCGCTGGAGGCCTACTCCGGGGTGCTCTGCACCGACGCCTACCAGCCGTCCAGCGCCAACTCGTGGGTGCTCGCCACCACGAAGTCGAACTCCCGGGCGCCGCACTTCGGCCAGCTGTGGGGCTGGTCGGACGTGCAGTGCGCCACCAGTTCGTGGAAGGCCAAGGACGAGGACGCCTACCACGGCACCTACAGCCGCACCACCGTCGCCCCGGTGCTGATCGTGGGCAACTACCACGACCCGGCCACGAACTACGCGGGCGCGGTGCAGGCCTCGGTGCTGATGCCGAACAGCGTCCTGCTGCGCAGCGACTCCTGGGGCCACACCGCCTACGGCACGTCCGACTGCGTCACCGACACGGTCGACACCTACCTGCTGACCGGCGCCATTCCCGCCGGCACCGCCGAAACCGTCTGCACCGGCGACGTGCAGCCGTTCACGGTCGACCCGGACGGCTCCGAGCCGCCCTCCTCCACCGACGACGACGACACCACGACGGCGGAGAAGAAGAAGACGTCGTCCTCCTCGCGGAGCACGACGTCGTCCACCACCACCAGCGACAGCAGCGCCGACACCGTGTCGGTGCCGACCCGCAAGGGTCTGCCGCCGGTCACGTTGCCGCTGCCGTCCACCCACCGCTAGGACGCCGGCGCGAGGTGCGGACGCGACCGATCCGCCGGGGTAATGGTGAATGCAATCGCCCTTCCGCAGGACGCGGCCACAGCGCTCGGACGGCGCTCCGAGCGGCGCGGAGGCGTCCATCACCCCTGCTCATCCGGCGTTCGCGGCACCCTCGGATGACGATGGGCAATTCTACGACGTGATTTCCGGACTCGTCCTGTCCGGGAGGGCCTATGGTGAATTGCACCAGGGGGAGGCAACTGCCGCTGGATAGCCTTCGGATCCCGCACGAACCGGGGGGCGAGTGCAGGGAATGGATCCGAGACCCGCCTCAGGGCGCACGGCGCGTTTGACTGGCCTCAAGAGCCGCCGCTCAGCGAGACGTCTCGATGTCCTCCGAATCAACCGGCTATCCGCGCACAACGGCAGGCTTCGACCAGGTTGGCGATGGGGTTTCTCGGTTGGGGGACCGTGGGACTCGGGGGACGTCGCTCCGGACGAAGGACAAGCCTCGGCCGGCCCGGAATAATTCCGGGCCGGCTTGGCTTTGTTCCGACGTTTGCACCGACTCTCGGCGATGGCGCCGTCCACCCGAACGACCCGATCAGGAAGACGTGCTGATGACCGCCGCGCAGGAAGACCTCCAGACCTCACCGGCCGACCAACTGCCGCCGCACGCCGTGCAGGTGCTGGCCGTGCTGCTGGTGGGCGCGTTCGTCGTGATCCTCAACGAGACCGCCCTCAACGTGGCGCTGTCGCGGATCATGACGGATCTGTCCATCGACGAGCGCACCGCCCAGTGGCTGACCACCGGCTTCATGCTGACGATGGCCGTGGTCATCCCGATCACCGGCTGGGTGATGGAACGCTGGCCGACCCGGACGGTGTTCGCGCTGGCCATGTCGCTGTTCAGCATCGGCACGCTGGTGGCCGCGCTCAGCTGGACGTTCCCGAGCCTGCTGGCCGGACGGCTCGTGCAGGCCAGCGGCACGGCGATCATGATGCCGCTGCTGATGACGACGGTGATGGAGCTGGTGCCGCCCAGCCGGCGCGGACGGATCATGGGCACGATCAGCCTGGTGATCTCGGCGGCTCCCGCGATCGGCCCGACGATGTCGGGCATCATCCTGCAGTACCTGCCGTGGCGGTTCGTGTTCGTCCTCGTGCTGCCGATCGCGCTCACCGTGCTGCTGATCGGGTGGCGCCGCGTGCCCAACCTCAACGAACCGGTGAAGGTGAAGCTGGACGCGCTCAGCGTGCCGCTCGCCGCGTTCGGGTTCGGCGGCCTGGTCTACGGGCTCAGCCTCGTCGGCAGCCCCACCGCCGGCGCGATGCTCGAGGTGTCCCTGGCCGTCGGTGCGGTGTCGCTGGCGCTGTTCGTGTGGCGCCAACTGGTGCTGCAGCGCACCGACTCCGCGCTGCTCGACCTGCGCACGTTCAGCCACCCGATCTTCGCCACCGCCGTCGGCGTCATGGCCATCGCGATGGCGGTGCTGTTCGGCACGATCATCGCCCTGCCGCTGATCCTCCAGACCGTGATGCATGCCGAGCCGTTGTCGGTCGGGCTGCTGTTGCTCCCGGGCGCCCTGCTGACCGGCCTGCTCGGACCGGTGGTCGGGCGGTTGTACGACATGGTGGGCCCGCGGTGGCTGATGGTGCCGGGGTCGCTGGCGGTGCTGGCGTCCTTCGCGCTGCTCTCCCAGCTGGC
Organism: Actinomycetota bacterium; assembly: GCA_020161755.1. Lineage (GTDB taxonomy): Bacteria > Actinomycetota > Actinomycetes > Propionibacteriales > Propionibacteriaceae > Propionicimonas. The sequence goes on from JAIUOS010000020.1 coordinate 27,660, forward strand.
GGTCACCACGCCGACCTGGCAGCTGCTGGTGGCCCACATCCTGATGAGCGTGGGGTTGGCGTTCATGTTCACCCCGCTGTTCACGATCTCGCTGGGCTCGCTGCCGCCGCACCTGTACGGGCACGGCTCGGCGATGGTCGGCACCGTCCAGCAGGTCGCCGGCGCGGCCGGGACGGCGCTGTTCGTCACCGTGATGTCCACGGTCTCCTCCCGTCAGCCGGCGGGTACCGGCGCGGAGAAGGCGATGGCGGCGGGCGCGCGCACGGCCTTCCTCACCGTCGGCCTGATCTGGCTGCTCGGGATCGCCGCGACCCTGTTCCTGCGCAAGCCGGAGGACCAACCGGACGCCCCGCACGGCGCACCCGGCGTCCACTGATCGGTAGGCTCGCCGCGTGCCCACACCCGAGTTCATCCTCGCCCTGCGCGAGAAGGTCGGCACCACCCGGTTGTGGCTGTCCGGTGCGACCGCTGTGGTGGTACGGGACGGTACCGAGGGCGAGGAGGTGCTGCTGGTGCGGCGGGCCGACAACGGGGAGTGGACGCCGGTGGCCGGCATCGTCGACCCGGGCGAGCAGCCGCACCTGACCGCCGTCCGGGAGGTCGCCGAGGAGGCCGACGTGATCGCCGAGGTGGAGCGCCTGGTCTGGCTGACCGTGAGCGATGTGATCACCTACGGCAACGGCGACGAGACCCAGTACATCGACCACGTGTTCCGGTGCCGCTGGCTCAGCGGCGTCCCCTACCCCGCCGACGGCGAGGCCAGCGAGGCCGCGTTCTTCGGAGTCGACGCGATGCCGTCCATGTCGCCGCGACACACCGAGCAGGTCCGGGTCGCGCTGGCCGATGAGCCCGAGACCCGCCTCGGCTGACTTCGCCACCGAATTGTCCCCTCGCCACCGGAATTCCGGTGGCGAGGGGACAATTCGGGAGCGAACCGGCGGGACGCGGGTGGCGAGTCCAGCCGACAGGACGGGAGGATGACGCATGACCCTCGAACTGGTGGCGATCGTCGGCGTCGTCGTGGTGGTCGCCGTGACCGCGCTCGCCCCGCGGTTGGGCGTGGCGGCTCCCCTGCTGCTGGTGGCCCTGGGGCTGGCGGCCAGCCTGCTGCCGTTCATCGACCGGGTGACGGTGCCGCCCGAGCTCATCCTCGGCGGCGTCCTGCCCCCGCTGCTGTACTCGGCGGCGGTCAACACCCCGACGATGGAGTTCCGGCGTGACTTCCGGCTGATCTCGACGTTCTCGGTCGTCCTGGTCGTGGTGTCGGCCGTGACGATCGGGGTGATCGCCACCTGGCTCGTGCCCGGCCTGCCGATCGGCATCGGGGTCGCGCTCGGCGCGATCATCAGCCCCACGGACGCGGTCGCGACCAGCATCGTCCGCCAGGCCGGCGTGGCACCCCGGCTGGTCACGGTGCTGGACGGCGAGAGCATGCTCAACGACGCGTCCGCCCTGGTGCTGCTGCGCTCCGCTGTCGCGGCTGTCGGGGTCAGCATCTCGGTGTGGCAGGTGGGGCTGGACTTCCTCTGGGCGGTCGTCGCGGCAGTCGTCATCGGCTTCCTCGTCGGCAAGCTGCACCTCGCCGTCCGGTCCCGGATCACGCAGGTCAGCAGCAACGTGGCCCTGTCGCTGGTCGTCCCCTTCATCGCCTACGTACCCGCCGAGGAACTGGGCGCGTCCGGCCTGGTGGCGGCCGTCACCGCCGGCATCGTCACCGGCTACGGCGCGCCCCGCAGCATGGGTGCGCAGGACCGGCTGGCCGAGCGGGCGGTGTGGCGGACGGTCGAACTGCTGCTGGAGAGCGCGGTGTTCCTGCTGGTGGGCCTGGAGGCGCGCACCCTCGCCGACGACCTGATCGAGCAGGGCGGCAGCCTCGGCCTGGCCATCGTGGTGGCCGTGGTGACGGCCACGCTCGCGATCGCCATCCGGGCGGGGTTCGTGGCCTGGTCGGTGTGGCTGCTGGCCCGGCGCAACCGGCGGACGTCCGCGGTGCGCGAGAAGCTCACCCAGCTCCAGGACAAGCTCGCGGACGGCCAGGTGCCGACCGCCGCCGACCGCCGGGGCGCCTCGACCGGCAGGGCCAGGCGGAAGGTCCGCCGGCTGGAGCGGGAGGCCAACGCCGGCGGCGCCTCCACCGAGGCCCGGATCGGACGCTGGCAGCAGGTGGTCGAACGGCGGCTGGCTGACATCGACTACCTGGCCGCCGAGCAGTTCGGGTGGCGGGAGGGCGTGATCCTGGTGTGGGCCGGCATGCGGGGTGCGGTCACGATCGCCGCGTCCCAGACCCTGCCCGCGGACACCCCGCACCGCTCGCTGCTGGTGCTCTCGGCCACGTTGGTGGCGGTGGGAAGCCTGCTGATCCAGGGCCTCACGCTGGGCTCGGTCGCCAAGGTGCTGGGGTTGAACGCCCGCGGCGGCGACAGCGATCCCGTGAAGTGGGCCGAGCTGCAGGCCGAACTCCGGTCGGCCGCGATGACCCGGCTCGCCGACAAGCTGGACGCGTACCCGTCCGAGCTCGTCGAACAGCTGAAGACCCGGCTCACCCGCACGCCGGACGCCGAGGACGACTTCCGTCCCGACACCGCGGCGGCCGGGGAGCGGATGGCCACCTTCCGCCAGCTGCGGCTCGACATGATCGCCGTCCAGCGCGACGAGCTGCTCGCCTTGCGCGACGTCGGCACCTACCCTTCAGCCATGCTCTCCGCCGCTCTGACCCAGCTGGACGCCGAGCAGCTCGGCATCGAGATGCACCACGTCTGATGCTGCCGTTCGCCGAGCTCCACCTGCACCTCGAGGGCACCCTCGAGCCCGACATGGTCTTCGACCTGGCCGAGCGCAACCGCGTCCGGCTGCCGTGGCGTGACGAGGACGACCTGCGCGGACGCCTCTCCTACCGCTGCCTGCAGGAGTTCCTGGACCTGTACTACGCGAACATCGCGGTGCTGCGCACCGAGGCCGACTTCGCCGAGCTGACCGACGCCTACCTGGCCAGGGCGGCGCGGGCCGGGGTGGTGCGCGCGGAGATCTTCTGCGACCTGCAGGCGCACACCGCGCGCGGTGTCCCGGCTCCGGTGGTGCTGGCCGGGGTGGCGGACGCGCTCGCCCGCTCCGAGGCCGACCACGGGGTCAGTTCCGGACTGATCCTGAGCTTCCTGCGGCACCTCAGCGCCGAGGACGCCGTCGCGGCCTACGACAGCGCGCTGGCCACCGGCGTTGAGCTGCTGGGCGTCGGACTGTGCTCGTCCGAGGTCGGGTTCCCGGCGGCGCCGTTCGCCGACCTGTACGACCGGGCCCGGGCGGACGGGCTGCACACGGTCGCGCACGCCGGCGAGGAGGGCGGGCCGGAGTACGTGTGGGAGGTGCTGCGGGAACTGGGGGCCGAGCGCGTCGACCACGGCATCAACGCGATGGCCGACCCCGCATTGGTGGCCCACCTGGCCGAGCACCGCGTCCCGCTCACGGTGTGCCCGGTGTCGAACGTGGTTCTGCACGCCGTCCCGAGCCTGTCCGAGCACCCGCTGCCGGCGATGCTGGACGCCGGGCTGGCGGTCTGCGTGAACTCCGACGACCCGGCGTACTTCGGCGGCTACCTCGACACCGTGCTGTCCGCCGTCCGCGGGCTGGGCGTCACGCCCGAGCAGGTCGCGACCCTGTCGCGCAACAGCATCGAGGCGTCCTTCCTGCCCGAGGCCGAGAAGCGACGGCTGCTCGCCGTGGGGTGAAACGAAAGGGGACTGTCCCCTTTCGTTTCGGGGGCTGTCCCCTTTCCGTTCAGGCAGCGGACGTGGACGCGGTCTGCTCGCGCGACTTGGCGTGGGCGCGGTGTCCCTTCTCCGGCGGCGCGGGCGGCGCGAAGGTGCCGAGGTGGTTGGCGCGCAGCAGCAGCCGGCTGGTGCGCAGCGACTTGGACCGTCCGGACAACGGGGCGGCGTCGGCGTCCCGGCTGAGCTCGACCACCCCCACCTTCAGGCTCCGTGCGAACGGCATCAGCAGCAGCAGGACGCCGACCCCGACCACCATGACCCGTACCGTGTCGGACTCCGGCCCCGGCAGCGCACCGGTAAGGCCCAGCCAGCAGATCACGGCGCCGACCAGCAGGAACAGGCCGTTCTGGATGCGTTTGCGCCAGCTCGCCCAGCGGTAGGCGATCATCAGCAGCGCCAGCCGGGACGCCTCGTCCCGGTCGGGCAGGTGGCGCACCTGGTGCAGCAGCCGCTGCCAGCGCGTCCCGCGCCGCCGGCAGCAGGGACGGGTGACCGAGCGCAGGTGCTGGATCAGGTCCTGGGCGTCGTCGACGAGCTGCGCGTCGCCCTTGAGCCCGAGCCGGTCGAGCGCCTCCTGGGCGAGGATCGCCGCGTGCAACCCCCGACGGCACACCTCGCTGAACAGCCGGGGCGCCAACGGTTCGGAACCGATCCGTCCGCCCTTGGCCGCCACGCCGGTCTCCAGGTAGTCCTTGGTGTCGCGGTGCAGGTCGGCGGCCATCCGGTAGTCGGCGACGGCCACCATCAGCTGTTGGGCGTTCTCGACCGAGCCGGTGTTGCCCTCGCTGTCCTGGGCCATCGCCAGCGCGGCCTCGAACTCGCTCTCGGCCTGGATCGTTCGCGCGAGGATGTGTTCGCCGACGCTGTCGGTGATCGCCATCGCCTCGCGCAGCGCGTCCTTGTAGCGGCCCGCGATCAGCGCGGCCTGGGCGTCCAGCACCCGCAGGTCGAGGTCGTGGCGCCGCAGCGGCAGCACCTGGTCGAGCAGGGCGTCCGCGCCGGCGTCGTCGCCCAGCCGCAATGCGAGCATCGCGCCCAGCACCTGCACCGACCACGGGTCGGCGGGCGTCAGCGGCTCGGCCGCCAGCATCGCTGCCGCGCGGTCGTCGTCCCCGGCCAGCAGCGCCAGCCGGACGAGCTGCCGGCCGTCCACCTCGGGGCCGGCCTGGGCGAGCAGGGATCGGGCGGCGGCCTGTCCGGCGTAGCGGATGCCGGCGAACGGGCTGTCCGGCTCCAGCAGCCGGCCCTCCGAGACCGGCGTCCCCCACTGGTTGCCGGCCCACAGGCAGGCCTCGACGTAGGCGGTGTTGTAGGCGTCGGGGGTGTCGAGGGCGCGCAGTTCCTCCAGGATCGACAGCGCCATCGGACGGTCGGCGAGCAGCACCCGGACGCGCAGGATCGAGCGGCGCAACTCGTCCGGCAACCCGGTGTCGTCCACCTCGACCGCTTTGCGCAAGTGGTCCCACGCGGCCCGGTAGTGGCCCTGCTGGGCGGCCAGGCGGTAGGCCAGCAGCCGGTAGACGTGGCGCCAGTGCACGTAGGAGTCGGGGCCGACGCCCGGAGTCAGCCAACCGCCGGGGGTGCCCTCGATGGCTGCGATCGTGGCCAGGCAGGCCTCCTCGGCCTCGCCGAACCGGCCGACGTCGGTCATCGCCTGGATCCAGCGGGAGCGGTCCTCGACGTCCAGGTCGGTCACCAGGAACCCGAAGCGGACGCCGAGCTCGTCGAACAGTCGGGACGCGGCCGCGAAGTCGTCCAGCTCGGCGGACGCGACCGCTCGCACCAGCACCGAGGCCGCGGTCTGTTCGAGGTTCGCGACCAGCTCGAGTGCCAGCATCGGGCTCTCGGCGGCGAGCAGGTCGGCGGCACGCAGGGTGGATTCCGGACCGGCGGCGGCGAACCGGTACAGCGCCTGCTCGAACTCCGGATAGCTGCCCACCGGGGTGCGCTGGCGGCGTCCGGCAGCGAAGAACCGGTCGAGCAGGCTGATCAGGCGCACGCCGTCCGCGTCCGTCTCGGGCACCGGGCCGGCCATTCGCAGGGCCGCCGTCCACGCCTGGGCGGCCAGCTCGTCGTCGTCCTCGACCCCGGCCTGCTCGGCTCGGCTCTCCGCGCGCTGCCACAGCTCTGCGGCGACGAACTCCAGGATGTCCTGGTCGTCGGGGAAGCTCTCCACGAGTTCGCGCAGGCTCGGGTGCTGGCGACGGACGCCGAGCGAGCTGAGGGCGCGGAGCCAGTTGCCGGCGTCCGCCTGGCTCAGGCCCCCGCGCCGGTGCAATTCGTCATAGGCGGTGTCGGCCGCCGCAAAGTCACCGCTCTCGATGCTGTCCACGGCGTAGCGCCGCAGCTGATCGAAGCCGGTCGCAACCCCCCGCTGCTCCAGCATCTCCCCTCCCCGCCGGAATTCTGCCCGGCGGTCGAACAGTGTGCACAGAGCCACCAATTGCCACCGGCCGCGAGGTATCACCCGGCGTCCGGGGCGCTCTTGAATTCACCGTTCGTGGCGGCTCACCGACCTGCCAGGGGACCCGGAGGCTGGGGACCGCCGGACGCCCTGGCAGGTCGGGAGGGGTGTCGGCCGCTGGTCGGACCCCGCCCGCGCGAAAAGCGCTTGGCCCCAGACTCGATCCGATCAGTCGCGCGCGGCAAGGGGTGAGATTGCCACCGGACCGAATCGGGGACGGTTCCCAATCCGGTCCCGGACCGAATCGGGGACGGTTCCTATCTCGGTCCCGGACCGAGATAGGAACCGTCCCCTTTCCGTTCAGGCGAGCGACTATCGTCGACGGGTGCGAACCGGGCCCCTCACGACTGCCGTGCTCGTGGCTCTCGCCACGACACTGGTCAGCTGCGTCGGGCCGGCGCCCGCCCCGTCCGCGTCCTCGGTCGTGGTGCCGGCTGCGGACAGCGCGACGTCCGCTCCGTCACCGTCAGCGGCCGCGACACCCGAACCCACCCCGAAAGCGGCGGCGCCCACCCCGTCCGCCTCGGCGACGTCCGTCGCGAAACCGCTGGCCGGACGGACGATCGTCATCGACCCCGGCCACAACGGCGTCTGGACCAGGCGCGAGCTCAGGAAGGTTCCCAGCGGCAACGGACGCACCAAGGCCTGCAACTCCTCCGGCACCGCGAGCAACGCCGGCTACTCCGAGCACGCCTACGCCTGGGCGCAGGCCAAGGCGCTGGCCAAGGTGCTGCGCGCTCGCGGGGCGAGGGTGCTGTTGACCCGGTCGAACGACCACGGCGAGGGGCCGTGCGTGAACCTGCGCTCGCGGCTCGCGAACACCGAGAAGGCGGACGCGCTGGTGTCGATCCACGCCGACGGCAGCTTCGCCAGGGGTGCGCGCGGCTTCCATGTGATCGTGAGCACCACCATGGTCGGCGGCGCCGCAGTGGAGAAGGCGTCCGGCGCCCTCGCCCGCGAGCTGCGCAACGCCCTCGAGACCCGGACCTCGATGCCCCGCTCGACCTACGTCGGCAAGGGCACCGCGCTCAGCTTCCGGTCCGACCTCGGGACGCTCAACCTGTCGAAGCGTCCCGCTGTGATGCTCGAGATGGGCAACATGCGCAACGCCACCGATGCGGCGCTGCTCGGCTCGCCGTCCTTCCGTGCGAAGGCTGCCCAGGCGCTGGCGGACGGTCTCGTCGCCGCGCTGACCTGACGCACCGTCCACCCCAACGCCACCCGGCGACCCACCGGCAGGGCCGGGTCAGGATCCGTCCCCAATGCGGTCCCGGACCGAATCAGGAACCGTCCCCGGTGTGGGGTCAGTCCTCCTCGGCGGAGCGCCTGCGGCCCAGGACCAGCAGGCCGGCACCGACGGCCAGCGCCACGCCGGCGACGCCGAGCAGGCCGAGGTCGCTACCGGTGAAGGCCAGCTCGCCGCTCGTGGTGCCATTGCTGCCGCTGTCGTTGTCGTCGGTCGGGTCCACCACGGCCTTGGAGGTCACGAGCACCGCGGTGCAGGTGTCGGGGCACGACCCTCCCGGGTCGCCCGGGACGGCGGTGTTGGTGAACGTCGCGTTGTACGCGTCGTCGTCCACCGTCACCGTGTACACCAGGGTCGCCTCCTCGCCCGGCGCGAGCGTCGGGACGGCCCAGGTGAGCACCGTCCCGGTGAGCGTGGCACCGTCCGGGAGTCCGGCGAGCGCGGCGTAGGCCAGGACGTCGCTCAGGTCGTCGGTCACGACGGCGCCGCGCACCTGCGCCCTGGACGTGTTCCGCACGTGCAGCGTGTAGGTGACGTCGTCGCCGGGCACCACGGTCGTCCCGCTGCCGGGGGTGGACGTCTTCGACAGCGTCCAGGCCGGGCTGAAGTGCTCGGTCGCGCAGTCGCCCAGTGCACCGTCGGTGCCCAGGGGGCCGCCGACCGCGCAGGACACCGCGCCCTCGCCGTACGCCACGTTGCCGAGCGTGTGCCCGTAGGCGCCCGCGTTCACCCGGACGGTGTAGCTCACCTGCGCCGTGCCGCCGACCGCCACGTCGGGGACGTCCCAGGTGAGCTGGTCGTCGGCCAGCGTGGCGCCAGCGGGCAGGGCACCGACCAGGGTCGCGTCGTCCAGCAGGTCGGACATGTTGTCGTGCACCTGGGTGCCGCTCAGCACGACCGGGCCGGTGTTGGTCACGGTCAGCGTGTAGGTGATCTCGTCACCGGGCACCACCGTGGCGCCGCTGCCCGGGTCGCTGGTCTTCGACAGCGTCCAGGCGGTCGTGTAGGCGGTGGTCGTGCACGACTCGGCGCACTCGCCGCCGAGCGAGGCCGGGGTGGCAGCGTTGCGGACGGTGGCCCCACGTGCGTCGTCGGCGAGGGTCACCTGGTAGGTCAGCTCGGCGGTGCCGCCGACGGCCAGGTCGGGGACGGCCCAGGTGAGCGTGGCGCCGTCGATGCTCGCGCCCGCTGGCACCGCGTCCAGCTCGGCGTCGTCGAGGACGTCGGACAGGTCGTCGGTCACCGTGGCACCGACCAGCGTCGTGAGGCCCTCGTTGGTGACGGTCAGCGTGTAGTTGATGGTGTCGCCGGGCTTCACGACGGCGCCATCGGCGACATCGCTGGTCTTGGCCAGCGTCCACTTCGGCGACCAGGACGTGGTGGAGCAGTCCAGGCAGGTGCCGCCGTTGGTGGTCGGGGACGCGACGTTCGTCAGCTGCGCACCGGACGCGGTCACGACGGCGGTGTACCGGACGGACGCCGTGCCGCCGACGGGCACGGTGGGCACCGACCAGGTGAGCGTTTCGGCGGAACGGGTGAGGTCGGCCGGCAGGTCACCGAGGGTGGCGTCGTCCACGACGTCGGACACGTCGTCGCTGACCTCAGCACCGGTCAGCGCGATCGGGCCGGTGTTGACCACCGTCAGCGTGTAGGTGATGGTGTCGCCCGGCTGCAGGGAGTCGTTCCCGGTCTGGTCGCTGGTCTTGGCCAGGGTCCAGGACGGGGTGTAGGAGGTGGTCGTGCAGGTCGTGCAGGCGCCGCCGGTGCCGACCGGGGCGACCGTGTTGGTGAGTGTCGCGCCGTCGGCGGTCACCGTCGCGGTGTACGACACGGACGCGTGCTCGCCCGCGTTCAGGGTGGGGATCACCCAGGTCAGGGTGTCGCCGTCCAGGCTCAGCCCGGCCGCCCTCGCCGACACCGTGGCGTCGTCGAGGACGTTGGACAGGTCGTCGGTCGCCGAAACCCCGGACACCACGCCGTCGGAGGTGTTCGTCGCGGTCAGGGTGTAGGTGATCACATCACCCGGCTTCACCACCGCCGGCGCATCCGAGCTCTTCGACAGCGTCCACGCACCGGTGTGGCTGGTGGTGCTGCACTCGTCGGCGCACTGGCCGCCGACCGAGGTCGGCGAGGCCACGTTCTTCAGGGTCACACCGGTCGCGTTCGCGTTCACGGTGACCGAGTAGTCGAGGGACACCGTCGCACCAGCAGCCACATCGGGGACCGCCCACGTGAGCGTGGTGCCGTCCACGGTCGCACCGGCGGGCAGCGTGCCCAGGGCCGCGTCGTCCAGCACATCGGACAGGTCATCGGACACCGTCGCACCGGTCAGCGTGGCCGGCCCGGTGTTGGTGACGGTCAGGGTGTAGCCCACGACCGCACCGGGGGCCACCGTCGTGCCGTCGGCGTTACTCGTCTTGGCCAGCGTCCACGACGGGGTCGTCGAGGTCGTCGAGCAGTCCAGGCAGGTGCCGCCGTTCGTCGCCGGTGCCGCCACGTTCGTCAGCGTCGCACCGAGCTCGTCCACGGTCGCGGTGTAACTGATCGTCGCGGTCCCGCCGACGGCCACGTCCGGCACCGACCAGGTCAGGGCGCCGCCCGAACGGGAGATCCCCGAAGGCAGGGTGCCCAGCGTGGCGTCATCGATCAGATCCGAGACGTCGTCGGACACCGTGACACCGGTCAGCGTGACCGGACCGGTGTTCACCACGGTCAGGGTGTAGGTGACGGTGTCACCGGGGTTCACGACCGAACCGTCGACCGGATCCGAGCTCTTCGCCAGCGTCCAGGACGGCGTGTAGGACGTCGTCGAGCAGGTCGTGCACGCGCCGCCGGTGCCGACCGGGGTCACCGTGTTCGTCAGGGTTGCCCCGTCAGCGGCCACCGTCGCGGTGTACGAAACGGACGCGTGCTCACCCGCGTTCAGGGACGGGATCACCCACGTCAGCGTCGAACCGTCCAGGCTCAGCCCGGCCGCCGTCGCACTGACGGTCGCGTCGTCGAGGACGTCGGACAGGTCATCGGTCGCCTTCACGCCGGACACCACACCGACAGAGGTGTTCGTCGCGGTCAGCGTGTAGGTGATCACATCACCCGGCTTCACCACCGCCGGCGCATCCGACGACTTGGCCAGCGTCCACGCACCGGTATGGGTCGTCGTGCTGCACACGTCACACTCGCCACCGACCGAGGTCGGGGCGACCACGTTCTTCAGCGTCACACCGATCGCGTTCGCGTTCACCGTGACCGAGTAGTCCAGCGTGACCTTCGCACCAGCAGCCACGTCCGGGACCAGCCAGGTCAACGTCGTGCCGTCCACCGACGCGCCCGCCGGCAGCGCGCCCAGGGTCGCGTCGTCCAGGACATCGGACAGGTCGTCGGACACGGTCGCACCAGTCAGCGTGGCCGGGCCCGTGTTCGTCACGGTCAGCGTGTAGCCCACGACCGCGCCCGGTGCCACCGTCGTGCCGTCAGCGTTGCTCGTCTTGGCCAGCCTCCAGGACGGGGTGGTCGAGGTCGTCGAGCAGTCCAGGCAGGTGCCGCCGTTGCTGTTCGGCGCGGCCACGTTGGTGAGCGTCGCGCCGAGCTCGTCCACGGTCGCGGTGTAGCTGACCGTCGCCGTGCCGCCGACAGCCACGTCCGGCACCGACCACGTCAGCGCATCGCCCGAGCGGGTGAGGCCAGCCGGCAGGTTACCGAGGGTGGCGTCGTCCACGAGGTCGGACAGGTCGTCGGACACCTCGGCACCGGTCAGCGCGACCGGCCCGATGTTCACCACGGTCAGCGTGTAGGTGACGGTGTCACCCGGGTTCACGACCGAGCCGTCCGCCGGATCCGAGGTCTTCGCCAGCGTCCAGGACGGCGTGTAGGAGGTGGTCGAGCACACCGTGCAGGCGCCGCCGGTGCCGACCGGGGCGACCGTGTTGGTGAGTGTCGCGCCGTCGGCGGTCACCGTCGCGGTGTAGGTCACGGTCGCGTGCTCACCGGCGTTGAGGGTCGGGATGACCCAGGTCAGCGTCGAGCCGTCCAGGCTGAGGCCGGCCGCCGTCGCCTTGACCGTCGCGTCATCGAGGACGTCGGACAGGTCGTCGGTCGCCGAAACCCCGGACACGACACCGTCGGAGGTGTTCGTCGCGGTCAGGGTGTAAGTGATCACATCACCCGGCTTCACCACCGCCGGCGCATCCGAGGACTTCGAGAGAGTCCAGGCACCCGTGTGGGTCGTCGTGCTGCACACGTCACACTCGCCACCCACCGAGGTCGGCGCGGCCGTGTTCTTCAACGTCGCACCCGTGGCGCCGGCGTTCACCGTCACCGCGTAATCGAGCGTCACCGTCGCGCCCGCAGCCACGTCGGGCACCAGCCAGGTCAGCGTGGTGCCGTCCACCGACGCACCGGCGGGCAGGGTGCCCAGGGTCGCATCGTCCAGCACATCGGACAGGTCGTCGGAGACCGTCGCACCGGTCAGCGTCGCCGGACCCGTGTTGGTGACGGTCAGCGTGTAACCGACGACCGCCCCCGGGGCCACCGTCGTGCCATTGGCGTTGCTCGTCTTGGCCAGCGTCCACGACGGGGTCGTCGAGGTCGTCGAGCAGTCGAGGCAGGTGCCGCCGTTGCTGTTCGGGGAGGCCACGTTCGTCAGCGTCGCACCGAGCTCGTCCACGGTCGCGGTGTAGCTGATCGTCGCCGTGCCGCCCACAGCAACGTCCGGCACCGACCACGTCAGCGCATCGCCCGAACGGGTCAGTCCTGCCGGCAGGTTACCGAGGGTGGCGTCGTCGATCAGATCCGACAGGTCGTCGGACACCGTGACACCGGTCAGCGCGATCGGCCCGGTGTTCACCACGGTGAGCGTGTAGGTGACGGTGTCGCCCGGGTTCACCACCGAGCCGTCCGCCGGATCCGAGGTCTTCGCCAGCGTCCACGACGGGGTGTAGGAGGTGGTCGAGCAGGTCGTGCACGAGCCCCCGGTACCGACCGGGGTCACCGTGTTCGTCAGCGTCGAACCGTCAGCGGTCACCGTCGCGGTGTAGCTGACCGTCGCGTGCTCGCCGGCGTTCAGGGTGGGGATCACCCAGGTCAGGGTGTCGCCCGCCAGGCTGAGCCCGGCCGCCGTCGCCGTGACCGTCGCGTCGTCCAGGACGTCGGACAGGTCGTCGGTCGCCGCGACCCCGGAGACGACACCGTCGGAGGTGTTCGTCGCGGTCAGGGTGTAAGTGATCACGTCACCCGGCTTCACGACCGCCGGAGCATCCGAGGACTTCGACAAGGTCCACGCACCCGTGTGGGTAGTCGTGCTGCACGCTGACGCCGAGGCGCACTCGCCGCCGACCGAGGTCGGGGTCGCCGTGTTCTTCAGCGTCACACCATTCGCGTTGGCGTTGACGGTGACCGAGTAGTCCAGCGTCACTGAGCTGCCGGCCGCGACGTCGTGGACCGTCCACGTGAGCGTGGTGCCATCGACGGACGCGACGCCGGGCAGGGTGCCCAGGGTCGCATCGTCCAGGACATCGGACAAGTCATCGGACACGGTCGCGCCGTGCAGCGTCGCCGGTCCGGTGTTCGTCACGGTCAGCGAGTAACGCACGACCGCGCCCGGCGCCACCGTCGTGCCGTCAGCGTCGCTGGTCTTCGCCAGGGTCCACGACGGGGTGGTCGAGGTGGTCGAGCAGTCCAGGCAGGTGCCGCCGTTGCTGGCCGGTGCCGCCACGTTCGTCAGCGTCGCACCCAGCTCGTCCACGGTCGCGGTGTAACTGACCGTCGCCGTCCCGCCCACAGCAACGTCGGGCACCGACCAGGTCAGAGTGCCGCCCGAACGGGAGATCCCCGAAGGCAGGGTGGCCAGGGTGGCGTCATCGATCAGATCCGAGACGTCGTCGGACACCGTGGCACCGGCCAGCGTGACCGGCCCGGTGTTGACCACGGTGAGCGTGTAGGCGACGGTGTCGCCCGGGTTCACGACCGAGCCGTCGGCCGGATCCGAGGTCTTCGCCAGCGTCCAGGACGGCGTGTACGAGGTCGTCGAGCACACCGTGCAGGCGCCGCCGCTACCGACCGGGGTCACCGTGTTGGTGAGTGTCGCGCCGTCGGCGGTCACCGTCGCGGTGTACGACACGGACGCGTGCTCGCCGGCGTTCAGGGTGGGGATCACCCAGGTCAGGGTGGAGCCGTCCAGGCTCAGCCCGGCCGCGGTCGCCGTCACGGTCGCGTCGTCCAGCACGTCGGACAGGTCGTCGGTCGCGGAAACCCCGGACACCACGCCGTCGGAGGTGTTCGTCGCGGTCAGGGTGTAGGTGATCACGTCACCCGGCTTCACGACCGCCGGAGCATCCGAGCTCTTCGAGAGAGTCCAGGCACCGGTGTGGGTAGTCGTGCTGCACGCGGACGCCGAGGCGCACTCGCCGCCGACTGAGGTCGGGGCAGCTGTGTTGCGCAGCGTCACGCCGGTCGCGTTCGCGTTGACCGTGACCGAGTAGCCCAGGGACACCGAGGCGCCCGCCGCCACATCCGGGACCGTCCACGTGAGCGTGGCGCCGTCCACGGTCGCACCCGCCGGCAGGGTGCCGAGCCTGGCGTCGTCGAGGACGTCAGTCAGGTCATCGGAAACGGTCGCGCCGTGCAGGGTGGCCGGACCGGTGTTGGTGACGGTCAGGGTGTAGCCCACGACTGCGCCCGGAGCCACCGTCGTGCCGTCGGCGTTGCTCGTCTTGGCCAGCGTCCAGGCGGGGGTGGTCGAGGTGGTCGAGCAGTCCAGGCAGGTGCCGCCGTTGCTGTCCGGGGACGCCACGTTGGTCAGGGTCGCACCGAGCTCGTCCACGGTCGCGGTGTAGCTGACCGTCGCCGTGCCGCCGGCAGCCACGTCCGGCACCGACCACGTCAGGGTGCCACCCGACCGGGTCAGTCCGGCCGGCAGGCTGCCCAGGGTGGCGTCATCGATCAGGTCCGAGACGTCGTCGGACACCGTGGCACCGGTCAGTGTGACCGGACCGGTGTTCACCACGGTCAGCGTGTAGGTGACCACATCACCCGGGTTCACGACCGAACCGTCGACCGGATCCGAGGTCTTCGCCAAGGTCCAGGACGGCGTGTACGACGTGGTTGAGCACACCGTGCACGAGCCGCCGGTACCCACCGGGGCGACCGTGTTCGTCAACGTGGCACCGTCGGCGGTCACGGTTGCGGTGTACGACACGGACGCGTGCTCGCCGGCGTTCAGGGTGGGGATCACCCAGGTCAGGGTCGAACCGTCCAGGCTCAGGCCGGCCGCGGTCGCCGACACGCTCGCGTCGTCCAGCACGTCGGACAGGTCGTCGGTCGCGGAGACTCCGGACACGACACCGTCGGAGGTGTTCGTCGCGGTCAGCGTGTAGGTGATCACGTCACCCGGCTTCACGACCGCCGGAGCATCCGAGGACTTCGACAAGGTCCACGCACCGGTGTGGGTAGTCGTGCTGCACGCTGACGCCGAGGCGCACTCGCCGCCGACCGACGTCGGAGAGGCCACGTTCTTCAGCGTCACACCAGTCGCGTTCGCGTTGACCGTCACCGAGTAGCCCAGCGTCACCGTCGCGCCCGCGGCCACGTCGGGCACCAGCCAGGTCAGCGTGGTGCCATCGACGGTCGCACCCGCCGGCAGGGTGCCGAGCGTGGCGTCGTCCAGGACGTCCGTGAGGTCATCCGAAACGGTCGCGCCGTGCAGCGTCGCCGGACCGGTGTTGGTGACGGTCAGCGTGTAGCCCACGACTGCGCCCGGAGCCACCGTCGCGCCGTCGGCGTCGCTCGACTTGGCCAGGGTCCACGACGGGGTGGTCGAGGTGGTGGTGCAGTCGGTCGGGCAGCTGCCGCCGTTGGTGGACGCCGACGCCTTGTTGGTCAGGGAAACCCCCAAGGCGTCGACGCCCACCGTGACCGGGTACGAGACGTGCACAGTCTCGCCCGCCGGTACTGTCGGCACCCGCCAGGTGAGCTCTCGCCCGCGGACCGACAGGTCTGAGGTCAGGTCGCCGAGGGTCGCGTCGTCGAGCACGTCCGACAGGTCGTCGGACACGACGGCGTCGACCAGGGCAACCGGGCCGGTGTTCGTCACAGTCAAGGTGTAGGTGATGATCCCGCCGGGGTTCACCACCGAGCCGTCCGCCGGATCGCTGGTCTTGGCCAGCGTCCAGGACGGCGTGTACGAGGTGGTCGAGCACACCGTGCACGAGCCGCCGGTACCCACCGGGGCCACGGTGTTCGTCAGCGTCGCACCGTCGCCGGTCACCGTCGCGGTGTAGGTCACGGACGCGTGTTCGCCGGCAGCCAGCGTCGGGATCGCCCAGGTCAGGGTGTCGCCCGCCAGGCTCAGCCCGGCCGCAGTCGCCGACACCGTCGCGTCGTCCAGCACGTCGGACAGGTCGTCGGTCGCAGAAACACCCGACACCACACCGTCGGACGTGTTCGTCGCGGTCAGCGTGTAAGTGATCACATCACCCGGCTTCACCACCGCCGCAGCATCCGAGGACTTCGACAGCGTCCAGGCCGGGGTGAACGTCGTCGTCGCACAGGCGGACGCCGCCGCGCACTCGCCACCGACCGAGGTCGGGGCGGCCACGTTCGTCAGCGTGACACCGGTCGCGTTGGCGTTGACCGTGACCGAGTAGTCCAGCGTCGCAGTCACACCAGGAGCCACGTCGGGAACCAGCCAGGTCAGGGTCGAGCCATCCACGGACGAGCCCGTCGGCAGCGTGCCCAGCGTCGCATCGTCCAGCACATCGGACAGGTCATCGGACACCGCCGCGCCGTGCAGCGTCGCCGGACCCGTGTTCGTCACCGTCAGCGTGTAGCCCACGACCGCACCCGGCGCCACCGTCACACCATCGGCGTCGCTGGACTTCGCCAGCGTCCACGACGGGGTCGTCGAGGTCGTCGAGCAGTCCAGGCAGGTGCCGCCGTTGCTGTTCGGGGAGGCCACGTTCGTCAGCGTCGCACCCAGCTCGTCCACGGTCGCGGTGTAACTGACCGTCGCGGTCCCGCCCACGGCCACGTCCGGCACCGACCACGTCAGCGCATCGCCCGACCGGGTCAGGCCAGCCGGCAGGCTGCCCAGCGTCGCGTCGTCGACCAGATCCGAGACGTCGTCGGACACCGTGGCACCGGCCAGCGCGACCGGCCCGGTGTTCGTAACCGTGAGCGTGTA
The DNA here is from genome assembly GCA_020161755.1 of Actinomycetota bacterium. GTDB lineage: Bacteria > Actinomycetota > Actinomycetes > Propionibacteriales > Propionibacteriaceae > Propionicimonas. The sequence continues at coordinate 44,309 of JAIUOS010000020.1, forward strand.
GGTGACGGTGTCACCCGGGTTCACGACCGAACCGTCCGCCGGATCCGAGGTCTTCGCCAGGGTCCAGGACGGGGAGTACGTCGTGGTCGAGCACACGATGCAGGACCCGCCCACGCCCTTGGGCGTGACGGTGTTGGCCAGCGTCGCACCGTCCGCGGTCACCGTCGCGGTGTAGGTCACGGACGCGTGTTCGCCGGCAGCCAGCGTGGGGATGGCCCAGATCAGGGTCGCGTCGTCCAGGCTGAGCCCGGCCGCGGTCGCGGTCACCGTGGCGTCGTCCACGACATCGGTCAGGTCGTCGACAGCCGTCGCCCCCGACACCACACCGTCGGACGTGTTCGTCGCCGTCAGCGTGTAGGTGATCACGTCACCCGGCTTCACCACCGCCGGCGCATCCGAGGACTTCGACAGGGTCCAGGCGCCGGTGTAGGCCGTCGTGCTGCACACGTCGTCGCACTCGCCGCCGGCGGTCGTCGGAGTGGCCACGTTGTGCAGCGTCACGCCACTGGCGTCGGCCTTCACGGTGACCGCGTAGTCCAGCGTCACCGACGCACCGGGAGCCACGTCGGGCACCAGCCAGGTCAGGGTGGTGCCGCTCACGCTCGCACCCGCGGGCAGCGTGCCCAGGGTCGCGTCGTCCAGCACAGCGGACAGGTCGTCGGAGACCGCCGCGCCGTGCAGCGTCACCGGACCGGTGTTCGTCACGGTCAGCGTGTAGCCGACCACGTCGCCCGGAGCCACCGTCGCGCCCTCGGCCACGGAGCTGGCCTTCGCCAACGTCCAGGACGGGGTCGTGGACGTGGTCGAGCAGTCCAGGCAGGTGCCGCCGTTGCTCGTCGGCGCCGCCACGTTCGTCAGCGTCGCGCCCCCCGAGTTAGCGTCCACAGTCGCGGCGTAGCTCACCGACACCGAGCCGCCGACCGGCACCGTGGGCAGCGACCACGTCAGGGTGTTGCCCGAACGGGAGAGCCCGGACGGCAGCGTCCCCAGCGTGGCGTCATCCACCAGGTCGGACACGTCATCGGACGCCACCGCGCCGGTCAGCGCGACCGAACCGGTGTTCACCACGGTCAAGGTGTAGTTCACCGAAGTACCCGGCGCCACGACCGAGCCGTCGACCGGATCGGACGTCTTCGCCAGCGTCCACGACGGGGTGTACGAGGTGGTCGAGCACACCGTGCACGAACCGCCCGCACCGACCGGGGTCACTGTGTTGGTGAGCGTCGCACCGTCCGCGGTCACGACCGCGGTGTAGCTGACCGTAGCCTCCGCACCGGGCGCGAGCGTCGGGATGTTCCAGGTGAGCACGTTGCCCGCGCGGCTGAGCTGGGGCGAGGTGACGCTCACCGTGGCGTCGTCGGCGACCCCGGACAGGTCGTCGGTCGCCTGCGCCCCGGACACCACCGCGGACGAGGCGTTGGTCGCGGTCAGCGTGTAGGTGATCACGTCGCCCGGCTTCACCACCGCGGGAGCGTTCGACGACTTCTGCAGCGTCCACGCGCCGGTGTGGGCGGTGGTCGAGCAGTCGTCCGCGCAGGTGCCGCCGACGGTGGTCGGGGTGGCGGCGTTGCGCAGCGTGGCGCCGGTCGCGGACGTCTTGACGACGGCCGCGTAGGTCACCGAGGCGGTGGTGCCGGGCGCGACGTCCGGCACGGCCCAGGTGAGCGTGTCACCGGTGCGGGTCAGCCCGGCCGGCAGCGCCTGGAGGTCGGCGGAGGCCACCAGCCCGGACACGTCGTCGCTCACCGACGCGGACGACAGGGTCGCCGGGCCGGTGTTGGTCACGGTCAGGGTGTAGCTGATGGTCGAGCCGGGCCCGACGGTCGCGCCGTCGGCCGGGTCGGAGGTCTTGGCCAGCGTCCACGACGGGGTGGACGAGCTGGTCGTGCAGACGTCGCAACGCCCGCCGCTGGTCACCGGCGACGCGGTGTTCGTGAGCGTGTCACCGGTCGAGCCGGCCGCGACGACGACGGTGTAGCCGACCGAGACGTGGCCGCCGACCGGCACGTCCGGGACCGCCCAGACCAGCGTGGCGCCGCTGCGGGTCAGGCCCTGGCCCAGGTCGGAGACGGTCGCGTCGTCCAGCACCTCGGACAGGTCGTCGGACACCAGGGCGCCCGACAAGGCCACCGGGCCGGTGTTGGTGACGGTCAGCGTGTAGTGGATCGCCTGGCCGGGCACCACCTGCGCGCCGGCGTCGGACGCCTTCGCGAGCGTCCACGCACCGGTGGACTGGGTGGTCGCACAGCCGCCCACGCAGGAGCCGCCGGCCCCGACCGGGCTGACGGAGTTGACCACGGTGACGCCGTCGGCGCCGGCCTTCACGGTCGCGGTGTAGGTGACCTCGGCGTGCTCGCTCTTCGCCAGCGTCGGGATCGTCCAGGTGAGGATGTCGCCGGTCCGGCTCAGCTGGCCGGAGGTGAACGTCACGTCGGCGTAGGGCAGCACCTTCGACAGGTCGTCGAGGGCGAGCGCGCCGCGGATCTGCGCGTCCGAGGTGTTGGTCGCGGTCAGCGTGTAGGTGATCACGTCACCCGGCTTCACCACGGCGCCGGACGCCGGGCTCGAGGTCTTCGCCAGCGTCCAGCTCGGCGTGTACGCGGTCGTCGAACAGCCGGACGCGGTCGCGCACCGCCCGCCGACGCTGTCGGGAGCGGCGGTGTTGGTCAGCGTCGCCCCGACGGCGGTGGCCTTCACGGTCACCCGGTAGGTCAGCGAGGTGCTGGCGCCCGGGGCCACGTCCGGCACCGCCCAGGTCAGGACGTCACCGGTGACGGTCGCGCCGGCCGGGACGGTGCCCAGGTCGGCGTCGTCGAGCACGGCGGCCAGGTCGTCGCGCACGGACGCGCCCGACAGGGTCGCCGGGCCGGTGTTGGTGACGGTCAGCGTGTAGTCGACGGTGTCGCCGGGCGTCACGGTGTCGCCCGGGCCGACGCTGCTGGACTTCGCCAGCGTCCACGACGGCGTGTACTGGGTGGTGGTGCAGGAGGTCCCGCACGAGCCGCCCGCCGAGGCCGCGGACGCGGTGTTGGTCAGGGTCGCGCCGAGCGAGTCCGCCTTCACGGTGGCCGCGTAGGTGATCGAGGCCGTGCCGCCGACCGCCACGTCGGGCACCGCCCACGTGAGCGTGTTGCCGCTGCGGGTCAGCCCGGCCGGCAGGGTGCCGAGCGTGGCGTCGTCCACCAGGCCGGACACGTCGTCGCGGACGCTGGCGCCGGTGAGGGCGACCGGTCCGGTGTTGGTGACGGTCAGCGTGTAGTGCACGACCTGTCCGGGGGTGACCACGGTGCCGGCGTCGGTGCTCTTGGCCAGCGACCACTGCGCGGTGTACGCGGTGGTCGAGCAGCCCGCGCCACAGGTGCCGCCCTGCCCGTGCGGGGCCACGGTGTTGGTGAGGACCGCGCCCGTCGCGCGCACCTTCGCGGTGTAGGTGACGGTGCGGGTCTGGCCGGGCGCCAGGGTCGGGATCGTCCAGGTGAGCGTGGTGCCGGTGCGGCTGAGCTCGGTGCCGGTGGTCGTCACGTCGGCCGCGGCCAGCACGCTGGTCAGGTCGTCGGTGGCGGTGGCGCCGGTGACCGGCACGCCGGAGGTGTTGGTCGCGGTCAGCGTGTAGGTGATGGTGTCACCGGCGGTGACCGTGCTGCCGGAGGCGGGATCGGACGCCTTGGCCTGCGTCCAGGCCGGCGTGGCGGACGTGGTGGTGCAGGACGTCGGGCAGCGGCCGCCGTCGCCGACCGGCGTGGCCGTGTTGCGCAGGGTGGCGCCGTCCTTGACGACGGTCACCTGGTAGCTCAGGGACGCGGACGCCCCGGGCGCGACCGTCGGGACCGGCCAGGTGAGCCGGTCAGCCGCGAGCGTCGTCCCGGACGGGAGCGCGACCAGCGTGGCGTCGTCGAGCACGTCGGACAGGTCGTCGGTCAGGGACGCGCCGGTCAGCGGGGCCGGGCCGGTGTTGGTGACCGTGAGCGTGTACGTGATCACGTCGCCGGGGTGCACGACGGCACCCGCGTCGCTGGTCTTGGCCAGGTCCCAGCTCGGCGTCCAGGACGTCGTGCCGCAGGTCGTGCAGGTACCGCCCGGCGAGGTCGGGGCCGCGGTGTTGGTCAGCGTGGCGCCGTGGGCGCCTCCCTTCACGGTGGCGGTGTAGGTGACGGTGGCGGTGGCGCCGGCGGCCACGTCCGGTACCGCCCAGGTGAGCGTGTTGCCGCTGCGGGTCAGGCCGGACGGCAGGGTGCCCAGCGTGGCGTCGTCCACCAGGCCGGAGACGTCGTCGGTGGCGGTGGCGCCGGTCAGGGTCGCCGGGCCGGTGTTGGTGACGGTGAGGGTGTAGCTGACCACATCGCCGGTCTTCACGACCGTGCCCGAGGCGGGGGTGGAGGTCTTGGCGAGCGTCCACTTCGGCGTGGTGTGGGTGGTGCTGCAGGTGGTGCAGGCGCCGCCCGAGCCGCCCGGCACGACGGTATTGGTCAGGGTCGCGCCCTCCGCGCCGGCCTTCACGGTTGCGGAGTACGTGACGGTCTTCGTCTCCCCCGGCGCCATGGCCGGGATCGACCAGGTCAGGGTGTTGCCGGACAGCGACAGCTGCGGCGAGGTCGCGGTGACGTCGGCGTTGGCCAGCACCGAGGTGAGGCCGTCGGTCGCGGTCGCACCGGCGACGGTGGCCTGCGAGGAGTTGTGGGCGGTCAGCGTCCAGGTGATCACGTCACCGGGCTTCACCACGCCGGACGCGGGGCTGCTGGACTTCGCCAGCGTCCACTGGCCGGTGTACTGGGTGGTGCTGCACCGGGCGCCGCAGATGCCGCCGGTGCTGGCCGGGGACGCGACGTTGCGCAGCCGGACGCCGAGGGCGCCGGCCTTGACGGTGCCGCTGTAGGTCAGGGTCGTCGAGGCGCCGGCGGCCACGTCCGGCACCGACCAGGTCAGCGTGTTGCCGGTCACCGAGGCGCCCGCGGGCAGGGCGTCGAGAACGGCGTCGTCCAGCACGTCGGTCAGGTCGTCGGTGACGAGCGCGCCGTGGAGGATGGTCCCGCCGGTGTTCTGCACGGTCAGGCGCCAGCTCACGGTGTCGCCCGGCTGCACGGAGGAGCCGTCACCGGGCGTGCTGTCCTTGGTCAGCGTCCAGCCGTCGGTGTGGGCGGTCGTGGTGCAGGTGAGCGCGCAGTACCCACCCGCGCCGACCGGGGTGGCCACGTTGGTGATGGTCGCGCCGCTGGCACCGGCGCGCACCGTCGCCTGGTAGCTGATGGACGCGATCCCGCCGACGGGGACCGTCGGCAGCGCCCAGGTGAGGGTGTTGCCGCTTCGGCTGAGCCCGGCCGGCAGGGCGCCGAGGTCGGCGTCGTCCAGCACGTTCGAGAGGTCGTCGGTGACGCTGGCGCCGGTGACCGGCACGGGGCCCTCGTTCACCACAGTGAGCGTGTAGGTGAGGATGTCGCCGGGCTCCACGACCGCGCCGGAGGCCGGGGTGGAGGTCTTGTTCAGGCTCCACTTGGCGGTGGCGGAGTTGGTGGTGCACCCCACGCAGGTGCCTCCGGCGCCGTTGGCGGTGACCGAGTTGGTCACCGTGACGCCGGTGGTCTTCACGGTCGCGGTGTAGGTGACGCTGGCGTGCTCGCCCGGCTGGAGCGTCGGGATCGTCCAGGTGAGCGTGGTGCCCGACAGGCCCAGCTGCGGGGACGTGAACGCGACGTCGGCGTTGGCCAGCACGCTGGCCAGGTTGTCGGTGCCGGTGGCGCCGGCGACCACGCCGGGGCCGGTGTTGGTGGCGGTCAGCGTGTAGGTGATCGTGTCGCCGACGGCCACGGTGCCGCCCGAGGCCGGGTCGCTGGCCTTGGTCAGCGTCCAGCTCGGCGTGTACGCGGTGGTGGCGCAGGTGGTGCACGTCCCACCCGGGCTCGCCGGGGCGGCCACGTTGTGCAGGGTGCCCCCGTCGGCGACCACCTTCACCTGGTAGGTGAGGGTGGCGGTGCCGCCCGCCGCCACGTCGGGGACGGCCCAGGTGAGCGTGCCGCCGGTGACGATGGCCCCGGCCGGCACGGCCACCAGGGGGGCGTCGTCGAGCACGTCGGCGAGGTTGTCGGTGACGGACGCGCCGTGCAGCACGGCCGGGCCGGTGTTGGTGACGGTCAAGGTGTAGTCGACGACGTCGCCGGGCCTCACCGTGGCGCCGGCGGCTGCGGAGCTGGTCTTGGCCAGCGTCCACTTCGGCGTGGTCGCCGCAGTGGTGCAGGAGCCGTCGCAGTGGCCGCCGGTCGACGCCGGGGAGGCGGTGTTGCGCAGCGTGGCGCCCAGGGCGCCGGCCTTCACGGTCGCGGTGTAGTCGACCGACGCGGACGCGCCCGGCGCGAGGCTCGGCGCGGTCCAGGTGAGGGTGTTGCCGCTGCGGGTGACGCCGCTCGGCAGGGTGCCGAGCGTGGCGTCGTCCACCACGTCGGAGATGTCGTCGCTGACCTTCGCCGCCGGCACGGTGGTCGGGCCGGTGTTGGTCACGGTGAGCGTGTAGGTGATCACGTCCCCGGGCGCCACCACGCTGCCGCTGGCGGGGCTGGAGGTCTTGGCCAGCGTCCACTTCACGGTCGACTGTGTGGTGCTGCACCCGCCGTCGCAGGTCGCGCCCGCACCGTGCGGGGTGACCGTGTTGCGCAGGGTGGCGCCGTCCGCGCCGGCCTTCACCGTCGCGGTGTAGGTGACGGTCTTCGTCTCGCCCTTCGCCATCGCCGGGATCGCCCAGGTGAGGGTGTTGCCGGTGCGGGACAGCTGCGTGGAGGTGAACGTCACGTCGGCGTCGGCCAGCCCGGTGAGGTCGTCGGTGGCGGTGGCGCCGGTGACCTGGGCGTTGGCCGTGTTGGTGGCGGTCAGCGTGTACGTGATGGTGTCGCCGGGGGCCACGGTGGCGCCCGAGGCCGGGTCGGAGGTCTTGCTCAGCGTCCACGCCGGGGTGTGGTGCACGGTCGTGCAGGCCGCGCCGCACGCGGTCGGCGGGGTCTCGCCGGTGGCGCTGACGGTGTTGGTCAGGTCGGCGCCGTTCGCGTCCGCCGTGACGGTGGCCGTGTAGGTCAGGGTGAGCGCGGTGCCCGCCTTGACCGTGCCGACCGTCCACACCAGGTCAGTGCCGCTGAGGATCGCGCTGCCCTGGCTGACCGCGATGTCGGTGACGTCGGCGTGGGCGAGGACGCCGGCCAGCGCGTCGGTGACGACGACGTTGCGGGTGAAACCGATCTGGGCCGGGGTGACGGTGACGGTATAGTGGATGGCCTGGCCGGGCACCACCGTGGCGCCGTCCGCCGGGTTCGCCGACTTGGCGATCGTGAACGAGCCCTTGGTGCGGGTCAGGTGGTTGGTCGCGGTCACCGACACCGGGGCGTTGCCGCGCGGCAGGGTGAAGCGCACCGTGCGTCCGGACGTGGTGCCGGTGGCGTTGACCACGTCGAAGCTGGTGTCCCAGGCGTACGACGGGTCGGACGCGTTCGGCGCGGCGCCCTCGGTGACGCGGCAGTCGCTGCCGACCGGCACGTCGTCGGGGGCGTTCCACGTGCTGCCCGCGCCGAGGCTGAAGGTGCCCGGTGCGTTGGCGGGGAAGGTGTTGCCGTTGGCGGCCACACAGGTCCAGGAGAAGTCGTACTGCGTGGACGGTGCGATGCCCTCGGTGTCGCCGGTGACGAGCTTGGTGACGCCGAACGAGCCGGTGACCCGGGTGACCGGGTTGGTCACCGTGATGGCCGGACGCACCTGGTCGGCGGGCACCACCGTGATCGGGCTGCCAAGGTCCGGATCGCCCCACAGGTAGGACGCGTCGGCCTTGGACGGCGCGTCGCGGTCGTCCTCGCTGGTCACGGTGCAGGCCGAGCCGACGAGCACCGCCGGGCTGGTCCACTCCGAGCCGGCCGAGACCGGGCCCCAGTCGCCGGTCACCGCAGCGTCGCCGGTGTGGGTGCAGCGGTACCGACCGGAGAACGTCAGGTCGGACTCGAGCGCGGAGGCCTCGACGCCGTTGCCGAGCTGGTACTGCTTGGCGACGGTGAAGGACGCCTTCACCCGCGTGGTCGAGTTGGTGACCGTCACCGTGGCGGTGTCGTCGGCCGTGGTGGTCACAGTGCCGTCGGCGGCCGAGTACGTGACCGGCCCCCACGCGAACGAGGCGTCGGTGAGCTGGTCGGCGGCCAGCGAGTTCTCGGCGACGGTGCACTGCGACGCGGCCGGGATCGCCGTGTCGGACGGACGGGCCACCACGACGCTGCCGCCGCCGGCCGGGAGCGTCCAGCTGCCGGAACCGGCGACCTGGCCGCGGTAGGTGCACGACCACGTGCCGCTCACCTGGAGGCTGGACGCGAACGCGCCCGCCGGGCCGTCGTACGCCTTGGTGATCTCCAGGCCCGACCAACGTCGGCCCGCGGTGTTCGTGACGACCAGCTGCGCGGGTTCGGACGCCGAGGCGATCGACACGGTGCCGCCGAGGTCGGGCTTCGACCAGGTGTAGGAGGAGTCGACCAGCGCGGAGTCGCTCGGGTCGTTCTCGGTCGCCGTGCAGTCGGCGGTGAACGGGATGTCGGAGTCGCCGGAGAGCGTGGCCACACCCGTGCCGTCGACCGTCCAGGTGCCGGTGTAGGTGCGCTCGCCGTAGGTGCAGCGGTAGCCGCCGGAGAACGTGGTGCCGTCCAGCACCGCCTCGGCCGTGCCGTCGCCGAAAGCCTTGGTGATCGACAGGTGGCCGGTGACGCGGCGGATGCCGTTCGTCACGGTCGCGTGCGGCGACTGGTTGCCCGCGGTCACCGTGGTGGTGGCGCCGCCGCCGCTGAACGCGACCGCCTGGCTGTCCCAGGCGTAGGACGCGTCGCGCAGCTGGCTCGGGGTCGGGAAGGAGCCCTCGCTGACCGCACAGGTCCAGCCGTAGGGCACGCCGTCGATGACGGTCGCCTCGTCGCCGGGCTTCACGGCGACGGTCGCCTCGAGGCGTCCGTTCTCGTCGGGGTCGTTGAGGTAGCAGCGCGCGGTCACGCTGAACCCGGCGAAGCCGCCGGACGGCGCGTAGCCCGCGGTCTCGCCGGTGAGCTCCTTGCCCACGGTCACCTTGCCGGTGTCGCGCAGCAGCTTGTTGGTGACGGTGAGCCGGTTCGACTCACCGGCCTTGACCACGGCACCGTCGTAGGCCGGCGTGCTGTCCCAGCGGTAGGACGGGTCGGCGCTCGGGGCGCCGAAGGCGGTGTCCTCGGTGACGGTGCAGGTCGAACCGACCAGGAGGTGGTCGGCGCCGTCGGAGAGCGTGGCGAGCGTGCCGGCCTCGCCGCCCTGTCCCTGCCAGGTGCCGGTGACCGGGCTGTCGTTGCCGTAGGTGCAGGACCAGGTGCCGGTGAACTCCTGGGTCGGGTCGGCCACGCCGGAGAAGGTGCCGACCTTCACGACCTTGGCGATCTCGATGCCCGCGTAGACGCGGCGGATCGGGTTCTTGATGGCGATCTCGTAGGTGCGGGTGTCGTTCAGCGTGACCGCGTCACCGATGGTGGGCTCGCCCCAGGCGTAGGAGCCGTCGACGAGGCCGCCGGTGGTGCTGCCCTCGGCGGCCGAACAGGTGGAGCCGAGCGGGATGCCGTCCCAGGTGACCGAGCTGCCGGCGGCGACGTTCTTGGTGCCCTGGGCTCCGGTGGAGCAGGTCAGGGTGACCGGGAACACCGGGCCGCCGTCGTAGCCGGCGGTCTCGCCGGTGACCGACTTGGTCACGGTGACGCTCGCGGTCTTCGCGCTGATCGAGTTGGTCGCGCGGACGCTGACCGGCTGGGCGTCGTCGGTGGTGGTGAAGGTGATGCTGCGCCCGCTCTGGCCGGTGTTGCTCGCGTCGCCGCTCACGCTCAGGGCCACGTCGTCCCAGCGGTACGGGTCGATGGCGCCGGGGAAGTCACCCTCGGTGACGGTGCAGGTCGAGCCACCGGGGATCGCATCGCCCGGCGCCTTCGAGTCGCCCGCGTTGACGGTGAACGAGCCGGTGATCGGATCGCCGGTCAGCGGGGTGCAGGTGTAGCTGAAGCCGAAGTCGGCGCCGGTTGCGAACGCGGTGCCGGCGGTGCCGCCCTGGACGCTCTTGGTCACGTTGAAGGACCCCTCGGCCCGGTTCAGCGTGTTGACGACGGTGGCGGTGGCCCCGTCCGTCCCGACGGTCGTCGGGACGGGGGTCTGCGTCGACCAGGTGTAGGAGCGGTCGCCGTCTACCGGCGCGCCCGGGGTGTCCTCGGTGACCGTGCAGACCGAGCCGACCAGCACGTCGACGCTCGCTGCGGTGCCCTGGCCGGTGACGCCCCAGGAGCCGCTCCTGACGTCCTCGCCGTTGTTGTAGTCACACCGGTAGGAGCCGCTGAAGTGGTAGCCGGAGGTGCCGTGGCCGGTGTGGTTCACGATGTCCTTGGCGACCGTGAAGGTCGCGGTCACGCGCTTCACGTCGTTGGTGACGGTGACGCTCTTCGCGTCCTCGGTGGCGGGCACCGTGACGGTCACGGCGTCCGGTGCGGCCTTCCACGCGTAGGACGCGTTCGGGAGCGCTGTGCTGCCGGTGGGCGCATCCGTCTCGGTCACGGTGCAGGAGGTCCCGACCGGCAGGTACGGGGTGAGCGCGGTCACCGCGGACGGCCAGACCAGGCTGAAGGTGTCGGAGTAGTCGCCGGTCGTACCCTGGGCGGCCGCGTCGCAGGACACCCGGACCTTGAAGACGGTGCCGCTGGTCACCTGCGCGGCGTGGCTCGCGACCGCCTTGGTCACCTGCACGCGCCCGTAGCCGATGCTGGTCGGGTTGGTGACGGTGACCGTCCCGGTGCCACCCTTCGGCACCGCGATCGAACCGTTGGTGAGGCCGGTGTAGGTCGGGTCGCCCCACACGTAGCCGCCCTTGAGCAGGGTGGACGCGGGGGCCTGCTCGGTGACGGTGCAGGCGACGCCGGCCGGCACGGTGACCGACTGCGAGCCGCCGGCGGCGACGCTGACCGTGCCCACGTACGGCGCACCGCAGTCGTAGGCGATCGTGAAGTCGGCGCCGGTGCCGCTGTAGCCGTTGCCGGTGACGACCTTGGCCAGGTTGAGCGTGACCAGGTCGCGGCGGAAGTAGTTGGTGACGGTGACGGTCGAGGTCGCGTTCGCGGTCACGGTGACGGCGGCGGAGGCGGTGTAGCCGTCCCAGCCGTAGGAGGCGTCGAGGAAGTCGCCGGTCCTGGCGGCCTGGTCCTCGCCGGTCACCGAGCAGGTGCTGGACGCCGGAATGCCGGCGATGGTCGTCGAGGTGCCGGTGGACACGTCGACCGTGCCCGAGCTGACCGTCGAGCCGCCGAGGGTGCAGGTGTAGGTGATCGGGAAGGTGCGGGTGGCGCCGCCGCTGTAACCGGCGCCGGGGACGCCGCTGCGCGGGGCGATGGCCTTGACGATCTGGAACGAGCCCAGCTGCTGGGTGGTCGGGTTGGTGATGTTCACCGTCGACGTGGCGTCGGCGGCGATGGTCACGACGGCCGGGTTCACCGGCGTCCCCCACACCCACGAGCTGTTGACCAGCCCCGTCGAGGTACCGGTCGGTGCGCCGGACTCGGTCACGGTGCAGTTCGCACCGGCCGGGACGCCGTCGACGGTGACCGCTGCGCCCGCCGAGCCGTTGGTGGCGTTCGGGTAGACGGTGACCGTGCCCGACTTCACCGTGGTGGTGCCGGAGGTGCAGGTGTAGGCGGCGGTGAACGCCTTGCTGGCGCCACCGCTGTAGCCGTTGCCGGTGACGGTCTTGGTGATCGCGAGCTTGCCGACCGCGAACTTGTTCTTGACCGTGCACGTGGCGCTCTGACCGGCGGCCAGCGTGAGGGTGTTGCCGCTCAGGGTGCCGGCCGAGCACGACCAGCTGCCGTCCTGGACGTACCCGGCGGTGGTGGCCGAGTTCGAGCCGACCTCCGACAGCGTGTACGTGCCGGCGATCACCGACGCGCTGGTGACCGCGGCGCTACCGCTGGCGCCGGAGACGGACTGCCCGGCGACGGTGCCGGTGCCGGTCGCGGACAGCGTCCAGTCGGCGGGGACGGCGAGGGTGCCGCTCTGGCCGGTGGTGGTGACCTGCTTGGCCAGGGTGAGCGTGGCGCGCGGGGTGTAGGTGTTGGTGTAGGTGCAGGTGATCGGCGCTGCCGTGGCCGAGGTGGTGCCGTAGTCACCGCTCAGCGCGATGCCGGCACCGCTCACGGTGAGGCCGGAGATGGAACTGCTGCCGGCCCCGTCCACGCAGGACAGGGACGTGAAGGCCCAGCCCGACGACGTCGGGGCGGTCTCGGCGATGTTGACGGTCTGCCCGCTCACCAGGTCGGCGGTCCTGGTGGCCTGCCCGGCGGCGCCGGCGGCGGTCGGGGTCAGCGTGAACGCGCTGCCCCAGGGGGAGCCGGCGAGGTCGCTGCTGGCGGTGTAGCTGAAGGCCGGGTAGCTGGTGGGCGCGCCGTAGGGCGCCAGTGCCCGCTTGACGATCGTGAGCGGGCGGGTCTGCTGGATCTGGGCGTACAGGCACCCGTAGGTGGTGGCGTTCTCGGCCGTGGTGAAGACGGTGGTGACCCCGCTCAGCGAGGACACGGTGGCGTTGCAGGTGGTGCCGGTCTGTGGCGCGGTGAAGCCGCGGATGATCAGGGTGTAGCTGAGGCCGTTGTAGGTGAAGGTCTGGTTGCCGACCTGGTTCAGGAACGTGGTGGTGTCGGCGACTCCCGACCCCGTGGTCTCGTTCATCTCGTAGGTGTAGGAGAGGGTCATGCCCATGAACTGGAGGTTCAGGTTCCCACGGAAGTACTGGTTGCCGGAATTGAGGTAGATGCCGGTGTTCTTGTGGGCCATCTTGCCGAGGTTGAAGATGCCGCCCGGGGTGAACGAGCCGACGGCCACGGGCGCGAAGCCCAGCGCACTCTGCGCGGTCAGGCTGAGGTTGTCGTTGACGCACGTCCGGCCGTTGGTGTTGCTGGTGCCGTGCCCCGCCCAGACCATGCTGCCGGAGCTCACGTACGCGGTGTTGCCGGTGGTGGCGCTCGTGATGGCGGTACCGCCGGTGTTGCTCAGGACACCGGTCGTCGCGGTGCCGGTCTCACTGCCCAGGCGCAGGCAGTCGCCGGCCTGGTAGTTGGCCGTCCCGCTGTTCGCGGAACTGGCCGTGGAGCCGTAGTGCAGGGCCAACTGGGCCTGCACGTCCTGCGCAGCTGAAACAGTGATCGTCGTTGCGGCCGACGCCGTGGTGGGCTCCACCACGACTGCACCGACCAAGGCCATGGCCAACGCCAGGACCCAGGACACTCCTCGTTCTTTCAGCATGCCCATCCTTTCCCCTAAAAAGAGATGACCATGTCGGTAGAAAGATAGCGCACCTTTGGCGGGAAACAAAGCGTTTCTCCTACTCAGGGCCGTGTTTTGTGCATTTGTCCCCCGTTATGGGGACAATTTGGGAGGCATTGTCCCCATAACGGGGGACGCAAAAGCAGCGGCCGGAAGTCACCATTCCGGGTGACAAAGCCAGCGCGCGGAGAAGGCGACCGGGGCACTCGGGGTGCGGGAGCCGGACGTGGGTCGGGGGAACTGCCGCACTGCTCGTCCGCGTCTGGCGGGGCAGGGACGGCGGTAGCGTAGCGAGCCGGCCCGTCCGGGTGCGGGCGACACGCCCCGAGGCCCGGACGTGGAAACGGCCGCCCCCTCATCGGGAGCGGCCGTCCGGGATGTCCGACGGGCGTCAGTCGCTGACGCCGGGCACCTTCACGAACTTCGTGTTGCCGGTGATCGAGGCGACCGCCGCCGCGAAGACCGACGACAGGTCGGACGCCGATGCCGCACAGAAGTAGTTGTCGCCGTCGGAGTTCTCCTTGACCGTGTTGCCGTTGATCGTGCAGTCCACCGCGTCGCTGGCCGTTCCGCTCGACTTGGGCGAGGCCACGCTGGCGAGCACATCGCGGACCTCGCCGGTGCCGCAGTTCGCCGTGTTCACGTCGCCGACGCCGATCACGATGATCTTGATGCCCTGCGCCTTCACCAGGTCCGCGATGTCCTTCAGGTTCTCGCAGGACTGCGCCTTGCCGTTGCCGACGTCGGAGCCGCCGGTGTAGCCGATGTCATAGCTGTTGCCCAGGGAGATCGCGCTGTCGTCGCTGTTGAACAACTCCGACGGTGCGCCGTCGGTCTCGAACACGATGACCTTCTTCGGCGTGCCGTACGCCGACCGGTCGGGCAGGCTGCCGCCCGAGTCGGGCGTGTTGATCAGGTAGCGCGCCGCACCCTTCAGGGCCGCCGCCAGGTGGGTGCCCTCGTTGGTGGTGTTCTTGTAGCCGCTCGAGGCCGCCGGGTAGTCGACCGTCCCGTCGGAGTAGTCGAGGCAGTCGATCGCCTTGTAGATGTTCGACGCCGTGTTCACGGCCAGCGTGCCGGCCGTCGAGGAGCCCGTCGTGTAGTTCGACGAGTAGCCGACCGGCACCCAGTTGCCGTTGAAGGTCCACAGCTTGTTGTTCTGGGCCACCTTGCTCAGGTTGGTGGCGCGGGTGGGCGGGTTCTCCGCGAAGGCGTTGCCGCCCTTGGGCTCGGCCGAGAGGCAACCGGCGGTCGGCACGCTCTTGGCGATCGTGCCGAAGGCCACCAGCTGCTGGTCGCGGTTCATCGTGACCAGCATGTCCTTCAGGCTCTGCTTCATGTTCGCGAACGCGCTGGTGCCGTTGTTCATCGACGGTGTCCGGTCGGCCATCACCACGATGTCCAGCGGGTTGGGCGCCAGGGCGCCGCACATGCCCTTGCAGGACGCCGACGCGATGGCTCCGGTGGAACCGGTGGCGATGCCGATCGCCGGCGCGAACGAGAAGTAGACCGTCTTCTCGTAGGAGACCTTGATGGTGTTGCAGGCCGCACCCGAGCCACCGCACGGCAGCAGGCACATCTGGGTGTTGCAGCCGGCCGCGGCGCCGCCCTTGCTCCAGGCGGTGCCCGGATTGCAGATGCCGGGCACCTGCGACTCGTCGGGCAGGGTCGTGCCGGCCTTGGTCGCCACCGCACAGTAGAGGCTGACGACCAGGCTCGACGCGTCCAGGTCGAGGTCGGGTGCGCTCTCCACCAGGAACTTCTTGGCATCAGAAGTCGCGAGCGGGGCGTCGGGCAGCGCATACGCGCCGGCCTGGGCGGCCGCGTCGACGGCGACGCGCAGCGCCTGCTTCTCGTAGGCGAGCTTGGCGATGTCGAATCCCAGGGCCGCCCCACCCATCAGGATCACCATGACGATGGCGAGGATGACCGCCGAGACCCCGCGCTGCCCGTCGCGCAGCTTCCGCTTCGTCGTGGCGCTCATTCGATCCTCATCTCACTGGTCTTGGTGACGAGCGACGTGTTGGGCAGGCCGAGCAGCGCCGGCGTGAGCCAGTTGTGCGTGTAGGTGATCGTGACGATCACCGTGCCGCCGGACTGCTTCTCCGTGTCGTAGGCGCTGGAACAGGCCGTGCCGGGGTTGCCCGGCTTGCGGCAGGTGACCACGGTGGTCACGTCCGTGTCGTTCGTCAGGTAGGAGGTTTCGGAAGTCACGACGCCCTGGATCTCGGCCTTGGTGGCCGAGAAGCTCCCGGCACGCGCAGCATCACGGGCGGCGTTGGCGAACACCGCCTGCGAGTTGATCATCAACCCGAAGTCGACCACGCCGAAGATCAGCACGATCAGGATGGGCAATACCAACGCGAATTCAAGTGCAGCGGCCCCACGCTGCGACTTGCGCGACCTCCAGGTGGTAAGCACGCGCGCTCACATTCTGCCGATTGTTAGATTCTCCGGACCCCTCCAGAATTACGGCGAGCTTACGCGGCCACCAGCCACGGTGTCAACGGGCCAGTGGAAACGCACAGACTAACGTGCTGAGTACTGGTTCTGATGCATCTCACACCTCGGAGTGTCGCGCGGCTGGGAGCCCATAATCCCTAGTCAGAGCAGCTTTGTGGACCTCGGGTTGGGCGCTCGCGTCAACTCTGACATTGCCGCAGTCCCCCTTTAGGGCGACCCCGGAAAAGGCCTTGTGCCGCCCTTTCCAGCGCACCCAATAAGGCATTGTCACCCGTGCGGGGGACAATGCCCGCTGACACCGAAGTCCCCCTAAAGGGTGACACGACCTCGGTGAACCATGTCACCCGTTCGGGGGACCATCGACGGCATTCACCAACTCCGGCGTCCGCGCCACGCCGATCTTGTCGAGAATGCGGCGCCGACCACTGACGTAGGTGATTTCCAGGTCACCGAGCGCGATCGTGCCGCCGTCGACGACCAGGCCGCGAGCGGCGGCCGCGCCGAAGCGGGCATCAATGCGGACGGCCCTGGCGTTCCCGCCGGACGCGCGCGCCCCGGTGGCCGTCCCGGAGAGCCCGGTCAGGTCGGTCGCCGCCACCGGCGCGACCAGCTTCATGCGGCGCCCGCCGAGCACCACGTCGGCCAGGTCGCGGCCGTCGCGGCGGAACGCCAGCACCCCGCTCATCGACGGGGTGAGCAGCAGGCGGGCGAGCAGGAGCACGGCCACGGCTGCCGCGACCAGCCCGGCGATGCCGCCGACCAGCGGCAGGAGGTTGGGCGGCAGGGTGATCGGCGCAGCCGGCACCGGCGCGGCACCGTCGATCGCCGGCGCGAACTTCAGACCCATCGCGTCCAGGGCCTTCTTCCACGACGAGTTCGCGGTTGCCGTCAGACCGACGTTGACGTTCCCGCCGCCCGTTCCGGTGACCACTGCCTTCGCGTGCACGGTGGCGGTGCCCCCCGGCTCCAGGGTCACGCTCTTCGGCAGGTCGCTCAGTTCGACCCGGACGCCGGGCGGTGCCTGCACCGTGAGGTCACTGAGGACGACGGGCACGTGGGGATAGGGAGAGGTGAAGTCCAGCTGGACGTCGACGGGCCGACCGTTCGCCAGGGACGCGCCGAGGTCGCCGGTCCACCGGACACCGATGTTCTGGGCGACCTCGTCCTTCAGCGCCGCCGCGGCCTGGAGCTTGAGCAGGTCGGTCCCGACCTGGGCGAAGCGGGCGCCGACCTGCTCGGGCGCGACCTCCCGCGCGTTCGGGAACACCGTCTTCAGCAAGCCGGCGTCGGTGGCCGCCATCAGCGACACCGCATACGCGGCCACCTGGTGGGTCGCACCCAGCGCGGTCGCGCGCGTCTTCAACTTCTTCCACGCCGACGACTTCTTCGGATCCTCATAGGGCGAGCCGGGCGCGTCGAGGTCGCCGTCGGTGATCAGGATCAGGGCGACCTGGCGCTGTGCACTGGATTTCTCCATTGCGTCCAGGCCGGCCTCGATCGCGCGACCGATGTCGGTGTGCAGCCCGCTGGCCGACGCCGGCAGCCCGGCGAGCACCGCGGACCGGTTGTCCCCCACGACGCCCTGGAACCGGGAGGTCACCTTCGTGTCGAAGGTCATCAAGGACACGCTGTCCCTGGGATCGAGGCTGTCGACCAGCTTGCCGAGCTCGCTCCTCATATTGGCGTAGCGGCCGTCCGCGTTCATGGAACCGGAGGTGTCGGCCAGCACCACATAGGTGGCGGGCTCGGGCTGAAGCCCGAGCGCGGCGATCACATCATCGACCCCGACCGGGTCGGCGTTGGCGGGCAGGGCCGCCAGCAGGCCGGCGCCGGCGACCGCCAGCGTCCCGGCCAGCAACCTCGTGAAGAAACGCATGCTGCCCCTCTTATGTCCTCTTACGGGTGACCCGATTACCCCAATTGCACCATTTCATGTCCTCTTTCGGGGGACTCCAAGCGGTGCGTTGAGCACCACTTTATACGTTCTCCCGACTTTCTTCGAGAAACCTTTTGACAAGTGCTGGATGAGGTGTAATCATTCTTCTCGAAGTGGTCCTCGGAGGATGGTCAATCGGGGGTCACAGGCGGAAACCTATCCCAACACCTGAAAGGGGTCTCTCATGAAGAACCTGCCCGCAAAGATCGTCGGCTCCATCGTTGCCAAGAAGGAGCGCGGCGCGACCGCCGTTGAGTACGGCATCATGGTCGCCCTCATCGCCGCCGTCATCATCACCGTGGTGGCTTCGATCGGAACGAACATGTCCAGCATGTTCAACTCGGTCGCCACCAAGCTCTGATCCTGGCATCCGTAGCCTGTTGAGGCGCCCCGGGCTGCCGCCCGGGGCGCCTCGATCCGTCTGAGGCCGGCACCGCGAAACCGCTCCACCAGCGTTGCGGGACCGGCAATCAATCAATCTTGACAAGTAAATAGCAGTCACCCGCAGGAGGGACTTTGTCCCCCGGGTGGAGGACATAATTGTCACCCGGGGTAAATGTCCCCCGTGCGGTGGACAACACAACGAGTTACATACTTGTCATTGTCACCCGCAAGAGTGACAAATAGCGTCATACTTCACCGGGCACCTGCCACGGACCCGGCTCAAGGAATTTCAATACTCGTCGATCCTGCTGGCGGCAGGAGGGCGAGCGCCACCCGGCAGCACCACTGCCGATCATTGCTAAACACTCGAGTCCTAGGCGGTTCCCCATGCAACGCCGTATCATCGCCGCGGTCGCCGCGGTCGTCCTCGCCGGCATCGGCGCAGTCCTGCTCTACAGCTACGTCAACACCGCCGAAGCCAGGGCGATGTCCAAGATGGAGACCACCAGCGTGCTGGTCGCCACCAAGCTCATCCCGGCCGGCACCAGGGGGTCGGCGCTCGCGCCGTACGTCTCGCTGAAGCAGATCCCCGGGATCGCCAAGGTTCCCGGCGCACTCACCGACACCACCGACATCACCGACCTCGCCGCCACCAGCGACGTGCAGGTCGGCGAGCAGATCCTGCTCGCCCGTTTCGCCGCGCCCAACACGACCGCCACCGGTGGCGTCCAGGTGCCCTCCGACATGCAGCAGGTCAGCCTCTCCGTCGAGGCCCCGCGGGCGGTCGGCGCCTCGATCAAGGCCGGCGACCGGATCGGCATCTTCTTCTCCGGTGACGACAAGAAGTCCGAGCAGCGCGTCACCGCGCTGAACATGCGCGGCGTCCTCGTCGTCAAGGTCCAGGGTGCCTCCGCAGGCCAGGGCGACGACAGCGCCGCCCCGAGTGGCTCGCTGGTGATCACCCTCGCCCTTCGCCCCGCCGATGCGACCAAGCTGGTCTACGGCGTCGAGAGCGCGAGCCTCTACCTGGCCCTCGAGCCCAAGGACGGTGGCAGCGGTACCTACACCGTCACCGAGCAGACGGTGCTGAAGTGAGCCCCGTCCTTGTCATCAGCCGCAATCCCCAAGTCGTAGGCCTGGTCCAACAGGCGTGGGGTCCCGACGGCTACGCGATCGCGCCCGAGCAGTTCCCGGACAGCGTCCAGTCGCTGCTCGCCCATCTGCAGGGGGCGCCCCTTCCCGCCGTCGCGGTGCTCGACCCGGCCGAACAGGTCATGTCGGCGCTGTCCCTGGCGGTGGACCTCGACCGAAACTTCTCCATCGCCTCCGTCCTGGTCACCGACCGCGTTGCGGAGGTGAGCCTCGACGCCATGCGCGCGGGGGTTCGTGACATCGTCACGCCCACCGCGCCGGCCGAGGAGATGAAGAAAGCCTTGGAGAGGGCCGCCACCCACTCCGGGCCGCGGGTGACGCAGCAGCAGGCTTCGAGTGTGCCGGGCGCTGCGACCCAGCGGGGGAAGGTGGTCACGGTGGCGTCGCCCAAAGGTGGCGTGGGTAAAACCACCGTGTCCACCAACCTCGCGGTGGGCCTGGCCCAGCGGCTCCCGCAGTCGACCGTCCTGGTGGATCTCGACATCCACTTCGGTGACGTGGCCAGTGCGCTCAACGTGACGTCGGAGTTCACGCTCCCCGACATGGCGCACGGCGCCGCGGCGCAGGACGCGCTGGCGCTGAAGTCCTACCTGTACCTGCACCAGACCGGCCTGTACGTCGTGCCCGGCTCGGAATCGCCGGCGGCGGCGGACGCGGTGACCAGCAAGGACGTCGTGAACCTGCTGGACACCCTGGCCACCCAGTTCAAGTACGTGGTCGTGGACACCGCACCCGGGCTCAGCGAGCACACCCTCGCCGTGCTCGACCAGACCGACATCCTCGTCCTGGTCACCAGCCTCGACGTCCCCGGCGTTCGCGGCCTGCGCAAGGAGCTCGACACCCTGCGCGACATCGGCCTGATGCTGGAGTCGCGGTCGGTGGTGCTGAACTTCATGCATCCCAGCCGGGGCATCTCGGTGGGGGACGTGGAGGCGTCCATCGGTCGCAAGGTCGACTTCCAGATCCCGCAGTCGAACTCCGTCCCGATCTCGGTCAACCAGGGCATCCCGCTGCTTCAGAACGGCAGCCGCGACCCGGTCGCCAAGCAGCTCCGGGCGCTGGTCGACTCCGTGGACAACGCCGACAAGGCCGACGCCAAGGGCCGTCGGTTCCTCGATTTCGGGCTTCGTAAGGAGGTAGCGCAGTGAACCTCGCAGAACGCGTCCTCGCCGCTCAGAAGGGCGAACGGGGCATTCCTCACGAGCACGGCACGCCGCGGCCCGCGGCCGCTCCGGCCCGCGCCTTCGACGGCAAGGCCGCCCCCGCCGGCGCCCCCGCTCAGGACAACGCCCCGCCGGCGCCCTGGCTCCCGGTGCCGGAGGCGGCCGGTGCGTCCAGCACGGCGCCGACGGTGACCTGGTCGCCGCCGGTGTCGCCGTCCGTCGAGGACCCGCACCGCCTGGCCACTCGCGCGCCGGCCCCGCCGATCGTCGTCGAGACCCACGACGCCCTCGCCCGCATCAAGGAAGAGGCCGTCGAGCAGCTGTTCGAGCGGATGGGCAACCGGCTGAACGACCCGAACCTCGACGAGAGCGCGCTGCAGGGCCTGGTGCAGGCCGAGCTGAACGCGATCATCGAGGGCGGCAAGCTGCCGCTGACCGCCCGCGAGCGCCAGCGCCTCATCCGTGAGGTGCACGACGACGTCCTCGGCCTCGGTCCGCTCCAGCCGCTGATCGACGACAAGGCCGTCACCGAGATCATGGTGAACGGCCCGTACAAGGTCTACATCGAGCGGTCCGGCAAGCTGACGCTCAGCCAGGTCCGCTTCAAGGACGAGCCGCACCTGCGGCGGGTCATCGAACGCATCGTCACCAAGGTCGGCCGTCGCATCGACGAGTCGTCGCCGCTGGTGGACGCCCGCCTCGAGGACGGCTCCCGTGTCAATGCGATCATTCCGCCGTTGGCGGTGAGCGGTTCGACGCTGACGATCCGCAAGTTCTCCAAGGACGCGCTGACCATTCCCGACCTGATCGAGAAGAAGTCGCTGACCCCGGAGATCGCCGAGCTGCTCAACGCCTGTGTCGCGGCCCGCCTGAACATCATCGTCTCCGGCGGTACCGGTACCGGCAAGACGACGCTGCTCAACGTGCTGTCCAGCTTCATCCCGAACAACGAGCGCATCGTCTCCATCGAGGACGCGGTCGAGCTCCAGCTCCAGCAGGACCACGTGGTGCGGCTGGAGTCCCGTCCGCCGAACGTGGAGGGCAAGGGCGAGGTCACGATCCGCGACCTGGTCAAGAACTCCCTGCGTATGCGTCCCGACCGGATCATCGTCGGCGAGTGTCGTGGCGGCGAGGCACTGGACATGCTCCAGGCCATGAACACCGGCCACGACGGCTCGCTCTCGACGATCCACGCCAACACGGCGCGTGACGCCCTGGCCCGTCTGGAGACCCTGGTGCTGATGGCCGGCATGGACCTGCCGCTGAAGGCCATCCGTGAGCAGGTCTGCAGCGCGGTCGACGTGATCATCCAGATCACCCGACTGCGGGACGGCAGCCGCCGCGTCACCTCGATCTCCGAGGTGCACGGCATGGAGGGCCAGACCATCACCATGCAGGACGTCTTCGACTTCGACTACTCCGCCGGCGTCGCCGCCGACGGCACGTTCCTCGGCTCGATCCGTCCGACCGGCGTCCGTCCGGGCTTCACGCAGAAGTTCGACGACTACGGCATCCGGCTCTCCCCCGGCGTCTTCGGTACCGGTGGCCTCTGGTCGGCGGGTCACCGCTGATGGGCGGCTTCCTCGCCTCCGGCACCGCCCTGGCGATCGGCTGGGCCCTGCTGGGGATCGCCGGCCTGACCACCGTCGTCCTGGTGACCATGCCCAGCAACCGCCTGCCGCTGGCGCGGCGGCGTCCGGGCATGGCTCCCCAGGGCTCCGGCCTGGCCCGTGCGGCGAACGCCGCGACGGACACCGTCGACAAGTTCATGCGCGGACGCAGCGGCTCGCTCGACTCGATCCTGGAGGAGGCCGGCGTCACCACGCCCGCCAAGGACCTGATCGTGATCGTCGGCGCCGCCACCCTCGCGTGCTTCGCGTTCGGCCTGGTGCTCGGCCAGCCGGCCATCGGCGTCCTGATGGCGCTGATGTGCCCGGTGGTCGGACGGATGCTGCTCTCGATGCTCGCCGACCGTCGCCGCAAGGCGTTCGGCGGCCAGCTCGACGAGGTCCTCCAGATGATGGCCGGCAGCCTCAGGGCCGGCTACAGCCTCCCGCAGGCGGTCTCGACGATCGCGCAGGAGGCCGAGAAGCCGGTGTCGGTGGAGTTCGCCCGCGTGACGAACGAGACCCGCGTCGGCCGCTCGATGATGGAGGCCCTGAACGACGTCGCCACCCGGATGCGCAACGAGGACTTCTACTGGATCACCCAGGCGATCGGCATCAACCGTGAGGTCGGCGGCAACCTGGCCGACGTGCTCGACAACGTCAGCAAGACGATCCGTGAGCGCTCGGCGATGAAGCGCCAGGTCGCAGCCCTGGCCGCGGACGGCAAGCTGTCCGCGATCATCCTGATGCTGTTGCCCTTCGTGGTGGCCCTGTTCCTGTTCTTCCTGAACCCGACCTACATCATGAAGCTGTTCGCCGAGCCACTGGGCTGGGGAATGATCGCCGCCGGCGCGATCATGCTGGCCATCGGCGGCTTCTGGCTGTCCAAAGTCATCAACCTCAAGTACTAGGAGGCGACACCATGCAACCCATAGCAATCCTTGCCATCGCCTCCGCAGCCGCGGGCTTCGGCATCCTGCTCTGGTTCCTCTTCGGGGGCGCCACCGCCAGCCGCAAGCAGATGCTCGCCAACCTGCGCCGCCAGCAGGAGGCCCCCAAGCCGGTCCCGACCGGCCTGCCCACCGAGAAGCAGAAGGGCGGCCTGGCCACCAAGCTCCGCGCGAAGATGCCGCAGCCGCTGGTCAAGACCATCGTCAAGCTGTGGGCCGGCGCCGGCCGCCCGGAGAACAACACCCCCGACCGGATCATCGCGACGATGGGCCTGATGGCCTTCGTCGGCGCCGTCGTCGGGTTCATGGTGTCCCGGCTCGTCGCAGCACCGCTCGGCCTGGTCCTCGCCATCGGTATCACCGTGCTCGGCTTCTTCTACCCGATGGTGCGGCTGCAGAGTGCGGGCGCCGACCGCAAGACGGCCATCAAGCAGCAGTTGCCGGATACGCTCGACCAGATGAGCATCGCCGTGAACGCCGGACTGGGCTTCGACGCCGCCATGCTGCGCGTGGCCAAGAACGGACGCGGCGCGCTCGCCGAGGAACTGGTCCGCACGCTCCAGGACATCCAGGTCGGCCAGACCCGTCGTGGGGCGTACGAGGACCTCGCCGAACGCACCGGGGTGGAGACCCTGCGCCGGTTCGTCCGCTCGATCATCCAGGCCGAGGCGTACGGCATCGCGCTGTCGGACGTGCTCCAGACCCAGGCGGACGAGCTGCGCATGGAGCGCCGCCAGTACGCCGAGCGCAAGGCGATGGAGATCCCGGTCAAGGTGGTCTTCCCGTTGATCCTGTTCATCATGCCGGCCATGTTCATCGTCGTGATGGGCCCCGGCGCGATCGGCATCATCCACGCGTTCTCCGGTCTCGGTCAGTGAGCGAACTGGTGAACGTCGGGGTCTGTGCCCTGGTGGCCGCTGCGGCCGCCTGGGCGCTGACCCCGTTCATGCTGCGGTGCGCCACCACGCCGTCCCCGCTGCTGGGACGGTGGCTCCAGGTGCCGATCGCCGCAGTGCTCGGCGGCCTGGCCGGGCTGGCGCACAGCTGGGCCGAGATGCTGGTGTTCGTGGTGTTGGCGGTGGCGGGCGCGCTGCTCACCGTGATCGACTTCGCCGAGGAGCGGCTGCCCGACCTGATCGTGCTGCCGTTGATCGGCATCACCGCCGCGCTGCTGACGCTCGCGGCGTGGACGACCGGCCAGTGGGGCTCGCTCGGTCGGGCCGGCATCGCGGCCGTGGTGTTGTTCGTCCTCTACTTCGCGATGATGGTCTTCTCGCCGGACCTCGGGTTCGGCGACGTCAAGCTGATCGCGGTCGTCGGGCTGTTCCTCGGCTGGTTCGGCTGGGGCGCGGTCGTCATCGGCGCCTGCCTCGGCTGGGTGGCCTACGCGATTCCCGGCATGGTGCGGATGTTCACCCGCCGTCCGGGCGAGCGCGGCTCGCTGCCGTTCGGCCCGTTCATCATCCTCGGCGCCGTGGTCGGCGTCTTCTGGGCCGGCGCGTTCCTGCCCTGGTGAGGCCGTGCCCGCCGGCGGGGCGAAACCGTCCGGTCAGGGCTGGTCGGGCGCGATCAGCTGGTCGAGCTTCAGGGTGCGCGGCGGGGCCTGGTCGCCGGACTTGCGTCGGGTCACCAGCACGTCGCACTGGGCGTGCTCCACGACCTGGTCGCTGACCGAGCCGAGCAGCAGGCCGGAGAAACCGCCCAGGCCACGGGTGCCGACCACCACGACCCGCGCGCCCTCCGAGGCCCGGATCAGCTCGCGTCCGGCCGCGCCGTGCGGGGCCGAGTACGACACCGTCACCCCCGGGAACTCCGCGACCACCGCGGCGGTCTCTGCCTTGACCTGCTCGAGGACCGCCTCGGCGAAGTCCTCCACCGGCGGCACGTAGCCGGGCTCCCAGGTCTTCGGACGCGGTGCGTTGCTGATCGTCCAGGCGCGGACGACCTGCGCCGGGGCACCGATCTTCTGGGCGAGCCACAGGCCCTTGCGCAGGGCCTCGCCGGCGAAATCGGAGCCGTCAAAGCCGATCACGATCGGGGCTTCTTCCATGACCTGACCCTAGCGTGCCCACGGCAGTGGAGAATGGGCCCAGGGAGGAACCGCCATGAACATCCTCATCGTCGGCACCGCCGGCCGCGATTTCCATGTCTTCAACACGGTGTACCGCGACGACGCGGCCACGCGCGTGGTCGCGTTCACGTCCGCGGAGGCGGTGGACGGCCGTCCGGGCCACTACCCCGCCTGCCTGGCCGGACCGCTCTACCCCGAGGGCATCCCGATCCTGCCCGAGGCCGACCTGGCCACGCTGGTGCCCGACCTGGGCGTCGACCAGGTGGTGTTCGCGTACTCCGAACTCGGATGCAGCGAGGTGGCGGGGCTGGCCGCGCGGGTGCTGGCCGCCGGCGCCGACCTCCACCTGGCGAACCCGCGGCGCTCGATGCTCGCCGCGAGCAAGCCGGTGATCGCCGTCACCGCCGCCAAGCCGGGCGCGGGCAAGTCGCCCACCGTGCGGTACCTCGCCGAACTGCTCGACTCCTGGGGCAAGCGGGTGGCCGTGGTGCGGCACCCGTTGCGCGCGCAGACCTTCGCCGTCGACCGCGAGCACACCGTCGCCCACATCGACGGCGCCGTGGTGGACGCCTGCGGCACCCCGCAGCGGGAACCGTTCGACGCGGTGCGCGGCGCCGAGGTGATCTCCGGACTGGACTTCGCCGCGATCCTGGAGGTGGCCGAGGCGACCGCCGACGTGATCCTGTGGGACGGGGCGGGCACCGACCTGCCGTTCCTGCGTCCGAGCCTGCACATCCTGCTCACCGACCCGCTGCGCGCCGACGAGGCGTCCGACTACTTCCCCGGCGAGGTGAACCTGCGGATGGCGGACGCCGTGCTGATCAGCAAGTGCGACGCCGCCACCCCCGCGCAGGTGGACGCGGTCGCGCGGGCCGTCCGCGGGGCGAACCCGGGGGCGACCGTGCTCACCGCCGATTCGCCGGTGATCATCGAGGGCGGCGAACGGGTGGCCGGACGGACGGTCGTGGTGGTCGAGGACGAACTGATGCTCAGCCTGCGTCCGCTGCGGCCCGGGGCCGGCATCCAGGCCGCCCACGAGGTGGGGGTCTCCGGCATCATCAGCCCGCTCCCGCAGGCGATGGGGTCGCTGGTCGAGGTGTACGCGCGCCATGCCGAGGCGCAGTCCGTCCTGCCGGTCACCGGCTACGGGCCGCAGGACCTCGCCGACGTGCGGGCGACCATCGAGGCGACCTCGAGCGAGGCGGTCATCGACGCCACCCGGGTCGACCTGGCGAGCGTCCTGGGACTGACCCGGCCGGTGGCGCGGGCGGCGTACGGGCTGCGTCCGCACGACCCCGCGGCGCTGGCCGAGCTGGTACGGGCGGCCGTGGGGTAGCCCGCCGGGCCGTATGCTTTCCGGGTTCGGCAGGAAGGACGGCCAATGACCACGGCGCGCAGCGCGGCCCAGCAGCGGGCGATCGAGCAGATCGACACGTTCGGTTCCCACAACTACCACCCCCTGCCGGTGGTCGTGGAGAGCGGCTCCGGCGCCTGGCTCACCGACATCGACGGCAACCGCTACCTGGACTTCCTGTCGGCATACTCCGCGGTCAACTTCGGCCACTCCAACCCCGCGCTGGTGAAGGTCGCCGTCGAGCAGTTGGGCAAGGTGTCGATCACGTCCCGCGCGGTCTACTCGGCCACTTACGGCCCGTTCATCGAGGCGCTCGCCCGGTTGTGCGGGAAGGAGATGGTGCTGCCGATGAACACCGGCGTCGAGGCCGTCGAGTCGTCGCTGAAGCTGGCCCGCAAGTGGGGCTACGAGGTGAAGGGCGTCCCTGAGGACCTGGCCAACATCATCGTGATGGAGGGCAACTTCCACGGCCGCACGATCAGCGTGATCTCGTTCTCCAACGACGACGACGCGACCGTGGGCTACGGGCCGTTCACGCCGGGCTTCCTGACCGTGCCCTACGGCGACCTGGACGCGATCGAGGCCGCGATCGACGAGCACACGGTGGCGATCCTGGTCGAGCCGATCCAGGGCGAGGCCGGCGTGATCACCCCGCCGGAGGGCTTCCTGCCCGGCGTCCGCGAGCTCGCGACCCGGCACCGGGTGCTGATGATCGCCGACGAGATCCAGTCGGGCCTGGGCCGCACCGGCTCGACCCTCTACTGCGAGCAGGTCGGCGTGGTGCCCGACCTGTACCTGCTGGGCAAGGCGCTGGGCGGCGGCGTGGTGCCGGTGTCGGCGGTGGTCGGCAACACCGACGTGCTCGGCTTGCTGCGCCCGGGCCAGCACGGCTCGACGTTCGGCG
Source organism: Actinomycetota bacterium (assembly GCA_020161755.1). Lineage (GTDB taxonomy): Bacteria > Actinomycetota > Actinomycetes > Propionibacteriales > Propionibacteriaceae > Propionicimonas. Next base: position 71,604 of record JAIUOS010000020.1, read on the forward strand.
GCAACCCGCTGGCCGCGGCCGTGGGGCTGGCCGTCGTGCAACTGCTCGAGACCGGTGAGATGCAGGCCCGCTCGCGCGAGCTGGGTGCCCACCTGCACGACCGGCTGACCGCCCTGGTCGGACGCGGCGTCACCGCGGTGCGCGGGATCGGGCTGTGGGCGGGGGTGGACGTCGACCCGGCACTGGGCTCGGCGCGCAGCATCTGCGAGCGGCTGCTCGACCGCGGCGTGATCGCCAAGGACACCCACGGCCAGACCATCCGGCTGGCCCCGCCGCTGGTGATCACCGTCGAGGAGCTCGACAGCGCGGTGGACGCGCTCACCGAGGTGCTCGCCGAGGCGTCGGCCGCGGCCGGTCTGGTCACCGCCGGCTGACCCTCCGTCCGCCTGGAGACGGGTGCTGCCCGCCGCGCCGCCCGCGTCCGGTCGGCCGGATACGGCAGGCTGGCCCCAGCCGAGGACGGAACGGGAGGTGGCGCGCGTGAGGGGAACCGTTGACCGGCGCCTCCTGGTGCTCGCCGCCGTGCCCGTGGTGCTGTGGACGGTGCTGCTGCTCACCGTCGACAAGACGTTCTGGAGCCTGGTCTACGACGACTCGTTCTACTACTGGCAGATCGGCAGCAACATCGCCGCGGGCCGGGGCAGCACGTTCGACGGCATCCACCTGACCAACGGCTACCACCCGCTGTGGATGCTGTTCAGCGCGGGCCTGTACGCGCTCGGCCTGGGGCGGGACGCGGCGCCGCTGGTCGCGCTGGTCGTGCAGGTGGTGCTGTTCGGGCTGGCCTGGTGGCTGCTGGGACGCTCGGTGCTGCGCCTGCTGCGCGAGGTGCCCGGTGCGGCCTCTCGGCGCGTCGAGAACGGCGCCCTCGCCCTGCTGCTGGCGGTGGCGTGCATCCAGCCGCTGCTGAAGGTGTGGGTCAACGGGCTGGAGTCGACGTTCGTGCTGCTGTGCCAGGTCGCGCTGCTCGGCGTCCTGCTGCGCTCGCGGGACCTGCTGGCCCCCGCGGCGCGGGGCGACCGGTGGGCGGTGGCCGTCCTGCTCGCGGCGACCTTCGGCTCGCGCACCGACGGCGCGCTGCTGCTGCCGGCCATCGGGCTGTGGCTGCTGCCGCGGCTGGTGCGGAGGTTCCGGGAGACCGTCGTGCCCACGCTCGAACTGCTGGTGCTGCCCAGCCTGTTGGTGATCGGCTACCTGGTGGCCAACCAGGCCTGGTTCGGCTCGGCGGTGCAGGTGAGCGGGCTGCTGAAGTCGCCCGAGCCGTCCGTGTGGCGGGCGCTCGCCGCGGCGGCGGTGGTCGGGCTGCCGGTGTGGCTGGCGCGCCGATTCCGCTCATCGCGCTGGCCGCGGCTCGGGCTGGTGCTGGTGCGGACGCGTCCGTTCGGGCTGTTCTGCCTGTTCCTCGTCGCGTATTACGGAGTACTACAGACCTTCCCGCGCGCCTGGTACTTCGGGCCGGTGCTGCTGTACGTGGTGCTGCTCGGCTGCGCGGGGATCGCCGACCTGCTCGACCTGGCCGTCGCCGAGGCCCCGTCCGGACGCCTCCCGACGCGGCTGGTGGTCGTGCTCGGCCTGTGCGCGGTGGTCCCGATCGGCTTCGGCCTGTGGCAGGCCGTCACGGCGCCCGCGGCCACCCCGATGCTCACCGGACGTGCTGCCGCGCGCGCGATCGCGTCCGATCTTCCGCAGGACGCGGTGCTGGCGAGCTGGGACGCCGGGGTGTTCGGCTACTACTGCGAGCGGCCGGTGGTGAACCTCGACGGGGTGGTGAACTCAGCAGGGTTCCTGGCGGCCGTCCGCAGCGGCACGACGGCCGAGTACCTGGCCGACGTGCCCATCGGCTGGGTGGTCAACCACTCCCCCGACGAGGCGACGCTGCGCACCGAGGCCCACGACGTCCTGGGCGATCGCGTCGACGGCGCGACGGTCGTGCGAACCTGGCCCTTCGAAGTGTTCGCCGGCAGCAACCAGGTGCTGCCGCAGGCGCAGAAGCTCGCCGTCTACCTGCTCCAGCTCGCCCGGCCCTAGACGCAAACGCTCCCGAATTGTCCCTTCGCCACCGAAATTCCGGTGGCGAAGGGACAATTCGGGAGCGAAGTGGGCCCCGGGGTCAGGACGCGACCGCGGAGACCTCGAGCTCGAGGGTGACCTTCTCGCTGACCAGCACGCCACCGGCCTCGAGCGCCGCGTTCCAGGTGAGGTCCCAGTCCTTGCGGTTGACGACGACCTGGCCCTCGAAGCCCACGCGGGCGTTGCCGAAGGGGTCGGTGGCGCCGCCGCCGAAGACGAACGGGACGGTGACCGGGTTGGTGATGCCCTTGATGGTCAGGTCGCCGGTGACCTCGACGGTCTCGTCGTCGACGATCACGAAGCTCGTGCCGACGAAGGTGATGGTCGGGTAGGTGGCGACGTCGAAGAAGTCGGGGCTGGCGAGGTGGCCGTCGCGGTTGGCGTCGCGGGTGTCTACGCTGCCGGCCTGAATGGTGACCTCGAGGGTGGAGTTCTCGGGGTGGGCGCCGTCGATCGTGGCCGTGCCGCTCACCTCGTTGAACGCCCCGCGGACCTTGGCGACCATCGCGTGGCGGGCGACGAAGCCGACGCGGGAGTGCGACGGATCGAGGGTGTAGGTGCCCGACAGGGCCTTGACGCTGGTGACGGTTGCGGTGCTCATCTGGGGTTCCTCTGCATTGGTTGAAGTCTCAACTAAACGATAGACACAGATGGTTGAGAAGTCAACTACCCGGGGTCCAGCGTAGCCACACGTCCCTGCCCGGCGGCCGTTCTGCCGGGGTATGGTGACAAGCACACTCGCCCGGGGCCGCTGGCTCCGGGCGTCCATCGACGGAGGATGCATGAGCAACGCGACCTTCAGCCACGACGACGTGCGCCTGGAACTCCCCGTGGCAACCGCCACCCAGGGGCAGAACGGCTACGACATCTCCAAGCTGCTGGGCGCCACCGGTGACACGACGCTTGACGTGGGGTTCGCGAACACCGCGTCCTGCCGTTCGGAGATCACGTTCATCGACGGCGATGCCGGCATCCTGCGCTACCGCGGCTACCCGATCGAGCAGCTGGCCGAGAACTCGAGCTTCCTCGAGGTCTCCTACCTGGTGCTGTACGGGGAGCTGCCGACCGCCCAACAACTGGCGGAGTTCTCCAGCGGCATCGCCAAGTACCACGTCGTCGACGAGCGGATGCGGGAGATGTTCCGCTCGCTGCCGCGCAAGTCGCACCCGATGCCCGTGCTGGCGGCGGCGATCAACGCGCTGTCGACGTTCGCGGTGTCGCGCTACGGCGACGGGGCCTTCGAGCTCGAGCGCGCCACCCGCATCCTGATCGGCGCAATCCCGACCCTGGCCGCCTACGGCTACAAGAACTCCGTGGGCGAACCGTTCCTGTACGCCGACGCCTCGCTGGGCTACATCGAGAACTTCCTGCGCATGTCGTTCGGCCTGCCGACCGGCCCGTACCCGTTCGACGACGCGGTCACCCGGGCGCTCGACGTCCTGCTGATCCTGCACGCCGACCACGAGCAGAACTGCTCGACCTCCACCGTCCGCATGGTCGGCTCGTCGGGGGCCAACATCTACGTCTCGGTGGCCGCAGGGGTGAACGCGCTGTCCGGCCCGCTGCACGGCGGTGCGAACCAGGCGGTGCTGGAGATGCTGCAGGGCATCCGCGACGAGGGCGGGGACGTGAAGGCGTACGTCCGCAAGGTCAAGGACAAGAAGGACACCACGAAGCTGATGGGCTTCGGCCACCGCATCTACAAGAACTACGATCCGCGCGCGGCGATCGTGAAGAAGCATGCGGACGCGATCCTGAAGACCCTCACCGGGCAGGACGAGCTGCTCGACATCGCCCAGCACCTGGAGGAGGCGGCCCTGGCCGACCCGTACTTCCAGGACCGCAAGCTCTACCCGAACGTCGACTTCTACACCGGCCTGATCTACCAGGCGATGGGCTTCCCGCAGAACATGTTCACCGTCCTGTTCGCGCTCGGCCGGCTGCCCGGCTGGATCGCCCACTTCCGCGAGCAGTTCGCCGATCCGGCGACGAAGATCAACCGTCCGCGCCAGATCTACGTGGGCGCGACACAGCGCGACTTCGTGCCGATGAGCGAACGGGCGTAGCCCGGGGTATCAGGGCGGGGCCCCGTCCCTCTCCTTCTCAGGACCGAATCCTGAGGAGGAATCGTGCGATCTGTGAAACTCACCGCCCTCGCCGGCGCCCTGACGCTGGCCGGCGGCCTGCTGGTACCGGCGATCGACGCATCGGCGGGCCAGCTCTCGACCGTCCCGACCGTGTTGCCGGTGGCGACCCGAGTCGTCCAGGTGGACGTCGACGGCGACCACCACGACGACGAGGTCACCATCGAACAGAACGGTGCCGACACCTTCGTCGTCAACGTCGTGACGTGGGCGGGACAGTCCGACGTCAGGCAGTTCACCTCGACCATCGACGACGACTGGGGGATCGAGCCCTGGTACGGAGCGGCCAGGTTCAACGGCCGCAAGGGCTACGAACTGCTGCTGCTGACCTCCGGCGGCGACGGCGTGATGTTTCGCGTGCTCAGCTGGCGCTTGGGCGAACTGGTCTGGGACAAGGCACCGAAGTCGCGCATGAAAGGCGCGTACGGCTGGTACCTGGCCGACCTCGACTTCGCCCGGTTCGGGTACCGGTTCGCCACCAGCGCGGCGGGCAAGCGCTACGTCCGCGACTTCGAGCTCTACCCGCACGGGAGCAAGTGGAAGGGCACCATCGTGAACTCGGTGTGGAAGTCGGGCGCGTGGCAGATGGTCAGCCGGCACACGGTGACGCTCAGCGCCAGCCAGGCGAACGACTACCGCAACATCAGCGGCGTCACGGTGATCGAACAGCCCTGATCACGGCCTTTCGGGCCGGTGGCGGACCGAAAGGGGACTGTCCCCTTTCGGTCCAGATCCCGCAGCAAAGGGGACTGCCCCCAATCTGCGGACGGGGTCAGCGCGGCGCCAGGTGCAGGACGGTCGGACGCGAGACGTCGGCGAAGAAGTCGTTGCCCTTGTCGTCCACCACGATGAACGCCGGGAAGTCCTTCACCTCGATCTTCCAGA
>JAIUOS010000021.1 GCA_020161755.1 Actinomycetota bacterium
AGGCAGCGTAAGAGCCAGACACCAGGTGCTCAGGAATCCAACCACCGCGTGAGCGGCAGCAACACCCTGACACTGACCTGCAGCGTAACCCTCGCGCGGAGTCCGGTTTGGCGACACGATTGCCCCATGGGATCCAAGACGCGCCCGAAGCTCGACACCGAGCTGTACGAGGCCGAGATGACGAAGCTGCAGGCCGAACTCGTCGAGATGCAGGAGTGGATGCGCACCAGTGGCAACCGGCTGGTGGTGATCTTCGAGGGCCGCGACGCCGCCGGCAAGGGCGGGGCGATCAAGCGGATCATGGAGTACCTCAACCCGCGCGTCGCCCGGATCGTCGCGCTGCCCGCCCCCACCGAGCGGGAGCGGACGCAGTGGTACTTCCAGCGCTACATCGAGCACCTCCCCGCGGCGGGCGAGATCCGGCTGTTCGACCGCTCCTGGTACAACCGGGCCGGCGTCGAGCGGGTGATGGGCTACTGCACGCCCGCCGAGTACCAGCGCTTCCTGCGCCAGTGCCCGATCTTCGAGCAGATGCTGGCCGAGGACGGGATCATGCTGCGCAAGTACTGGTTCTCGGTGTCGGGCAAGGAGCAGGAGAAGCGGTTCCGCTCCCGCCTCACCGACCCGATGCGACGCTGGAAGCTCTCCCCCACCGACCTGGAGTCGCTGACCCGCTGGGAGGACTACAGCCGTGCCAAGGACGAGATGTTCGTCCACACCGACCTGCCCGGGAACCACTGGCGGGTGGTCGAGGCCGAGGACAAGAAGCGGGCGCGGCTGAACATGATCGCCGACCTGCTCGCGTCCGTCCCGTACGAGAAGGTGGAGCGGCCCGACCTCGAGCTGCCCAAGCGCCCACGCTCCACCGGGTACCGGCGCACCGAGCGTGACCTCCAGCACTACGTCCCCGACCACGCCGGCACGCTGGACGGGTCGACGCCGGCCGTCAAGTACGGCGACCCGGAGGACGCCGACTGGCCGACGCCGCCCCCGTCCGGTCCGGTGGCGGCCCCGCTTCAGGAGGAACGCGCGGACGACTGAGGCCCGGAGGTGCCGAGGGCGGGCGCGTACTCCCGGAACTCCGCCACCCACTGGGCTCCGGTCCACAGGTTCAGCCGGCCCGGGATCCCGGCCGGCGAGGGGTAGTAGCCGGGGGCGTCGAGGTTCGGGTCGGGCGCGGCCTTGACCTCGCCGTTGGCGGTGAGCTGCCACGTGCCGCGGTAGTCCCAGCGTGGGGCGGTCGACTCGCCGCGGGACGACTCGGCGATCGGCAGCGTGATGTAGCCGGCGTCCAGTTCCTGCCACTTGCGCCGTTCCAGCAACCGGGGGAATCCGAAGAACCAGGCGGCGAGCAACCCCGCCAGGACCATCACCGCGGGGGTCCCGCCGATGGTCGACATCGGGACGATCAGGAGGAACAGGACGCCGACGCCGATGAAGAGCACCTTCGCGTGCAGCGTGGCGGCCAGCCCGGGAAGGGCCGTGGGAGGAGCGGACGGCGGGAGCCTCACCAGGCCGGCGTCGAGCGCGGCCCGGTAGCCGTCGCACATCCGCGGCGGACGCTCGCCCCAGTCGATGCCGAGGTCCCACAGCGCCCTGTCGGGCAGCACCTGGATCCAGCTGTCGTCGTCGCCGGTCGCCGCCGGCTCGATCAGGTGCCAGCGTCCGAGCTGTTCGGCGATGTTGTACGGCGTGACCCACGCCGGAGACCGGACCAGCATCGCGCGGCCCGAGCCGCCCGCCTCGAGGAAGGCGCGCGCGGCCTCCTCGGGCGTCTCCCCGGACGCCCGCGCGCCCGACCCGCTCACCACGTACACGCGTACACCCTGCCGTGTCGGGACGCTCGGCGTGCGGCTTTCGTGGAGATGAGCGAGCTACTCGGTGCAGTCCTGGTCGAGGGACTGGATGGTGAGCTCGATGACCTCGTCGTCGTGCACGTAGATGCGGTAGTAGGCCTTCGCGTTGCCCGGCGCCTTCACGTAGCCGACGCCGTAGTTGTCCTTGCGGTACCCCTTCCAGGAGGGGTAGGCGGCCCGCACCTCGGCGGTCGTCGAGCCGAGCGCGACGCCCTCCGGCGTGGCCACCCCGGGCATCGCGCCGATGATCACCAGGCGTCCGGTGTTCACGGAGAAGAACAGCTTGCCCGCCAGGTCGTCGTTGTCGACCGGGTCGGCGCCGACGAGGCGTCCGTCCTTCGACTCGCCGCACGTGCCGGCCGAGCCGGTCACCCCGGCGACCAGGCCGGTCGCCACCGCCTGGCGCTTCGTCACGCCGAGCGCCAGGGTGCCGAACCCCTTCGGCCCGAGGGTCGGGGTCTCCGGCGTGGACGAGGTCGGCGACGCCGAGGGCGAGGCCGAGGACGCCGGGGCGGACGGCGAGGCAGACCCGCTGGGAGCCTGCACGTTGACCGTGATGCACCCCGTGAGCAGGAGCGGCAGGACCAGGGCGCCGAGGCCCGTCATGCGTTGGTATCCCCCCAGTTGCATGGCGGTCAGTCTGCCGCTGCGGGAGGCGTCCACACAATGGCGCAGACCCGGAAACCCCGGCGCCGGGGTCAGAGCACCGAGCCGGGCGTGTACGCGGCCCCGTCCGGGTGCCGCGCGGCCAGCTGGGCGACGCGGACCGCGATGGTGTCGACCTGGTCGCGGGCCGAGCCGGTGAGCTCCAGCGGATCCACCACGACCGCGGCCAGCTGCTCACGGGTCAGCCCGAGGCGCGGGTCGGCGGCGAGGCGGGAGTACAGGTCGTTCGTGGACGCGCCCGCGCGCATCGCCAGCGCGACCGCGACCGCGTGCTCCTTGATCGCCTCGTGCGCGGCCTCGCGTCCCACACCCGCCCGGACGGCGGCCATCAGCACCTTCGTGGTGGTGAGGAACGGCAGGAAGCGCTGCAGCTCGGCCTCGATGACCGCGGGGAACGCGCCGAACTCGTCCAGCACCGTGAGGAACGTCTCGAACAGGCCGTCGAGGGCGTAGCAGGCGTCCGGCAGCGCGACCCGGCGTACCACCGAGCAGGACACGTCGCCCTCGTTCCACTGCATCCCGGCGAGCTCGCCGGCCATGGACGCGTAGCCGCGCAGCACGACCATCAGGCCGTTCACCCGCTCGCAGGAACGGGTGTTCATCTTGTGCGGCATCGCCGACGAGCCGACCTGGCCCTCGGCGAAGCCCTCGGTGACCAGTTCCTGCCCGGCCATCAGCCGGATCGTGGTGGCCAGGCTGGACGGCGCGGCCGCCACCTGCACCAGTGCCGACAGCACGTCGTAGTCGAGCGAGCGCGGGTACACCTGGCCGGTCGCGGTGAACACCCCGCCGAAGCCGAGGTGGCCGGCCACGCGCTGCTCGAGCCGGTCGAGCTTGGCCGCGTCCCCGCCGAGCAGGTCGAGCATGTCCTGGGCGGTGCCCATCGGACCCTTGATGCCGCGCGCCGGGTAGCGGCGGACGAGCTCGTCCACCCGGTCGAAGGCCACCAGCAGCTCGTCGGCGGCGCTGGCGAAGCGCTTGCCGAGCGTGGTGGTCTGGGCGGCCACGTTGTGCGAGCGTCCGGCCATCGGCAGGTCGCGGTACTGCACGGCCAGCCGGGCGAGGTTCACCAGCACGGTGACGATGCGCTCGCGGACCAGTTCGAGGGAGCTCAGCAGCTGGCGCTGCTCGATGTTCTCGGTGAGGTCGCGGCTGGTCATGCCCTTGTGTACGTGCTCGTGGCCGGCGAGGGCGTTGAACTCCTCGATCCGGGCCTTCACGTCGTGGCGGGTGATGCGCTCCCGGGCGTCGATCGCGGCCAGGTCGACGTGGGTCAGCACGCGCTCGTAGTCGGCGATCACCGCGTCCGGGTCGTCCCCGCCGAAGTCGACGCCGAGTTCGGCCTGGGCGCGCAGGACGGCCACCCACAGCTTCCGCTCCGCGACGATCTTGGCCTCAGGCGACCAGATCTCGCGCATCGCCGGGGACGCATACCGCGTAGCCAGGACGTCCGGGATCATCGCTCCCCCCTAGCCGAGTTGTCAGAAACTGGAGACGCCAGAGCGCCCTGAGATTCTGACAAGTCGGAGGGGGAGGCGGCCTTGAGGGCGATGTCGGTGCGGAAGAAGCCTCCCGGCAGGTCGATCAGCGCGACCTTGGCGTAGGCGGCGTCGCGCGCCTCGGCGAGCGTCGCGCCGGTGCCCACGACGGTCAGGACGCGGCCCCCCGCGCTGACCAGGCGTCCGTCGGCGTCCCGGGCGGTGCCAGCGTGGAAGACGCCGTCGGTGTCGGCGCCGGTGATCGGGTCACCGGTGCGCGGCGCCTCCGGGTAGCCGGACGCGGCCACGACCACGCCCACCGCGGCGCCGCTCCCCCATTCCAAGGGCGCGTGGCCGCCGAGCGCGCCGGTGGCGGCCGCGTGCAGCACCCCGTACAGCGGCGTCTCCAGCCGGGTCAGCAGCGGCTGGGTCTCCGGGTCGCCGAAGCGGCAGTTGAACTCGACCACCCGCAGCCCGCGCGAGGTCAGCGCCAGGCCGGCGTACACCAGCCCGACGAACGGGGTGCCGCGGCGGCGCAGCTCGTCGACGGTGGGCTGGACCACCGTCCGCACCACCTCGTCGGTCAGCCCGGCCGGCGCCCACGGCAGCGGCGTGTAGGCGCCCATCCCGCCGGTGTTGGGCCCGGCGTCGTCGTCGCCGACGCGCTTGAAGTCCTGCGCGGGCTCGAACGGCAGCACGTGCTCACCGTCCGACAGCGCGAACAGGCTCACCTCGGGACCGTCGAGGAATTCCTCGATGATCACCCGGCGGCAACTCGCGGCGTGCCGGATCGCGGCGTCCCGGTCGGACGTGACGATCACGCCCTTGCCGGCGGCCAGCCCGTCGTCCTTCACCACGTAGGGCGGGCCGAACTCGTCGAGGGCCGCGACGACCTCGCCCATGTCGAGGCAGAGCCGGGCATCGGCGGTAGGGACGCCCGCGGCCTCCATGATCTCCTTGGCGAACGCCTTGCTGCCCTCGAGCCGGGCGGCCTCCGCGCTGGGCCCGAACACCGGGATGCCGCGCTCGCGCACCGCGTCCGCCACCCCGGCGACCAGCGGCGCCTCGGGCCCGACGACCACCAGGTCGGCGCCCAGGGCGACGGCCAGGTCGGCGACGGCGTCGCCGTCGAAGGGGTCGACCGGGTGGTTCGTGCCCACGCTCGCGGTGCCCGGGTTGCCGGGCGCGACGTGGACGGCCACCTCCGGGTCGCGCGCCAGGGCCCAGGCCAGAGCGTGTTCGCGTCCACCGGATCCGATCACCAACACGGTCTGCGTCACGGCCGGAATCCTACCGAGGCCCGTCGGGCACGGACTCCCGCGTCCGCCCGGGAGCGCCGGCGCCTCGATCGTGACCGGAACGTAATCGGAAAGACTGTTTATGGTTAGAGTCTTTTCGGTAAGCTTGTTGGCGGTCGCGACGAGGCGGCCCCCGTGAGCGAGGAGTCGCAAAATCGTGAAGAAGTTCTCCCTGGCTATCACCGCAGCCGCCATGTCGGTGTCGCTGGCCCTGACCGGTTGCACGTCCAGCACCCAACCGAGCGCCAGCACCTCCGGGAGCTCGGGCACCAGCCCGAAAGCCTCCGTCCTGAGGGTCTGGGCCGGCAGCACGACCCCGATCACCGTCGACTTCAACCCCTTCCACGTCGACACCGCCCTGTACGGCACCTACGGCCAGATCTACGAGCCGCTGTTCTTCTTCAACCAGCTCTCCTCCGACGCCCCGGTGCCGATGCTCGGCGAGAGCTACGAGTACAGCGCCGACGGCAAGACCGTCACGATCAAGATCAAGCCGGACGTGAAGTGGAGCGACGGCCAGCCGCTCACCGCCGACGACGTCGTCTTCACCATGGGCTACGGCCCGAACAAGACCGACAAGCTGGTCTCGGCCACCGCGTCCGACGCCACCACCGTGATGCTGAAGTACAGCTCGCCGCAGTTCACCTCCGCCTCGCAGCTGCTGGGCTCGACGATGATCGTGCCCAAGCACGTCTGGTCGAAGGTCACCAACTACATGAAGGAGACCAACGACGAGCCGGTCGGCTCCGGCGCGTACGTGGTGAAGACCACCTCGGACGCCTCGTACACGCTGACGGCGAACCCCGACTACCGCGACGGCGCCCCGCCGATCACCGACGTGCAGTACCTGGGACTCGACTCCAACCAGTCCGGCCAGGACATGCTGACCACCGGCCAGATCGACTGGACCGGCATGTTCGTCGCCAACCCCGACACAGTCACCGCCGGCGGCGCCATCTCCACGATGAACCAGCAGCAGGACCCGACGACCATCATCACCTGCTCCGACGCCTCCAAGGGCTGCAAGGGCGCCCAGACCGACCCGGCCGTCCGGCAGGCGCTGAACGTCGCGATCGACCGTCCGGCGATGGCCGAGAAGGCGTGGGCCGGCCTGGTCGGCGAGGCCAACCCGGCCTTCCTCCTGCTGCCCCGCGACCAGCAGTGGCTGACCGACACGAACCTGGCCACCAGCCCGCAGGCGCCGGACGCCGCCAAGGCCGGCCAGATCCTCGAGGCCGCCGGCTACACCAAGGATGACAAGGGCTTTTACGGTCGCGATGGCAAGGAGATCTCGCTCGACCTGTTCTCCCCCGACGGCTGGACCGACTACAACGACGCGGCCAAACTGATCTCCGAGGCCGCCGGCAAGGCGGGCATCAAGGTCACCGCCCGCACCGTGTCCGAGGCCGAGTACTGGACGCCCGTCACCAACGGCGACTTCCAGCTCGCGATGTACGGCCTGACCCAGTCCGTCGTGGCTGACCCGTTCAGCAACTACGACCAGTACTTCTCCGGCAAGTCGACCGCCAAGGTGGGCGACGCCCCGACCCGTGGCCAGAACTACTCCCGCTACTCCAACGCGGCCGTGGACGCGGCCGTCGAGGCGGCGGGCGCCACGAACGACCCGGCGGTGAAGAAGGCCGAGTACGCCAAGATCCAGGCGCAGATCGCCACCGACCTGCCCTACATCCCGGTGGTGCTCAACGCGTCCCAGGCGTTCTTCAACACCAAGTCGTTCACCGGCTGGCCGTCTGAGGACAACCTGTACGCCGACCCGCTGCCGTACCTGTCGGTCGCCCCGGCGATCGTCCTGCTCAACCTCAAGCCCGTGGCCTGAGGCCCGTGCCGCCGGAGGAGCAACTCATGGGGTTCTACCTGCGGCGGATCGCCTTCTACCTCGTCACTCTCTGGGCAGCGATCTCGCTGAACTTCCTGCTGCCCAGGATGATGCCGGGCGATCCCGCCGCGATCATGATCGGCAAGCTGCGCCGCGCCAGCGGCGGCCGTGAACTGAGCGAGGAGACCATCAAGGACATCTACGCGCTGCTGGGCGCCGACAAGGGCACGTCGATGTGGGACCAGTACCTCGCGTACTGGGCCCGGCTCCTGCAGGGTGACCTCGGGTTGTCCTCCACCCGCTACCCGTACCCGGTCGCCACCCTCATCGGCAACGCCCTGCCCTGGACGTTGCTGATGGTGGGGGCGGCCACGGTGATCTCGTTCGCGCTCGGCATCGTGATCGGCGCCTGGGTGGGCTGGAAGCGCGGCACCTGGCTCGACCAGCTGGTGCCGGCCACGTCCCTGCTCCAGTCGATCCCGTACTTCTGGCTCGCGCTGGTGCTGGTCGCCGTGTTCTCCGTCCAACTGGGCTGGTTGCCGATCGTCGGCGCCTACGACCCGTTCAGCTTCCCGTCCGGGCCGGAGTGGACGCCGGAGTTCATGCTGAGCGCGCTGAAGCACGCCTTCCTGCCCGCGCTCACGATCGTGATCTCCTCGGTCGGCGGGTGGCTGCTGGGCATGCGCAACATGATGGTGTCGACGATGAGCGAGGACTACGTGCTGACCGCCGAGGCGAAGGGCCTCAAGCCTGGACGCATCCGCGACCGGTACGCCGCCCGCAACGCCGCCATCCCCAGCCTGGCCGGGTTCAGCATCGCGCTCGGCTTCGTGGTGGCCGGCTCGATCGTCACCGAGCAGGTGTTCAGCTACCCCGGCATCGGCAAGCTGATGATCCAGTCGGTGCAGGGCCTGGACTACACGCTGATGCAGGGCGTGTTCCTGGTGATCACGCTGACCGTGCTGGCCGCGAACTTCCTGATGGACCTGTTCTACGGCCTCATCGACCCGCGGGTGCGCAGCCATGGCTGACCGCTTCGCGAGCATCCGCTTCCTGATGCCCCGCTGGTCGGGCAAGCTCGTCGTCGGCCTGGTGATGGTCGGGCTGATCACCGCCTTCGGGCTGATCGCCCCGCTGTTCGCGCCCGACCCGCGCGACTCCGGGAACAAGGGCCTGCGGCCGCCGTCCGCCGAGCACTGGCTGGGCACCACCAAGCTGGGCTACGACGTGTTCGCCCAACTCGCCACCGGCACCCAGGGCTCGCTCTACGTGGGCCTGGTCGGCGGCCTCACCGCGATGCTGCTGGCCATCGTGTTCGGCATCCTGGCCGGCTACTTCGGCGGCTGGCTGGACGAGGTGCTGATGCTGGCCACCAACATCATGCTGGTCATCCCCGGGCTGCCGCTGGTGATGGTGATCGCGGCCTACGTCCAGAACACCGAGGGCCTGGGCGACTTCGCCCGCAGCTCCACGCTGGTCGCGCTGATCCTCGGCATCACCGGCTGGGCCGGCTCGGCGGTGGTGCTGCGCGCACAGGCCCGCTCACTGCGGACGCGGGAGTACGTGGCCGCCGCCCGCGTGGCCGGTGAGGGCGGGCTGCGGATCATCTTCGTCGAGATCCTGCCGAACCTGGTGCCGCTGATCGCCGCCCAGCTGATCTTCGGCGTGATGGCGGCCGTGCTCGGCGAGGCCGGCCTGAGCTATCTGGGCCTCGGCCCGACCAACTCGATCACGCTCGGCACGATGCTGAACGACGCCCAGACCGGGCAGGCGGTCGGTTCGCGGGCGTGGTGGTGGTTCGTGCCGCCGGGAGCGATGATCGCCCTGCTCGGCACCGGCCTGTCTCTGATCAACTTCGCCATCGACGAGATCGTCAACCCCAAACTGCGGCTCGCCCCGCAGGCCGCGCGCCGCCAACGCAGGGCCGCGAAGGAAGGCGGCCTCGCCGGAGGAGGTGCGTACGCATGAGCCAGCCGCTCCCCACCCGGCCGACGGGGATCCCGGGTCGAGCCCGGGAGGACCGGGTCACCACGCCGACGCCGGTCCTGACCGCGCGCAACGTGTCCATCACGTACGCGGTGAAGCCGCCGGTGGACGCCGTCCGCGACGTCTCGCTCACCCTCAACAAGGGCGAGATCCTCGGCCTGGCCGGCGAGTCGGGCTGCGGCAAGACCACGCTGGCCTACGGCATCAACCGGCTGCTGAAGGCGCCGGCGGTGATGACGTCCGGCGAGGTCGTCTTCCACGACCCGGCCGGCGACATCGACGTCACCCGGCTCTCCGGGGACGCCCTGCGGCGCTACCGCTGGGACAAGGTGTCGATGGTCTTCCAGGGCTCAATGAATTCCCTCAACCCGGTGATGAGCGTGCGACGCCAGTTGCACGACGTGTTCACCACCCACCGTCCCGGCATGGGCCGCGCCGAACGCGAGCAGCGATGCGCGGAACTGCTGCGGTTGGTCGGGGTCGACCCGAGACGGATGTCGAGCTTCGCCCACGAGCTGTCCGGCGGCATGCGGCAGCGCGTGATGATCGCGATGGCACTCGCGCTCGACCCGAAAGTGATGATCATGGACGAGCCCACCACGGCCCTCGACGTGGTCGTGCAGCGCGGCATCATCCGCGAGATCATGCGGCTGCGCGAACGGCTCGGCTTCGCCGTGGTGTTCATCACGCACGACCTGCCGCTGCTGATCGAGATCAGCGACCGGATCGCGATCATGCGGGACGGGCGGATCATCGAGGAGAACCTCGCCGAGGAGATCTACCGCCATCCGGTCGAGCCCTACACCAAACAGTTGCTGTCCAGCTTCCCCAGCCTCACCGGGGACCGCGGCGGCTTCGTCCGGGGAGGTGCGGCATGAGCGCAGGCAGCCTCGAGGTGCGCAACCTGAGCAAGGACTTCCGGCTGCGCAGCGGCCTGAAGGTCAGCGTCCTGCACGCGGTCTCGGACGTGTCGTTCACCGTCCAGCCCGGACGCACGGTCGCGCTGGTCGGCGAGAGCGGCTCGGGCAAGTCCACGATCGCCCGGATCATCGCCCGGCTGGAGACCGCGACCAGCGGCGACGTCCTGCTGGACGGGACGCCGAGCCCCGACCGGGGGGCCGCCCTGGGCGCGTACCGCCGGCAGGTGCAGATGGTGTTCCAGGACCCGTTCGCCTCGCTCAACCCGTTCCACACCATCGCCCACCACATCGAGCGGCCGCTGCGGCTGCACCACCCCGGCCTGGGTGCGGCCGAGGCCCGCGTCCGCACGATCGACCTCCTCGAACGGGTGGCGCTCACCCCCGGTGAGACCTACCTGAACCGGCGCCCGCACGAACTGTCCGGCGGGCAGCGGCAGCGGGTCGCGATCGCACGGGCGCTCGCCCCGGGCGCGCGGTTCATCGTCGCCGACGAGCCGGTCTCGATGCTCGACGTGTCGATCCGGGTGGAGGTCCTCACCCTGCTGGCCGACCTCCAGCGCACCGAGAACCTGGGCGTGCTCTACATCACCCACGACCTGGCGACCGCGCGACACTTCTCCGACGAGATCCTGGTCATGTTGCGTGGGAAGATCGTCGAGCGGGGTCCCGCCGACGAGGTGATCCTGAACCCGCAGCACGAATACACCAGGGCTTTGCGCGAAGCCGCGGCCGACCCCGACCGGCTCGGCCAGCTGCGCGATGAGGTCAGACGAGAGTCGGAGGGGGCGCGATGACCGATCCCGGGACGCCCACGTGGCTGCGCACCCACAACGACCGCACCGCCTTCCGGCTGATGCTCCAGCACGGGCCGCTGAGCCGCTCGCAGCTCGGCGAGTTGTCGGGCATGTCCAAGCCCACCGCCGGGCAGATGATCTCCCGGCTGGAGCGGCTGGGGCTGGTCGCGGCGGCCGGCGAGGTGACCGGCGCCCGCGGCCCGAACGCGGTCGCGTACGGCGTGCGCCAGGACTCGCTGCGGGGCGTGGCGATCAACATCGGCGACGGCGAATTCGCCGCCGTGGTGGTCGACCCCACCGACGCCGTCCACCCGGTGGCGACGGTGCGCGGGGCGTCCGACCGCTCCCCCGTCCGCGACGTGACGGACGCCGTCGCGGCGGCCTGCGCGGCGGCCGGCGTCCGTGCCGACTCGGTGAGCGCCGTGGCGATCGGGGTGCAGGCGGCGTTCGACCGCGCGTCCGACCGGCTGTCGTTCACCAACACGCTGCCCGGCTGGCCCGAGCGCGGCGCCCGCGCGCTGCTGGTCGCCCGGACCGGGCTCGACGTGGCCATCGAGAACGACGTCAACCTGGCCACGCTGGCCGAGGGCGCGACCACCGGGCTCACCGGCTTCGCCTACCTGTGGCTCGGGTCCGGCCTCGGCGCCGGGTTCCTGACCGGCGGCGTGCTGCACCGCGGCGCGTCCGGGTCGGCCGGTGAGATCGGCTACCTCGAGGTGCCGCGCTCGGCCGCGGCGATCGACCCGGAGGCCGTGGACTTCACCGACCTGGTCGGCGGCCCCGCCCTGGTCGACCTGCTCGGGGCCGGCTCGTTCGCCGAGGCCGTCGCCGCCCTGCCGGGCAACGAACCGGCCCTGGCCGCCCTGGCCGAGCGCATCGCGATGGTCGTCGAGACCCTGGCCGCGGTCACCGACCCGGCGCTGGTCGTGCTCGGCGGCCCCACCGGGCTGGCCGGCGGCGAACGCCTCGCCGCGCTCGTGCAGGAGCGCGTCGCCGCCCGCCGTCCGCTGCCGGTCCTGGCCGGTCGCGCCGGCGACCAGCCGGTGCTGCTGGGGGCGCGGCGGCAACTGCTCGGCACCATCCGCCAACGACTCGAGGCGACGATCTCGGTATGAGGAAGGACACCTGATGAAACTCGCCATCGTGGGGGGCGGCTCGACCTACACCCCCGAACTCATCGACGGCTTCGCGCGGTTCCGCGACACACTGCCCCTCGACGAGGTGCACCTGGTCGACCCCGACCCGGAACGACTGCGGCTGGTCTCCGGGGTGGCCGGACGCATGCTCGCGCGCGCCGGTCACCCGGCGAAGGTGGTCGGCACGAACGACCTCGTCGCGGGCGTCGAGGGCGCGGACGCGGTGCTGGTGCAGCTGCGGATCGGCGGGCAGGAGGCCCGGCGGGCCGACGAGACCTGGCCGCACGAGGTGCACTGCATCGGGCAGGAGACGACCGGGCCGGGCGGCTTCGCCAAGGCGCTGAGGACGGTGCCGGTCATGCTCGACATCGCCGAGCAGGTACGCCGCCACGCCAAACCTGACGCCTGGATCATCGACTTCACCAACCCGGTCGGCATCGTCACCCGGGCCCTGCTGGAGGCCGGCCACCGGGCAGTCGGGCTGTGCAACGTGGCGATCGGCTTCCAGCGGCGGTTCGCCGCCGTCCTCGGCGTCGACCACGAGCTGGTCAGCCTCGACCACGCCGGCCTGAACCACCTCACCTGGGAGCGGGCGATCCGGGTGGACGGCCGCGACGTCCTGCCCGAACTGCTGGCCGAGCGGCTGGGCGACATCGCCGAGGAGGTCGACCTGCCCCCGTCCCTGCTCGCGCAGCTGGGCATGGTGCCGTCCTACTACCTGCACTACTACTACTCCCACGACGCTGAGCTGGCGCGCCAGCTCAGCGAGCCGACCCGCGCCGAGGCCGTGCAGGCGATCGAGCGAGAGTTGCTCGCCGTGTACGCCGACCCGAGCGTCGACACCAAGCCGGAGGCGTTGGAGCGCCGCGGCGGAGCGTTCTACTCCGAGGCGGCGGTCGAGCTGATGCTGGCCATGCGCGGCCTGCCGGGCCCGGCCCGGGTGGTCAACCTGCGCAACGACGGGACGCTGCCGTTCCTGCCCGACGACCACGTGGTCGAGGTGCCGGCCCGGTTCACCGACGGACGTTTCGTGGCCGAGCCGGTCGCGCCGCTGGCCGACGACGTGGCCGGCCTGGTGGCAGCGGTCGCCGGCTACGAGCGACTCGCGCTGGACGCCGCCGTCCACGGCGGGCGCGACCGGGTGGTGCGGGCGATGCGGGCGCACCCGCTGGTGCTCCAGGACGACCGGGCCGAGCGGCTCACCGACCTGCTGCTCGCCGCCAACGCGAAGTTCCTGCCATGGGCCTGAACCCGGTGGTCGTCGCCGTCGACGGCGGCGGCTCGAAGACGGACGCGGTCGCGCTCACCCTCGACGGGGAGGTCGCCGGACGGAGCCGCGGGCCGGGCAGCAGCCCGCAGTACAGCGGGGTCGCCCCCTCGGTGGCCCTGGTCGACCGGCTGGTGCGCGAGGCGTCCGACGGCCGCGAGGTGCGCCACACCGGGCTGTACCTGTCCGGGCTCGACCTGCCGTCGGAGGTGAGCGCGTACCGTGACGCCGTATCCGGCCTGGGCTGGGCCGCGCAGGGCCTCGTGGTCGAGAACGACCTGTTCGCGCTGCTGCGGGCCGGCACCGAGTCTCCGGACGCGGTCGCGGTGATCTGCGGCACCGGCATGAACGCGGTCGGCGTCCGGGCGGACGGCGCGACCGCCCGCTTCCTGGCCGTCGGCGCGATCTCCGGGGACTGGGGTGGCGGCCACGGCCTCGGCGTCGAGGCGCTGTTCCACGCCGCCCGGGACGTGGACGGCCGCGGGCCGCACACGCTGCTTACCGGGGCGATCAGCACCGAGTTCGGGATGCCCGTCCCGGCGCTCACCGAGAAGCTGCACCTGGGCGAGCTGCCGGACGCGGAACTGGCCCGGCTGGCGCCGGCGGTCTTCAGCGCAGCGGCGGCCGGCGACGAGGTCGCCGGCGACCTGGTCGACCGGCAGGCCGACGAGGTGGTGGCGTACGTCCGCGCGTGCCTCACCCGGCTCGACATGCTCGACCGTCCGGTGCCGGTGGTGCTGGGCGGCGGTGTGCTGCGCGCGCGACATGCCCGGCTCGAGCAGCGCGCCGCGGCCGGGATCGCCGCGATCGCGCCGTCCGCACGGTTGCTGGTGCTCGACCATCCGCCGATCCTCGGGGCGGCGCTACTGGCCCTGGCCTCCGCGGGGGCCGGCCCGGAGGCGATCGCCCGGGCACGGACCGCGCTCAGCTGAACGGCGTCCGTCCTACGGGGCCCAGCGACCCATCGCCGGGAACAGCAGGACGCCCGCCAGTACCAGCACGGCGAGGGTCACCATTAGCCGCCAGGAGACCTTGCCGGTGCGGGAGTCGAACCGGCTCGCCACGATGGCGACCACGGTCAGCGCGAGGTTGACCAGGATCATCAGCGCACCCAGCCAGTAGATGCGACCCTCCACCTGCACCCACGAGATGTAGGCGATGGTGAGCAGGCACGAGGTGACGCCCAGGAAGTACAGCACCAGCTCCGCCCACCACGGAGTGGGCGTCGGCCGCTTCGCCGGGCGTTTCGGCATCAGAGCAGGTCGTGCAGCATGACCACCTGCTCGCGCGAGGGGCCGACGCCGATGCCGGAGATCCGGCAGCCGACGAGCTCCTCGAGCCGGCGGACGTAGGCCCGGGTGGCGGCCGGGAACTCCTCGAACGTGCGGCAGCCCGAGATGTCCTCGGTCCAGCCGTCGAGGTACTCGTACACCGGCACCGCATGGTGGAAGTCGGTCTGGGTCATCGGCAGCACGTCGGTACGGACGCCGTTCACCTCGTACGCCACGCAGACCGGGATCTTCTCCCAGCCGGTGAGGATGTCGAGCTTGGTGAGGAACAGGTCGGTGAACGCGTTGGCGGTCACCGCCGCCTCGACGACGAGCGCGTCGAACCAGCCGCAGCGACGGTTGCGTCCGGTGGTGGTGCCGAACTCGGCGCCGTCGGTGCGCAGCTTGTCACCGTCCGCGTCCAGCAGTTCGGTGGGGAACGGGCCCTCGCCGACGCGGGTGGTGTAGGCCTTCATGATGCCGATGGTGCGGTCGATCCGGGTGGGCCCGACGCCCGCGCCGGTGCAGGCGCCGGCCGCGATCGGGTTCGACGACGTGACGTAGGGGTAGGTGCCGTGGTCGACGTCGAGGTGGTGGGCCTGGGCGCCCTCGAAGAGCACCACCTGGTCGGCGTCGAGCGCGTCGTTGAGGACGCGGACGACGTCGGTGACCATCGGGCGCAGGCGCTCGACGTGAGCCAGCAGCTCCTCGGCGACCTCGGCCGGCTCGATGGCGCGGCGGTTGTACACCTTCACCAGCAGGTGGTTCTTCTGCTCGAGCGCGGCCTCCACCTTCTGGGTGAGGATCGAGGCGTCGAACAGGTCCTGCACCCGGATGCCGAGGCGGTTGATCTTGTCGGAGTAGGCCGGGCCGATGCCGCGTCCGGTGGTGCCGATGCAACGGTTGCCGAGGAAGCGCTCGGTGACCTTGTCCATCACCTTGTGGTACGAGGCGATGATGTGGGCGTTGGCCGAGACGAGCAGCTTGGAGGTGTCGACGCCGCGGGCCTCCAGCCCGTCGATCTCCTCGAACAGCACGTCGAGGTCGATGACCACGCCGTTGGCGATCACCGGGGTGCTGTTGGGGCTGAGGATCCCGGACGGGAGCAGGTGCAGCGCGTACTTCTCGCCGTTCACCACGAGGGTGTGCCCGGCGTTGTTCCCACCGGAGTAACGGACGGTGTAGTCGACGCGGTCACCGAGCTGGTCGGTGGCCTTGCCCTTGCCCTCGTCGCCCCACTGCGCGCCGACGACCACGATTCCCGGCATGGTCTGCCCCTCTTCGTCAGGAAAGCCCGCGGCAACGCCGGGCGGGCTCTTGCGACCTCACCCTACCGGTTCGGCCGGGGGCGTCCGGGCGGGCACCGAGGCGCGGGAGGCTCAGCCGAGCAGCCCGGCGAGGTGCGGCCAGCCGAAGGTGAGGACGACGGACACCACCACGTTGACGAACGTGACGAGCCAGAACACCAGTTGGAAGCTGGACTTGCGGTTCTTGTGGCGCAGGAACTGTTGGGCGAGGACGCCGCCCGGCCACCCACCCAGCAGCGCCGCGGTCTGGAGCGCGGCCTCCCGCGTCCGCCAGCCACCGGCGACGGCCGCGCGCTTGTCGGCGGCATAGGCGACGAAGGTGGCCAGGCTCATCGCCGCGTACCAGACCGGCACCCAGCCGCTGACGCCGAGCATGTGGACGGCGACGGCGACCCAGGCGGCGAAGGCGGCCACGATGCCCAGGGCGAGCCATTCGACCCGCCCGCGGTGGGCGCTCGGCGGGCTCGGTGGCCGGCCCGGGACGTGCAACGGGAACACCCGGGTGGCCGCCACCGCGCACGGGCGTCCGTTGTCGTCGGCGCCGAGTTCGAACTCGATGAAGTCGCCCTGCTGCGGGCGTCCGCGGGCGCCCTCGAACGCGGAGATGTGGACGAAGGTGCGCCGGCCCCCGGCCTCGAGGAAGCCGAAGCCGCGCTCATCGTTCCAGTCGGCCAGCACGCCCGTCCGGCGGCCGGCGCGACTGTTCACGGCTTCGATCGTGCCATGCCGGGTACGCAGAACGCACTGGATCGTCGCCGTCGTGGACAACCCGGGCGCCCCCGGCCATCCACAGGGCGAATCGCGTCGGGTGGGCCTGTGGACGGGTGACGCGCGCCGGGGTCGGCTGCCGAGGTTGAGGGCGTGCACCCGACGATTGAGGCGATCCTGGAGCAGCAGGGAGTCATCGCGGCAGCCGAACACCCCCCGGCTGCGGTCGTCGCTGCACAAACTCAGGCAGCGCGGACTGCTCGAGAACCCCCTGCCCGGCGTCCTCACCCGCGCCGGGGGCGACGTGGGGATCGGGTGGCTGCGCGCGGTGTGCGCCTGGTCGGCGCCGGACGGCGTCCTGCACGGCCGGTCGGCGGCGAGCCTGTGGCTCCCCGAACTCGACGGCCCGGTGGTCGTTCGCCGAACTCCGCCTCCACCGCATCCTGCGCGACGCCGGCATCACCGGCTGGGTGGCGAACCGGCCCCTCGACGTACGGGGCACCCGGCTGTTCCCTGACGTCCGCTTCCGCGCCCGCCGCCTCATCCTCGAGTTCGACGGACGCGAGGCGCACCTCGCGGCGGCCCAGTTCCTGTCCGACCGGGAGCGGTGGAACCTGCTCGAGGCGGCCGGCTACCACGTGTTGCGCTTCGGCTGGGAGCACCTCGACCAGCCCGGCTACGTCGCCCGGACCGTTCGCCGCGCGTACCGCCACGCCGCGTCGGCCTGGCGGTTACGCGATTCGCCCTGGATCAGTGCACGTGTGGCCCGATCGGGCCGGGGACGACCCGATCGGGTGCAGATCGGGTCGCCCGGAACGTAGAACGGCCCGGGCGCGAGCCCGGGCCGTTCGTCAGTCGTTCGCTCAGCCGACGGTCTTGCCGACGCTGCGCAGGTACTCGCAGGCCTCGAGGACCCGCTTGGCCATGCCGGCCTCGGCCGACTTGCCCCACGCTCGGGGGTCGTAGGCCTTCTTGTTGCCGACCTCGCCGTCGACCTTCAGCACGCCGTCGTAGTTGCGGAACATGTGGTCCGCAACCGGGCGGGTGAACGCGTACTGGGTGTCGGTGTCGATGTTCATCTTCACGACGCCGTAGTCGACCGCGTCCGAGATCTCCTGCGGGGTGGAACCGGAGCCGCCGTGGAACACCAGGTCGAACGGCTTCTCCTTACCGTACTTGGCGCCGACGGCGTCCTGGATCTCCTTGAGCACCGCGGGACGCAGCTTGACCGAGCCCGGCTTGTACACGCCGTGCACGTTGCCGAAGGTCAGCGCCACGATGTAGCGGCCCTTCTCGCCCAGGCCGAGCATCTCCACAGTGGCCAGGCCGTCCTCGACGGTGGTGTAGAGCTTGTCGTTGATCTCGGCGGCGACGCCGTCCTCCTCGCCACCGACCACACCGACCTCGATCTCCAGGATCTGGCGGGCCTTGCTGGTGAGCGCGAGCAGCTCGTCGGCAATGGTCAGGTTCTCGGCCATCGGCACGGCGGAGCCGTCCCACATGTGCGACTGGAACAGCGGCTCGAGGCCACGGTCGACGCGCTCCTGCGAGATCGCGATGAGCGGCTTGACGTAGGTGTCCAGCTTCTCCTTCTGGCAGTGGTCGGTGTGCAGGACCACGTTGATCGGGTAGTTCTTGGCGACCACGTGCGCGTACTCGGCCAGCGCGACCGCACCGGTGACCATGTTCTTGATGGTCGGGCCCGAGGCGTACTCGGCGCCACCGGTGCTCACCTGGATGATGCCGTCCGAACCGGCCTCGGCGAAACCGGCCAGCGCGGCGTTGATGGACTGCGAAGACGTGATGTTGATCGCCGGGAAGGCGAACTTGCCGGTCTTCGCGGCGTCCAGCATCTCGGCGTACTTCTCAGGACTAGCAATGGGCATCTCTTAAGGGCCTCTCTGACGAATGACAGCGCCCGCGACCGTGCGGCCGCCGAGCGGACGACTCCAGTCTCTCAAAGTTCGACGCGCGTTGGCGCACGCGTTCGAGATTGGACGGCCGAGCGGGGACCGGCGCCGGATGTGTCAGTCGAGCCGGGACAGGTCGAGCCACGCGCGGCCCGACGACAGCACCCGGACGGCGGTGTCGAGGGTGGCCGGCATCGTGTCGGTGTAGTCCAGCGGCACCCTGGCCGCGCGCTTGTCGCGGGCGGTGGTCACCAGCGACATGGACGCACCCAGCGTCCCGGGCCGCACCACCACCGAGCCGACCTCCGGCCACGGCAGCCACTGCTGGCCGACCAGCATCCCGTCGCGGTTGAGCCCGATCGCCAGCCCCGCCCGGGCCACCCCGGCGTCGGCGCGGACGCGGACGAGCCGGATCACACCGAAGAGGATCGAGACCAGGCCGGACGCGAGCGAGACCCCGAGGATCCACGGCGCCCACGAGCCGAACTGCTGCGGCCACAGGTACCAGGCGCCCGCGGTGATGCCGAGGCTCACGACCATCGAGCCGATCCGCCACCACACGGTGTTGCGGGCGCGGGCGAACTCACGGGCCGCCACGTCCGCCCGGTAGTAGACCCCGTACTCGTCGCTCATCGCCGCCCATCCTAGGCGGACGGGTCACCCCGACGGCTGGGTGGGAAGGAACCGTCCGCCCGGTTGGACCAAAAGGGGACAGTCCCCTTTTGGTCCGCTCACCCTGCCGGCGGCCACTGGAGCGCCCAGTGGTACATCGCTATCGCGGCGGCGGCGCCGGCGTTCAGCGAGCGGGTCGACCCGTACTGCGTGATCGCCACCACCTGCGCACACCCGGCGACCATCTCCGGCGTCAGGCCCGGGCCTTCCGAGCCGAACACCAGGCAGCAGTGCTCGGGCAGGCGCGCCTGCTCCAGCGGCACCGAGCCGGGCAGGTTGTCGACCGCGACCGGCGTCACCCCGTGCTCGTCGAGCCAGCCGAACAGGGCGGCCTCGTCGGCGTGGTGGTGCACGTGCAGGTAGCGGTCGGTGACCATCGCGCCGCGCCGGTTCCAGCGGCGGCGTCCGACGATGTGCACCGCCGACACGTTGAACGCGTTGGCCGTGCGCACGATCGAGCCGATGTTGAAGTCGTGCTCCCAGTTCTGGATCGCGACGTGCAGGGGCGAGCGGCGGGTGTCGAGATCGGCGACGATCGCCTCGACGCTGAGGTAGCGGTAGGCGTCCACCACGTTGCGCCGGTCCCCCTCGGCGAGGAGCTGCGGGTCGAGGCGCGGGTCGTCCGGCCAGGGCTGCGGGTGCGGGCCGACGCCCGGACTGCTCACAGCTGCCACCTCGTCCTCGCTCAGGTGGGCCATGGCGGTCACGGTACCCTGAGTGATCGTGAACGTCCTCCTCCAGCTCGCCCTCGTGCCGCTCCTGCTCCCGGACTGGCTCGACCCCGAGTACCTGCTGACCGCTCTGGGCAACTGGGCCCTGTGGGGCGCCGCCTTCATCATCTTCATCGAGTGCGCGATCTTCCCGGTGCTGCCGGGCGACTCACTGCTGTTCGCGGTCGGACTGTTCATCGCCAACGACGCACCGATCATCCACTTCGGCACGCTGGGCAAGCCGGCGGTGCTGACGATCTCGATCCTGGTGCTCGTGACGGCCGCGGTGCTCGGCAACGTGGTCGGCTACTGGGTGGGCAAGAAGATCTCGCCGTGGCTGTTCAAGCCACGTCCGGGGTTCATCGGGAAGGTGTTCTCGCAGCGCCACCTCGACCAGACGCACGACTTCTTCGAGCGCTACGGCTCGAAGGCCCTGGTGATGGGACGGTTCGTGCCGTTCGTCCGCACGTTCGTCACCATGGTCGCCGGGGCGGCCGGGATGAGCTTCCGCACCTTCATCACCTGGACGGGGATCGGCGCGGTCGTCTGGGCCGCCGGCGTCACGCTGCTCGGCTACTTCCTCGGCACCATCGACTTCATCCGCAACAACATCGACGCCGTGCTGGTCGCGATCGTGCTGGTGTCGGTGATCCCGATGCTCATCGAGGCCTGGCTCCACCGGCGCCGCAAGGCCGCCGAGGTCGTCGAACCCTGAGCGTCAAGCGGGCCGGCATCGGCTGGATGCCCGGGCAGGCGGACACCCGGCCCCCGGCCGGGCAGACCGAGCTGGACGCCGCGGTCGAGGCGCTCGCCGGACGCCGCGTGGTCGCCCTCACCGGCGCCGGCTTCTCCACCGACTCCGGCCTCCCCGACTACCGGGGCCCGGACGCGCGTCCGCGCAACCCGATGACCTACGACCAGTTCGTCGGCAGCGCCGACTACCGGCGCCACTACTGGGCGCGCAACCACCTGGGCTGGCACCACATGCATGCCACGGAGCCCAATGAGGGTCACTACGCGCTGGCACGGCTCGAACGGGCCGACGCGGTGGCCGGCGTGATCACCCAGAACGTCGACCGGCTGCACCAGCGGGCGGGGTCGCGCCGGGTGGTGGACCTGCACGGCCACTACCAGGTGGTGCGCTGCCTGTCCTGCGGGTGGACGTGCACCCGGGCGGAACTCGACGACCGGCTGACCGCGCTCAACCCGGGGTTCCTCGACCGGGTCAGCGAGCTGGGCGACATCGAGGTGGCCCCGGACGCCGACATGGTGCTGGCCAGCACGGCCGGGTTCGTGGTGGCCGACTGCCCGGTCTGCGGCGGCATCCTCAAGCCGGACATCGTGTTCTTCGGCGAGTCGGTACCGGCGGACCGGGTACGCGCGGCGTCCGACCTGGTGGACGCGGCCGGCGCCCTGCTGGTGGCGGGCACGTCGCTGGCGGTGATGTCGGGGCTGCGGCACGTGCGGCAGGCGTCCCGGCGCGGGCTGCCGATCGTGCTGGTGAACCGCGGGCTGACCCGCGGCGACGAGCTGGCGGACGTCCGGCTCAACGCCGGCACCAGCGAGACGCTGACGTACCTCGAACGCCGGCTGGCGCCGAACGCGTCCTGACGTCCTCGTGACGGCCCGGCGCTCGTCGGGGAGACTGGGGCGATGACCACGATCATCTCCACCCTGTTCACCTCGCTCGACGGCGTGGCCGAGGTCGACCCGGCCTGGCACTTCCCCTACTTCGACGAGAACATGGGCGCCGCCGTCACCGAGGACTACGAGGGCACGGACGTGCTGCTGCTCGGCCGCGTGACCTACGACAGCTTCGCCGGGGCCTGGCCGGATCGGGAGTCGGCCGGCGAGGTCGACGCCCTGTTCGCCAAGCAGCTCGGCGACATGCCCAAGGTGGTGGCGACCCGAGGGAGCCAGGAGCTGGGTTGGCGCAATGCCCGACGCACCGACGACCTACTGGCGACGGTGGCCGAGTTGCGCGAGCAGCCGGGCGTGGCCAAGGTGCTGGTGCCCGGCTCGCTCTCGATCGTGCGGCAGCTGCTCGCCGCCGGCCAGCTCGACGAACTGCGCCTGCTCGTGCACCCGGTCGCGGCGCGGCACGGCGAGCGGCTGTTCACCGAGGACGCCGCGGCCCAGCCGCTCACGTTGCTGAGTTCGGCGGTGTTCCCGACCGGCGTCGTCCGGCTGGTGTACGCCCCCGGCGAGTTCCCGAACGCAGCGACCTACGACGACGTCACCGAGCACGTGCCCGGGGCGGACGCGGCGGAGTAGCCCCACGCGCCGTTACTGCTGCGGCGGCTGCTGGTAGGTCGGCGGCTGGTAGGTCGGCGGCTGCGGCGCGGCGCCCTGCTGCGGCGGCTGTTGGGCCTGGGGGGCCTGGGCAGGCGGGGCGTAGGTCGGCGGCTGGGGCGTGGTGAACTCCCCGGGGGCCGGCGCGGCCGGGTTCGACTGCGGGTAGGCCTGCGGGTTCGGCAAGGCGGACGGCGTGGCGCCGGCGGCGAGCTGGTCGTTGGTCGGCTCGGGCGCACCCTGCGGACGGTCGCTGATCTCGCCGAAGCTCACGTGCGGCGCCTGGCGGACGGCCGCGTCGTTGACCTCGAAGTAGGTGGCCTTCTCGAACTTGAACATGCCGGCCAGGATGTTGGACGGGAACGACTCGACCTGGGTGTTGTAGTTGCGCACGTTCGCGTTGTAGAAGCGGCGTCCGGCGGCGATCCGGTCCTCGGTGGCGGTCAACTCACGCTGGAGTTCGAGGAAGTTCACGTTGCTCTTCAGCTCGGGGTACGCCTCGACGCTCACCAGCAGGTTGCGGACCGCTCCGCTCAGCTGCTCCTCGACCTGCGCCCGCTCCTGGGTGACGGCGCCACCGCCGGCCTGGGCGAGGGCGGCAGCCTGGTTGCGCAGCCGGGTGACGCCTTCGAGGGTGTTGCGCTCGTGGGCGGCGTAGGCGCGCACGGTCTCGACCAGGTTCGGGATGAGGTCGTAGCGCCGGTTCAGCTCGACGTCGATCTGGCGCCAGGACTCCTGGATCAGGTTCCGGGAGCGGACGAACCCGTTGTAGAGCCCCACCGCGTAGAACCCGACGACGACGACGATGAGCAGCAGGATCAGCAAGAACCATTCCATCTTCAGGATTCCCCATTCGGATTGAGAGACCGGCCGAGCCCAGCCTAACCACCGTCCCCGACGCTGGCGAGGTTCGCCGCATCTTCAGGTCCCGGTGGCGCTGCTCCGGCCCTTCGTTGACGCTCGCTGGCGCTCGATCCCCAGGGATCGTGGGCGAGGGCCCCGACCGCTACAGGCCGAGGTCGGCGAGGCCGACGGCGTAGCGGTACGGCACGCCGGCAGCCTCGATCAGTTCCTTCGCGCCGGTGCTGCGGTCGACGATGACGGCGACGCCGACCACCTCCGCCCCGGCCTCGCGGACGGCGTCCACGGCGGTCATCACCGAGCCGCCGGTGGTGGAGGTGTCCTCGACCACGAGCACCCGGCGTCCGGCCACCTCGGAGCCCTCGATCCGGCGCTGCAGGCCGTGCGCCTTGGACTCCTTGCGCACGACGAACGCGTCCAGGCGTCCGCCGTTGCGGGCGGCGTGGTGCAGCATCGCCACGGCCACCGGGTCGGCACCGAGGGTGAGGCCCCCGACGGCGTCGAAGTCCCAGTCGGCGACCAGGTCGGTCATCACCTCACCCACCAGCGGTGCGGCGACGCCGTCCAGCGTCACCCGGCGCAGGTCGACGTAGTAGTCGGCCTCCTTGCCGGAGGCGAGGGTGACCCGTCCCCGCACCACCGCGAGGGTCTGGATCTGGTCGATGAGCTCGTCACGCGCTGCCATGGCAGAACCGTACCGGCCGCCCCCTTCGCCGACTTGTCAGAATCTCAGGTCGCTCTGGCGACCTGAGATTCTGACAAGTCGGCGGGTGGGGTCACGAGAACCAGCCACGGCTCCAGGCCGGGGACGGGGAACCCTCGGCATCGGCGTCGGTGAAGGGTTCGGCGCAACCGATCCAGCGGGTGAGTTCGCGGCCGGAGAGCAGGCGGTAGGGGAAGGCGGCCCGCGCGATCCGGCGCACCAGGGCGTCGACCGGGACCTCGGCGCCGGCCGCGGCGACCAGATTGCCGAAGCGGCGACCCTTCCAGACCGGCACCTCGGCGCTCACCGCGACGTGGTCGAAACAGGCGTCGAACGCGGCCAGGCAGCGCCGCGCCCAGGCGAACGGGGCCGAATCGGTCAGGTTCATCACCACCAGGCCGCCGCCGCGCAGCACCCGTCCGAGCTCGGTGAAGAACTCGACCGTGGCCAGTTCGGCCGGCACGCTCGCGCCCGCGAAGGCGTCCACGATCACGGTGTCCGCGCACCCGGACGGCAGCTGCGCGGCGCCCGAGCGCCCGTCCACCGGACGCACCTTGATGCCGGAGTTGCGCGGCAGCGGGAGCTTCGCCCGCACCTGCTCGGTCAGCGCCTCGTCCGGCTCGAGCACCACCTGCGCGGTGCGCGGACGCCGGGCCTCCACGTAGCGGGGCAGGGTGAGCCCGCCGCCGCCGATGTGGATCACCCGCACCCGCTCGCTCGGCGGGCGGGCCAGAACGGTCTCCTCCAGCACCTCGGCGATGCGTTGCACGTATTCGAACTCGAGCCGGAGCGGGTCGGACGGGTCCACCCAGGACTGCTCGGTGTGCCCGTTGACCACCAGGAACGCGCGCCGGTCGTCCGGCGCCGGGACCAGGTGGCTCATGGCAGGAGCATAGGTCGTGTGTTCGGGCTGGTTGCCGCCCGACGCCGCCACTAGGGTTGCGCGCAAGGCTGGTCAAGACAGATCACGTTTCTCGCAGGTGGAGCAATGTCGAACAACACCCAACCCCCGTCCGGACCCGGACCGGAGCAGCCCGACGAGTTGTCGGCACCACCGACCGGAGCGGGCGATTTCCCGAGCGAGCCGACCCAGCAGCTCCCGCAGCCCGGCACGGCGGAGCCCACCCAGCCGTTGCCGATGCAACCGCCGCAGCCCGTCCCCGGGCAGCCGGGCGGCCCGCAGCCTGGCAACCCGGCCATGGGCTCCTACTCCAGCGGCGGGGTGCAGCCCGGCTACCCGGGCGCCGGACCCGGCGACCCGCAGTACCCGGGCCAGCCCTACCCCGGGCAGCCGTACCCGGGCCAGCCGTACCCGGGGCAGCCGGTTCCCGGCCAGCAGGTCCCGCCGCCGTACCAGGGCCAGGCAGCCGGCGCCTACACCGGCGCGCCGTCCGAGCCCTACCCCGGGCAGCAGTACCCGAGCCAGCCCTATCCCGGCCAGCCGTACCCGGGGCAGCAGTACCCGGGGCAGGCGTACCCGGGCCAGCCGGGCCAGCCGCAGCCGCCGTACGGAACCCCGCCGCGCAAGTCCAGCAAAGTGCCGATCATCATCGGCGCCGTTGTCGGTGTGCTGCTCCTGGGCCTGATCGCCGCGTTCGCGCTGGGCGGCCTCGGCAAGAGCCCGACCGCGCGTCCCAGCACGGGCGTCACCACCGGGCCGACCGGCGCCAGCGTCCCGCCCCCACAGCCGGCGGACGCGGCCGGAGCCGTGGAGGGCTTCCTGCAGGCGCTGTCGCAGGGGGACGCGGACACCGCGCTCGCCTACGCCGCCACCCCGCCCGTCGACTCCTCGATGCTCACCCGGGAGGTGCTGGCGGCGTCCCTGCTGCGGGCGCCGATCAGCGACATCCGGGTCCAGGCCGGGTCGGGCGCAGGCAACTCCGACATCATCTCGGCCAGCTACAAGGTCGGTGACCGCGTCGTGGACGCGTCCTTCCCGGTCGTGAAGGACGGCTCGGACTGGCGGCTCGAGGAGGTCGCGGCCAGCGTCGACCTGTCGGGAGTACCGACCGACCTGCTCACGCTCGCCCTCAACGGCGTCCCGCTGACCAGCACCAGCGCCACCCTGTTCCCGGGCAGTTACGTGGTCACGACGAGTGACGAGCGCTTCAAGGTCAGCCACGGCAGCTTCCTGGTCGAGTCGACCTCGGACGCTCCCGACACCTACTCGATGCAGGTCGCGCTCAGCTCGACCGGCATCGCGAAGGTGCGGTCCGCCGCCCAGAAGAAGCTCAACTCCTGCCTGAAGGCCCGCTCGCTCTCCCCGAAGGGCTGCGGGTTCGGCACGTACCTGCCCGGCAACAACAAGCCGCGAAACTCCAGCATCCGCTGGCAGGTCACCAAGAACGCGACCGCGATGAAGAAGCTGAAGCCGAAGACGGACGCCAGCAACCCCACCGTGGTGCGGGCCAACGTCAACGTCCAGGTCAAGGTGAACCTGAGTTCGACCAACGGCCGCCGCTGGTACGGCTACAGCGCGATCTACCAGGTGCAGGGCGACCTCTCCGGATCCGGGGTGAAGGTCACGTTCTACGGCTGAGAGAAGTTGGGGACGGTTCGATCCGTTCCGACTCTGTGGACGGCGCGGGCCGCCCTGCGTACTGTGAACGTCATGACGGGCACCCAGCCGGGGTGGTACCCCGACCCGACACGACGACACGAGTTGCGCTACTGGGACGGTGGGGCCTGGACACCCCACGTCGCCACCACCGGCCAGACCTCCACCGATCCGCTGGACGGCGGGCCGGTGGCGCAGGGCAACACCGACCCCCAGCCGGCCGGCGGCCAGGAGCGGCGGGTGCTCCTGGACACGCAGGTCCGGACCGGCTTCACGCACCGACGCCTGTTCGTCGACGAGCAGGCGATCTGGGACGGCAGCGACGCCCACCCGTTCGACGGCGTCACCGCGATCAGCTTCTCTTCGACCCGGGTCAGTGCCGCCGGGGCGAGCAACATGCTCTACAAGGTGCACCTGTGGCGCGGCAAGAAGCGGGAGACGATCACCTTCGAGGGCGGCGGCACCGAGGAGCGCGCGGCCTACGAGGCCCTCACGAAAGCTGTCCTCGACCGGGTCGGGAAGCCGATCCTCGCCGACCTCGTCGCGGCGGTGGACCGCGGTGAAGAGGTCGAGCTCGCCGGGTGGACCCTGTCGCTCGCCGGCGCCCGACAGGGGAAGAAGTCCTTCCCGTGGAGCGCCGACGTGCGGTTCCAGCCCGACCAGCAGGGGTTCTTCACCGTCTTCGCGACCGTCCCGGGACAGAAGGAGGAGCGCATCGGCCTGCACGGTGCCGACAGCCCCAACGGCGCCCTTGTGCCGATCGTCTTCAACGTCCTCGCCTCGCGGGGTTCCTGAGGCTACCTCCGTCCGCCGCGGCACACCGTTGCCCGTGGACGCGGCAGCGCACTCAGCCGCGTCGGCCGCCGACGGCCAGCCAGGCCAGGTCGTCGAAGCCGGCCGAGCCAGCGTGCTCGTGCGTGCATGCGAAGCGGTTGTTCCGGATGTCCTGGGCGACCGCGTCGATCTTCGCCCGAATGCCATCGACCGCCGCAACCTTCACCCGCTCACGCTCGCTCCTCCCCTTCTGGTCGAGGTTGCGGATCTCGATGGCGTCCGCCGATTCGCCCGTCAGCTCCCGGTAGCCGAGCGCGTAGGTGTACAGCTGGTCCCAGGTCACGTCGGTGGCCTGTGAGTGCTCGGTCGACTTGAAGTCGACGATGGACGTCTCGCCGGTGTCCAGCTTGGTGATGAGGTCGATGCGGCCGTTCACAGTGACGCCGGGCGACACCTGCACCTGGATCTGTTTCTCGGAGTGGATCGTGCGGGTCAGGTCGTCGCCATGGAGCCGGAAATATCGCTCGATCGCTGTGACCGCCGACTTCTGCAGTTGCTCGCGCAGGGCCGGGTAGGCGTACGGAGTGTGCAGGTGTCGGTCCACCAACTCCGCCGCTTCCGACGGCCCCGGGACGTCTCCGTCGATCGCCCGCTTGTGCATCTCGGCCAGCGCGTCGTGCAGGCCCTTGCCGTAGCCGAGCGCCTCGTGGATCGGCGGGTTGAACCCGTACATGAACCGCAGCTTGAACTGGTAGGGACAGTCGAACAGGTATTTCAGCTCCGAGAAGGAGATCTCGACCTTGGCGGTCTCGATCCGCGGCGTCGGAGCCAGGCGCTGGAGGTCCGGAAGGCCCTCGTCCCGCGTGGAGACCCAGGCCGACTGGGTGACGTGCCGGAAGAAGTCGGACCGGTTCCGCTGCTGCTGGTTGTCGGCGATCGGCGCGTAGGTCGCGTACAGGTACTTCTTCGCGCGCGTCACCGCCACGTAGAACAGGCGGGTCTCCTCGGACCTCGTGCCCCGGTAACGGTCTCCGTTCGGCACGGCTTCGATGGGCAGGACGTGGAACACGTTGCGCCCGCCCTGGCGCCGGCTGGGGAACCGGTTGGCGCGGAGACACGGGACGAACACGGCCGGCCACTGCATGCCCTTGGCCCGATGGACGGTCGAGATCGTCACAGCGTCGGGTGTGGCGTACCCGGAGTCCTCGTCGGCCTCCTCGTAGTAGTCGGGCGCCTGGAAGCGCAAGAAGCCTGCGAATCCCTCGTACTTCGATCGCGGGGACGACGAGAAGTGGATCGCCTCGAAGTCGGAGATGACCTGGGAGAACTTGCCCAGCTGGTACATCACGAGTTCGGCCCGCTCCGGGCTGCCCGGGATCGTGTCCTCACGGATCCCGAGCGTCTCCAGGAGGTCCAGATAGAGCCGCTGGATGTTGTAGGTGCCCCAGCGCTCACCACTGTCGAACCGCTTCGCCTTGTCGAGCATCGCCAGCGCCCTCGGGAACAGGGCGGGGTCGGGAAGAAGGTTGGCGGCCTGCCACAACCCGAGCAGCGCGCCGGCGTCGATCTCGTCCGTCACGTACTGGAAGAGCGCGACCACGGCCACGATCTCGTCGGCGTCGAACAGCCGCGCCAGGCCCTTGACGAGGTAGGGAATGCCCCGCCCCTTGAACTCGTGACGAGCGCGTCCGCGTCCTTCACCGTCCGGAACAGGACGGCACAGTCCGACCAGGACAGCCCGCGCGGCGCGCTTCCCGGGTCGTCGGCGAACGGAACGCCTCGAAGTTCGAGAATCCGGTCGGCGATCCACGCGGCCTCGCCCTGCGGATCATCGAACGACAACGCCAGCAGGTCGCCACGTTGCCACTGCTGATGCGAGGCGTACTCCATCCCCTTCTCGAGCCGCTCGGCATCGGGTATCAGTTCGGCGATGCTGCGACCGAGAGCGACGACCCCTTTGCTCGAACGGAAGTTCTCCGACAGTTCGATCTGCCGCACGTCCGAGTGGTTGCCGGCGAAGGCGAGGATGTTCCGGACCTCGCTGCCACGCCACTGGTAGATCGTCTGGTCGTCGTCGCCGACCACGCAGAGATTGGCCCCGAACCGGACGAGCGCGGCCACCAGCCGCTCCTGCAGCGGGTTCACGTCCTGGTACTCGTCGACCACCACATACTTCACGTGGTCGCGGACGTGTCGCAGCACCGCTTGGGTGGGGCGGTCAGGGTCGTCCTCGTCGGACTCCAGGTAGGCCACCGCGGTCGCGACCATCGTGGTGTAGTCGAAGTAGTTCCGTTTGGCGATCATCTGCAGGTACGAGTCGAGGCTGTCGTTCACCCCGTCCGGGACAGCCTCCTGGTCGACGGCGTCCTCCTGCAGGATCGACAGCGCCCGCGCGTACAGCCGGGAGTCCTTCCACCGGCTGAGCGTCCCCCCAGCGAGCAGCGGGCAGGACGTCAGCCCCGACTCCTTGCTGTTGCGATCGATCAGCAGCCGCTGCGTGATGTCGGTCAGCACACCGAACTTGAAAGCCGCCGGGACGAAGGTCTGCAACAGGTCGAGGCAGAAGCCATGCATCGTGCCGATGTACATCTCGGCCATGCCGAGGACCTCGCCGTGCTCCGCACCGACGATCGTGTGGATGCGTTCGGCAAGCTCGGCGGCGGCCTTCTCGGTGAAGGTGAAGGCGACGACGTTCCCGGGCGCGACCCCGGGCTCGGCCAGGATCCGCGAGATCCGCTGCGAGATCACCTGGGTCTTGCCGGAACCCGCGCACGCGATCAATTGCAGGGGACGGGAGAGTTCCGAGATCGCGTCCTGCTGGGCGGGCGTGTAGGTGACCACGGCAGCATCCTGCCCGATCACACTGACACCACTTGCCTTCATCCACTCCGTACGTACAATGGGTGTACGCATAGGGAGGCTCGCCATGGCAGAACCGCTGGCCGAATCCAGGCAAGCAAGGACCAGCCGAATCAATCTGCGGGCAACGCGGCGTCAGGAGGAACTCCTGCGCCGTGCCGCCGAGGCGACCGACCACACGGTCACCGACTTCGTACTCGACAGCGCCGTCGACCGTGCCGAGCGGGTGCTCGCCGACCTGCGCTGGTTCACCGTGACCGAGGAGCAGTACACCGAGTTCCTGCGGCTGCTCGACGCACCTCTGCCGTCGACGGAGAAGTTCGACCGCCTGTTCTCCCGGCCGTCGCCGTTCACTGCGCCGGAATGAACCTGCCCCCGCCGCGCAGGCTCCAGCGTTCGGACGACCGGACGGGCTTCCACAGCGGCGTTACTGAACTTGACGAGTGGCTCGTAACGTACGCGTGGCAGAATCAACAGGCGGGAAACGCGGTCACTTACGTGGTCAGCGACCGTGATCGGGTGGCCGGTTACTACGCGATCGCCATGGCAGCTGTCGCCCGGTCAGCCGCCCCCGAGCCGCTACAGAAGGGTCGCCCATCGCAGATCCCTTGCATCCTCCTGGCCCGGCTGGCCGTGGACGTCACCTACACCCGCCGGGGCTTCGGCTGGGGACTGCTCAGGGATGCGCTGGCTCGGTCGGTCCAGCTGAGCGGAAGCATCGGCGCGGCCGCTGTTCTCGTCCACTGCCAGGACGATGAGGCGCGGAGGTTCTACCTGCACCACGGCGACTTCCTGCCGTCACCCGCCAACGACCTTCACCTCATGATTCCGATCCGGGCGCTTGATCGCTACCTGGGATAGGAGGGCAGAGACTTCGATCGGCTGTCCTACAAGTGCCGTACAATCGAAGCATGGCAGCGAACACCAAGTCCCGCCGGCTCGAGGCGAGGCTCGAACCGGCGATCGACGACCTGATCACCGAGGCCGCGCGCACGCTCGGCCAGTCCCGTTCGGAGTTCATCGTGCGAGCTGCGCGGGAGTCGGCCGAGCGAGTGTTGGCCCGCGCCGACGTCACGATCATGTCCGCGCGCCAGTTCGACGTGCTGGTCGCGAGCCTCGACGAACCGGAGCCGCTGGAGAAGCTCGCCCGGGCCGCAGCGGCCCCGCGCCCCTATCGCCGCGGATGACCGACTGGGTCTCGTCCAGAATCAGCCCCGCCCACGAGCTCGACCGTTTCGACTGCGGACGGGAACCCCTCAACCACTGGCTGCGGGAGTTCGCCCTGCGGGCGGACAGCCAGGCAACCGCACGCACCATCGTCTGGACTCGTCCGGACGATCCGGCGGTGATCGCGTACTACTCCGTTGCACCTACCGAACTGCGCCGGGAAAGGCTGGCCCGCAGTGCCCACGGCGGCCACTCGGTCATTCCCGGCTACCTCCTGGCACGGCTGGCGCTCGACCGCGGCGTGCAGGGACGCGGGCTGGGGACGTACCTGCTGCTCGACGCGGTCGAACTGGTTGTTGCTGCCAGCACGACCGGCGGCGGCCGGCTCCTCGTCGTGGACGCCATCGATGACGCAGCCGCCGCCTTCTACCGCGCGCACGGCTTCACTCCGATTACCGGAACCCCCCCGCCTCTACGCACGCATCAGCTCACTGCGGGCAATGCTCCACTCCTGACGGATCTGGATCAGCAGTCGCTGGTCTGGAGATTGGTCAGGTGTTTGCCGATGTAGCCGATGTAGATCTTGCCGGTTCCGGCTGTGTCGTCGTAATAGTGCATGCGCGGTGCGAACGTGTCCTGATGGGTGGGTCGGAAGTGCGCCTCCATCAGGACCCGACCGTCGGGACTCACGGGGGTCGGAACGGGAAGCACTCGCTCATTCCGCCAAGCGTCTCTGGACAGCACCGACTCACTCTCCTTCGGCGCATGCCGGGTTGGAGAGCACTTCTTGCCGGTGACCCGATCGTCGGTCAGGTACATGTGAACGCTGCCGCGGAAGCCGGCCTGCCATTGCCCGACGTAGTCGTAGAGCACCTGGACATACTCCCAAAAGGCATTCGTGTAGCGGCCAACCTGATCCCGCTTCTGGACCTCCTCGACAGCACCGAGGTCGCCGGTGAACTCGACTCGGGCGAATGCCTGGTGCTGCTCGCCGGAGCCAGCGGTCAGCATCTCGACCAACTCGCTGATGCTCGACGGCGCTGTCCAGGCGACATCCCGATCCGGCGTGGTGTATGCGTCGTCGTACTGGCCAGCGGCCACCAACCGCGACTGAAGAAACTCCACCTTGCGTCGGAGGTCTGTGGCGTCGTCCTGAGCCTCTGCGAGTTCCAGTTCAAGGCCATCGCGATCACCCTGAAGTTCGCTCCGAGCATCTCGCTCCTGCGACAGTGCATCCTCAAGCGAGGCGGCTTCTTCAAGCATGGTTTCGGCTGTGGCGACTTGCTTCGCGATGTAGGAGTCGAGCTCGTCGAGGTCGGTCTCCTTGAGCTCTGCATCGCGTCTGAGCCATCTGGCGACGACCTGCCGGACCCGGTCGAGCAGGGACGATCGCCTGGGGGCAGGCGCAACCTCTGCGACAAGGGCGGCAGTGGCACGCTGTTCGATCAGTTCGTCGCGTCCGAGTCTCGCCAGCGCCTCCGTGACCATCGCTACGCTGCGGCGGACGTCCGCGGGCAGCGGACGCTGGAGCAGTGCCCCTCGGGTCTGGATCGCATAGGCCGCCTGAAGCGCGCCGGAGACCCCGCGCCCATGGATCGCACGGGCGAAGGACGCCGGGCTGAGTACCCGATGGCGACGCCCGTCCCACGGATCGTCGAGATCGACCGCGGGAAGGAAGGTGCGCACACGGCCCGGCTCGATCTGGTGGGAGGAGGGCAGTTGGTCATTGAGTGCCTGAGCGGCCTCTTGGGTGAGGAAGAATACTGCCGCCACGCCGACGACCTTGGCGGTCAGCTGCCTGATGCGGTCCCGCAGGCTGGCGTCGTACTCGCGCCCCAGTGATGTCGCAACGATGACCGACACTGAGCGCCCCTCATCAACGATGGCGTCGAATACCTCGTCGACGTCGTCGGCGTTCACCAGTAAGGGTTCGGAGGTGACCCGAGCTTGACCGTCGAATACCGCCTCACGTTCGAGCAACTGACGCACGATTCGCGGCGGGTCAACCTCGCCCGGTGCATCCGGATCATCGGCGCGTCGAGCCTCGATGACCAGTGTGTCGGAGCGGTGACCACCTGATGGGAAGTCGATGGCGGTGAGCTGCACTTCCCAGGTGCCGGTCGACGTGAGTTCCGTCCATCGCAGGAGGAGTCGCCTGCTGTTGTCCTCCGATCGATCAACCCGGGCGGCTGCAAGCGTCTGGTGCTCGCCGAAGTGGTGGATGCCCGGCCCAAAGAACCGGCCGGATTCCAGGTCGTTGCGATACTTCCGCCCAATCTTGGGCGCGAGCCACGTCTCCACCTCCTGCTCGGCAAGACGGATCGAGTCGGTACCTGCGGGCAGTCGCAGGATGGTGCGGTACGGGAGTGGCACTGTCAGCTCACCTCGAGAACCTTCATGACTTCGTCGCCGTAGTCGTTGATCACCTTCACCGCGATCTTTCCGGACGCGGGTCGGTCGAAGTGCTGGGACGTGTCGCTGTAGAGCGTGGCCCAGGCGTCGGGGTCGATCTCGGCCTTCAGGGCCGTCTTCAGCTTCTTGTACGGGTCACCGCCGCCGGTGAAGTAGCAGTGGCGGACGAAGAACGACTCCTCGTTGTAGTCGGTGTCGATCATCCACAGCGCGATCTGCTCGATGCCGGCGCTGCGGGTGGCGCCCGTGGTCGGGTCGTACACGTCGACGCCGTGCAGCGTCACTGTGTGGGTGCCGTCGGGGAAGGTGCGGACGTGGAGGTCGGGCTCGCCGAACACCGTGAACAGGTTGCCCGCCTTCGTGTTCTTCAATTCCCCCATCAGCAGGTCGGCGTTCATCCGCACCAGCAGCACCTGGGTGCGGCCGAGGTGACGCTCGCCGGCCACCCTCGCGAAGCCCTCGTCGGCCACTTCGACGGTCCTCCCGTCGTTCTCGAGGACGCCGGTCGCCTTCGGGTCGAACGCGAATCCCAGCACCGCCACCAACTCGATGCCCGCCGCGATCGCCTCCTTCGCCGCGCTCTTGATGTACGCCGGGCTCACCGTGCCGTACTGCGGACCCAGCGCGATCGCCACCTTCGCCGGTGCACCGTCCTCGCCGTCGCGACGCTCCCCGATCGCCTGCAGGTACTGCCCGGGATACGGCTCCACCGTCGCGAACTCCAGCCGCTCGGCCTTCCGGCCGTTCTGGATGCCCGCCGTCTGCAGACGCTCCAGCACTGAGGCCTCGAAGCTCGCGTCATCGACGTCTGTCGGCTCCGGCTCGGCCTCCACCTCCTCGAAGCTGAGCGAGCGGTGCGGGGACAGGCTCTCCACCGTGAACGGCCCGGACACCCGGATCTTGTTCTTGTCCTCGAACGGCTTGTCGTAGAGCAGTTCGTAGTCGGCGTACCGCTTGATCGCCGCGTCGATCTCTGCCCGGCTCATGCCTTCGCGGATGTCCGGGTTGTTCGCGATCGACTTCAAGGTGATGTGCTGGACGCGCTCGTAGACGAACCCGTGCCGAATGTCACCGTTCGTGGACGCCCGCGGCAGCGGTTTGCCGACCAGTTCCTGCTCCTTCTGCACGCCGGCCGGGGAGTCGGCGAGCAGGTAGTACGGGTACTTCGCGCCCATCAGCCGTTGCCGGGCCAAGGCCAGCGCAACCCGGGACGTATCGATCGTGATCCAGCGTCTGCCCCACTGCTCGGCCACGAACGCGGTCGTGCCCGAGCCGCAGGTGGGGTCGACGACGAGATCGCCGGGGTCGGTGCACATCAGCATGCACCGCTGAACGACCTTGGACACGGTCTGCACAACATAGGTCTTCTCATCCACGAACCCAGCCTGGGTCGTGTCTACCCAGATGTTCGAGATCGGCTGAACGGCGAAGTCGTCAAAGAACCGCGCATAGCGAACTTGATTCGTGCTTGCGATCACCCTGCCGGCAGTCGCGAGGCGGCGCATGCCCTCGGGGTGGGTCTTCCAATGGCCGTTCGCGCCAGGAGAGTAGGTTCGCCCACCGAATTCGAATGCACTTGGGGCTCCCGTTGGCCCCTGCGATACCAGGTTGTCAAGCATGTACAGGCGACCCGCAGGCAATGGTGATTCGCCGGACCGCTCCTGCTTCGTCAAGGGACGTCGCTGGCCGTCGTGGTCAACGAAATTGAAACCCCAACCGCCAGTGGCCTTCGGCTCCTTCGGCAAGAAGATCTGCCGGTACTTCAGCGCGTCATACGCCTTGGCGTACCAGATGACCGTGTCGGCTACCGACCCGACGTATTGCGCTGTCTGAGAGCTGGTCGTGAGGAACGAAATCTCGCTCACGAAGTTCCCCGCGCCAAGAACCTCGTCGAGCAGCGCCCGTACGAGGTGCACGTTCTCGTCCCCGATCTGCACGAAGACGCTGCCCGACTCAGTGAGCAGGTCGCGGGCCACGACGAGCCGGTCACGCAGGTAGGCCAGGTAGGAGTGGATGCCGAGCTCCCAGGTGTCCCGGAAGGCCTTGATCTGCTCGGCTTCCCGAACCGCATCAGCGAGGTTGCCGTCCTTCACGTCCCGCTTTCGCGCGGACACCTGCCAGTTGGAGCCGAACTTGATGCCGTAGGGCGGGTCGATGTAGATCATCTGCACCTTGCCGCGCAGGCCTTCGCGCTCGGCGAGGGAGCCCATCACCTGCAGGGAGTCGCCGAGGATCATCCGGTTCTTCCAGCTCTCCTGGTGCTGGTAGAACTCCACCTGCGACACCTCGTCCAGCTCGTCGTAGCTGTCGAACAGGGTTAGTTCGGGCTCGGGTTGTCCCTCGGCTGCGGTCTTCCGCAGGTTCTCGATCAGCACGCGAGGGTCGATCTTCTCCTGGATGTAGATCGGCGGGGCGTCCACGACCAGGTCCTCGCGGTCCTGGGCGTCCTTGCCCTTCCAGACCAGCTGCGGGTCGAGGCTGGGGTCGCGCGGGTACAGCAGCGGCTCCCGCGCGTCGTCGGCGATCCCGTAGGCGGCCACTGCGTCCGCGGTCGGATTGTTCACCCGTTTGTCGGGGTGGACGTAGGAGCCGACGTGGGCGGGTCCGTTCGACTTCTTCGCTCGGGGCATGGCTTCAGTTCTCCGTTGTCGAGGCCGGGCCGACGTGCGCGAGCAGCCCGGAGTTCAGCAGGTCGTAGTCGCCGATGATCGGCTCGTCGCGCACCAGCGAGCGGATGGCCGCGCGCAGCACCGCGTCCGCGTCGTCCACCCCGGCCTTGCCCAGCTCGAGGTAGCCCCACCGGCCGAACCCGCCGTGGTTGTTCACCGCGACGCACCAGCTGTCGCGGGCCGTCCGAGCCTTCTCCCTGGTTGGCCCGGGGCTCTTCTGCGTCCCGGACACCTCCACGATCAGGCACCGCTCGATGGCCGGGTCGACGGCCTCGGCGCACGCCTTCGGCGACAGCCTGAGCAGGAAGTCCGGCCAGTACACGTGCGGGATGCCCTTGTGCACATAGGGGATCTCGAAGCCCAGGTGGTCGTTCTTCACGTAGCTGGTGAGCAGCCCGGCCGCAGCGAGCTTCTCGCAGGCCCGGGCCAGCGTCCGCTCCCACTCGTTGCCGTCCTTGCCGTCGAGGGTGACGTTGTTGACGTGCGAGTACTCGGTCGGTTCGACCTTCTTGCGGGTGCGGAAGCCGACCACCTTCGTGGACGACGAGGGGACGCCGGCACGCAGGATCGGGCGCAGCCGGGGACGGCGGGCGTCCTCACCCTCCAACCGGGTGATCGCGTTGTGGATGGCCTCCGCGGCCAGCTGCTGCGGCTCGGTGAGGCACAGGTAGCCCAGGTCGTAGCCCGGCCCGAGGTGCACCCTGGACGCGAGGTATGCCTTGGTGAACTCAACCAGCCGCGGGAACAGCCACGGCCGCGCGTCGCCCTGGCTGGTGAAGAAGGTGCTCAGCACCCGGCTGGCGATCTCGAAGGCGATCTGCTGCGGCCGGGCTGTCTTGATGCCCTCGATCCGCTCGGGCTGGCCGACGATGCCCTCAGACTGCACCCAGCTCGGCACCACGGCGTTGTCGATGGTGATCGCCTCGGCGTCCGCGGGGTCGAAGACCAGCTCGACGTCGGGGATCTCGACCCGGTAGCCGCTGAGCAC
Organism: Actinomycetota bacterium; assembly: GCA_020161755.1. GTDB lineage: Bacteria > Actinomycetota > Actinomycetes > Propionibacteriales > Propionibacteriaceae > Propionicimonas. Next base: position 37,096 of record JAIUOS010000021.1, read on the forward strand.
GGGGAAGGTGATCTTCAGGTGCTCGCGGTCGGTCAGTGCCATCACGTCGACGCTGGGCTCCGGCGGCTTCCCCGGCGGCAGTGGCTTGTCGGACGGGATGAACGCGAACGGGATGCCGTAGACGTTCGAGTACTCGGCGGCGAAGAACTGGGTGTCCGGCTCGGGCACGTAGAAGCGACGGCGCAAGCCGCGTCCGACCACCTGCTCGCACAGCAGCTGCGAGCCGAACGCCCGGATGCCGAGGATGTGGCTGACCGTGTTCGCGTCCCAGCCCTCGGTGAGCATGGCCACGCTCACCACGCACCGCACCTGCTCGCCCAGCTTGCCGCGCTTGCCGACGGTGTTCATCACCTCGCGCAGGATGTCGGCGTCGGTGAGCTTGTCCGCGTCCGCGCCCGGGTTGGCCTCCCGGTAGGCGCGCTCAAAGGCCTCGATCTCCTCCTCCGCGGCCTTCCGGAACTCGAGCTTGAGCGCTTCTCCGGACTCGAGTTGACGGGAGTCGACGAGGATCGTCCGCGGTCGGGCCAGCGGCTGGTCGTTCATCACGTTGCTGAACAGCTCCAGGCGTCCGGCGGCGTGCCTGGTCTGCTCGCCGGCGGTGATGTCGTAGCCGGCGATCCAGTCGTGGATCAGCTTCGAGACGTGGGTGTTGGGCGAGACCACGATCATCACCGGCGGCGGCTCGCCGGCGTCCTTGAGTCGTTCCTCCCAGTCGTGGAACGACTTCTCGTAGCTGGAGTAGAGGCTGCGCAGGGCGCCCTCCAGGGCGGTCGGCATCACCCAGGTGCCGGGATCCGGCGGGGCGGCCTTGGCCGACTTCGGCCAGTTCGGGTCGTCCTTGACTTGGTCGTAGAGGTGCAGGTAGCTGACCTGGGCCTGCTTGGCGTCGTCGTCGACGGGAAGCCGCGGGATCTTCACGATGCCGGACTCGATGGCGTCCATCAGGGAGAAGTCGCAGACCGTCCACGGGAAGATCAGGCCCTCGCTCCAGCCGGAGCCCTTCAGGTAGAACGGGGTCGCTGACAGGTCGTAGACGGTCTTCACGCCGGCGTAGCGCTTGAGGTACTGCAGGCCCTTGAACCAGACGGTGGCGTCGCGGTTCTCGTCCTTCATGTCGGCGTCGGGAGCGCTCAGGTCAGCGTCCTCGCGCTCCGTGGTGTTCTGCTGGTAGCAGTGGTGCGCCTCGTCGTTGAGGACGATGATCTCGCCCTTGCCACCGCCCAGTCCGCGCAGTACCCGGGTGACGATGGCCTGCGGGGTTTCGACGAACGGGTCCTGGGCGATCGCCTTGCCACCGAGCAGCAGCTTGCGAGTGTTGGCCGAGACGCCCTTGACCTCGCGGGACAGCTTCGGCAGGAACTGGTGGTAGTTGACGATCTCGATCTGCGCCTGGCCGAGTTGCTGGCGCAGGTCCGGGGGCACGAGGCCGCGGAGGTCGTAGTAGTTGTCCGGGTCCTCGGGCTGCAGCACCCGCAGCCGGTCGCGGATGGTGATGCCTGGGGTGACGACGAGGAAGCGCTTGGTGAACCGGGCGTCGTTCGGGCTGGCGATCTTGTTCAGCACCTGCCACGCGATCAGCATCGCCATCACCACGGTCTTGCCGGTGCCGGTGGCGAGCTTGAGCGCCACCCGCGGCAGGCCGGCGTTGTGGGTGTCGTTGGCGTCGGTGAGGATCTCGCGCCAGTCGACGCCGGAGAGGCTGGGCGTGTAGTCGCGGCGTCCGACGACCTCAGCGAGGAAGATCGCGGTCTCCGCCGCCTCGCGCTGGGCGAAGAGGATGCGGTTCTCCCGCTCGGGGTCGGCCCAGTGGTTGAGCAGCTTGCGGGAGATCGGGCTCACCCGCTGGTAGCCGCGCTGACGCCAGATGCCGACCTCCTGGCGCAGCTGGTCGATGGCGTCGTTGCGGGTGATTCGCTCGTTGGTGACCTCAAGTCCGTCGAACAGGGCGTCCTGGCCCTTGGTCGCCTTGCCCTTCTTCGGCTTGGGCACGGGAATGAAGAACTCGCTCGGGCGGCGTCCGGGCTTCAGCTCTCCGGTCGGGCCGTTCGGGCCGATCTCGAAGTACTGGGACGGCTCCTCGTAGGGCGAGTTGATCACGGGGTTGGCCAGAGCGTCCGTGCTCATACCTTCGAACTCCTAGCCAGTTTGGGGGGTCAACTGATGCCCAACCTATTGTGCTTTTCTTGGGAGCGCAGCCGGACGCCCCGTTTCCGGACTCGCACCAGGTCGAGAATGGTTGCGTCTCGGACTTGTATTCGAACAGGTGTTCGTATAAACTGGGGCGATGAAGCACGGAGTCCTCACCACCGCCGATCTGGCGAGCTGGGTCGACGCCCTGCCCACGCTCGCAGCCGACGTGCCCGATGCCGAGCGCATCGACCGAATCCGGCTGCTCGAGAACGTCAAGGGCGCGATCGCGGCTGCCCAGGCGCGGGAAGCCGTCGCACTGAAGCGGTCGGTGGTCGCGGCCGAGGCCGAGCGGGGCGTGCCCTCCCGAAAGCGCGGACGCGGAGTCGCCGCGCAGGTCGCCTCGCCCGGCGCGAGTCACCGCACCGCGGCGATCGGCTGATGGGTCTGGCCGAAGCGCTCCTCCGCGAGTTGCCTGGCACGATGACCGCGCTCACCAAGGGCGAGATCAGCGAATGGCGGGCGACCCTGGTGTGCCGGGAGACCGCCTGCCTGACCGTCCGCGACCGACGCGAGGTCGACCGAAGGCTCGCCGCCAGCCTGCCGACACTGTCCGACAAGCAGGTGGCGGCGTCCGCCCGCAGGCTCGGTTACGCGCTGGATCCCCACTCGATCGTCGAACGTGCGTCCCGGGCGGTCGAGGATCGCCGCGTCACCATCCGTCCCGCGCCGGACACGATGGCCGTCATCTCGGCCGTTCTCCCGGTCGTGCAGGGCGTTGCGGTGTACGCGGCGCTCACCCGCGCGGCCGACGCCGCCCGCGCAAGCGGCGACCCGCGCAGTCAGGCACAGGTGATGGCCGACACTCTGGTCGCCCGCGCCACCGGACAGGCCGAGGCCGACCAGGTTCCCGTCGAGGTCCAGGTCGTCATGACCGACGCGACCCTGTTCGCGGGCGCGAACACACCGGCCGAGATCGTCGGGTACGGACCCCTCCCGGCCGGGATCGCCCGCTACCTGCTGGCGAGACTCCACCCAGAGACGGCGTTGTGGCTGCGGCGGCTGTACACCGAACCGCGCACCGGTCGGCTGGTGGCGATGGAGTCGAAGCGCCGGCGATTCCCGAAGGCGATGCGTCGATTCTTCCTGGCCCGCGACCAGCTGTGCCGGACGCCGTGGTGCGGCGCCCCGATCCGGCACGCCGATCACGTCCGTCCGGTTCACTGGGGAGGGCCGACCAGCCTCGCGAACGGCCAGGGACTCTGCGAGCGCTGCAACCAGCTCAAGGAAGCCGATCAGTGGGTCGCCTCGGCGGGCCCGGACGGGTGCGTCGTCACGAGCACCCCGACGGGCCACCACTACCAGAGCCTGCCGCCACCACGGCTCGGCGAGCTGCTGCGCTTCGAGATCCCGCGGGAACCGGTCCAGGCTGCCTGAGCGCTGCGTCAGGCAGCCATCCGCGCCTGCGCCGGCATTGCCCAATGCATTGGGCTGACTCTCGCCGAGCCGGCCGACATCGTGAGGGCCATGCCCGTGGACGCCGCCAAGCTCGAATGGGCGGCCAGGCAGCTGGGCGACAAAGTGGTCGAACTGCGACGACGGACCGGGCTCACCCAGGAGAAGCTCGCCGAGGCGTCCGGCGTGTCACGCAACCAGATCCAGAACATCGAGCACTCGCGGAACAACACCAAGGATGCGGGCACGGGCCGCTACGGTCGCGGCAACCCGAGGCTCGACACCGTCTTCCAACTCGCCGAAGCACTCGGCGTTCCGGTGGCTGTGCTCATCGACCCGGACACACCACTCCCCGAGTGACCAGTCCGCCGTCCACCGGTCAGGAGGCGGCGGGAATGTCCACCAGGACCAGGCCGGTGCCCTCGCCGTCCAGGTCGAAGCGGACGGTGTCCCCGTCGTCGATCGTGCCGGCGAGCACCTGCTTGGCCAGCGCGTCCTCGATCGTGGTCTGCACCAGCCGCTTGAGCGGACGGGCGCCGTAGACCGGGTCGAAGCCGGTGAGCGCGAGCCAGTCCTTGCCGGCCTGGCTGACCTCGACGGTGATCCGGCGATCGGCCAGCCGGGCGTTGAGCCGGTGCAGCTGGATGTCGACGATCCGGGTGAGTTCCTCGGTGCCCAGCGGGTCGAAGATCACGATCTCGTCGAGCCTGTTCAGGAACTCCGGCTTGAACGCCTGCCGCACGACCCCCATCACGGCCTCGCGCTTGGTCTCGGCGTTCAGGCTCGGGTCGGCCATGAACTGCGAGCCCAGGTTGCTGGTCATGATCAGGATCACGTTGCGGAAGTCGACCGTCCGGCCCTGGCCGTCGGTGAGCCGGCCGTCGTCAAGCACCTGGAGCAGGATGTTGAACACCTCGGGGTGCGCCTTCTCCACCTCGTCGAGTAGTACGACGGAGTACGGACGCCGCCGCACCGCCTCGGTGAGCTGGCCGCCCTCCTCGTAGCCGATGTAGCCGGGAGGGGCACCCACGAGCCGCGAGACGGTGTGCTTCTCGCCGTACTCGCTCATGTCGATGCGCACCATCGCGTGCTCGTCGTCGAACAGGAACTCCGCCAGCGACTTGGCCAGCTCGGTCTTGCCGACGCCGGTCGGGCCGAGGAACAGGAACGACCCGGTGGGCCGGTTGGGGTCGGAGATGCCGGCGCGCGAACGACGGACGGCGTCCGCCACCGCCTGCACGGCCTGCCGTTGCCCGATCAGCCGCTCGGCGAGGTGCTCCTCCATGTTCAGCAGCTTCTCGCTCTCGCCCTGCAGCATCTTGCCCACAGGGATGCCCGTCCAGGCCGACACCACCTCGGCGATGTCGGTGGCCGACACCTCCTCGCTCACCATCGGCTTGACGCTGTTCTCGTCCTCGGTGGCGCGGTCGAGTTCGGCCTCCAGGGCCGGGATGCGCGCGTACAGGATCTCGGACGCCTTGGTCAGGTCGCCCTCGCGCTGCGCCTTCTCGGCCTCGATGCGCAGCCGGTCGATGTGCTCCTTGACCTCGCCGACCCGGTTCAGGCCGGACTTCTCGGCCTCCCAGCGCGCCTCGAGCCCGCGGAGCTCCTCCTTGGCGTCGGCCAGCGCGGCGGTCAGGCGGGCGTAGCGCTCACGGGAGTTGGCGTCCTCCTCCTTCTCCAGCGCGAACGCCTGCATGGTCATGCGGTCGATGTCGCGGCGCAGCTGGTCGATCTCCTCCGGGGAGGAGTCGATCTCCATGCGCAGCCGCGACGCCGCCTCGTCGATCAGGTCGATGGCCTTGTCCGGCAGCTGCCTGGAGGTGATGTACCGGTTCGACAGGGACGCCGCCGCGACCAGCGCGGAGTCGGTGATCCGCACCTTGTGGTGGGCCTCGTAGCGCTGCCGCAGCCCGCGCAGGATCGCGATCGTGTCCTCCACGCTCGGCTCCCCCACGAACACCTGCTGGAACCGGCGCTCCAACGCCGGGTCCTTCTCGATGCGCTCGCGGTACTCGTCAAGCGTGGTGGCGCCGATCATGCGCAGCTCGCCGCGGGCCAGCATGGGCTTGAGCATGTTCCCGGCGTCCATGGACGAGTCGCCGCTGGCACCCGCCCCGACGACGGTGTGCAGCTCGTCGATGAAGGTGATGATGCGGCCCTCGGCGTCCCGGATCTCGTTGAGAACGGCCTTCAGCCGCTCCTCGAACTCGCCGCGGTACTTCGCGCCGGCGACCATCGAGGCCAGGTCGAGCGAGACCACGCGACGGTCGCGCAGCGAGTCGGGCACGTCACCGGCCACCACCCGCTGGGCGAGGCCCTCGACGACCGCGGTCTTGCCGACGCCGGGCTCGCCGATCAGCACGGGGTTGTTCTTGGTGCGCCGGGCCAGCACCTGGACGACGCGCCGGATCTCGGAGTCGCGTCCGATCACCGGGTCGAGCCTGCCTTCCCGGGCCCGGGCGGTGAGGTCGACGGAGTACTTGTCGAGCGCGGACTGCGCGCCCTCGTCCTCGGTGGACGTGACGCGCTTGGTGCCGCGCAGGCTCGCGAAGGCCTCGCTCAGTGCCTCGACGGTCACGCCGAGGTCGTTGAGGATCTTGCGGGCGTCGGTCTGCACGGCGGCGAGACCGAGCAGCAGGTGCTCGGTCGCGACGAAGGAGTCGCCCATCTGCTGGGCACGGGTCTCGGCGTCGGCGAGGACGCGGGCGAGCCCGCCGGAGATGGACGGCTGCGTCACCGACGACCCCTGCGCGGAGGGGAGCCGGGTGATCGCGCCGCGCGCGGCGGCGTCCACGACCTGCGGGTCGGCGCCGACGGCGGTCAGCAGCGGCGCGACGGCGTTCTCGGGGGTCAGCAACAGCGCGTGCAGCAGGTGCACGGGTTCGGCGCTGGGGTTGCCGTTGGTGAGGGCGGTTCGGAGGGCCGCGGACACGACGTCGCGGCTACGGGTGGTCAGCTTCTCGGTATCCATGAAGGGTTCGTCTTCTTTCGACAGGCAAAGTTGAGTTCACCAGACTCAACTACGACAGCCCTCAACCTATTCCGTGTAGAGCCCCGTGAGAACCCCCATTCTCGGGCGAATCCGGGACCGCGTCGAGCGTCCGGCCAGGGGTCAGGCCACGGCCTCCCGGGCCGGAGCGACGGCGCCGCGCCTGGCGCGTCCCCACGGCCCGAGGGCGGTGGCTGCGGCCCCGGCCAGCAGCAGGACGCCGGCCACGATGCCGATGTTGTCGACGACCTGCTGCCACGGCGCGTAGGTCAGCTCGACCAGGTCGCCGCTGGGCAGCCACATGAACGGGGCCACCGCCACCCAGACCGCGTAGCCCAGGCCGAACCAGCGCAGGTAGCCCGGCAGTTCGCGCGCCTGCCACAGCACGACGGCGAGCGGCACCACCCACACGTAGTGGTGGGACCACGAGATCGGCGACCCGAGCAGGCTGGTCAGGCCGGCCAGGCAGATCGCCAGCGGCACCTCCCCCACCTTGTGCATCACCACCGCGGCGAAGATCCCCAGCAGCACCACCAGGACGCTGAGCACCAGCCCGCCGCGGCTCGGTTCGCCGGTCAGTCGGTTCCACAGGCCCATCACCGACTGGTTGGACGCGAACGGGATGCCCGAGTTGAGCCCCGAGTCGCCGGACGCCAGCTTGAGCCAGTACTCCAGCGACGCGGTCGGGAGCAGCAGGAAGCCGATCGCCGTCGCGGTCAGGAAGGACGCGAACGCGACCAGGCCGGCCTTGCGGCGTCCGGCGAAGAAGTTGTACGCCGCGACCACGGCCGGCGTGAGCTTGATGGCGGCGGCCAAACCGACCAGCCAGCCCTCCGGCAGCAGCCGGCGCCGGAACAGGCGCGGGCCGGGCATCGAGTCGAGCACCGCCGCGGCAACCAGGAAGATCGCGAGCTGGCCGAAGCCGAGGGTGTCGCGCACCGGCTGCACCAGCAGGATCGCCGCGGTCGTCGCCAGGCTGAGCCGCCACCCGCTGAAGCCGAGCCGGTACAGCACGGCGGCGAGCGCGGCCGTACACAGCACCAGCCAGAGCACGCAGGCGACCAGGAACGGGATGCCGGCGAACGGCACGGTGAGCAGGGCCGCGAACCCCGGGTAGATCCAGGGCAGCTGGCCCTGCGCGTCGAAGATGTCGCCGCCGGTCAGCACCAGGCGACCCACCCGCTGGTAGACCCCGAGGTCCATCATGTTGGGCGCCCACGGCCACAGCGTGCTGCCGGGGATCTGGACGCCGGCGACGTAGAGGGCGGCGAGGACCGGAACCAGGGCCAGTGCGATCCGCACCGCCCACGTTCGAAGCTGCCTGCCCATCCTCACCTCTCGTCCGGCCGCCCGGTCGCCGACGCCTCCGGCCGCCCGGTCACCTCTCGTCCGACCGCCGCACAGCCTACCGACCCGCACGCTGTGGGTTGGGCCGCGTGCTCGCCGCCGAACTCACAGCGTGCGAGGGTCGAGGCGGTGCTGCATCAGGACGACCTGGTACGGGTTCCAGGTCGAGAGCGTGTAGCGCAGCACCACCTCGTCGCCGTCGGCCTCGGCGTCGAAGAGGTACGGCGCGTAGGCGGCGCCCGTGCCGCGGGCCTGGGCGCGGAAGACGCGGTCGCCCACCTCGTCGTCGGCGGCGGACTTGATGAAGCGGGTGTGCGGGTCGAGAGCCATGCCGGTCGTGACCCAGTCGAGCAGCCGCGTCCGGGTCGACCAGGGCCCCTGCGGCAGGGCGGCGGTGCGCAGCGCGACGGCGAGCCCGATCGGGTCCTCCGGCGCCGAATCGGTCAGCATCACGTAGCGGCCCAGCGCCGGCACCCACCGCACCGACAGCTCGCCGATCGCGGCCGGGGCGAACAGCGGACGGGCGTCGCGCTCGGCGTCCGACCAGTCGTCGCCCGCCCAGTACCGCACCCCCGCCTCACGGACGCCGGCCCCGGCGCCCAGCGCCGCCAGCGCCGCCTGGTCGAGCAGCGCCAGCCGGGGTTCGGACGCCCGGTAGGGCCCCGTCCCCCACACCAGCAGCACCTCGCCGTCGGTGCCGCAGCCGGGCACGGCGGCCGCCGGCCGAAGCTGCACGGAGACGTTGACGAAGTGCCGCTCGCTGAACGCGCCGACCACCTCGAACGCCACCGGACGCCGCCGCGCGGCCGGGTCGACCCGCAGCGTGGGGTCGACCGCCCGGGCGAGCACCGAACGTCCCATCACCCGGTGGCGGCGGAAGTGGTTGGAGCTGAAGAACACGAACAGTTCGCCGCCGGCCGAGAACCCGTCCAGCGGGACGTCGTACTCGCGCATGGTGACCCGCCCGGCCCGGCGTCCGACCAGCTTCAGCGGCGACCCGTGGAACCGGACGCCCGGCAGCCCGGACGGGAGCAGCCCGGGAGCGACCGGCCCGTCGGGCACGACCTCGGCGATCGCGTCCCGGGTGGCCAGCCACGGCCGTCGGCTCCAGTGGGTGTCGCCGAACAGCAGGAACGTCCGGCCGGCGTGGTCGACCCGTACCCCCAGATCGGTGCCGCGCACGCCCGCGGTCGCCTGCGACGACGACAGCGTCGGCGCGCGCCGGCCCCAGGGCGTCGGGGTCGCGTCCACGTCGCCGGTGACCTGCGCGAGCTTCACCGACTCGGTCGGGGCCACCGCGAACGTCTCGTCCGAACAGAGCCGCAGGCACGAGTCGCGCTCCCAGGCATCGTCGGGGCCGGCCACCCAGCCGAAGACCGAGCCGTCCTCGTCGGCGAGCGCATAGCCCCGCCCCGCCGCCACGGTCGTCGCCACCGCGCGCACGTGTCGCGATTCCGCCGCCAGATGCGCACCGAACCCCTCAGCCGTCACGTCTGGGGCATCGAGCGGCGAAATCGCGACACCGGTCTGCTCCCAGCCGCCCGCACGCCACTCGTAGACCGCCGGGCCGCCCGCCTCCGGCACCGTCGCGAGGAGCCGCCGTCCCCGCCGCGCGAGCCTCCCGGGGCCGGTCGCCGCAGCACTGACCGTCCCCAGCCGCACCCACGGCCGGTCCGGACGGACCAGTTCGCGGCGGTAGTGATCGAGCCGCTCGCCGGTGAGCACCACCGCGTCCAGGTGCGACCACGGCCAGGGCCCGCCGACGAGGCTCGCCGGCCCGATCACGGGAGACCCGAGCACGGGAGGCATCACGCCGCCTCCGGCCGGGCCCGTTCCGGCTCGCGGACGGGCGGTGCGTCACCAGCAGCCGAACCCGGCAGCCCCAGCACCGCCAGCGCCACCAGGCTGAGCGAAATCAACGCCTCGGGCCAGCGCAGCCAGTCCGGCGCTGTGTCGTCGAAACCCATCAGCGGCGTGTTCACGAGGTAGGCGAGCCACAGGACCACGCCGGCCACGCGCGCCCACCGCGGCCCGCCGCGCACCAGGTAGAGGGCGGCCAGCGGCGCCCACACCAGGTGGTGCGGCCAGCTGATCGGGCTGATCACCGCGGACAGCACGCCGACCACCAGGATCGCGGCGAGTTCCTCACCGCGCCGATGGTGCCGCACGGCCCGCCGGAACGCGAGGACGCACACCACGGCACCGAGCCCCAGCCAGACCAGGGTCAGCGCGGTCCCGGTGAGCCCGGCGTGGCTGAGCAGCCCGAGCAGGGACGCGTTGCGGCGCGCCGAGGCCTCGCCGACCCGTCCGGTGCGCAGGACGAGGTCGGTCCAGTACTGCAGCGAGTCCGCCGGGAGCAGCAACCACGCCACACCCGTTGCGGCGGCGAACCCGAGGCCCAGGTTGCGCGCGGCCCGCCACTGCCGCGTGAGCAGGTAGTACGGCAGGAACACCAGCGGGATCAACTTCACCGCGGCCGCCACCCCGGTCAGCACCCCCCGCCACCGCGCGGGCACGACGACGTCGGCCACCACCAGCAGCACCATCACCAGGCTGACCTGCCCGATCGAGATGCCGTGGCTCACCGGCTCGCTCACCACCAGAGCGGACGCGGCCACGCCGATCGTCGGCCACGACGAGCCTCCGGCCCCGGGGACCAGCCGCACCACGATCGCCGCCAGCGCGACGCAGGAGGCGAGCTGCACCAGCGACCAGACCAGCAGCGCGGCCGACAGCGGCAGCACGCCGATCCAGGCCAGGAACACCCCGGCGAACGGCGGATAGGTGAAGCCCAGGTCCTGCGCGGTGTGCCCGGTGAGCAGGAAGTCGTACAGGCTGCCGCCCTCCAGCATCGACTGCACCGAGCCGCGGTAGACCATGAAGTCGGTGTTCTCCCCGGACGCCACCGCGGCCGCGGCGAGGAAGCCAGCCCACAGGACGCCGAGGGTGACGGCGAGCGCGGCGGCGAACAGCCACCACCGCTGCCGGCCGACCGTCTCAGCCATGGACGGACGCGGTCCCGTTGAGGGCGTCCCGCGCCCGGCGACCCGGCAGCAGGCCGAACCCGAGCACCAGCAGCACGGCCAGCGACGGCAGTTCGACCCCCACGCCCAGCAGGGTGCCGACGGTGCCCGCCGGGTAGTCGTCGAACCACGGGTAGCCGAGGAAGATCACGAAGAGCACGATGCCGAGGGCCAGTGGCAGGCGCCCGCGCAGCAGCAGGTACCAGGCGGCGGCCAGCACCAGCCACAGCTGGTGGTGCGGCCACGAGATCGGCGACACCGCCACCGACAGCGCGCCGACGGCGAGGGTGGCGGCGAGCAGGTTCCCCGCGCGCAGGTGCTGCGCGGCCCGCCAGTACGCCAGCGCCGCGACGGCAGCGGCGACCGCCAGCCAGACCAGGGTGACCGGGGCGCCGTCCGGCAGTTGCCGGGCGAGCGTGCCGAGCAGCGACTTGTTGACGGTGGAGTCGGTGCGTCCGACCCGTCCGGTCTGCCACAGCTTGTCGGTCCAGTACGCGATGGACGCGGCCGGCAGCACGGCGAAGGCGAGGCCGGTGGCCGCGGCGAAAGCGCCGAGGCAGACCGCGGCCTGCCGCCACTGCCGGGTGATCAGGTAGTAGGGCAGGAACACCAGCGGCGTCAGCTTGATCGCGCCGGCCAGGCCGACCAGCGCGCCCTGCCAGCGCCGCGGCAGCAGGTGGTCGCACAGCGCCAGGGCCACCACGAACAGGCTCACCTGGCCGACGACCAGGTTGTGCAGGAACGGGTAGCTGGCCATCACCGGGATCGACAACCCGGCCACCCACGCGACCCGGGACGCGCGCCGCGGCGACGGCCCGAGCCGGGAATCGCCGTCCTTTACCGCCTGGCGGACCAGCACGTACAGGCACCAGATCAGGACGGCGAAGGTGAGGATCGTCCAGACCACCTTGGCCGGCACCGAGTCGAGCAGCGCGAACGGCGTCAGCAGGATGGCCGAGAACGGCGGGTAGGTGAACCCCAGCCCGTGCACGGTGGGGTGGGTGTAGGTGTAGTCGTACAGGTCGCCGCCGGCGAACGCGTAGTTGATCGCGCCCCGGTAGATGTCGAGGTCACCCAGGATGCCCGCGGTGCCGGCGGAACTGATCAGCCCGACCACGAGCAGGACGGCCACCACCGCGGCCACGCTCATCAGCGCTGCGGCGAGGATGCGCGTCCGCTGCTCGGCGGTCACGGCAGTGGACACGGCGCTCTGCCTCTCACGTGGGGGTCGGTCAAGGCTAACCGAACCCTCGGACGTCCGTCTGTTCCCCGTGCGGGGACACCTCACCCCGACTTGTCAGAATCTGGAACCGCTGGAGCGGTCGGAGATTCTGACAAGTCGGGGGCGGGTGGGTGGGTCGGTGTACTACGCGGCGGTCGGATCGGTAGAGACCGCGGCACCCCCGCAAGCCGTGAGTTGGGCGGCGATGTCGCGGCCCAACCCACAGCTTGTGGAAGAAGCAGCCCGGGCGGTGGCTCTCCGCCAAGAGCGCACCGCCCGAGTGGAACCCTGGGAGCACCGTGTTTCCCCTCACGCAGCACGTTCCGGCCTCGGCCGGGGGCCCCCCTCAATTCGGACCGGATGCCTGCCCTGTGCCGTCTCGAAAGTGCCGCGAACAGTGTTCTCGGATTCCGCTACAAGTGGTAGCACCATTTGTGAGACGATGCAAGCAGGTCCTTCTCTAAGGAGGTGCCCGTGAGTACGCGGGCAGAGCGGCGAGACACCACGGAAGCCGCCATTCTCACCGTTGCACGCAGGCTGCTCGCCGAGGGCGGGCTTGAGGCGCTGACCGTCCGCGGGGTCGCTCGCGAGCTGTCGGTGGCTCCGTCAGGCCTGTACCGGTACGTGCGGAGCAGGCAGGAATTGGTGGGCCTGCTGATCTCCCACGCCTACGCCGACCTCGCCGACGAGGTGGAGGCGGCGCACGACGACGTCGCGCCCGAGGACCTTCGCGGACGCTGGCGCGCCTTCGCCTACGCCCTGCGCGCGTGGATGCTCGCGCACCCGCACGACTGGATGCTGATCCAGGGCATCCCGATCCCGGGCTACCAGGCGCCGGCCGATCCGGCCGTGCTCCCGACGATGCGGCTGCACCTGCTGCTCATCCGGCTCGGTGCGGACGCCGAGGCGGCCGGGGTGTGCCCCCACGTGTCGGCGTCCGGTTCCGCGCCCGCGATCCCGGGTCTGCCGTCGCTGCTCGCCCTCAGCGGCCTCCAGATCTCGGAGCAGACCGCGCTCGCCGGGATGGCCGGCTGGCACCTGCTGGGCGGGGTGTTGTACTCCGAGGTCTTCCAGCTCGCCGGCAACGAGCTGACCGACCACGACCGGTACTACGACGCCATGGTCGCCGCGAGCGAGCGGCTGATCTTCGGCGACGCCCCCGACGACTGAACCCGACCGGGCCGGACGCGAGCCGGCCCGGTCACCCCGATGAGAGGACTCTCACCGGGCACTCCTTCGCGCTTCACCCGGGATTGGTGGACTCGGTGTCACCGCAGAATCGCGAAGAAGGGAAATGTCATGAGGATCAACCGTTCCACCGTAGTCTGGGCCGTCACCGGCGCCCTCGGGATCTCCGTCCTGGGAGGTGCGGCGACCGCGATGGCCGAGACCACCCCCACCCCGACCCCGTCCAGCAGCGTGACCACGAGCGCCCCGACGGACACCACCGCCACGCCGGACAGCACCACCACGCCGGACAGCACCACCACGAGCCCGACGACGACCACGCCCACGGTGACCGTGGACACCGCCCCCACGGCGAACACGCCGAACACCCCCAACACGGCCAACACCCCGAACACCCCCAACACCCCCAACTCGCCGAACACTGCCGCCTCCGCACCGAGCGCCGGTTCGGCAGACTGAACGGGTGTCCGCACCCGAGCAGGTGGCGGCCCTCCTCCGCTCCACAGCGGCGGAGGGCCTGCTGCACGCCGCGCTGACCGCGGGGAACGTCGAGCTCCCCGGGTTCCGCGCGCGGCTGGTGAACTGGCAGTTCCGTCCCCGGGCGGAGGTCTGCGCGGGCTACGAGGTGACCTACGAGACGCCGGCCGGAGTGGTGCAGGAACACCTGTTCGCCACCAGCGCCGAGGTCGGCCCACCGGCCGCGACGCTCGTCCGCGACGGGCTGAGGGTGGACGTGTGGCGCCACCCCGACGACCCCCGGCTCCCCGGCCTGGCCGCCGCCTGCGACCCCGCGACCGTGATGAGCTGGCTCGGCCGGACGCCGGAGGTGTTCGACCTGACCCTGCTCGGCTACCGCCCGCTGCGCCGCGCGGTGCTGCGGGCGACCGCGGACGGGGCCCCCTCCTTCCTGAAGGTGGCACGACCTGACCGGGCCGACGCCCTCGTCGAGCGCCAGACCCTGCTCGCCCGGGCGGACCTGACCGCGCCCGTGCTGGCCCGCCCGGCCCCGGGCGTCGTGCTGACGGCGGCCGTCCCCGGCCGCCCGCTGTCACACCACCTCGCCGGGGACGCGACCACGGCTCCGTCCGCGGCCGACCTCGTCGCCCTCCTCGACCGGCTGCCCGCGTCGGTGGCCGACCTCCCCCGCCGTCCGGCCTGGTCGGAGCGCCTCGGCTTCCACAGCGCCGCGGCGGCCGAGCGGCTGCCGGGGTCGAGCAGTCGGCTGGCCACCCTCGCCGAGCGCCTCCCGTCGATCCTGGACGCCGCGCCCGTCGGTCCCCTCGTGCCCACGCACGGTGACTTCTACGAGGCGAACATCCTGGTCGATGGGCCGCGGCTGTGGGTGATCGACCTCGACGCCGTCGGCCCCGGCCGCCGCGAGGACGACCTGGCCTGCCTGCTCGCCCACCTCGCGGTCCTCCCCGGGCTGGCGCCGGACACCTACGCGTGCGTCCCGGCCGTCGTCGAGGCCTGGGCCGAGGACTTCGCTCGCCGGGTGGACGCCTCCGCGCTGGCCGCCCGGGTGGCGGCGGTGCTGGTGAGCCTGGTCGCCGGTGGCGTCGACGACCAGGCCGAACACCGGCTCGACCTCGCCGAGGAGTGGGCGGCCCGCGCCGGATGAGAGAACCCTCATCCGCGAAGCCTTCCGCCCCGGCCGGGCCCGTGGTTACCGTGGAGAGGACGAAGGAGGACCGATGGGGATGTCGGCAGGGACCACCGCCTGGGTGGTGTCCGGTGCCATCGGCGTGGTCGCGTTCACCGGCGGCATGATCGCCAGCCAGGGCACCGCCGTCCCGGCCGCGCCGAAGCCCGCGGTGACCGTGTCGCCCGGCCCGTCCGCCGGCCCAACGGTCACTCCGTCGAACTCCACCCGGCCCACGACGAGCGCCACCGCCCGCCCGACGACCGACGACGACAGCCCGTCCCCGGTGTCGCCCCCGAGCGCGGAGACCCCCGACGACTGAGACCCCGGAGCCGGCGTCCTAGCTGAGCCGGTACCCCATGCCCCGCACGGTCTCGAAGTAGTCCGCGCCGAGCTTGCGACGCAGGTAGCGGACGTACACGTCCACCACGTTCGAGCCGGGATCGAAGTCGTAGCCCCACGCCCCGGAGAGCAGTTGCTCGCGGCTGAGCACCATCCCCGGGTTGCGCAGGAACATCTCGGCGAGCGTGAACTCCCGCGCGGTCAGGTCCACCGAGCGACCCGCCACCGACGCCCGCCGGGTGCGCAGGTCGAGGGACAGGTCGCCGTGGGCCAGCACCATCGGCTGATCGCTCCCGCTGTCGGGACGCAGCCGCACCTGGATGCGCGCCAGCAACTCCTCGAACGCGAACGGCTTGGGCATGTAGTCGTCGGCCCCCGACTGCAGCCCGGTGACGCGGTCGGCGACCGAGGAGCGGGCGGTGAGCATGATCACCGGGACGGCCGACCCCTGCCCGCGCAGCCGGGCGAGCACCTCGAAACCGTCGATGTCGGGCAGGCCCACGTCGAGCACCACCAGGTCGACCGGCTCCGTCAGCGCGAGCGACACCGCCGCCTCGCCCGACGGCTCGACCAGCGTGGTGAACCCGGCCGACCGCAGCCCCTTGGCGATGAACGCCGCGATGCGTGGTTCGTCCTCGACGATCAGGATCTGGCTCACCGCTCCCCCGTTTCCCGCACCGGCAGCACCATGCTGATCCGGCTCCCCATCCCCGGGACCGACTCGATCGCGACGCGCCCCGAGTGGGCGGCAGCGATGGCGGCGACGATCGCCAGCCCCAGCCCGGAGCCGCCGCCGGTTCCCCTCTCGAAGCGCTGCAGGACCCGCTCGCGGTCGGCCTCCTCGATGCCGACGCCCTGGTCGCGCACCCACAGGTGCAGCCCGTCCTGATCGACGCGGCTGCCCACCCCGATCTCGCTGCCTTCGGCGGAGAAGCGGACGGCGTTGGCCGCGAGCTGCAGCCACGCCTGCGCGACCCGCTGCGGGTCCAGCACGACCTCGGCCTCGGCGAGGTTGTCCAGAACCCAGCGCCGCGGCCCGAGGGCGGCGGCCTTGGCCAGCGTCTCGTCGGTCAGGCGCGCGACGTCGGTGGCCGCGGGCTGCATGAACTCGGCCCGCTCGGCCTTCGCCAGCGCCAGCAGGTCGTCCACCAGCCGGCGCATGCGGTCGACCTCGTCGACCAGCAGGGTGCGGGTGGCGTCCACGTCCTCGGGGTCGGCGGGGTCCATCAGTTCGAGGTGGCCGCGCATGATCGTCAGCGGCGTCCGCAGTTCGTGCCCGACGTCGTCCAGCAGTGCGCGCTGTGCGCCCACCGCGCCCTCGAGGCGGTCCAGCATGCCGTTGAAGGTGGTACCGAGCGCCGACAGGTCGTCCGAACCACGCACCGGGATGCGCGTGGCCAGGTCGGTCTCGGAGATCTCCGCCGCGGTCCGCCGCATCCAGGTGATCGGTTCCAGCAGCCGTCCGACCAGCAGCCAGATCAGCAGGCCGACCAGCAGCAACGACCCGGCGGCGACCAGCAGGAAGCTGCGGGACACCTCTCCCAGGAGACGCTCCTCGGCGCCGAAGTCGACGGCCCTGACCAGCGCGCCGCCGACTTCGCCCTCGCCGAAGCTGACCGGGACCACGAGGTAGCGGTAGTCGCGCAACGGGGTGGACAGGCTGCCCTGGACGATGGTGGGGGAACCGGCGAGTCCGAGCATCGCCTGGCTGAAGTCGTGGTCGTCCTCGAGCCGCAGTTCGACGGCGTCCTGCGCGGCCCAGCGCACTCGGCCGTCCACGATGCCGAGCACGCCTTCGGACGAGGCGAGGACGGCGCGCTGCACGGCCACCCGGAGCAGCGGCTCAGCACCGGCGAAGGCCGCGCCGGTCTGCGGATCGAGGCCCTCGGTGGCGAGGGTGCGGAACTCGTCGGCGACCCGGCCGAGGTCGGCGGCGACCCGCTCCTCGGTGAGCGCGTGGCCGCGGTTGTACACCAGGACGCCCGACATCAGCAGAGCGATGCCGGTGAGGATGACGACCGCGGAGATCACCCGGGCGCGCACGCTCCAGACCGGACGGAGCAGCGGACGCGGATGCGACATCCCCCCAGTCTGCCCGAGCGTGGACGGCCGGCCCAGCCTGTGGCCGGCCGCCTTCGGTCAGTTGCCTTCGGCCCCGGGCGCGGCGGGCAGGGCCAGCGGGCGTCCGGCGCGGGCGCGTCCGATGTGCACCGGGCCGCCGGCCTCCGCCGTGAACAGGCGGGCGTTGTCCGGCACCAGCTGGAGTTCGTGGACCACCGCGGCGAGCCGGGCGACCTGCTGGTGCAGGACGTCGAGCTCGGCCTCGAGCGCCAGGATGCGGCGGACGCCCTCGAGGTTGATGCCCTCACCCTGGGACAGGTACTGGATGTGCCGCAGCTTGGCGATGTCACGCAGCGAGTAGCGGCGGCCGCGCCCGCGGGCACGGCCGGGCACCACCAGACCCAGTCGGTCGTAGCCGCGCAGGGTCTGGGGGTGCATCTCGGCCAGCTGGGCGGCGACGGAGATCACGAAGATCGGGGCGTCGGCGTCCAGCCGGTCGGGCAGCTGGGAACTCATCGCTGGTTCCCGAGCAGGTGGGCCCGCGGATCACCGCTGCCGGACAGGTTCTGGAACTCGCTCAGCGCCGCCTTCGCCTCGTCCGTGAGCTGCTTGGGCACCTCGATCTCGACGGTGACCAGCAGGTCGCCGTCGGCGGCGCCACCCTTCACGCCACGGCCGCGGACGCGGAACGTCCGTCCGTTGGGCGTGCCGGCGGGCACCTTCAGCCGCACCGAGCCGCCGTCGATGGTCGGCACCTGGATCTGCGCGCCCAGGGCGGCCTCGGCGAACGTCACCGGCACCGTGAGGGTGAGGTGTTCGCCCTTGCGGCCGAACAGCTTGTGCGGACGCACGTGCACCAGCACGTACAGGTCACCGGACGCGCCGGAGTTCTCCCCGGCGCCGCCCTTGCCCTTGATCCGGATCCGCTGGCCGTCGCTGACGCCCGGCGGGATCCGCACCTGCATGGTGCGGGTCGACTGGCTGCGTCCGCTGCCGTGGCAGGTCGGGCAGGGGTCCTCGACCACCATCCCGCGACCGCGGCACTCGCGGCACGGCTCGGTGACGGCGAACACCCCGCCGGAGTTGGACGTCTGCATGCCGCTGCCCTGGCAGGCCCAGCACACGGTGGGCTGGGTGCCGGGGCGTGCCCCGGTGCCGTGGCACGTGCTGCACGCCGCGTCCGAACTGGTCTGCATGGTGACCGTCGCGCCGGCGAGGGCGTCGGCGAAGTCGATCGTCACCTCGCCCTCGATGTCGGCGCCGCGACGCGGGCCCCGCGCGGTGCGCCGGGTGGTCGTGGTGCCGCCACCGAAGAGGTTGCCGAAGATGTCGCCGAACCCGGCGTCCCCGGCCCCCCGGAACAGGTCCTCGGCGGAGGCGCCGCCTTGACCGGAACCGGGGAAGCGGAAGCCCCCGCCGCCGAACAGGCTGCGGGCCTCGTCGTACTCCTTGCGCTTGTCCGGGTCGGAGAGCACCGAGTTCGCCTCGGAGACCTCCTTGAACCGCGCCTCGGCGCCGGCGTTGTCCTTGTTCTGGTCGGGGTGCAGCTCCCGGGCCAGCTTCCGGAACGCCTTCTTGATCTCCTCCGGCTTGGCGTCCTTGGAGACGCCGAGCACCTTGTAGTAATCCTTCTCGAGCCAATCCTTGGTACTCATCACGCCTCCTCTCGGGCTACTCGGGGTTGGCCACGCCCACGCGGGCGGGACGCAGGATGCGGTCGTTCAGCCGCACGCCGCGCTGCATCACCGCCGAGATGGTGGCCACGGTGACCTCCCCCTCGTACGGCATCTCCATCAGCGCCTCGTGCACCTGGGGGTCGAACTCCTCGCCGACCTCGCCGAAGGTCTCCAGCCCGTACTTGGCGGTGATCTTCTCGAGTTCGTCGGCGACGAGCTTGAACCCGCCGACCAGTTCGGAGTGCTCGCGCGCGGCCTCGACGCTGTCCAGGACGGGCAGCAGGTCGAGCACGACGGACTCGATCCCGCCCTGCCGGGACAGCGCCCGGTCGCGGTCGACGCGCTTCTTGTAGTTGGAGTATTCGGCGTGGAGCCGCTGCAGGTCGCCCGTCCGCTCGTCCACGAGCTCCTGCAGCTCGGCGACCTTGGCGTCCAGGATCGGCGACCCTGCGGACGCGGCCTTGGCCTCCAGCGGCTCCTCGGCACCGTCCCCTCCGGCCTCTCCCTCGGGCACGAAGCCCGAGGGGTCGGCCGGCGACAAGGGCTCCTCAGGGAGCGTGTTGTCGGAGTCGGTCACTTGTCCTTGCCGTCCTCGTCCACGATCTCGGCGTCGACGACGTCGTCATCCTCACTCGCCTGATCGGCGCCGGGCTGCGGGGCCGCCTCGGGCTCCTGCTTGGCCTGCGCGGCGGCGTACATCGCCTGGCCCATGGTGGCGGCCTTGGTGTTCAGGTCGTCCATGGCGGCCTTGACCGCGTCGTTGTCGTCGGTCTTGAGGGCTTCCTTCAGCTTGTCGAGGGCCTCGACCACCGGAGCCTTCGTCTCCTCGGGCAGGGTCTCGGCGTTGTCGGCGATCAGCTTCTCGGTGCGGAACGCCAGGGCGTCCGCCTCGTTGCGCATCTCGACGGCCTCGCGACGCTTGTGGTCCTCCTCGGCGTGCGCCTCGGCCTCACGGACCATCCGGTCGATGTCCTCGCGGTTGAGCGCGGACCCGCCGGTCACCGTCATGGACTGCTCCTTGCCGGTGGCCATGTCCTTGGCGTGGACGTGGACGATGCCGTTGGCGTCGATGTCGAACGCGACCTCGATCTGCGGGACGCCGCGCGGGGCGGGCATCAGGCCGGTCAGCTCGAAGTTGCCCAGGCTCTTGTTGTCCCGGGCGAAGTCACGCTCGCCCTGGTACACCTGGATCATCACCGACGGCTGGCTGTCCTCCGCGGTCGTGAACACCTCCGAGCGCTTGGTCGGGATGGTGGTGTTCTTCTCGATGATGCGGGTCATCACGCCGCCCTTGGTCTCGATGCCGAGGCTCAGCGGGGTGACGTCGAGCAGCAGCACGTCCTTCACTTCGCCCTTCAGCACACCGGCCTGCAGGGACGCGCCCAGGGCCACGACCTCGTCGGGGTTGACGCCCTTGTGGGGCTCCTTGCCGCCGGTCAGCTCCTTGACCAGGTCGACGACCGCCGGCATGCGGGTGGACCCGCCGACCAGGATCACGAAGTCGATCTTGGACACCGAGGTGTTCGCGTCCGCGATGACGGAGTTGAACGGCGCACGGCAGCGGTCGAGCAGGTCCTGCGTGAGGCGCTGGAACTCGGCCCGGGTGAGCTTCTCGTCCAGGTGCAGCGGGCCGTCGGCGCCGGCCGTGATGTAGGGCAGGTTGATGGACGTCTCCTGCGCGCTGGACAGTTCGATCTTGGCGCGCTCGGCAGCCTCCTGGAGGCGCTGGCGGGCCATCTTGTCCTTGCCCAGGTCGATGCCGTTCTTGTTCTTGAACTGGGTCACCAGCCAGTCGACGATGCGCTGGTCCCAGTCGTCGCCGCCGAGGCGGTTGTCGCCCTTGGTCGCCTTCACCTCGAAGACGCCCTCGGCGATCTCCAGCAGCGAGACGTCGAACGTGCCGCCGCCGAGGTCGAAGACCAGGATGGTCTGCTCGAGGTGGCCCTTGTCGAGGCCGTAGGCCAGCGCCGCGGCGGTGGGCTCGTTGATGATGCGGTCGACCACCAGGCCGGCGATCTCACCGGCTTCCTTGGTGGCCTGGCGCTCGGCGTCGCCGAAGTACGCCGGGACGGTGATCACCGCGTTGGTGACCGGCTCGCCGAGGTACGCCTCGGCGTCGCGCTTCAGCTTCATCAGGATGCGGGCGCTGATCTCCTGCGCAGTGTACTTCTTGCCGTCGACGTCGACCGTCCAGTCGGTGCCCATGTGGCGCTTGACCGAACGGATGGTGCGATCGACGTTGGTGACCGCCTGACGCTTGGCGACCTCGCCGACGAGGACTTCGCCGCTCTTGGTGAAAGCGACGACGGACGGGGTGGTCCGGGAGCCCTCGGCGTTGGGGATCACGGTGGGCTCGCCGCCTTCGAGGACGGCGACGACAGAGTTGGTGGTGCCGAGGTCGATACCGACTGCTCGTGCCATTGTTTACTACCTCCGGTTGTGTCTTGGACGGGTTGAGCCTAGCACGCTCAATTCCGTGGTTGAGTTCACCAGGCTCAACTATGGGGCAGCTGTACGTATTCCCGGTTCCGCCGATGAATCTCCCCGTCCCCTCCTCGCCACCGAAACGTCCCCTCGCCACCGGAATTCCGGGCGCGAGGGGACACTTCGGGCGCGAAGTGGACGGCTGGGACGGGTGGGACGCTCAGACGGTGGCGGCGAGCATGGCCTGGGTGAGCTGCACGATGACCGGGAACGAGTGCCACAGCTGGTGGCCGAGGCCCTCGACGGTGATCGTGGGGCCGGGCACACCCTTGTCGGACAGGACGCCGTCCAGCCGGTCGTAGTCGGCTTGGCGGCACAGCGAGCTGCGCGAGCCGCGCACCAGCGCGCAGCGGGCGAGCTCGACGTCGTCCAGCCCGGTGAGCAGGGCCTGGGTGGCCAGCACCTGGCCGATCGCGATCAGGTCGACCGGCGAGTACCGCACCGACGGCTCGCGCCGCTGCAGCGCGCGGGCGTTCATCACCCACTCGTGGCTGCGGTTCGTGGCCAGCGCGGTGGGCATCCGTCCGAGGTCGGCGAGGTTGTGCGCCTGGAGGGACGCGAGGTTGCGCGAGGTGATCGCCACCGGCTCCACCAGGTTGAGGCCCTCGATCGGCCCCCACTCCCCCAGCACCGGCAGCGCGGCCACCGCCAGCGAACACCCGGTGGAGTAGCCGAGCACCTCGAGGTTCTCGGTGCCGGTCACGCCGCCGACCTCGAGCGCCTCCTCGAGGTAGGCCAGGTTCAGCTCGGCCCACGGCTCGATCCGTCCACGCATCATCTCGGCGCGCACCGCGCGCGGGATCGGGTCGCCGAAGCGGCTCATGCCGGGGATCTCGGTGACCACCACGGTCAGCGAGGTGGCGTCGGCGAGGTGCGCGCACTTGGCGATCTCCCACGGCCCCAGCGAGGTGTTGAAGCCCGGGAAGTACAGCAGCGTGCCGGTCGGCTCCGGCGGCGTGGCGACCAGCGCGTCGAGCGGCGAGCGCCGATCGGGACGCAGCGTGTGCTGGCGCACCTGGACGGCCGGACGGGCGAGGACGGCCCGGGGGTCGACGGCGATCCGGACCTGGGGCCTGTACGCGTCGTCCACGCCACGATCGTAGCCAGCACGGACCCCGTGCGGGATTCGCCCGAGCGGACGGCCGGGGGCGAGAATGTCGGCATGCACGCCGTGGTCTTCGACATGGACGGGACGCTCACCGACACCGAGCACGTCTGGGACGTGGTCCGCCGCGGGCTCGCCGAGGCGGACGGACGCCCGTGGCCGGCCGACGCCACGCGGGCGATGATGGGCATGTCCACCCCGGAGTGGTCGGCGTACCTCAGCGACGTGGTCGGCCTGCACGGTGACGCCGCGGACGCCGGCCGGCGCACCCTGGCCGCGATGGCCGACCACTACGAGAGCGGCATCGACCTGATGCCCGGGGCCGCCGAAGCCGTCCGCCGGATGGCTGCGCGCTGGCCGGTCGGCCTGGCGAGTTCCTCGCCGCGGCTGCTGATCGACGCCGCCGTCCACGCGATGGGCCTGGACGGGGTCTTCGGCGCCGTCCTGAGCACCGAGGCGCTGGACGCCGGCAAGCCCGCCCCCGACGTCTACCTGGGGGTGTGCCGACAGTTGGGCGTCGAACCCACGGACGCCGTGGCGGTCGAGGACGCCCACAACGGCATCCTGTCCGCGGCCGCCGCCGGGCTGGCCGTGGTCGCGATCCCGCCGCACTTCCACCCACCGCCCGCCAGCACGCTGGCGCTGGCCGACGCCGTCCTGGACTCCCTCGCCGACCTGACGCCCGAACTGGTCGAGCGCATCCTGGCCGACCGGGCGGCGGGCGGCCGATGAACACCGTGGACGCCGTGTTGCGCCGCTCCCTGCTGGCGCTGTCCGGGAGCGCCCGGATCAAGGCGCTGGCCCTGCGCCTGCCGCTGACCGCTGCCGTGGTGTCCCGGTTCGTCCCCGGCGAGACCGTCGAGGAGTGCCTGGCCGCGGTGCGCGCCCTGGCCGCCGACGGCCTGCGGGCCAGCATCGACTTCCTCGGCGAGGACACCACCTCCCCCGAGCAGGCCGCCGCCGTCCGCGACGCCTACCTGGGGGTGCTCGCACGGCTCGCCGACGAGGGCCTGGCCGACACCGCCGAGGTGTCGATCAAGCTGACCGCCCTGGGCCTGGGCCTGCCCGGCGGGCGCGACCTGGCCCTTGCGCACGCGCGGGAGATCTGCGCGGCCGCCGCGGCCGCGGGCACCACCGTCACCGTCGACGCCGAGGACCACACCACCACCGACACCACGCTGGGCATCCTGGCCGAGCTGCGCCGCGACCACCCGGACGCCGGCGGGGTCGTCCAGGCCTACCTGCACCGGACGCTGGACGACTGCTCGCTGCTGGCCGGCCCGGGCTCCCGGGTGCGGCTGTGCAAGGGCGCGTACAACGAGCCGGTCGAGGTCGCCCACCAGTCGCGGGAGGAGGTGTCGGCGAGCTACGTCGCCTGCGCGCGCATCCTGCTGGCCGGCGACGGCTACCCGATGCTCGCCACCCATGACCCGGAGATGATCGCCGCGGTCGGCGAGCTCGCCGCCCAGCACGGACGCGACCCCGGCAGCTACGAGTACCAGATGCTCTACGGCATCCGCGCCGACGAGCAACGCCGGCTGGCCGCCGGCGGCCAGACCGTCCGCATCTACGTGCCGTTCGGCACCGACTGGTGGGGCTACTTCATCCGCCGCCTGGCCGAGCGTCCGGCCAACGTGGCGTTCTTCCTGCGGGCCCTGATCGGCCGCTGAACAGGCGGCCAAGCGCCTACAGCGTGCCCTTGCGCAGCAGGTAGCAGGCGAACGGCAGGGTCTCCCCGGTGCGGACGGTGACGAACGCGTCGCTGGCCGCGGCGTAGAACCCGTCGTGGCGGCACAGGCCGGACTCGCTGACCTCCATGCCCTCGGCCCGGCGCCACAGCACCCGGGCGTCCGCGGTGGCCGGCGACTCCTCCGCCTCGTCGGTCAGCATGTGGCGGACGGCCGGGCCGTCGTAGCGGTCCAGCGGCAGCACGCTCAGGACGGCCGCCAGCGCGTCCTGCACCCGCGTGGTGGGCAGCTCGACCACCCGGCCACCGTGCGAGTGCGCGGGGAAGTTGCGGTCGACGATCGCGACCGTGTCGCCGTGGCCCATCGCGGCCAGCGCGACCAGCAGGTCGGGCACCAGCAGCGGGTCGAGCCCCTTCAGCATCAGGACGTCCTGGCCCCGACCAGCGCCGCCTCCGCCAGTTCGACGAGCCGGGCGGGGGCGGAGTCGGCGTGCCGCTCGAGGACCAGCGTCCGCGCCACCCGCAGCACGCCGCGGGCCGCCCCCTCGCGCAGGTTCGGCGGCAGCGACTCGATGTCGCGGGTCTTGGCCGCGCCGATGATCCGCCGCGACATCTTGGCCGCGGCGAACAGCCACGCCTCCGACCGCCAGGTCGCCAGCAGCCCGGCCAGGAAGTCGTCGTCCCACACCCGCGGGTCGCGCCGGGACGGCCAGCGCCGGCGGAACTCCGCCTCGAACGCGTCCCAGGTCTGCGGCACCAGGGCCAGGCACCACCGGGCCCGGTCGTCCTCACCGAGCGCGTAGGCGCGGGCGGCCGCGATCACGTAGTTGGCGAACAGTGCGCCGAGGTCGAACGCGACCGGCCCGTAGAACGCGAACTCGGAGTCGAACGCCTTCACGCTGTCGCAGACGGTCGTGCCGTCCGGCCGGCGGACCATCACCGACCCGGTGTGCAGGTCGCCGTGCAGCAGCGCCTCGGCCTTCGTCATGAACGCCCACTTGGCCTCGCCCATCGCCTGCTTCATCGCGGCGTCGGCCTGGAACGCGGCCACGTCCGGGCCGTTGGCCTCCAGCCAGGCGTTGCGGTCCGACCCGGCGACCGGCTCGGTGAACACCAGGTCCTCGGTGATCGTGCACAGCTGCGGGTTCAGAGCGGCCCCGACGGCCGCCGCCAGCTCCTCGCGCTCCATGGCGAACGCCGAGGTGCCGAACGCGACGCTGCCGACGTAGCGGCCCATCGCCGCGGCCGCGCCGTCGCTGCGTCCGCCGTTGATCAGGTCCGCGCGCCACACGACGTGGTCGGACAGGTCCTCCATCGCGATGATGAACCGGTCGGGGTCGTAGGCGAACACCTCGGGCAGCAGTTCCGGGGTGAGCGCGTGGTGGGCGCGCAGCGAGTCCACCTCGTGCCGGGCGCGATCGGGGGTCATCGGCCACCCCTCCCCGACCATGCGGACGTAGGGCAGCGCCTGCTTCAGGCACATGCCGCGCCCGGAGGCGTCCGTGGTGAGGAAGACGAGGTTCAGGTTGCCGTCGCCGACCTCGCGGATGCCGACCAGCTGGTCGGGGTCGATCCGGGCGGCCAGGTCGGGGTGCGACCGGATGTAGTCGGCCACCGTCTGCTCGGTGAGGAACTCGTAGTCAGCCATGTCACTTCTTCTTCGTCGGGTGGACCGGTCCGCCGCCTCAGGTGGCGGGGGTGAACCGGACCTTCTTGCGGGACATCGTGTAGGAGAACAGCAGCGCGACCAGCAGGACGAGGCCCTTCGCGGTGTCCTGGTAGTAGTACTGGAAGCCCTTCATGGTCAGGCCGGTGAGCACGATGCTGACCAGCAGGGCGCCGAGGATCGTGCCCCACGCGTTCGGCTTGCCCGCGCCGAGGACGGACGTGCCGACGAGCGCCACCGCCACCGCCTCCAGGAGGCTGGACGCTCCCGCGTTCACGTCGCCCTGGCCGATGCGCGACACCAGGATCAGGCCGCCGACCGCCGCGAAACTGCTGGTCAGCACGTAGGCGAGGCCGCGGTAGAAGCCGACCCGGACGCCGGAGAGCCGCGCGGCCTCGGGGTTCGCGCCGACCGCGTACATCAGCCGGCCCCACTTGGTGCGGGAGAGGAAGAACCAGCTCACGACGGCGAGCACCAGCATGATGACCACCGGCAGCGGCACCGGGCCGAGCGTGCCGCGGTCGAGCAGCAGGAACGACTCGGTGAACTTGCCCGGGGCGACCGAGCCGTCGCGCAGCACCATGCCGGCCGACACCGACTGGCCGTCCACCGGGATCAGCTTCACGCCCTGGATGACGAACATCATCGCGAGCGTGGCCAGCAGGTCGGGGATCTTGCAGTAGACGATCAGGAACGCGTTGATCAGGCCGACCAGCAGGCCGACGAGGACCACGACGGCCGCGGCGGTGGTGCCGGTCATGTTGTAGAAGACCATCGTCATCGCGGCCATCTGCACGGCCAGCCCGGCCTGCGACCCGATCGACATGTCCATGCCGCCGACGACCATCGAGAACGTCATGCCCAGGCCCAGGATCGCGGTGACCGAGGCGTACTTGAGCATCGCGAACAGCGACGCCGAGGTCGCGAACGCCGGCTCGCTGGCCGCGAAGTACACGAACAGGATCACGGTGACCGCGACGAAGCCGTACTTCACCACCGCGTCCTGGGTGCGCATCCAGGGGGTCAGCTCGTCCCCGCCGGTCGGCGACGGCGCCTTCCTGGGCGTGCTGGTCTCGGTCCCGGTCATCGTGATCCCACCTCCGACATGCTCGTCATGATTGCGTCCGCGTCGACCTCCGTGGCCCGGCTGTCGAGGGTCACCACACCCTCGACCATCACCAGGATGCGGTCGGCCACTTCCCTGATCTCCTCGACGTCGGAGGAGAACACCACCACGCACGCCCCACCGGACGCGGCGTCGCGCGCCTTCTCCGACAGGTCGTGGCGGGCCCCGATGTCCACCCCGCGGAAGGGTTCGTCCATCAGGATGATCCGCGGGTCGCCGCTCATCCAGCGCCCCACGACCACCTTCTGCTGGTTGCCGCCGGACAGCGCGTCCACTGGCTGGTCCGGCCCGGTGGTGACCACGCCGAAGTCGGCGATCACGCTGCGGGCGCGCTTGCGCTCGGCCCGGAAGTTGATCAGGCCCATCGGGCTGACCCGGCCGAGGAACGGCAGGGTGACCGTGCGGGCGAGGTTCCAGCCGGGCAGCATCGCCTCGGTCGACCGGTTCTCCGGCACTAGGAAGATCCGCCGGCGGACGCCGTCCCCGGCGCGACGCGGACGGAACGGCTGGCCGTCGAGCAGCATGGTGCCGGCGTGGAAGCGGTCCACGCCGAAGATGCCGCGGGCCAGCTCGGACTTGCCGGCGCCCAGCAGGCCGACGACCCCGGTGACCTCGCCGTAGTTGAGGTCGAGGTCGATCGGCGCCGAGCGCTTCAGCAGCTGGACGCCCCGCAGCTGGATCGCGACGGTGTCGCCACGCAGGTGGTTGGCGCGCTCGACCTCGACGGCGACCTGCTCGCCGAGCATCGACCGCACGCCCTTGGCCATGTCGAGCGGCGCGGACTGGCGGTCCTTGATCAGGCCGTCGCGCAGGACGACCAGCCGGTCGGCGAGGAACTGGATCTCGCTGAGGTGGTGGGAGACGTAGAGGATGGCCACGCCCTGGTCGCGCATGCGTCCGATGAGCTCGAACAGCCGCTCGGTCTCGGCCTGCGACAGCGTGGACGTGGGTTCGTCGAGGACGAGCACCCGGGGCGCCTTCACCAGGGCCCGCGCGAGCACCAGCAGCTGGGCGTCGGCGATGCCGAGCTCGAAGGCGTCGGACAGCAGCTTGGCGTCCGACCACTCCAGGTCGAGGGTGGCGGCCGTCGCGCGCGCCTTCGGCAGCAGCTTGCGCAGCGACCCGACCGGCGGCAGCCCGCCCTGGACGAGCTCCTCGAACAGCAGGTTCTCCGCGACGGTCAGGCCGGGGACGATGCTCTCGTCGATGCGCTGGTGGACGGTGTGGACGCCGTTGTGGGCGGCGGACAGCGGCGAGGTGATCTCGACCGGTTGCCCGTCGACCAGGATCTCGCCGGCGCTGCGTTCGTAGACGCCGGCGAGGATCTTGATCAGGGTGGACTTGCCGGCGCCGTTGGCGCCCAGCAGGGCGGTCACCTTGCCCGGTTCGAGCTCGAGGGTGACCCCCTTCAGGACCTGGTTGGCACCGAAGGACTTCTCGATCCCGCGGAGCTCCAGGGCGTACGGGCCTGTGGCCTGCTCACCACTGCTCATGTGTGCATTCCTTCCTGTACGCCCCGGAGCCGCCGGTCTCGGTGGGTCAGAACTTGATCGACGGGATCCAGGCCGCCGAGGCGGTCTCGGAGATGTTCAGCGACGGCTCGGCCGCGCGCAGGTCGTCCATGTTCTTGATGTTCTTCTCACGCAGCATCTTCTGGGTCACCAGGATCGGCGGGAACTCGACGTTCTTGGTGTTCAGCTGGCCGGCCAGGTCGAGCGCGAGCACCCGGGTGACGGCCGCACCGATCGCGTTCGGGTCGGTCGCGCCGGTGGCCACCCACGAGCTGCCCTCGGCGGTCATCAGCTCGATGTCGGCGGTGGAGATGTCCGCGCCGTACACCTTGACCTTGTCCTTCATGTTGGCCTGGTCGAGGGCCGACAGCGTGGCCTTGGTCAACTCGTCGTACGGGGCGTAGATCGCCGCGACGTCCTTGTTGGCCTGGAGGGCGTTGTAGACCATCGGCGCGGTGTCGGTGGCGGTGGACGTCGTGTACTTGCCGGTGAAGAACTTCTGCGTCCAGTTGTTGTCCTTCTTGTACTGCTCCCAGACCGTGTTGCGACGGTCGAGCGGGGCGATACCGAGGACGTTCACGTAGCCCACGTTCTGGTCCTTGCCGATGTCGGCGAGCATCTGGTCGAGCACCAGCGAGGCCATCTTGGCGTCCGACTGCTGGGTCTGGACGGCGTCCGGCGAGCACTTCTGGATCTCGACGTCGTAGATGACGACCTTGATGCCGGCCGCGAGCGCCTTGTTCACGCCGGGGCACAGGGTGTCGGCGTAGCCGTGGCGGACGATGATGCCCTTGGCGCCGGAGGCGATCGCCTGGTCGAGCTGGGAGGCCTGGGTGGCGTTGTCGCCCTGGGCGTCGTAGACCGACAGCTTCATCTTCAGCGCCGCGGCCTGGAGCTTGGTGCCGTTGAGGTACTGCTGGAAGTAGTCGCCCTGCCCGGTGTTCTGGACGATCGCGACCGACACCTCCCCGGAGTCGAACGGCGCCGGCATGGCGGCGGTCGCCTGGACGGTCTGGCCGCCCTCGGCGTTCGGGTTGGTGGACGGGGCGGTGGTGCCGCCCTGCGAACATGCGGAGACGGCGATCATGGTCAGACCCAGGAACGCGGCCGCGGCAGCCTTGCGCGGTGTGAACATCAACAGCTTCCCTTCAGGACGGGCGGGAGTCGGTGCTCCCGCTTCGATTCAGTCGTGGTGGATTTCGGGTGTGTCAACCCGCGATGCGGGCCAGGAGCCGTGGGTCCGGATCGCGATCCGGTTCCACGACGCCGTGTTCGGTGACGATGGCGGAGATGAGGTCCTGCGGGGTGACGTCGAACGCCGGGTTGAACCCGGCCGCCCCGAGCGGGGCGGTGCGGACGCCGTGGAACGTGAGGACCTCCTCGTCGTCGCGGAGTTCGATCTCGATGTCGTCGCCGGAGGCCGTGGCCAGGTCGACGGTCGAGGACGGTGCGGCGACGACGAACGGGATGCCGGCGCGGGCGGCGGCGAGGGCGAGGGCGACCGACCCGACCTTGTTGGCGCTGTCGCCGTTGGCGGCGATGCGGTCGGCGCCGATGATCGCGACGTCGACCAGGCCGCGCAGGATCGTGCTGGACGCGGCCCCGTCCGCCTCGACGACGTGCGGGATGCGGTCCTGGGTGAGCTCCCAGCTCGTAAGGCGGGAGCCCTGGAGCAGGGGCCGGGTCTCGTCGGCGTAGACCAGTTCGAGGGCGCCCCGGTCGTGGAGTTCGTGGATGATCCCGTAGGCGGTGCCCCAGGCGGTGGTGGCCAGAGCCCCGGTGTTGCAGTGGGTGACGACCCGTACCTTCTGCTTGCCGGTGCGGGCCAGGATCCAGTCGGCGCCGATCACCGAGAGCGCGCGGTTGGCCGCCTCGTCCTCGGCGATGATCTGCTTCGCGCGGGCCAGCACCGCGTCCGCGCCGTCGGCGGCCAGCGGCCAGACTTGGTCGACGCCCCAGGCGAGGTTCACCGCGGTGGGCCGGGCCTGGCGGACGACGTCCACCGCTTTGGCGAGCTGGTCGGCCGTCCAGTTCTCCCGGACGCCCTGCGCCATCGCGACGACGACACCGAGGGCACCGACCGCGCCAAGGGCGGGCGCGCCACGGACCGCGAGGCTCTTGATCGCGGCCACGAGCGCGTCGACCGTGCTCACGTCGAGGTACACCTCCGACGACGGGAGCTGTGTCTGGTCGATCAACCGGACCACTCCGGCCTCGTCCACCCACTCAACTGCGCGAACCATGCTCACATCCTTCGAACTGCGTTGTCCGACCAGTGGCCCGAACAGTAGTTACATGTCAAACAACGTGTCAACAGTTGTTAGCCAACCGTTATCGATGGTTGTAGAGTCATGCCGACCGACGAGGAGGTGCCCATGGCGCAACGCGCAACGCTCGTGTCCCGGGTCTCGGAAGACCTGCGCACAGAGCTCGCCGCCGGCACCCGTCCGCCGGGCTCCCGGCTCCCCGCCGAGGCGCAGCTCGCCGAACACTTCGCGGTCTCCCGCCCCACCATCCGCGCCGCGCTGCGCGAGCTGGAGGCGATGGGCCTGGTCCGCACCCAGCACGGCGTCGGGACCTTCGTGGTGGAGCGTCCTACCGTCCGGGCGGGTCTGGAACGCCTCGATTCGATCACCGACTCCATCCGCGCGATGGGGCGCCAGCCCGGCATGATCTACGCCAGCCGGACGATCCGCCACGTGCTGCCCGAGGAGGCCGGCACGATGGGCGTCTCCGGCGAGGCAAAGGTGCTGGAACTACGGCGGACGATCACCGCCGACGGTGAGGTCATGGCCTACTCCTACGACCTCGTACCCGAGCAGATCCTGCCCGAGGGGTTCGACGTGGACACCCTGTCGGGCTCGCTGTTCCGCTTCTTCCGCGCCGTGCTCGGCATCGACCCGCACCACGGCCTGGCCGAGGTGCACGCCGTCCACTCCGAGCACGTCGGCTGGGGGCCCGAGGCCCCCGCGCACAACCTCTTCGTGATGCTCAAGCAGCTGCACTTCGACAGTGCGAACCAGCTGCTGATGTACTCGCGCACCTACTTCATCGAGGGTCGCTACAACTTCACGATCTACCGCAACGGGCTCTGAGCCCGGCCCTGGGTCCCCCTCGCCGCCGGGCGGCGTGCGCTGCCCCGCGTCCGGGACCGTCGCCGCTGTTGACAGTACCCCCGGTGGGTAACTAACTTGTCAGACAACATCACCGACAGATCTGACCACGATGGGGTGTTCGCATGACCAGCGACGGCGCTGAGAACCTCGACCTGGCCGCACTCGTCCAGGCCTCCCGCGCGCTGGGCGCGGACCCGGCACTGGTCCTCCACGGCGGCGGCAACAGCTCGGTGAAGTCCGTGGTGACCGACATCACCGGACGCGACGTCCCCGTGCTCTACATCAAGGGCAGCGGCCACGACCTGGCCACGATCACCGCCGCCGGCTTCGCCCCGCTGCGGCTGGAGGCGGTGCAACGGCTGCTGCCGCCGGTGGTCGTCGGCGACGACCGCCTGCTGAACGAGCTGCGCTGCGCGCTGCTCGACGCGTCCGCCCCCGACCCGTCGGTGGAGACGCTGCTGCACGCCCTGCTGCCCGACCCCGCCGTGCTGCACTCCCACTCCGACGCGGTGCTCACCCTGGGCAACAGCGCCGACGGGGCAGCGCGGGTGCGGGACGCGCTGGGCCAGCAGTGCGTGGTCGTCGACTACGCGATGCCCGGCCCCGACCTGGTGGCAGCCTGCCACCGCGCGTGGCAGGAGCGCCGCGGCACCGAGATCGGGATCGTGGTGCTCGGCCACGGGCTGTTCACCGTGGGCGCGACGCCCGCCGAGGCGCTCGAGCGCCATCTCGAGGTCGTGGCTGCCGCCGCGGCGGCCCTCGGCGCGGCCCCTGCCCCGCGTCCCGCCGTGCCGCCGGCGACCACGGCCACGCCGGCAGAGCTGGCCGCCTTCCGCGGCCGGCTCTGCCGCCTGGCCGGGCAGGCGCTGGTGGTCCGGCGCGACACGTCCGACGCCGTGCGGGCGTTCATCGCCGACCCCGACCTGCTCGCCGCGTCCCAGGCCGGCCCGCTCACCCCCGACCACGCCACCTGGACCAAGCCCACCCCGCTGGTCGGCCAGGACCTCGACGCGTTCGCCGACGCCTACCGCGGCTACGTCGAGGCGAACCGGCACCACCGTGGCGCCGACCTGGTCCCGCTCGACCCCGCCCCGCGCGTCGTCCTCGACCCCGCCCTCGGGATGCTGACCGCCGGTCGGATGCCCGCGGAGGCGTCCGCGGTCGGCGAGATCTACCGGCACACGATGACCGCGATCGAGCGGGCCACCGCGCTCGGCGGCTACCGGCCGGCGAGCCCCGCCCACGTCTTCGACCTGGAGTACTGGCACTTCCAGCAGCAGAAGCTCGCCCGGTCGGCCCGGGACGGCGACCTGACCGGCCAGGTCGCGCTGGTGACCGGTGCGGCGTCGGGGATCGGACGCGGCTGCGCGGCGCAACTGCTCGAGGCGGGCGCCTGCGTCGTCGGCTGGGACCTCTCCCCCAGCGTGGCTCAGACCTTCGACGACCCGCGCTACCTCGGCCTCCAGCTCGACGTGACCGATCCGGAGGCGGTGGCCGCTGCGCTCGCGCGCGGCATCGACGCGTTCGGCGGCCTCGACATCCTCGTGGTGGCCGCGGGGATCTTCCCGACCAGCGCCAACCTCGGCGAGCTGACCGCCGCGGCCTGGCGTCGCACGATGTCGGTCAACGTCGACGCCGTCATGGAGCTGTACGGCCAGGCCCATCCCCTGCTCACCGCGGGCTACCCGTACGGCCGGGTCGCGCTGATCGCGTCCAAGAACGTGGCCGCGCCGGGCCCGGGGGCGGCGGCGTACTCCTCGTCCAAGGCCGCGGTGACCCAGCTCACCCGGGTGGCGGCGCTGGAGTGGGCGGGCGAAGGCATCCGGGTGAACATGGTGCACCCCGACGCGGTGTTCGACACCGGCCTGTGGACCCCGGACCTGCTCGCGGCCCGCGCCGAGCACTACGGCATGAGCGTCGAGGCGTACAAGCGGCGCAACCTGCTGCACGCCGAGATCACCAGCGCCGCGGTGGGACGGCTGGTCCGCGAGCTCTGCACCGAGACCTTCGCGTGCACGACCGGCGCGCAGATCCCCATCGACGGCGGCAACGAACGCGTCATCTGAGAGAGGAACCCCCCATGCAATCCGGACGACTGGACGGCGTCCCCCCGCGCAACGGCGACTGGGGACCGGCCTACGTGGTGCAGGGCCCCAGCAGCGACATCGGCGTGCTGGTGCTGCGCCCCGGCGACGAGATGGCCAACCACCTGCACCACCACTGCGACGAGTCGTTCGTGGTGCTGGAGGGCACCGCGACGCTCTGGGTGGACGCCGTCGCGTCGTACTCCCTCACCCCCGGGGACGTGTACCGCTGCGCGCCCGGCGAACTGCACTACTTCGTCAACGACTCCGACCAGCTCTTCCGGATGGTGTTCATCAAGTCCCCGGCCAGCCCGGGCGACACCGTGACCATCCCCTGGCACCCGGGCGACCCGGTGCCGACGCCGCCCGCCGACAACAACTGAAAGGGACGACAGACATGGCAGACCTCGAGGGCAACCTCAACGCGAAGGACTGGGGGCTCGACAGCCCGCAGCGCTCGTGGGACTTCCCGGTGAAGGGCGCGGGGCAGCTCGACTTCGGCATGCGCCACCGCCTCGCCCGCATCTTCGGCGCGGACGGGCACACCGCGATGCTCGCCTTCGACCACGGCTACTTCCAGGGCCCGACCAGCGGGCTGGAGCGGATCGACCTGAGCATCGTCCCGCTCGCCCCGTACGCGGACGCCCTGATGGCGACCCGCGGCATCATCCGCTCGGTGATCCCGTCCTCGGTGACCAACGCCCTGGTCGTGCGGGCGTCCGGCGGGCCGTCGGTGTTGAAGGAGCTGTCCAACGAGCGGGTCGCGATGCAGATGGCGGACGCCGCCCGCATCGACGCCGCCGCGGTCGCCGTCCAGGTGTTCATCGGCGGCGAGTTCGAGACCCAGTCGATCGCGAACCTCAACGAGCAGATCGACGCCGGCCTCGCCTACGGCATCCCGGTGCTGGGCGTGACCGCGGTGGGCAAGGAGCTCACCCGGGACGCGCGCTACCTCGGCCTGGCCACCCGGATCATCGCCGAGTTCGGTGCCCAGCTGGTCAAGACCTACTACGTGGAGGAGGGCTTCGAGCAGGTGGTGGCCGGGTGCCCGGTGCCGATCATCATGGCCGGCGGCAAGAAGCTGCCCAGCCTCGACGCCCTCACGATGGCGTTCCGGGCGATGGACGCAGGCGCGGCCGGCGTCGACATGGGCCGCAACATCTTCCAGCGCACCGACCCGACCGCGATGATCCGGGCCGTCCGCGGCATCGTCCACGACGGCCTGCGGCCCGAGGAGGCGCACGCGCTGTACCAGGAGCTGTCGAGCGGTGCGGACGACTGAGCTGGAGTCGGCCCGGCTGGCCGTCTGCGAGGTCGGCCGGGCCATGTGGGAACGCCGGCTGGTGGCCGCCAACGACGGCAACATCTCGGTGCGGGTCGACGACCTGGTCGTCTGCACCCCCACCGGGGTGAGCAAGGGCTTCCTGGTGCCGGGCGAGCTGGCGGTGCTCGGGCTGGACGGCGAACTCGTCTCCGGCGACCTGCCGCCGTCGTCGGAGGTGAAGATGCACCTGCGCGTCTACGAGCTCGATGACACCGCGCGGGCGGTCGTCCATGCGCATCCGCTGTTCGCCACGATGGCGGCCGTCCAGGGCCGCGAGCTGGAGTGCCGGATGCTGCCCGAGACCATCGTGACGATGCCGAGGGTGCCGCTGGCGCCGTACGCCACCCCGTCCACCACGGCGGTGCCGGACTCGATCAGCCCGTTCGTCGCCGACTACCGCGCCTGCCTGCTGGAGAACCACGGCGCGCTCACCTGGGGCCCCGACCTGATGTCGACCTACCTGGCGATGGAGCGGCTGGAGTACACCGCCGAACTGCTCTGGCGGCTCGACGCGTCCGGTGGCGGCCGCGACCTCCCCGACGACGAGATCGCCCGGATCCGGGATCTCTTCGGCTGCTGACCCCCCCCCCCGAATTGAAAGGGGGACAGTCCCCTTTCATTTCGCCCGGCCCGCTCTTCTGCGG
The DNA here is from genome assembly GCA_020161755.1 of Actinomycetota bacterium. Lineage (GTDB taxonomy): Bacteria > Actinomycetota > Actinomycetes > Propionibacteriales > Propionibacteriaceae > Propionicimonas. The sequence continues at coordinate 72,918 of JAIUOS010000021.1, forward strand.
CTCTTGGTAGAACCACGCCTGCCGCCGGAGCGTCCCGCGGGGCTACCTTGGCCGGTGACCAGGAGGTGGCCATGGAGCCGGTGGCCGGCGCCCGGACCTTCGCGACGTCCGGGGAGGCGTACGACGCCTTCATGGGACGCTACTCGCGTCCGCTGGCCGCGGAGTTCGCCACGTTCGCCGGGGTCGCGGACGGAGACCGCGCCCTCGACGTCGGGTGCGGCCCGGGCGCGCTGACCACCGAGCTGGTCGGACGCCTGGGCGTCGCCGACGTGGCCGCGTGCGACCCGTCCCCGCCGTTCGTGGCGGCCTGCGCCGAGCGCAACCCCGGCGTCGACGTCCGGCCCGGCTCCGCCGAGCAGCTGCCGTTCGGGGACGCGGCGTTCGACCTCGCCCTCGCCCAGCTGGTGCTGCACTTCGTGTCCGACCCGCCGCGGGCGGCGGCCGAGATGACGCGGGTGGCCCGGCCCGGCGGGACGATCGCGGCGTGCGTCTGGGACTTCGGCAAGGAGATGCGGCTGCTACGCACCTTCTGGGACGCGGCCCTCAGCCTCGACCCTGATGCCCCCGACGAGGATCGCGTGCTCAGGTTCGGCCGCCCCGGCGAACTCAGCCAGTGGCTGGCCGACGCCGGCCTGGGCCACATCGTGGAGGCCGAGCTCACCGTGCACACCACCTACGGCGGCTTCGACGAGCTCTGGGGTGGCTTCGAGGCCGGCATCGGGCCGGCCGGAAGCTACTGCCTCGCGCTGCCCACCGACCACCGCGGCGCCCTGCGCGACGCGCTCCTCGAACGCCTGGGTTCGCCGACCGGCCCGTTCACCCTGGACGCCGTGGCCCGGGCCGCGAAGGGCGTCCGCTGACGCCACGGACGCGAGCCGTCCGTGCTCAGTCCGCTGCGGCCGCCCGGTCCAGCCCGGCCCGCAGGTCGGCGACGAGGTCGTCCGCATCCTCGACCCCGACGCTCAGCCGCAGCATGCCGTCGGTGATGCCGGCCGCCGCGCGCACTTCCGGCGGCATCGAGGCGTGCGTCATGGTCGCCGAGTGCGAGACCAGCGACTCCACCCCGCCCAGGCTCTCGGCCAGGCAGAAGCAGTCCAGGCCCTCCACCAGCGCGCGGACGGCGGCCTCGCTGCCCACGTCGAAGGTGACGATCGCGCCGAACCCGTCCATCTGGCGCGCGGCCAGCTCGTGCTGCGGATGCGTCGGCAGGCCCGGGTAGTGCACGGCGGCGACCGCCGGGTGTCCGGCGAGCAGCTCGACGATCGCGGACGCGTTGCGCTGCGCGGCCGCCATTCGCAGGTGCAGCGTGCGCAGCCCGCGCAGGGCCAGGTAGGAGTCGAACGCGCCGCCGGTCAGGCCGAGGGTGTTCGCCCACCAGGCCAGCTCGTCCACCAGTTCGCCGGACGCGGCCACGACCACCCCGGCCACCACGTCGCTGTGGCCGTTCAGGTACTTGGTCGCCGAGTGCACCACCACGTCCGCCCCGAACTCCAGCGGACGTTGCACGGCAGGGCTGGCGAACGTGTTGTCCACCACCACCCGGGCGCCGGCGGCGTGCGCGGCGGCGCTCACCGCGGCCAGATCGGTGATGCGCAGCAGCGGGTTGGACGGCGTCTCGAGCCAGACCACGTCGGCGTCGCCCACGGACGCCGGCCCGTCCGGGCCGGTGAAGTCGGCCAGCCGCAGGCGCAGCCGTCCGGTGCGTTCGAGAGCGTCGAACAGCCGCCACGACCCGCCGTAGGCGTCGAACGGCGCGACCAGCGTGCCGCCGGCGGGCACCAGCGCGAGCACGGCCGCGGTCACCGCCGCCATGCCGGACGCGGTGACCACTCCACCCGCGCCGCCCTCCAGGTCGGCGATGGCGTCGGCCAGCACCGAGCGGGTCGGGTTGCCCGCGCGGCTGTAGTCGTAGGCGCCCGGCTGGTCGAAGCCGCTGAACGCGTAGGTGGTGGACATGAACACCGGTGGCACCACCGCGCCGTGTGCCGGATCGGTGTTGATCCCGGCACGGACTGCCCTCGTCCGCGGGTGGTTGGTGCTCATGCCCGCAGACCCTACCAACCCGCAGTTGCCGCACCGCGGGGGTGCTGGTGCTCGGATGGCTGCCGGGGTAGCGTCCCGCTTATGAAGATCGAGGACATCATCCGCAAGAAGGGCGCGACGGTGGTGACCATCGTCCCGACCGCCACGGTCGCCGAGCTGGTCGAGCTGCTCGGCACGCACAACATCGGCGCGGTCGTGGTGAGCGAGGACGGCGAGCGCATCAGCGGCATCGTCAGCGAGCGCGACGTGGTGCGCCACCTCGGGGCCGAGGGTGCCGCGGTGCTCACCGAACTGGTCTCGACGATCATGACCGCGGACGTGAAGACCTGCGCCGCCGAGGACAGCCTGGAGTCCACCGCCCAGACCATGACCTACGGCCGCTTCCGCCACCTGCCGGTCGTCCAGGACGGCAAGCTGACCGCCATCATCTCGATCGGCGACGTGGTGAAGCACCGCATCGACCAGCTGACCGACGAGCGCAACCACCTGCTTGAGTACCTCCACAACTGACCCCGCCGATCCGGCGGACGCCCCGGCCGAGGCCGCCCTGCGCGCTGCCGGGGTGGCGTACCGGCTGGTCCGGCACGAGCGGGTCGGCTCGCTCGCCGAGGCCGCCGGGCTGCGGGGCGTCACCCCGGCCGACATCATCAAGACCATGGTGGTGCGCCGCGGGGAGGACGACTACCTGTTCGTCCTGGTGCCCGGCGATCGCGAGATCGCGTGGCCCAAACTGCGCGCGCACCTGGGCGTGAGCCGGCTGTCGATGCCGGACGCCGCCACCGCCCTCGAGGTCACCGGCTACGTGCGCGGCACCATCACCCCGTTCGGCGCCCGCACTGCCTGGCCCGTGATCGCGGACGCGAGCGTCGCCGGCCGCACCATCTCCCTCGGCGCCGGCGAGCACGGCGCCAGCGTCTCCGTGGACGCGGACGCCGCCCTCGCCGCCCTCGGCGGGGAACTGGCCGACATCTGCGACCCCGTCACCCCGTAGTCCACCCCCCTCTCCTGCGCACTGCCGAACGCTCGCTTGCTAAATAACCCGAATCCCGGATATTGTTTTCATAACGGATCACACCTCCACCGATCCGACCGCCGCGTAGTACACCGAAACACCCGCCCCCGACTTGTCAGAATCTGCGGCCGCTCCAGCGGTTCCAGATTCTGACAAGTCGGCGGGTGGGGGACAGGAAGAGA